>NZ_SZWI01000002.1:0-591962 GCF_005281365.1 Arthrobacter sp. NamB2 | reverse complement strand
CCCCCCCCCCCCCCCCCCCCCCCCCCCCCCCTCCCCCCCCCCCCCCCCCCCCCCCCCCCCCCCCTCCCCCCCCCCCCCCCCCCCCCCCCCCCCCCCCCCGCCCCCCCCCCCCCCCCCCCCCCCCCCCCCCCTCCCCCCCCCCCCCCCCCCCCGCCCGCCCCGGTGCACCTAGCACTGCTGGCGTGCTGCCTCCTTGTTGCTGGATCGTAAGCACCCTGCCTAGCGGTTTGGGTCGGCAGGGCTTAGGGTCAAAAAGCAAGCTTGCTTAGGCTGTCGATTCGATCGAACCGTCAGCCGGGTTGTCTACGAGGATGTGGAGGCTCGGTACGAATGCCGACTAGTCGAAGAACACGCAGTGCGAAGAGCCGTCCGAAAGCCGCCGTGCTGGCCGGCGTCGTGATGAGCACGCTGGCCATGAGTGGTTGCGGACCGGCGCAGGCGGACAACAGCCTGACCTGGTACATCAACCCGGATGCCGGCGGCCAGGCGGCGATCGCGCAGAAATGCAGCGAGGAGTCCGGTGGGCGCTACAGCATCGAGACGTCGCTCCTTCCCAGTGATGCCGCTTCGCAGCGGGAGCAGCTCGCGCGCCGCCTCGCAGCAGGGGACACATCGCTCGACATCATGAGCCTCGATCCTCCCTTCATCCCCGAACTGGCCGAGCCCGGCTTCCTGGCACCGGTTCCCGAGGAGCTCGCAGAGAGTGCCTCGGAGAACGTCGTCGAAGGCGCGCTCGCGGGCGCGACCTGGAAGGACGAACTGGTGACGGTTCCCTTCTGGGCCAACACGCAGATCCTCTGGTACCGGAAGTCGGTGGCCGAGGCAGCCGGTCTGGACATGACCAAGCCCGTCACCTGGGACCAGATCATGGAAGCCGCCAAGAGCCAGGAGAAGGCGCTGGGCGTCCAGGGCGCGCAGGCCGAGTCGATGACCGTCTGGGTGAACGCACTCGTCGAATCGGCGGGCGGATCCATCATCGTCGACCCCGAGGCCACGGCCGACACCATCGAGCTGGGCCTCGATTCCGAGGCCGGCGCCGAGGCCGCCCGGGTCATCTCGACAATCGGGAAGGACGGGCTGGGCGGCCCGGGGCTGCCCACCCAGGACGAGAACGCCTCCCTCATCGCCTTCCAGGGTGATTCGGGCTCCTTCATGGTGAACTACCCGTTCGTCTGGCCGGCCACGACGGCCGCCGTCGAAGCCGGCACACTCGACCAGGAGGTCCTCGACGACCTCGGGTGGGGCATCTTCCCCCGGATGACCGAGGACCAGGAGTCCGCTCCCCCGCTCGGTGGCATCAACCTCGGTGTCGGCGCGGAAAGCGACAACCCCGAACTCGCCTACGAGGCGATCGAGTGCATCGTCGCGGTGGAGAACCAGTCGGAGTACTTCGTGACCAACGGCAACCCGCCGTCCAACACGGAGGCCTACGAGGACCCCCGCATCGAGGAGTCCTTCCCGATGGCCGAGACCATCAGGGACTCGCTCCAGCTCGCAGCACCCCGTCCGCAGACCCCGTTCTACAACGAGGTCTCCACCGGCATCCAGCAGACCTGGGCGCCACCTGCCGCCGTCGACCCCGAAAGCACCCCGGGGTCCTCGAGCACCTTCATCACTTCGGTCCTCAGAGGGGAGCAACTCCTGTGACCTCCGCCATTCCGGCCAAGACGACGACGGCGTCGTCCGGCGAACCCGGTCCGCGCCTCGACGCAGCCAACCAGAAAACCAACGGCAAGACCAGGAAAGCACCGAAGCAGTACAGCGACCGGGCGCGGGCAGAGCGTCGCCTCGGCTGGATACTCGCCGGTCCGGCCTTCATCATCATGCTGCTGGTGACCCTTTACCCGATCCTGCAGGCCATTTACGAATCGCTGTTCCGCTTCCGCCTCACCGCTCCCAGTGAGCGTGAGTTCATCGGCCTCGGGAACTACGCCGTGATCCTCTCCGATCCCGTGTGGTGGTCGGACCTCTGGACGACGGTCCTCATCACGATCGTCACCGTGGCCGTGGAACTCGTCCTCGGTTTCGCCCTCGCCCTCGTGATGCACAAGGCCCTGAAGTCCGTCCGCGGACTGCTGCGCACCGCGATCCTCGTCCCGTACGGCATCATCACCGTGGTGTCGGCGTTCGCGTGGTTCTACGCGTTCGACATCAGCTCGGGGTACGTCAACAGCTGGTTCAGCTGGCTCCCGGGGATCGACGAGGACCTGAACTGGTTCGCGCAGGGCCCCACGGCCCTCTTCGTCATCATGGCCTCCGAGATCTGGAAGACCACCCCGTTCATCTCGCTGCTCCTGCTCGCGGGCCTCGCGCAGGTGCCCGATGAACTCAGCGAAGCGGCGAAGGTCGACGGCGCCACCTGGTGGGAGCAGATGCGCAAGGTCATCATCCCCAACATGAAGGCCGCGATCATGGTCGCCGTCCTCTTCAGGGCACTGGACGCCTTCCGCATCTTCGACAACGTCTTCATCATGACCAACGGCGCCTACGGCACTGAAGTGCTGTCACTCCTCGCCTACCGCCAGTCGATCAGCAGGCTCGAGATCGGCCTCGGCTCGGCCGTCTCCGTGCTCCTGTTCCTGTGCGTCCTGCTGATCTGCTTCGTGGCGATCAAGCTGTTCAAAGTCGATCTTGCCGGATCGCAGGGAGGAAAGTAATGACGAACACCAGCACCAGGAACAAGGTCCTGTGGGCCATCGCCACGATCCTCGTCCTCATCTACGCACTGTTCCCCGTCGTCTCGATCCTCGCCACCTCCTTCAAGACACCGAGCGACCTGACGAGCGGCAAGTTCCTGCCGTCGTCGGGCACGGCCACGACGAGCAACTACGAGCAGATCCTGGTCGGCGACGCCCAGGGCCTGTTCCTCTCGGCCCTGCGCAACTCGATCGGCATCTCGCTGATCGCCACGTTCATCGCCGTCGTGCTGGCCACGCTGTGCGCCTATGCGATCGCGCGGCTCGACTTCCCCGGCAAGAAGCTGGTCCTGACCACCGCGCTGGCGGTCTCGATCTTCCCGGTCATCTCGATCGTGACGCCGCTGTTCAACCTCTGGCGCACGATCGGCCTCTACGACACCTGGCTCGGGCTCATCATCCCCTACCTCTCCCTCACCCTCCCGATCTCCATCTGGACCCTCGCGGCGTTCTTCCGCCAGATCCCGTGGGAGCTCGAGCAGGCCGCCCAGGTTGACGGGGCGACGACGTGGCAGGCGTTCCGGAAGGCGATCGTGCCGCTGGCCGCTCCCGGGGTCTTCACGACCGCGATCATCGCCTTCTTCATCGCATGGAACGACTTCGTGTACGGCATCTCCCTCACGTCGACCGAGGCGGCGCGGCCGGTTCCCGCGGCGCTCGCGTTCTTCACGGGTGCGTCACAGTTCGAAGCGCCCACCGGTGCGATCTCGGCGGCCGCGATCATCGTCACCATCCCGATCGTCCTCCTCGTCCTGCTCTTCCAACGCCAGATCGTCTCAGGCCTGACCTCGGGCGCCGTCAAGGGCTAACGCCCCCGGTTCAAGTAAAGGATCCGCACCATGGCTTCAATCACCCTCAACCACCTGGTCAAAAAGTACGGCGACGGTTTCCCCGCCGTGAACGACGTCAGCATCGACATCGCGGACGGCGAGTTCATCATCCTCGTCGGCCCGTCGGGCTGTGGGAAGTCCACGCTCCTGCGCATGATCGTGGGCTTGGAGGACATCACGGACGGCGACCTCCTGATCAACGGCCAGCGCGTGAACGACAAGGCACCCCGCGACCGCAACCTGGCGATGGTGTTCCAGAACTACGCGCTGTACCCGCACCTGACCGTGTACGAGAACATCGCGTTCCCGCTGCGCCTGGCCAAGGGCAAGCACTCGGAGGACCAGGTGAACAAGCTGGTCACCGAGGCGGCCGCGACGCTCGAGCTCACGGACCACCTGCAGCGCAAGCCCGCCAACCTCTCCGGTGGTCAGCGGCAGCGCGTTGCCATGGGTCGCGCGATCGTGCGCCAGGCCGACGCGTTCCTCTTCGACGAGCCGCTCTCGAACCTGGACGCCAAGCTCCGTGGCCAGATGCGCTCGGAGATCTCGCAGATGCAGCGCCGCCTCGGCGTCACCTCGATCTACGTCACGCACGACCAGACGGAAGCCATGACCCTCGGTGACCGCGTGGCCGTACTGAAGAAGGGCGAGCTCCAGCAGATCGCCTCGCCCCGCGAGCTCTACGAGCAGCCCGTGAACCTCTTCGTCGCCGGCTTCATCGGTTCGCCGTCGATGAACTTCCTGCCCGCGACGCTGGAGGGCAACGTCCTGCAGACGGCCCTCGGCGCCATCGAGATCCCGGCCGACAAGGCGCGGAAGGCCTCGGGGAAGAAGGTGGTCCTGGTCGGCGTCCGCCCGGAGTTCTTCGAGGACGCGAAGCTGGTGGAGGACCACAAGCGCTCGAACGGATCAACCTTCACGGCGACCCTGACGCACACCGAATGGCTCGGCAACGAGCAGTACGGCTACATCAACTTCGATCCTGCACCGGAGATGCGCGAGCTCCTCGACAACCTGGCGCGGGAGATGGACGCGGACGAACTCCGCCCGCAGGTCGTCGTCACCCTCGATGCAGCGAGCCGGATCCGCGGTGGCCGCGAGGCGGAGCTCTGGCTCGACACGCGCAAGCTCCACCTGTTCGACGCGGAGTCGGGCGAGAACCTCACGCGCGACGCCGAGGCGGGCGCCGAACTCACCCGGGAGGCCAACGAGGAGCGCGCCGAGGAGATCGCGACTGCCCAGCAGGCGGACCTGGACGGCAACGGCAACGGCAGCGGCTTCAGCAGCGGCACCCCGAACCGCGCCACAACCGGCACGGTCGACGCCGGAGCGGGCGCGTCCGGTGGAGCCACTGCTGCCGGCGGGAAGCACGCCGCCGGCTGACGGTATCGCAGCGCCCGCTCCTCCGGGCGGGACATCCAGCACGGGACCGGCACCCAGGAGGGTGCCGGTCCTGCTGTGTAGTGTGGCCCTATGGTCGATCACGACGGCGCCGCCCAGGTCGCCGACATCACTTCCGGATACGTCTTCGACGGACCCACCCTCCACCTCGGGGCGGCCCTCGTGGACGGAACACTGCACACCGACGCGCAGGTGCGCCTGCCCCTCGCGATGATGAACCGCCACGGGCTGATCGCGGGTGCGACCGGTACCGGCAAGACCGTGACGCTGCAGGTCCTGGCGGAGCAGCTCTCCGCGCAGGGAGTGCCGGTCTTCCTGTCCGACATCAAGGGTGACCTCACGGGGCTCACCTCGCCGGGGACGGCGTCGGAGCGGCTGGCCAAGCGCACCGCGGGCGTCGGCCAGGACTGGACGCCGACCGGTTTCCCGGTGGAGTTCCTTACTCTCGGCGGCGACGGCGACGGCATTCCGGTGCGTGCCACCATCACCTCGTTCGGACCCCTGCTGCTCAGCCGCGTCATGGACCTGAACGAGACGCAGGAATCGAGCCTCCACCTCGTCTTCCACTATGCGGACAAGAACGGATTGGAGCTCTACAACCTCGCCGATCTGCGGGCAGCGATCGGATTCCTCACCTCCGACGAGGGCAAGGACGCGCTCGCGGAGCTCGGCGGCCTGTCCAAGGCGACGGCTGGCGTCATCCTGCGCGAATTGGTCACCCTCGAGGCACAGGGTATGGACGCCTTCTTCGGCGAGCCGGAGTTCGATACGGCGGACCTGCTCAGGACGGCCTCCGACGGCCGGGGCATCATCACCTCGCTCGAGCTCGTCACGGTGCAGCAGAAGCCCCGGCTGTTCTCCACGTTCCTGATGTGGCTCCTAGCCGACCTGTTCGCCGAATTGCCGGAGGTCGGCGATCTCGACAAACCGCGTCTCGTCTTCTTCCTCGATGAAGCACACCTGCTGTTCACGGGATCCTCGAAGGCCTTCCGGGAGTCCATCCAGGCGACCGTGCGGCTCATCAGGTCCAAGGGCGTCGGTATCTTCTTCGTCACGCAGACACCGAAGGACATTCCGGGCGAGGTTCTGGGGCAGCTCGCCAACAGGGTGCAGCACGCACTGCGCGCCTTCACGCCCGACGACGCCAAGGCCCTCCGCGCGACCGTCTCCACCTTCCCCATGAGCCCCTACGACCTCGAGGAGGTCCTGACCTCCGCAGGCATCGGCGAAGCGGTCGTGACCGTCATGAACGAGCGTGGCGCCCCGAGTCCGGTCGCCTGGACGCGCCTTCGCTCCCCCGAGTCCACCATGGGGCGGGCGCCGGAAGGAACAATCCCCGCAGTCGTCGCCTCGTCGCCCCTCCTCGATCGGTACAGCACGCCGATCGACAGCCACTCCGCCTACGAGGAGCTCACCGGGCGCCGTCCATCCCCGGAAGCGCGAGGCCCGGTCTCCGCCGGCACGACGGCGCCCGCCCCCGCCCCGGTTCCCGAGGAGCGCGACGCCGAAGCGCGCCGTATCGAGGAGGACATCCTCGGCGTGCCCTCCCCGCCCTCGCGGAGCGACCGGAGCGACCGGAGCGACCGCCCCAGCACGAAGGACAGGCGACGCGGCCCGGACAACAATGAGATGGCCGACCTCGCACTCAAGGCCGCCGGCGTCATCGGGAAGGAACTGGCGCGCGGGCTCTTCGGGACGGGCCGCCGCAAGCGCCGGTGGTAGCGGGAGGGCCGGGACTGCAGCCGGCGGATGAGGTCACCCGATGATCGTGATCGAGATCGTGAGCTCCACCCTCACGGCGCTTGGCCTGGGGCTGCTCATCGCCGCCCTGGTGATCCGGCTGGTCTACGGCTCCTGGACCAGGACCCAGGCGATCACCTTCGAGCACGAGGGCCATCCCTACCTCCGTTGGCACGACCACCGGTACCGCATCGTCGAGGCGCTGTGGTCCAGCGAGGTCCGACGTCGGAAGAACCATCCCGCTACCCCTCCGCCCCTGCCCGGGGAGGAGGTCTCGATCTACTACCACGCGCGCAGCCCCGCCCACTGGTCCCTCCAGCCGCCCTACCGGGGGACGCGGGCGGTCGCCGCCGTCGGCCTCGCCTGCACCGTCGTCGGGGTCCTCCTCGGCTTCCTGCCCGGCTGAGGAAGGCACAGCCGGTACGGTTGAGATGTGCAAACCACCTCCGTAGTGAAGGTCCTGGCGGCGTGGCTGCTCGGCCTCATGCTGGTCGTCGCCGGCTTCATCGCGACCGTGTCCGTCCTCAACGGGCAGCTCTACAGCCCGGAACACCAGGTGCGCCTGTACCTCGACGCAATGCGTGACGGCGACGGGGAGAAGGCCCTCGGCCTCCTCAACGCCTCCGTCCCGGACGGTGCCAACCCGACCCTGCTGGACGGTGAGGCCCTGAGCCGGGGCAGTAATCCGCTCGAGGACCTCGAGGTGGGCGAAGCACGGGGCACCGGCGGGGACCGGGTCGAGGTGCCCGTGACCTACACGGTCGACGGCGTCGCGACGAGCACCGTCTTCCCCCTGCAGCGGACCGGGACCGAGTGGGGCTTCTTCAACGTCTGGCAGTTCGAGCCGACCGTCCTCCCGACCGTCGAGGTATCCGCGCTGAACAGCGTCGTGGCCGCCGTGAACGGCGTCGACGTAGGGCTTCCCGACGGCAGAGCCGCCCTCGCGGCCCTCTACCCGACCGCACTCACCGCCGAGTACGAGGGCAGGTACTTCTCGGCGCCCGCGAGGCACGCGACGATCACCAGCCGCGAGAATCCTCCGCCTCCCCTGGCACTGGCGACGGAGGCGACGCCGGAACTCACCCGGGCCGTCGACGATCAGCTGCACGCGTTCCTGGACGGCTGCGCGGAGCAGACCGTCTTCCAACCGACCAACTGCCCGTTCAACTACCCGACGAACGAGCGTCTGGCCGGCGACATCTCGTGGTCGATCGCGGAGTACCCGACCGCCACCATCTCTCCCGGCAACGGCGGGTGGTATCTCGCGACTCTCCGCGGATCCGCCCGCATAGAGACCCGGCTCCGGGACTTCTTCTCGGGTGCCGTCCGGGACGTCTCGGAGGCCGTCCCATTCGAGTTCGAGGCCGACCTCGTGGTCACCGAGGACGCGATCACGGTGACCCCGGTGGTGCGGTACCGGTAGCGGTCGACGCCGGGCGTCGTGCTTCGGGTGCCGGATACCGTCAGGGAATGAGGTTCTCCGCGCGGTAGCGGTCGAACAGCGTGACGATCGCATCGTAGGTCCGTCGGTATCCGGTGAACCCGGCGTCGCGGCTCTTGCCCATATCGGTCACCACTTCGATGTCGCGCCCGAGATCGCTGTCGGTGTGCCACCAGGACGCCATCCGGTCGAGGTTCGGCTCAGCGAGCCCGTGGCGCTGCGCGAGTTCCCTCCACCGGTCCTCGGTGCCCGCCATAGCCTGCTCGAGCGGACGGGGTGCCGTCGCGAAGCCTTCCCATTCGACGCCGAAGTACGCCGCCAGCCTGGGCCACATCCAGCGCCACCGGAAGACATCCCCGTTCACGATGTTGAACGCCTCATCAGCTGCGGCGGGCGCGGTCGATGCCCACAGCATGTGTTCGGCCAGGAGCCCGGCGTCCGTCATGTCGGTCAGGCCGTTCCACTGGGTCTCCGAGCCGGGGAACACGAAGGGCTCGCCCGCTTCCCTGCACAGCGTTGCCTGGGTGGCCAGCGTGAGGCCCATGTTCATCGCATTGCCGACGGCATGACCGATGACCGTGTGCGCCCGGTGCACCGACCACGAGAAGCCCTGCCCGGCTGCGGCAGCCCAGAGCTCGTCCTCCTGCGCATAGTAGAAGTTGCGGATCGGCAGCCGCGGTTCCTCCTCGTGGAACGGTGTGTCGGCCATTCGCCCGGCTGCGTACGCTTCGAACGGTCCGAGGTAGTGCTTGAGCCCCGTCATGAGTGCCACGTGGGCCACGTCCTTGCCGCGCAGCGCAACGAGCAGGTCACGGAGCATGCCCGCGTTGACCGCGATGTTCTCCTCTTCGGACTCTCGGCGCGACCACGCCGTGAAGAAGACGTGCGAGGGGTTCTCCTGGTGCAGTGCGGCGGCCAGCGATTCGACCGACGTCAGGTCCGCGGACAACCACCGAACGCCGTCGCGCTCCGCTCCCGGTCGACGGGAGAGTGCCAGGACCGTCCAGCCCTCGAGGGCCAGCCTCTCGACGAGTGCCGATCCTGCGATACCCGTGGCCCCCGCTACGAGCGCCGTCTTCTGTCCGTCCACTGCTGTCGTGTCATCGATCGCCATACTCGGCACAAGCCCGCCTGCGGAGGGTCTATTCCTGCGAGCAGCCCGGCAGTGGAGGCCGGACGCACCAAGGGCACCGGCGGAGACCGGTGCCCTTCGGAGCCGGAGTGCAGGACCGGCGGTACCGTTCTGTACCCGTCAGTACCCGTCAGTACCCGTCAGTCGAGTCCGCGCAGGTCCAGCGTCAGGGCGGTGTCGCCGTCGCCGGTGACGGACACGGGGATGCCCCAATCCTGCTGGTACAGGTGGCAGGCGGCATGGTCCGGAATCTCCCCGCCCGGCTCGCCGTCGCAGGACGCCGCCCGTGCGGTGATGTGCAGGACGCCGTCGCCCGCCTCCGGCGAGAGGACCAGCTCCCGCGTCAGGCCCGTGGACGTACCGCCGCCCGAGACCAGGAGGGATTGAGGTGAAGCGCTGATCTTCAGCTGGGTCGGATCCCCCCAGCGGTCATCGAGCTTCTGGCCCTTCGGCGCAGTGAACCGGACCGTCAGGGCTACCGGCCCGGCGGACATCGGCGTCTTCGGCCGCTGCGTCTGGGACGCTCCCTCGTCGACCGCGAGTGCTTCCTTGGGCAGCGGCACCCTGACGAGCTGGTGCCGGTTGGTCTCGACGACGATGAGCAGCGGATCGCCGCCATCGGCCACGGGCGTCATGTCGACGAGCACGTCCGACGGCTCGGAGAGGCCACGGAGCAATGTGGATACCTGGCGCGTCGCGGGGTCGTACCGGCGGACGGCACCGTTGTAGGTGTCGGCGATCGCGATGGAGCCGTCCGGAAGTGCTGCCACGCCGAGAGGGTGCTGCAGGCGCGCCTGGTCGGCATCGCCGTCCCGGAAGCCGAAGTCGAACAGCCCGGTGCCGATGGCGGTCTGCACCTGCACCTTCCTGCTCCCGTTCACCTCGATGAAGGACAGGAGCCGCACCGAGGACGTCTCGGAGTCCGCGACCCAGAGGGTGCCGTTCGCGTCCTCCGCCAGCCCGGAGGACTGGGCGAACCAGGCGGCGGATGCATCGCCGTCGAGCAGCCCCTCGAGGCCGGTGCCGGCGATCACCTCCACGGCGTGGGTGCGGGGGTCGTAGCTGAAGATCTGGTGCGTCCCCGCCATGGCGATCACCACACTCTCCAGCACGGACGAGTACAGCACGTCCCAGGGGGAGGACAGCGACACGTTGAGCGCATCCGTACCGAGTTGAGTCTCGGTGAGGCGCGGTGTCCCGCTCTCCGTTCCGATGTCGTAGGAGTTCTCCTGCCGCCCGATCTTCGTGTGGTTCCCGGCGTCGAGCAAGCGCTGTGTGCCGTTGCCTGCGAGCGTGCGCACCTCGCCGGTCGCAAGGGAGACGCCGCGCAGTCGGTGGTTCACCGAGTCGGCGACGACGACGTCGTATCCGACCTCCGAAGCCAGCTCGGCAGGCAGCAGTGCGACGCCCTGAGGCTCGTTGAACTGCGCCTCGTCGGGGCTTCCGTCGCGGTGCCCCTTCGTGCCGGACCCGATGGTGCGGCGCACCGTGACGAGGTCGGCCTCGAGCTCTACCAGCCGGTGGTGCCCCGTATCACCTGCGAGGAAGGTGCCGGTTGCGGGCAGCGCGAGGAGCTTGCCGGGGAACTTGAGGTCGCCGGCCGTGCTCTCCGCGGGGACGTAGGGGCCGTCCCCGCGGTGCAGCGTGCCCTTGGCTTCGTGCTCGGCCACCAGTTCCTCCACGAGCGAGGTCAGCCCTGCGGCATGCCCCTCGCCGGAGAGGTGCGCCACGATGTAGCCCTCGGGGTCGATGACGACGAGCGTCGGCCATGCGCGGGCCGTGTAGGCCTGCCACGTGGTCAGCTCGGGGTCGTCGAGGACGGGATGGTGGATGTCGTAGCGTTCGACGGCGGCGGCCAGTGCCACGGGATCGGCCTCGTGCTCGAACTTGGGCGAGTGCACGCCGACCGTGACGAGGACGTCCGAGTACTGCTCCTCGAGGGGGCGCAGCTCGTCGAGGACGTGGAGGCAGTTGATGCAGCAGAACGTCCAGAAGTCGAGGATCACGATCTTCCCGCGGAGGTCCTCGAGCTGCAGCTGCCTCCCGCCGGTGTTGAGCCAGTTACGGCCGGTCAGCGCTGAGCCGCGCACGCGGTATCCGGTGCGCGTGGTGGTCTCGGTCATTCATCGTCTCCTGCGGTGGTGGTCACCCGCGCCGTGGGCTGCTGCCCGGAACGGCGGGGTCCGGCGTCGCGCGCGGCGAGGTCGGCGAACATGCTGTTGTAAGCCGTGAGGTCGGCGTCATTATTCCTGTCGGCTGCCCGGTCCTTGCGCTTGGTCTCGCGGGCGTCCGATCGGGACCACATGATTGCGACTCCGATGGCCAGCAGCAACGTCGGCAGCTCACCGACTCCCCATGTGACGGCGCCGCCCACCTGCTGGTCGGCCAGGGCCGAAACGCCCCACTCGCGGCCCATGTTCCCGAACCAGGACGCTTCCAGCAACGACGTCGACCCCATGAGGGTGACGCCGAAGAAGGCGTGGAAGGCCATGGTCGCGAAGAGCAGCAGGATGCGCAGGGGGTACGGAGCGCGCAGCGGCACGGGGTCGGAACCGATCATCGAGAGCACGAAGATGTAGCCCGTGATGAGGAAGTGCGTGATCATCAGCTCGTGGCCGACGTGCTCGCGCAGGGCGAATCCGAACAGCGGCGAGTAGTAGAACACGATGATCGACGCCACGAAGTTGCCCGCCGCGAACAGCGGATGCGTGATGATGCGTGAGGGCCACGAGTGCACGATGACGAGGATCCACTCGCGCAGGCCGCGGCTGCCGTCACGTCGCGCGGCAAGGGCCTTGAGGGCCAGCGTGACGGGTGCGCCGAGGATGAGGAACAGCGGCACCACCATGGTCAGCGCCATGTGGTCGATCATGTGCGCGCTGAAGAGCACCATCCCGTAGATCGCCGGCGCTCCGGACGTGAAGTAGGTCAGCAGCACCAGGCCGACGACCCAGCTGGCGAGCCGCAGGAGCGACCACGCATCGCCACGGCGGCGGAGCTTCATCACCCCGAGGACGTACGCGACGCCGAGAGTCACGGCGACGGTGATCCACAGCCAGTCGGGGCGCCATTCCGTGAGCCACCGGGCGGCGGTGGGTTCGGGCGGGAGGTCGTATCCGGTGAGGATGCGGGCGGGATCGGCCTCGGTGGGCAACTCCTCGGCCCGGGGCGGCGCAGTGCGACCGAGGGCGCCGGCCACGCCGGAGACGGCAGCCATGATGACCAGTTCTACGGCGATGAGCTGCCAGAGCACGCGACGTGCGGAGTGCTTGGAGGCCGCCGTGCCGTTGGTTGCCTCCAATTGCGGGATGATCCACTGCCGGTGCATCCAGCCGACGCCGCCGAGCAGGAGCGTGGCGATGGTCTTGAAGGTGACGAGCAGCCCCCACTGCGAGCTCAGCTGAGCCAGGTCGGTGATGCGGAGGCTCGCGTTCACCACGCCGGAGGCCACGACGAGGAAAAAGGCGAACCCCGCCAGGGCCGAGAAGCGCTTGAGTACCGGCAGCGTCTGATTGCCGAGAGTGCCGCCGACGACGGCGAGGGAGATGATGCCGCCCACCCAGAGACACACGCCGACGAGGTGCAGTGCGATGGAGTTGACCGCTGCGTTGTGGTCGTCACCGCTGGCGGAATGCCCGATCAGCGCCATCGGTAGGAGATTCAGGAGCGCGAGCACCATCGTGAGAGCGAGGCCCGTCTGCGACCGGACACCGAAGAGGATCGTGGCGAGCACGGCCGAGACGATGGACGTCACCAGCCAGGCACGTCCCGTCGAGAAGTCGGTGAGGAACGCCGCCAGCCCCTGGGTGTAGGCGGGGTCGGTGCTCAGCGGCAGGCCCGCCGCGTCCGAGTAGGTGAAGACCATGACGCCGAGCGCGCCCAGCGTCCAGGCGACGGCGGAGACGGCGGCGAGCAGCAATACTCGGGAGAAGGCGGGGTGCTCGGCCGCATCCGGCTTGGGGGTGCGGCCCTTGCCCGCTACATGCCGCGGCAGCATGACCACGGCGAAGACGAGGGCGCCGATGGTGGCGGCGGCGGCCGTGTTGTTCAGGACCTTCGCGACGGGCAGCCCCCACCGGGTGACGGCACCCGGATCACCGAGTTGCCGAGCTGCGGCGGCGCCCGAGTAGAACAGCGCGACGACGAGTGCCGCGAAGACGACGACACCCGCGAGGATCAGCCAGACGTTTCCGACGCCGGTCCGGTCGGCGCCGGCAAGCGCGCTGCGGGGTTGCTTCGCTGTAGTCGACACGTACACCATTCTCTACCCGGAGTAGAAATAGGGCCAATCATGGACAGGTCCCTGCTTCGGGCGAGACATCGATCCGAGACGGAGGGCCGCTGCCGTCACGGCAGCGGCCCTCCGGGGATCTGGAAGCTACTTGGCGGAAGCCTTCAGCTTGGAGCCTGCGGTCAGCTTGACGCTGTGCCCGGCGGCGATCTGGATCGTCTCACCCGTCTGGGGGTTACGGCCGGTGCGCGCTGCGCGGCTGGTGCGCTCGACGGCGAGCCATCCGGGGATGGTGATCTTCTCGTCCTTGGCGATGGACTCGGCAAAGACGTCGAACAGAGCGTCAAGGACGCTGTTGACCGATGCCTGGCTGGTGTCAGCCTTCGCTGCTACCTCGGCGACAAGTTCACTACGGTTTTTAGCCACTTTAGGTCCTCCTGGACGTCACTCTTCGGAACGAGCTTTTCACGGTATACGAAAAGCCTCTGTCCGAAAACCTATCAGCTAGTGCGCCCTGTTCCGCGTGTTTACGCGGCTTTCCGGCAGAATCGCGGCCTTTTCGGGGCGGTTCGCCGCCCGGATCGGCTCCGAGCGGATCCCCTCGGAGCCGGCCTGGGCCGGAACGACGGAGAAGCCGGCAGCCCGAGGGCTGCCGGCTTCTCCGGTCACCGCCAGGGGCGGTGGACGATGCTGCTGGAGCGTGACGCTCCGAAGGGTGTTACCAGCTCGACTTGGTTACGCCGGGCAGTTCGCCGCGGTGGGCCATGTCACGGAACCGGATGCGTGAGATCCCGAACTTCTGGATCGTTCCGCGCGGGCGTCCGTCGATCTGGTCGCGGTTGCGCAGGCGCACCGGCGAAGCGTTGCGGGGAAGCTTCTGCAGGCCGAGGCGTGCTGCTTCGCGTGCTTCATCGGTGGCGTTCTCGTCGACGAGAGTCTTCTTCAGCTCGAGGCGCTTGGCTGCGTAGCGCTCGACGATGACCTTGCGCTGCTCGTTGCGAGCAATCTTTGACTTCTTGGCCATGGTTAGCGCTCCTCTCGGAATTCGACGTGCTTGCGGATCTTGGGGTCGTACTTCATCAGGACCATGCGGTCCGGATCGTTACGACGGTTCTTGCGTGTCACGTAGGTGTAGCCCGTACCAGCGGTGGACTTCAGCTTGATGATCGGACGTACGTCTTTGTCCTTTGCCATTAGAGCTTCACTCCTCTCGCGAGGATGGACGCCACGACAGCGTCGATGCCACGGACATCAATCGTCTTGATGCCACGGGCGGAGACCTGCAGTGTCACGTTGCGGCGCAGGGAAGGCACGTAGTAGCGCTTCTTCTGAATGTTGGGGTCGAACCGGCGCTTGTTGCGGCGGTGCGAGTGCGAAATGCTGTGTCCAAAGCCGGGCTCGGCTCCGGTCACTTGGCAGTGGGCTGCCATAACTCTCCTCCAGATTAGATGAACGTGACGGAATCACTTGTTGAGCGTCCCGCCACCAGTAATGACACCGTTATTACTGCAGCTTTCCGGAGGTTGACCTGGCAGGGTGAGAACCTGCCGAAGCGCCTCGCCGCGGGGAAGACGGTGAAGATTAGGCTGGGTACGGCCTTGCGGTCGACACAGCCTTAAATTCTAGGTAGTCACGGGTAGCTGGGCAAATTCCGTCCCGTCCTGACGACGGGGCAGCATCAGCCGCAGCCAAACGCCTTACCATACTACCGGCTGTATCTTGCTTGACCAAAACCGGCCGGTCGCGCGTCCGTCAGTCCCTGGGGACGATCAGGGGATCGTCGGGTCCCGTACCCTCGCGGGCTCCGGACACGACGGCGCCCGAATCGACGACGGCGTACCTGACGGAGCCGCCGTCCGCGACCCGCACGCGGTCCAGCAGGACGGAGTCCTCGACGACGGCCCCCGCCTCGACCGTTGCGCCGGATCCGATGACGCTCCTGCGGACCGTGCCGTGCACCACGGCGCCGGGTGCGATCAGCGCATTGCCGATGACGGACCCATCGCCGATGAACGCAGGGGCCAGCTGCGGAGGCTCGGTGAGGATCGGCCACGCCGGGTCCGCGAGCTCCAGGCCCTTGCCGTCGAGCAGGTCGAGGTGGGCGCGGAGGTAGTTGGCCGGGGTGCCGAGATCACGCCAGTACCCTTCGAGCCGGTGCTCGACCACGGAGCCCTGCTCCACGAGGTGGGGAACCAGGTGGTGGCCGTAGTCACCGAGGCCGCCGTGGTCGTCCTGCAACCGTTCGAGGGCGTCGAGCAGGCTTGCGGCGGTATAGAGGAAGACCTCGGCGGCGACGATGGTGGTTCGCGGGTTCTCCGGCTTGTAGGCGAACCCGGTGACGCGCCCGTCGTCGTCGACGTCCGCCACGCCGTGGTTGGACGCGTCGCCGTCGAAGTCGACCGTGACCATCGTGAGGGCGGCGCCGGTCCTGACGTGCGTGTCGACGACGTCGCGATAGTCGAGCCGGTACAGGTGGTCCGAACTCAGCACCAGCACGAGGTCCGGCGCGAAGTCCCGGATGAAGGATGCCTGGCGGAGGAGCCCGTCCGCGTTGCCCTCGGCGAAGCCCTCGCCCTCGTGGCCGCTGAAGGGGGGCAGCACCAGCAGTCCGCCGCGCGTGCGGTCGAGGTCCCAGGGCCGGCCGTTGCGGAGGTGGTCGTTGATGGTCTTGGGCTGGTACTGCTCCATGATCCAGACGTCGGAGATCCCGCTGTGGTGCAGGTTGGACAGGGGGACGTCGATCAGCCGGAAGCTGCCGCCCAGCGGCATGGCCGGCTTGGCCCGGTGATTGGTCAGCGCCCCGAGGCGTCCGCCCGACCCTCCCGCCAGGACGATGGCGAGGATCCGGGGCTCGTGCCGCGAGTGTGGCCGGGAGTGTGTCTGGGTCATGCGCCCTCCTGTCCTGCCGGGCCTATGCGCCGGTCTCGGGTGCCTGGTCGGCACCAGGGGCGTCGAGGGCGGCACCGGATCCCCGCGCCGGCGCCCCGCCCGTGATGTCGGCCTCCACCGCCGCCTCGCCGTCGGCGAGGATCCAGTGGGCGCTGTCCATGCCGCGCAGGATCTTCCGGCCGACCCGATCGAGGTCTGTCACGTCCTGTTCGTCGAGCGCGTCGAAGACGGTGGAGCGGACCTGGGCGACATGGGACACCGCCAGCTCCGTCAGCATCTCGAGCCCGGCCGGCGTGAGCGATGCGGTGGTCACGCGCCCGTCGGACGACGAGGGTACGCGGGCCACCCACCCGCGGACCTCGAGCTTCTTGACCACGTGACTCAGGCGTGAGAGGGATGCCGCCGAACGCGCGGCCAGTTCGCTCATGGGCAGGCGGGCATCCTCGGCCTCGGAGAGCATGGCCAGCACGTGGTAGTCGAACAGGGTGATGCGCGCCTCGCGGAAGAGATGGGCGTCGAGGCTCGCCGGGAGGAGTGACGACAGCGCATAGAGGGCCAGCCACGCGCGCCGCTCCTCGGGTGTGAGCCAGTGCGCCGCCATCCGCTCATTCTGGCACATCGGTTCCCTGCGCCGACGGGGGTCCAGGCTGTGCGCCCCGTGCTTGCGCACGTCCCGAAGATCGTGGTGAGGGCGGGCTGCTACCCGTTCGCCCGGAGCCTCAGGCGCTGGTCGTGACCCGGCGCGGATGGGTCGGCGTCGGATACTTCGGCGTCAGGGTATCGCCCGACGAGACACCGCGCAGCCGCCTGCCGACCCACGGCGTCAGGTACTCCCGCGCCCACTGCGCGTCGGCCCGCAGTTGCTCCATGCGTCTCAGGGCAGGTCGCTCCCCGAGTTCCGGCAGGTCGATGCGGTGCGATGCCTGCATGGCCTCGAGGACCCGCGCGGCCATGAGCGTGTGACCGGCCGCCGACATGTGCATCCGGTCCACATCCCAGTAGCCCCAGTCCTGGAACTCGCGCAGGCGCCAGTAGTCGACGACGGTGGCGGCCCTCGTGTCGGCGATCTCGCGCACCCACTCGTTGTAGACCGCCGTGCGGCCCCGGGTCTTGCCGAACACGGCCGACCCCGACGCGTCGAACCCCGTGAACAGCACGACGTCGACGCCCGCCTCGCGGAGCCTGCCGACGCCTTCGTCGTAGTGCCCCATCAGGCGGTCGATGTCGATGCGCGGGCGGAGGATGTCGTTGGCGCCGGCATAGATCGTGACGAGCGTCGGCTCCAGCAGCAGGGCGGCGTCGACCTGCTCGTCGAGGATCTGGCGCATCTTCCGGCCGCGGATCGCCAGGTTGGCGTAGCCCCAGGACGGATCGGCGAGGATGAGCTGCTCGGCCACGCGGTCGGCCCAACCGCGGACACCGTTGGGCGATGCCGGGTCCCAGTCGCCCACCCCTTCGGTGAAGGAGTCGCCGAGTGCCACGTATCGCTGGGTGAATGTCACGTCCGAAAGATTACCCCTAGGGCGGCCACCCGCAGCGATAAGCTCGGCAGAGGCCCCCGTTGACACCCGGACGAAGGACATCATGCCTACCGACGCACCACCCGAAGCAACGCCCGCCACGGCCGCCGACGCCGGATCGGGCAGTCGCCGCGCCGCGCTCATCATCAACCCCATCAAGGCCACCACCGGCGATGTCGAGGGTGCTGTCAGGCGCGTCTCGGCGGAGGACGGCTGGGAGGAACCCCTGGTCATCGAGACCACGGAGGACGACCCCGGGCACGGCCAGGCACGCCAGGCGTTGGACGCCGGCGTCGATCTCGTGATCGCGGCCGGCGGAGACGGTACGGTGAGGTGTGTTGCCGAGGAGCTCGCGGAGACCGGCACCATGATGGCCATCGTGCCGCTCGGGACAGGAAACCTGCTCGCCCGCAACCTCGACATCGCCGTCGATGATCCGGACGCCGCCGTCGAGGCTGCGTTCAGGGGGACGGAACGCACCATCGACGTCGTGCACGTGACGGTGGACCGGGCACAGGACGCCCACGTCTTCCTCGTCATGGCGGGCATCGGCTACGACGCCGCCATCATGTCCGATACGCGCGACGACCTGAAGGACAAGGTGGGCTGGCTCGCCTACGTGGACGCGGGCATCCGGAACCTGCCGGGCAGGCCTGCGCGGACCACCATCTCGGTCGACGGCGGAAAGCCCTTCGTCCGCCGCCTGCGCAGCGTCATGGGTGGCAACTGCGGAAAGATCATGGGCGGTCTGGAGATCTTCCCCGGTGCGAAGATCGACGACGGCCTGATGGACCTCATGACGGTCGCCCCGAAGGGCAGGCTGGGCTGGCTGGCCGTCGCCGGCAAGCTCGTCGCGCGGGGGAAGGGCAAGGGCAAGGACCCGTCGCTCGAGTACTTCCAGTGCCGTACCGCCGAGGTCACCCTGCACGAACCGCTGGAGGTTCAACTCGACGGCGACCCGCTGGGCAAGGCGACCCACATGGCGTTCGAGATGAAGCCCGAGTCACTCCGGTTGAGGATGCCCCTCGGGTACAAGGATCCCGCCGTCGTCAGCGAACCGTTGCCCTGACAGGCGCCGGGGCGCCTTCTCGGATCGCTCCTGCGCGGTACCGGCGTCCGCCATGGCCGCGTGCTCACCGTCGGGTGCAGCGCGATGCCGGGTTCGCCCGGGCTAGAGCCAGGGCTGCGGATCGACCTTTTCGTCGTTCACCATGACCTCGAAGTGCAGGTGGCAACCGGTGGAGTTCCCGGTGCTGCCGACCGCGCCGAGGACCTCGCCACGGTGCACCTGGGTACCGGCCGGTACCTCGAGCACGCTCATGTGGTTGTAGGTGGTCTTCATGCCGTCGCCGTGATCGACGACGATGCGCTGGCCTCCTCCGTAGGCATGCCAGCCGGAGTCGATGACGGTTCCCGCATCGGCTGCCATGACGGGCGTACCGCACGCGCTGGCGTAGTCCAGGCCGGTATGGAGTTCCGAGCCGTAGCCACCCATGGGGTTGACCCGGTATCCGAAGGTCGAAGCCACGACGGGATTGGCCACGGGAACGTCGAACGCCTTGCGTTCCTTCGCTGCCGGGGTCAGCGAGCTCGAGAGGGCCCTCGCGCTGGCGATGCTCGGAGCGATGCCCTCGGTCGCCGGGCCTGCACTCTCCAGGCCGAACGTCACCGACGCCTCGGCAGGCGCAGTGACAGCAGGAGCGACACCCGGGGCCAGTGCAACGCTGGGCGCTTCCGCGGCCGTGGCACTGCTGCCCGTGGCCGCGGCCGTCGTCGAGGGAGCCACGGCACCCATGACCAGACCGGCGGAAGCGAGGACGATGCCGGCGGTCGCGGCGTTGTCCCGCAGTCGTGTGAGCGGCGTGGTGCGGGCTGCGGCGCGGCGGACTGCCGTCGGGCGGACTGCCGCGCGTCGCCGTGTGCCCTGGTGCGGGCGCACGGCGGCAGAGGGCTGGCGGGCGCTCCGGCGCGTCGCCGGGACAGCGCCGTCGACGTCGTCCGCCCGTGGTGCCGGTGTGGGTTCGGTGGCTGAAACCTCGACCGGTGGGCGCCTCGGCTCTACGACGGCGACCTCGACCCGTTCGGACGCCAGGCTCTCGGAGTGCAGGAGCACGGCTTCGGCTGCCTCGCGCGCGGCCCTCTCCTGTTCACGGATCTCCCGGCGGCTGAGCAGGCGCTCGGAGGGGGCGGGCACCGGAAGGGCACGCACGGTGACGGGCGGAACCGACACGGGCGGTCGTGGTGCTGCAACCCGGCTCGAGGCTTCGACGGCGGATGCCGCAGGAGGACCAGCCGGAGTCGCGGCCCGTCGACCGGCGCGGGTGGGGGCCGCGCCACCGGCGGAGGAGGCAGCCATGGGCGCGCGAGCAGGAGCCGTCGGGAGGCCTGGAACGGCCACGCGGGCGGTAACGGCCGCGACGGGAGCAGGCGCAGCAACGGCAACGGGCTCAGCAACGGCAACGTGGGCAGCAACGGAAGCGGGCGCGGCTTCGATGCCGGGCGCAGCATGGGTCACGATCGTGGCGCGCGTGTCGGCGGGGGCCACGCGGGCCGCGGGGGTCCTGACGGCAGGTCGGGCCTCGTACGTCCCGACGCGGAGCGACCGGCGGCTCGGGAGGGCGGGGGCAAAGCTGTGCGGAACCGACTGGTGGTGCGCCCGATCGTCGGACGCGCGACGGCGCCCGGACGTAACCGTCTGGGTCAACTGCATACCTCTCTCAGGACGCCGGCGAAGTTAGCTGTCGGATTCGAGCAAGAGTTGACTCGGCCCCCTCGGCGCAGCCCCGGACGCGGTGGAACCGCAGGTGGGGCCGTGCTGATTAGCAATGCGTAGAGGGCTTCACCCCAAGGCGGCTCGCACCGCCGGAATGTGGATCCTCCACCCCTGTCACAGGTTGTTCATGCGGTCCGCTGACAGGGTTAGGCGTGCGGACCTGGATCACAATAGAACGTGCTTCGACTGCTCAAACCTTAGGGCACGGAACGCGCAGTTACAATTCCGTTATCCATCCTGTGGATCTTTCGTGCAATACTGCTTTCCGCTCACGGGAACCTGCGCAATTCCCCCGGAGAACCTGCGCCTCGGGAACCGATCGGCGGCATCAGGACAACTCGGCGCGCCCTTTGCGCCAGTACCCCATGAACGCAACCTGTTTCCGGTCGACGCCCACATCGCGCACCAGATAGCGGCGCAGTCCCCGCACCACCGCTGCCTCCCCCGCGATCCAGGCGTAGAACGGTTGGGTGCCCGACGGGCGCTCGGGATTGACCGTCGACCTCACGATCGCAGTCTCGAGCAGTTGCGGGGTCTCCCAGAGGATGGTTCTGTCGACATCGACGTACTCGGGTTCGGTACCGCCACTGACGGCGTCGGCGGAGCCGGCGAGGGACACCCAGCCGGGTACGCGCACGGCGTCGCGAACCGCTGTCTCCAGCAGCTCACCGTGCGGGAGACCCCTGCGCGGAAGCCAGGTGATGGCGACCGAGGACCGGGTCTCGATGCTCTGGATGTCCCGCTCGTCCGGGACCTCGAGGAACGCCTGCCCGCTCATGTCCTCGGGGAGCGCCTCGAGGATCGCGCTGATGGCCGGCACTGCGGTCTCGTCACCGGCCAGCAGGACGTGCTGGGCAAGGCCCGGGCTCCACTCGATGCCGCCGTAGGCTCCCGCCGTCAGGCACTGCGCCGCCGAGGAGTTGGGTCCGATGATGCACACGCGGTCCCCCGGCCGCGCCGTCGAAGCCCACTCGGCTGCGGGCCCTCCCCGCCCTTCGTCGTCGAGGTGCATCACGAAGTCGACGTCGATCTCGGGCCGTGGCCCTTCACAACGCGCATCGCGCACCGTGTACGTCCGCATCGAGCCGCGCTCCTCCGCGTCCATGCCGAGCCACGACTGGTACCAGCTCGCGGCACCGCCGCGCTGCATCAGCCCCGCGATGTCCGGGCACTCGCGGCCCCTCGACGGGATGATGATCTTGATCCTGAGGTCCAGCGTGTCGCCCGCCACGCCGAACGCCGCGAGGCACGAACCGCCGAAGGTGATCCGGCGGAAATTCGCGCCGAGCTCCTGCACCCGGGTGACGACGACATCGAACGCCAGCACCATGGGCTCGGTGTCCGCGGCGGTCCGCAGGGTACTCCGCTGGCTCACTTCGGTCATGATGTTGCCTCCAGATGGGCCGGGACGGTGTCCTGCGGGTTGGGTCGGTAGCCTCGTGCCGGCACCTGACCGGCACGGGAGGTCGGTGTGCTCATCGCCGCCGGCGCGCCGTGGTGCCTGCCGACGGGCACGACCATCGGTGTGCCGGAGACGGGATCCTCGATGACGCGGCAGTCGAGGTTGAAGACGCCGGAAACGGTTTCCCGGGTGACGACGGCGGACGGGGGGCCCTCTGCGACGATCCGGCCGTCCCGCATCGCGATGAGGTGGTCGGCGTAGCGCGCAGCGAGGTTGAGGTCGTGAAGCACCATGACCACCGTGGTCCCGGCGCGCCGGTTGAGGTCGGTGATCAGGTCGAGGACCTCGATCTGATGCGTGACGTCCAGGAAGGTCGTGGGCTCGTCCAGCAGCAGGATCCCGGTCTGCTGGGCAAGTGCCATGGCGATCCACACCCGCTGGCGCTGACCGCCGCTCAGCTCGTCCACGCTGCGGTCGGCGAGGCCCAGGGTGTCGGTGGCCTGGAGCGCGCCCGCCACTGCGGCGTCGTCCTCCGCCGTCCACTGGCGGAACCAGCCCTGGTGCGGGTACCGGCCGCGTCCCACGAGATCGGCGACGCTGATGCCGTCGGGAGCGACCGGCGTCTGTGGGAGGAGCCCGAGTACGCGCGCGACAGCCTTCGTCGACTGGGTGTGGATGTCCGATCCGTTCAGCACGACAGTGCCCCTCGCGGGCTTCAGGAGGCGCGCCAGTCCGCGCAGCAGCGTCGACTTGCCGCATGCGTTCGCCCCGACGATCACCGTCACCCTCCCCGCCGGAACCTCGACGGAAAGCCCTTTGACGACGACGCGTTGGTCGTACGCGAGCGTGAGGTCCTGTGCCGACAGGGTGTCGGTCGTCGTAGGATCCTGGCGTGCAGCCATCATCAGCCTCCCTGGCCGGAGCGGTTGGCCGTGGCGAGCAGCCACAGCAGGAACGGCGCGCCGAGGGCGCCGGTGACGACACCGACGGGCAGCGACGCCCCGGGGATGAGGTTCGCGGCGACGAAGTCGGCCGCGAGCACGATCACCGCACCCACCAGTGCCGCCATCGCGAGCGAGGACCGGTTCGCGAGCAACCGGCTGGCGATCGGCCCGGCAAGGAAAGCGACGGAGGCGACGGGCCCGGCTGCGGCGGTGGCCACCGCAGCGAGGGCCACCGCCGTGAACATGAGCCACAACCGCGAGGCCTCGACCCGGACGCCGAGGCCTGCGGCGGCGTCGTCCCCCAGTTCGAGGCCTCGCAGGCTGCGGGAGAGGACGGCCGCTACCGGCACCAGGACCACGAGACAGGCGAGCAGCACGGCAACACGGTCCCAGTTGCTCGAGTTGAGCGACCCGCTGAGCCACAGGACCGCCTCCGCCGCCGTCCGGAGATCCGCACGGGTGATGAGGAAGTTGACCACGGCGTGCATGACGGCGGCGAAACCGATGCCCACGAGGATGAGCCGGTAGCCCGCCACACCTCCGCGGCGGGAGATCAGGTAGATCGCCGCGGCCACCACCAGTGCCCCGATGAGCGCCGAGAACGAGACGGCCGCACCGGCAGCCCCGAAGAGCACGATGGCCGCCACCGCCGAGGCGCTCGCGCCGTAGCTGATGCCGATGATGTCAGGGCTCGCCAGGGGGTTGCGCAGCATCGTCTGGAAGACGGCGCCGGCGATCCCGAAGGCCACCCCGATCATGAGACCGATCACGGCTCTGGGCAGTTTGCTCTCCAGCACGATGAAGCTTGCGCCCGGTATATCGGCCCCGCCCAGGATCCGGAAGAAGTCGGGGATCGTGACGGTGTAGGAGCCGAGGAGAATGTTCACCGCGAACAGCACGAGGACGATGCCGGCCACGGCGGCCATCCGCGTTCCCGAGCTCCTGCGCCGGCGGGCGCGGACGGCGGCGAGGCCTTCAGCGGGATGCGTCCGTGTCCGGGGATGCCCGACGGCGAGGAGGGTGCTCACAGCTGCGCCATCCTCCGTCGACGCACCAGCCAGATGAAGGCGGGAGCGCCCACGACTGCGGTCATGATGCCAACCTGCACTTCGCTCGGAGGCAGGACGACTCGCCCCAGGATGTCGGCGCCGAGCAACAGCACGGGCCCGAGGAGCGCGGAGAACGGCAGGATCCAGCGGTAATCGGCTCCGACTGCCAGACGCACCACGTGCGGAATGACGAGTCCGACGAAGGCGATGGGACCGACGGCAGCCGTCGCGGCACCACACAGGACCACCGCGCCGAGGCCGGCGATACCACGCGCCAGGGCGACATTCTGGCCGAGCCCCCGGGCGACGTCGTCACCGAGTGCGAGGCTGTTGAGGACCTTGCCGGTCGCGAGGGTCAGCGCGAGGCCCACCAGGAGGAACGGCGTCACGATCCCGATGACGTCCCAACCGCGGCCGGAGAGCGTGCCGACCTGCCAGAACCGGAAGGCGTCCAGCGTCTCCTGGCTCGAGACGAGGATGGCGTTGGTGAGGCTCGCGAGCCCTGCGGCGAGGGCCGCGCCCGCGAGCGCGAGCTTGACCGGCGTCGCGCCCTCCCGCCCGAGGCTCGCCACCGCGTAGACCGTGAGGGCCGCGGCGCCTGCGCCCGCGAAGGCGAACCAGATGTACCCGGAGGCGCTGCCGAGCCCGAAGAGGTAGATCCCGACGACGATCGCGAGGGAAGCACCTGCATTGATCCCGAGGATGCCCGGGTCGGCCAGCGGGTTCCGGGCGATTCCCTGCAGTGCTGCGCCGGCCGCCGCGAGTGCCGACCCGACGAGCAGCCCGACGACGGTGCGCGGGACGCGGGAGAGGACGACGGCGTGGTCGCCGTTGGCAGGATCGAAGGCCACCACGGCGTCGACCATGGTGCCCACGCCGACGGACCGTGCGCCGATGGTGAGCGAGGCGAGGCAGAAAACGGCGAGGATCACGGCTGTGATGAGGAGCCCCGCCAGGGTGCGCGGCGTGGACCGGCGGCGGACGGTGGCACCGGGATCGGCCACGGAAGCCGGACGCAGCACGGAGGCCTGGACTGCCATGGTGCCTCCCTCAGCCGGACGATCGGTCTGAAGTAAGGGTAGCCTGTGCTATCGCCCATTAAGAAACGGATTTGTTTCCTAATGTCCGGATCCGCCGCGTCGTCCGGGGCAGCCGGACCGGCGAAGTACCTAGGCGGCCGCGGGCGGCGTGCCGTTGCCGAAAGGCCTGCCCCCGAGGGATTCGCGCCCGTGCTCGGTGGTCCATCCTGCGAGGTCAGGGCCCTTCGGGACGATCCGGGTCGGATTGATGTCCTCGTGCACGATGTAGTAGTGCTGCTTGATCTGCTCGAAGTCGATGGTGTCCCCGAAACCGGGCGTCTGGAACAGGTCGCGCGCGTAGGCCCACAGCGCCGGCATCTCCGTCAGCTTGTTCCTGTTGCACTTGAAGTGTCCGTGGTACACGGGGTCGAACCGGACCAGCGTCGTGAACAGGCGGACATCCGCCTCCGTGATCGTGTCCCCCACCAGGAACCGCTGCGAGGCCAGTCGCTCCTCGAGCCAGTCCAGGGCCGTGAACAGCCGGTCGTACGCGGCGTCGTACGCCTCCTGGGAACCGGCGAAACCACAGCGGTAGACGCCGTTGTTCACCTCGGTGAAGACACGCTTGTTCACGGCGTCGATCTCCTCGCGCAGGTCCTCCGGGTAGAGGTCCGGGGCGCCGTCGCGGTGGAACTCCTGCCATTCGCCGGAGAAGTCGAGGGTGATCTGCGGGAAATTGTTCGTCACGACCGCGCCGGTCGTCGTGTCCACGATGGCCGGCACCGTGATCCCGCGCGAGTAGTGGGGATCGCGCTTGAAGAAGGCCTCCTGCAGGCGCTCGATCCCCAGCACCGGGTCGCGTCCGTCAGGATCGAGGTCGAACGTCCAGGACCGGCTGTCGTGCGTCGGTCCCGGAGTTCCCAGCGAGATGGCATCCTCCAGCCCGAGGAGCCGCCGCACGATGATGGTCCGGTTGGCCCAGGGGCATGCCTTCGCGGCGATGAGGCGGTATCGCCCGGCTTCGACGGGATAGCCATCGGAACCGTCACGCGTGATGCGCGTCTCGATGTACTGGGTGTCCCGGGTGAATTCCTTCCCCGAGGTCACGTAGGCCCCCTTGGTGCTGTGCCCTGCCGTGTCGGACTGCTGGGCGTCGGACTGCTGCGTGTCGGTCATGGTGCAAGTCTAGGACCGCCGAAATGCGGGAGGCCCGGCCATTGACATGGCCGGGCCTCCCGGTGCAGGCGCGGTGGTGCTACCGCCGCGCGGACTCCCGCCCGTATTTCTCTCGCAGTTCGCGGCCCTCGTTCACGAGCTTGAGCTGCTTGTCGTGCTTCTTCTCGGCGGCCTTGGTATCCCGCGGCGGCAGCTGGATCGTCTCCTCCGCCTCGATGCCGCCCTGCAGCTGCCGACCACGTTCCATCTCGGCGTCGAACTCGACGCCGAAGAGGAGTGACAGGTTCGCGAGCCAGATCCACAGGAGCAGGACGATCACGCCTGCGATGGCACCGTAGGTCTTGTTGTAGTTGCCGAAGTTGGCGACATAGAGCGAGAACCCGGCGGTGGTGACGGCGAGGACGATCAGTGCGATGAATCCGCCCAGGCTCATCCAGCGGAACTTCGGCTGCTTGACGTTGGGGGAACCGTAGTACAGCACCGCGATCATGAGCACGGCGAAGAACACGACGACGGGCCATTTCGCGATGTTCCAGATGACCAGGGCCGTTCCGCCCAGGCCGATCGTGTTACCGACCGCCTCGGCAACAGGACCGGACAGGACGAGCATGAGGCCCATGATCACGATCAGCACGAGCACGATGACGGTGATGAGGAGCATCTGGGGGCGCAGCTTGAAGAACGAACGGCCCTCTTCCACCTCGTAGACGCGGTTCATCGCCCGAGAGAAGGCGTTGACGTAGCCCGACGCCGACCAGATGGCGCCGAGGAGGCCGATGACGAAGGTGAGTCCGGCTGCCTGGTTCGAGGCGAGGTTCTCGATGGTGGGCTTGATCGTCTCGACTGCGTCCGGCGGGGCGAACTGACCGATGATCTCCATCACCTGGTTCGTCGTGTTCTGCGCCTGGCCGAACAGGCCCAGGAGGGACAGCAATGCGAGGATGCCGGGGAAGATCGCGAGGACCGCGTAGTAGGTCAGCGCCGCGGCCAGGTCGGTGCACTGGTCCTTGCCGAACTCGCTGACCGAACGCTTGAACACGTACTTCCAGGCCGGCTTCTTGACATCACTCGGATCGTCCGGCTTGCGGGGATCATCCGGATCCGGCGCCGTGTCGGCCCTCTTCGCCGCCTCACTCCTGGGGCCACTGCCCACCCTGCTGTTGCTGCTCACGGATACCTCCCGGTCTGGCCCCGGAATCGGTGGGGCGTGCTGACGGCTGTACGCCTCCTTCAACTGCACCATAAGCTTACTTAGTAGTCCAGTTCCGATCAGCACACGCCGTGTGCCAACGAATCCCGAGACCAGGAGTCAGTCATGCGCATCGCAGTCATCGGAGCCACCGGGAACGTCGGCACGGCGCTCCTCACCCGCCTCCAGCGAGCAGCCCGCGACCGGGAGGCGATTCAGCGCACCGGCTACGACACCTCGGAGGATGCAGATGGTATCTCGATCACCGCGATCGCCCGCACCATCCCCGACGCCACGCAGGAGCCGTACAACGGCATCGACTGGCACGCCATCGACATCGGCACCGACGAGGGCAGGGACGCCCTGACACGCGCCCTCGAGGGGGCCGACGCCGTCGTGCACCTCGCCTGGGCCATCCAGCCCAACCACGACGAGCCGGCCATGCGCCGTACGAATGTCACAGGGACGGCCAACGTGCTCCATGCGGCAGGGACCGTCGGCGTGCGCCAGGTCGTCTGTGCTTCCTCCGTCGCCGCCTACTCGCCCGCGGACAAGGACGGCCGCAGGGACGAGACCTGGCCGACCGACGGCGTCGGGACCTCCCAGTACAGCCGCCAGAAGGCCGACCAGGAGCGGCTGCTGGATGCGTTCGAGCAGGACTACCCGGAGATCGCGGTGGCACGCCTCCGGCCCGGACTGATCTTCCAGGACGCGGCGGGCAGCGAGGTGGGGCGCTATTTCCTGGGCCCACTGATCCCGAAGGTTCTGCTGGGCCGCCTGCCGCTGCCGCTGCTACCCATTCCCTCGGACTTCATCTTCCAGGCAGTCCACGCCGAAGACGTCGCGGAAGCCTACTGGCGCGTCGTGGCGAGGCGCGCGTCCGGAGCTTTCAACATCGCCGCCGAACCCGAACTGACTCCTGCACGCCTCGCCGACCTCCTGGGGGCCCGCCGCGTGATCGGATTCCCGGTGCGCGTGCTGCGGTGGATCGTGGCGGCCAGCTGGGGGCTCGGTATCCAGCGCACCGATCCTGGCTGGATCGACCTGGCAGCGCAGAGCCCTGTCATGGACACCTCCCGGGCCAGCAGGGACCTCGGGTGGGAACCGCGCCACTCGTCGCGCGAGGCGGTGGCGGAGGTGCTGGCAGGGATGCGCCGCGGCGCAGGGCTCAGCGGCTCCCCGAAGATGTACCCCCGATCGGAGGGCTAGCCAGGGTCGCGAGCTCAGGGCGCCGGAACCTGGGGACTGTCCTCGGCGTCGACCAGGGGAATTCCTTCGGGCAGTTGCCCGGGCGCACCCGGAAGGCTGACGGTGAACTCGGCGCCGCCCTGCTCCACGTTGCGCACCGTGATGGTTCCTCCATGGCTTTCGGCGATCCGACGGCAGATCGCCAGCCCGAGGCCCGTGCCTGTCGCCTGTCCAAGGCCGTTCTCGGACCGGTGGAACTCCTCGAAGACCCTCTCGAGGTCGGCCTCCGGGACACCGATACCGTTGTCCTGCACGTGCACGAGGGTCCTGCCCGACGAGGCGTCCGTGGAGGTCGACACCCGCACCTCGCCCGTGCCGTCCGTGCGCCCGTACTTCATCGCATTGCCGATCAGGTTCTCCATGAGCTGCAGGAAGAGCCGCTCGTCGGCGTAGACGGGGTGGGGCGCGGACACGTCGAACGTCACCGCGGGCAGTTGCGTTCCGGGCAGGGCGGTGCGCAGGTCGATGATCCCCTCGGCCACCTCAGCTACATCTATCCTCGAAGCGCTGAGCTTCTCCTCCTTGGCGAGACTGTAGGCGAGCAGGTTCCGGATGAGGTTCCTCATCCGCAGGCTGGCCTGCTGGAGACGCTCGATGCTGGCCTGCCGCTCGGCGGGTGGCAGGTGCGGGTCCTCGAGCATCTCGAGCCAGCCATCGAAGACCGTCAACGGCGTCAGCAGGTCGTGCGCCACGACGGAGGCGAAGCGACCGAGATCGCGCTGATGGACCCGCTCGTCGGTGACGTTGCGCATCACCACCAGGGCGCCCTGACCATTCGGGAGCGGCATAGCGTCGACGGACAGGTACTTGACCTCCCCCGTGCGGTGGATCAGGTCGAGGTCCAGGCGTTCCGTGACGACGCCCTGCAGCGCCAGCGTCAGCGGATTGTCGGCGTCCGTCAGCGGTTCACCGTTCGACGCCGTGACCTGGTAGTCGCGGGTCCATACCTCACCGGGCTGCGCGGTGCCGGGACCGAGCCATCGCGCGCTCGTCGCGTTCTGGAAGATCAGTCGGCGGTCGGGCCCGGTCACGAGGACGCCGTCGTTCATCCGACCGATGACGAGGTCGCGGAGATCCGCAGCGGCCTTCGCCTCGTCGGTCGCCCGGTACAGCCGGGCGATGAGTCGGCGCCGCTCGTCCATGCTGAGCGCCAGGACGGCCGAGAGGGAGAAGGCGATGAACATGAACGACTGCGCCACATAGGCGGCGATGTCGGGCCTGAGGTCCTGGAACGGGCCCAACCCGGCCAGGGTGAAGAAGACCAGGAAGGCACCGCTGATGACACCGTGCACCATCGCCCAGGCGGAGCGGAGCCTGAGGCCGGCCCACATGTGGGCTGGGATGGTCGTGTAGGCGACCGGCAGGGCCATACTCGTGCCGAAGGTCGCGACATACAGCACCACAGACAGCACGACGAGGAGGGCGTACTCCGCCCGGCGTGCCGACGGCAGGGGCGGGGACACCTCACCCCTCGCGCGTGCCGCGATGCTGGCCGCGATGACGATGCCCAGTGAGCCGAGCGCCGTCAGGGAAACGGCGTGGCGCACGAGCCAGGGGATGAACGCCGTGAAGGGCTCGGCCGCCCCGTCGAGGGCGCTGCCGGCCACGATGAACAGCGCGCCGACCGAGCAGGCACCGATCGCGACGCCGCCGAGGCGCAGGTACTCCCCCACGGTCCGTATGCTGAGCGTCGGGACGATTCGCCGGAAGAAGTAGACGGACAGGGCGGTCTGGGCGAGGCTCCCGAACGCCACCGACAGCGCGAGGACGGCACTGAGGCCGGTTGCGAGGTTGACCACCGCCAGGATGGGAATCGTGCACCCCAGCGCGATCGCGAAGTCCCTCCTCGTCCGCGACGCCCACAGCCCCCAGAGGAAGTTGACGCCGGCGGCGGGCCAGACGAGTGCGAGGCCGCTCGATTCGAGGTTGGTGTTCCGACCGAAGACCGCGGCAAGTGCCAGGAGGAGGGCGAACAGGAGGTGCAGGGTCACCGGCGACAGGGTTGCCAGCCTGCCCGTGACCGCCTGCATCCGCCCCTTGCCCATGCCACTACCTGTTCGAAAGTATCAATGTCCTGCCGCGGTCGGACCAGGACCGGCGGAGCGCAGCCTGGAGAGGCCACCGTGGCTCACAGCTTACTGGCTCCCCGGCTTCCGGTGCGTCCGATCGTCGTCCGGTCGTGGTCCAGCGGCCCGTCCCACGCGCCGAGCGGCAGGGCCGGGCCCACGGACTCCCAGCGCTGCCGCGGGAGGGCGCCGGGGTATCGCTCCTGCAGGAAGCCCACCATCGACTCGCGGATCTCGCACCGCAGGTCCCAGAGAGAGCTGCTGTCCTCCGCGCTGACGAGGATCCTGGCACGCACTACGCCGTCCACGGCATCCGTCACCTGCAGCGCGCCCGTGCGCCCGTCCCACAGGTCCGAGGTACGCAGGACGTCGTCGAGGTGCTTCCGGAGGGCCGACACAGGGGCATGCCAGTCCAGATCGAGTTCCACCGTCCCGAGGAGCTCGGACCGGCGGCGGGTCCAGTTCTCGAAGGGCGTGCTGGTGAAGTACGTGGACGGCAGGATGATGCGGCGCTCGTCCCAGACGCGCACCACGACGTAGGTCAGGGTGATCTCCTCGATCGTCCCCATCTCCTCCTCGACCACCACGACGTCGTCCACGCGGATCGCCCCCGTGAAGGCGAGCTGGACCCCTGCGAAGACGTTGCTCAGGGAGTTCTGCACCGCCAGCCCTGCCACGATCGAGATGAGCCCGGCGGACGCGAGGATCCCGGCACCGAGCGCCCGCACCTCCTCGATGGTCAGGAGCACGCTCGCGACGGCGAGCGTGCTGATGAGCGCCACGCTGATGCGCCGCGCGAGCACCACCTGCGTCTCGAGCCGCTTCAGGCGGCGCATGTCCTTCGCGACCGCCGTGTAACGAGCAAGCACGACGGTCTCGACGATCAGGAGCACGACGACGAGGAACCATGCGAGCGCGGCGATCAGGAGCAGGACGAGCGCGTAGTCGACGGCCCCCGACCACGGTTGGTCCGATGCCGTCTGCCCCAGCGCGATCCTCGCGCCGAGCACGGACAGGACCAGCCGCGCCGGATTGTTGGCCCTCCTGGTCACGGCCTGCACGTCCGGAGCGGCCCGCAGGAGCCGGTGGACCAGGCGACGGGCACACCAGACGACGACGAGGGCGACGACGACGGCGCCGACGACAGCGGCGAGTGGCTGGAGGGCATCGAGCAGGGAAGTCATCCCTCCACCATGTCAGAGCCCGTCGGCGGGCTTCCAGCCGAGGGGCTCTGCCACGGTGGATTCACAGGGCCTGCACAGGGCCCGTGTGTCGCATCCCACCAGAAACGCTGCGGACACCGCCGCTGGACGGGGAGTGGAGTCGGCCGGGCGCTCCCGGTGCGACCCCGTCCGCGCCTAGCCGAGCGTGGCGGTATCGATCACGAAGCGATAGCGCACGTCGGAGGAGAGCACTCGCTCGTAGGCATCGTTGATGCCGTCCGCCGAGATGAGCTCGATCTCCGGCGCGATGCCGTGCTCGGCACAGAAGTCGAGCATCTCCTGTGTCTCCCGGATGCTGCCGATCCCCGACCCCGCGAAGGAACGCCGCTGGTTGAACAGCGTGAACACGTGCAGGGGAAGGGCATCCGCCGGGGCACCGACGTTGACCATGGTCCCGTTGAGTCCGAGGAGCGAGAGGTACGCATCCAGGTCGATCTTCGCGCTCACCGTATTGATGATCAGGTCGAAGGCGTTGGCGAGCTGCTTGAACGTGTCGGGGTCGCTGGTGGCGTAGTAGTGCTCGGCCCCGAAACGCCTGCCGTCCTCCTGCTTGCCCAGGGTCTGCGACAGCACGGTGACCTCGGCACCCATCGCGTGCGCGATCTTCACCGCCATGTGGCCGAGTCCACCGAGCCCGACGACGGCTACCTTCTTGCCCGGTCCGGCTTTCCAGTGGGCGAGGGGCGAGTAGGTGGTGATGCCCGCGCACAGCAGGGGCGTCGCGGCCTCGTAGGGGATGCTCTCGGGTACCGACAGCACGAAATCCTCGACGACCACGATGTGCGTCGAGTAGCCACCCTGCGTGATGGACCCGTCCCGGTCGACGCCGGCGTAGGTGCCGGTGTTCCCGTTCAGGCAGTACTGCTCCTCTCCCTGCTTGCAGTTCGCGCACTCCCTGCACGAGTTCACCATGCAGCCGACACCGACCCGGTCGCCGACCTTGTGCCGGGTGACCTCCGCGCCCGCCTCCTCGACGACTCCGACGATCTCGTGGCCCACGGTGAGCGGATAGTGCTGCGGCCCCCACTCGCCCCGCACGGTGTGGATGTCGGAATGGCATATTCCGGCGAAGGCGATCTTGATCAGCACGTCCTTCGGCCCGACATCGCGGCGTTCGATGGTCGTGGGAATGAGCGGATCGGTGGGTGACGTGGCGGCGTACGCCTTCACTGTCTTCATGCGGTTCCTCCTCGGAACATCGGGGACGCGAACTGGGCCTACGGGTTCACTGGTCCAACGGTAGGTCGGATCGGGCAGGCGTGGGAGGTTCTGCTGGTACCCCCGCCGGCCGCGCGAGATCGAGCCACTGCCGTGCCCGGCGAGCGGTCTCGAAGTATCTCGTCGGGTAGGGCGGGCTGTGGAGCTGCTTGTAGTAGGAGGCGATGACGCGGTCGCCCTCCGCACCGACGATCGCCAGTGCGGAGACATCCAGCCGGGTGGCGAAGACCTCGAGCGCTTCCTGCGTGAGCGAGACCATGTCGTTGTTCAGTGCGAGCATGGGCCGGCGGTCCGCAGGAGTCAGGGCACCCACGGCCGCAACCAGCGCTTCGGCGACGGCAGCGTTCACACTCATACCGGCGTCCCACTCGACCATCACCATCCCATCCTCCAGCCACGCCCTGAAAGGTTCCCGGACCGCCTCCCGGCTCGTCGACTCGCCGCCGTCGGCCCGCCCGGTCAGCCATTCGACAGCCTCGGCCTCGCTGGAGAAGTACCGGCTGGGCGTCACCGACCGGTAGTTGAAGGCCGTCAGCACCTTGCTCACCTCATCAGCTCCCACGACGCCGGTCCGGGACGAACAGGTGTCCTCGATGAGGAGGCGCCGCGCTTCCAGCGTGATCGCTTCGACCAATCCGATGTCCACCAGGAGCGGTCGTCTGCACCCGTGCGACGCCGCCGTCACCGCTGCCATCGTGGAGAGGACGTCCTCGGCCCCGATGGTGACCCGCGCCGCCCACTCGAGGCGGAGGAAAGCGCCGTCGTCCGTGAGCGTGTAACGAGGCTGTTCCCCCAGTTCCCCGGCCATGTCGATCCCGTTCCTCGTGAGCCTGGATCCGATCCTAGGCGCAGGAGCTCCCGCGCGACAGCGCCGGCCCTCCCTGTACACGAGCGCATTGTGGCCCACCCGTACGGGGTGCAGGATGGGAAACGCCACCCCGGACAGATAGAAGGAGCTTCCCCATGGACTACACGTTCGACGTCCTCGTCATCGGTGGCGGACCCGCCGGCATGGCCGCTGCCACACGCGCGGCCGAGCTCGGCGCACGCACGGCTGTCGTCGAACGCTCAGCACTCGGCGGGACCTGCGTGAACTCGGGGTGTGTTCCCACCCGCGTGCTGGCGAAGACCGCACGCCTCTTCCGCGAGGTCCGCACCGCCTATGACTACGGCATCGTGGTGGACGAGCCCTCAGTGGACTGGAACAAGACGGTGCAGCGAGTCCGGGCGACGGTGGCGCGCGTCCTCGACGCGAAGGGGTACGGACCCATCATGGAGCGCCTCGACATCGAACTGATCGAGGGCGACGCCGAGCTCACGGGCGAGCATACAGTCGTCGTGGACGGGCGCGAGGTCACGGCAGCGGCCATCATCCTCTGCATCGGTGGCAGCGGGCGGCGCCTCCCCATCGAGGGCGCCGAGCACGCCGTGCTACCCCACGAGGTCCTGGGCCTCGAGAGTCTGCCGGGCACGGTGGCGATCATCGGCGGCGGGCACACAGGCGCCCAGATGACCACGATCTTCGACGCGCTGGGGTCCGAGGTCCTGCTGCTCGACCTCGCCCCGCGCATCCTGATGACCGAGGACGACGACGTCGCTGCCGCCGTCACGGCCGGCTTCACCGGCAAGGGCGTCCAGGTGGAGACCGCCATCGGCGGCATCGAGAGCATCCGCAGGGACGGCGAAGGGCTCACGCTGGCGTGGACGCGTGACGGCGAACCCCGGTCGCGGCGGGTGGACGCCGTGATCATGGCCGCGGGGTGGCCCGCCAACCTCGCCGGCCTGGGGCTGGATGCGGCGGGCGTCCAGGCGGCGAGGTCCTTCATCCCGGTGGACGAGTACCTGAGGTCGAACGTGCCGCACATCTTCGTGGCAGGTGACGCGAACGGCAGCAGCATGCTGGTACAGGCAGCCGTCTTCGAGGGCGAGACCGCCGCCGAGAACGCGGTGCTGGGAGCCACACGCACCACCCCGCACCATCTCCTGCCCGAGGGCGGCTTCACGGATCCGGACTATGCCGGCGTCGGACTGACCGAGGCGAAAGCCCGGGAGCGCGACGCCGAGTGCCACGCGGTCACGGTGCCCTACGCGGCCGTCGAGCGTCCGATCATCGACGACCGCGAGCAGGGCTTCCTGAAACTCGTGATCGACCGGCGTCGCGAACTGATCCTCGGAGCCCACGCTGTCGGCGAGAACGCCGTCGAGGTGATCACGGCCGTCGCGTCTGCCATGGCGGCCGGGACGGACCTCGCGACGCTCGCGCGCGTGAAGTTCGCCTATCCAACGTACAGCGCCGTCATTGGACACGCTGCCCGCGCCGCCCTCCGCAGCTAGCGCTCAGGTGCGGACCAGCACCAGTTCTTCCAGCGGAAGGCGCGTGCGCGGCGCGGTCTCCCGTTCGGCCAGGGCCTCGGGAAGCTTGTCGGCCTCATCGGCTGTGCCCACCGCGGTGACCGTCAGGGGCTTGAGGTTCTCGGCGAGGTCGAACGCGGCGACGATCTCGCCCCATTCGACACCTGCCATCTGGTGCGTCGCCAGGCCCTCCGCCTCCGCCTGGATGGTCAGGTGGGCCACGGCCTGGCCGAGGTCGTACTCCGCGTAGGGGCGCACGTCACCCTCGACGGAGGACGTCTCGGCGATCCCGACGATCAGGGCCGAGGCGTTGTGGGCCCAGGCTGCGTTGAACCCCACGAGGGCCGCGACGATCGTGTCGAACTCGCGGGTACCGCGACGGGCGACGATGAACCGGCGGGGCTGGAGGTTGATGGCGGACGGCGCCCAGCGCGCAGCTTCCAGCAGTGCATCGAGCTGGTCGTCGGTGATCGTCGCCTCGGGATCGAAGGACCGCGGGCTCCAGCGATCGGCCAGCTCGGGCATGATCGGCACGCGGGTCTCCGCACTGCGGGTGGTCGTCATGGAAGGAATGAGTGACATGGGAATACTCCTGTGCTCGATGCGGATTCTCGGCGCACCGTTGAGCCTCGGTGCCTGCAACAACAGAATCCGCAGGGCCATTCCCGAGGAATGCTCGGCGCCCGGGCCCGGTCCATCGAATCCGTCCGCGCACCCAGTTAATAGGAAATATGTTCTATTGTTGGTGGTGAGCAGCAATCGGAGGGAAGGGCAGCGGGCATGACAGTACAGACCATCGATGCGAATCATGCAGGACGCCGGCGCCTCGACGAACCCGCCACGATCCGCTTCACGCCGTCTGGGAGGCCCATCGCCCTCCGCTGGCACGGCAGCATCTGGCAGGCCTTCGGAGAATCCGTTCCGTCACCGGGTGCGGGTTCCGGGGCCTGGACAGATGCCGGCCGCGGGCCGGGCACGACGGCGTCCGCCTGGCTGTTCACGGCACAGACCGGGCCCGTCTCGCCCGTCCTGGAGTTCAGGATCGCCTTCGACACCCGGCGTGAGGAATGGCGCCTGCTCAGCGTCCGCCCCGTGGAGGGTTGACGGTCGTAGTCCGACCGTCCGTCCACTGCAGGAACAGCGATCCTCGTCAGCGCCGGCCCAGCTCCTCGGGAACAACCGCACGATCGTCGCGACGGCGCCAATAGGCGGCGATCGCGGCGCCGGACAGGTTGTGCCAGACAGAGAAGATCGCGCCCGGCAGCGCCGCCTCGGGAGTCAGGTACGTACGGGCGAGCCCGGCCGCGAGACCGGAGTTCTGCATACCCACCTCGATCGCCGTCGTCCTCCTGGCCGCAGTAGGCAGACCGAACAGGCGCGCGGCCCCATAGCCGAGCGCATAACCCAGTCCGTTGTGCAGGACCACGGCCGCGAACACCAGCAGCCCGGCCGAGAAGATGATGCCGGCACTGCCGGAGACCACGGCAATCACCACCACCGTGATCGCGGCCACCGAGATCCACGGCAGCGCGGGCAGCAGCCGCTCCACGAGGCGAGGCAGGAAGTACCGGACGGCAAGGCCGACGAGGACAGGGATCAGGACGATCTGGAGGATCGACAGGCCGATGGCAGCGGCATCGACGGGCATGTACCGGCCCGCGAGCCACAGGGTGAGCAGTGGCGTCAGGAAGGGCGCGAGGATCGTGGACACCGACGTCATGGCCACGGAAAGTGCCACATCTCCCCGGGCGAGGTAGGAGACCACGTTGGAGGCGGTTCCACCCGGACAGCACCCGACGAGGATCACCCCCGCCGCGAGCGCCGGCGGAAGTCCGAGGGCCATCGAGACACCCCACCCCAGTAGCGGCATGATCATGTACTGGGCCACGACCCCGATGACCACCGGAATCGGCCGCTTCCCGATCAAGGCGAAGTCCACTGGCGTGAGCGTCAGTCCCATCCCGAACATGATGACGCCCAGCAGGGGGTTGACCAGCGCTCCGAGTCCCGTGAAGGTGCCGGGTGTGAGGACCGCCGCGACTCCCCCTGCGAGGATCAGGAGCGGGAACAGGGTCACCGCGATCCTCGCACTGCGCTCTTCTGCGGTCTGGGGGTGGCGATTCTGTGTGCTCATCGTTAACCCAATACCACCTGCTCCCGGATATGACCCACTGCTACCATTGCAGTCACCCGAAAGGCAAGGGTACTTAGTTCCTCTTCAAGGGCAGGTATGACGATGGCGACGACCGACAAGAAGTTCACCGCTACCGAGGAGTCGACGAGCAAGCATCCGCACGATTGGGGCCGGGCGATGGCGGTTGCCATCTGCCGGCTCACGGACATGGCGAGGGAGGCGGGCGACACCGTCCACCATGAGGCGCTCATCGGCGAGGACCTCCACCTCTTCGTGGAGGACACGGAACACGGCGTCAACATCACGATGTCCTGGACGCCGCGAGAACAGGGCGCATTGACGGACGGCTCCGATCAGGAAGGCTCCGAACCGGACAAGGGCGGGCTGTCGCACAGCGCGGCAGGTCAGCGGTTCGACCCGACAGGCGGAAGCACTGCGGGCGTGGGCCAGTAGACCCGAGGCGCAACCCCCACCCGGAGGAAGGATAAGTAAGCACGCTTACCTTGTGCGGGGTAGGGTGAGACCGAACCGTCGGTCAACCCGTGGAGGACAGCATGAGTGAACGCCCGGATCCCTCGAACGCAGGGAATCCTGATCCTGTCGAGAGCCACATCACCGGCCTCGAACCCGGCGGCGGAGTGCCCCCGGGCGAGACTCCGCCTGCCGAGTCCAGCACCGCCTGGCAGCAGCAGGGCCATGCGGACGAGGAAACCCCGTCGAAGGGGCGTCAGGCCCTGTGGATCACGATCATCGGCATCGTCGTCCTGCTGGTACTGCTCTACATCGTCGGCTACATCGTCGGCATCATCGACCTGTTCTAGGCGCGGGCCGACAGGAAGAGCCCCCATCCGCCGTCGGCGGGTGGCGGCTCTTCCTGTACCTGCGTGCCGGCTAGGACGACACTGCGTCATCCCGCAGGCTGTAGTAGTCGACCAGCGCGGACTCCTCCTCCGGAGAAAGTTCCACGCTGCTGGCGGCGCTCGGCGCACCGGAGATCTGGTCCTTCGTCCATGCGAGGTAGAGAGCGTCACCCTCGAAGCGCGAATTCGCCAGCGGCACGTAGTGCTTGCGGGAGTTCAGCAGCCCGAGTGACACCGTCACCCACGCAGGGACGCCGGACTCCTTCTCGAGATGTACGTCATTGACGTCGCCGAGCTTCTTGCCCTTGCTGTCCCAGGCCGTTGCATCCTGGAGCTTGTTGATTTCCGCCTGGACCATCGAGGTTCCCTTCACGAGTCGGTTCTTCCACCATTCCAACCGAGATACGGCCGAAGGGCAATCGGCGGCTGTTCGTCAGGCCTTGTCCGCGGCCTCGCCGAGCATCGGCAGGAAGCGGTCCAGCGCCCAGACCAGGCTCAACGGGTTGGCCGCGGAGATGGAGAGCGTCAGGGTGTTGTCGCTGTCCGCGACGAGTGCGCCGCTCCTGACGGCCGGAATCTGGCTCAGCAGCGGATCACCGGCGATGGCCTCCTTGGTGCCCGCATCCGGCACCCAGGTGACGAAGATGTCGGAGTCGAGCTCGTTGGCGCGCTCGGCCGACCACGGGATGAAGAACTCTTCCGAGCCCTTCGTGTTCTCGGTGACGACGTCGGCCTGCACCATGCCGAGCTCGGTCAGGAACCGGGGACGGTTGTCATTGGCCGTGTAGACGCTCACGCCTTCGGCGCTCGCCGGTTCGAGGTTGCCGTAGATGAAGGTCTTGCCTTCGAGTTGCGGGTACTCGGCGGCTGCGTCGGCGATCGCCTGCTCGGTCTCGGTGACGAGCTGTTCGGCGTCGCCTGACAGACCCAGGGCCTCGCCGATGATGCGGGTGGAGTCCTGCCAGGCGGTGCCGTAAGCGACCTCCGGGTAGGCGACGACCGGGGCGATCTTGCTCAGTGTGTCGTAGTCCTCCTGCGACAGCCCCGAGTACGCGGCGAGGATGACATCGGGATCCGTGGCGGCGATGTCGTCGAACGCGATGCCGTCGGTCTCGGAGTACTGCACGGGTGCATTCTCGGTCCCGATGGCGGCACCCAGCTCCTCGAGCTTCGCGTCCTTCCACGGAGTCGACTGGTTCTCGTTGCCGCCATAGCTGTCGGCCGGCATGCCGACGGGCACGACGCCGAGGGCGAGGGACACATCCGCATTGACCCACGAGACCGTTGCCACTCGGTCCGGCTTCTCGGTGAGGGTGGTCTCACCGAAGGCGTGCTCGATCGTCACGGGGAAAGCCCCGGCATCGGCGGAGGCGCTGCTACCGCTCGTGGACGCGGCTCCGCTGTCGACAGGGCCGGTGGAGCACGCGGAGAGGGAGAGAACGGCGACGGCGGCAGCGGCGATCAAGCTGCGCAGGCGTGAGGGGGCCATGAGGCTCCTTGGCTTCTGTGGCCTCCCAGGAGGCCGTGGACGGGGTAGAAGTAAGGGTAACCTAAGCCGCCGGCTATTACGAAATACTTTCGTAGCGTAATAGCTACTGCTCGCGTGCCCTGCGCGTCTCCCGCTCGTTCGCCTTCTGCAGTGCGTCGACCAGCTCGTCCTTGGACATGCCGGAGCGGCCCTTGATGTCGAGTTTTTTCGCAAGGTCGTAGAGGTGCTGCTTCGAGGCATTGGCATCCACCCCACCCGCTGTCGGCCGTGCTTCCGCGCTGCCTCGTGCGGCCTGCTCGTCCGGGGGCCCCTTCTTCTCCTTCGGCTCCCAGTGGTCGCCCACCTTCTCGAAACCGTGCTTGAGCGACGCGAAGGCAGTGCGCCGCGCCCGCTCGCCGTCGCCGTACTGCTCCTCGGCGGCGTCGAGCGTCGCGGCGAAAGTCTCCTGAGCCTTCTCGTCGGAGCGCTGCAGCGTGCTCGGTAGCGCGTCCGGCTTGACCTTGCCGTCCTTCGTGAAACGGGACATCCCTGCATCCTCTCGGAGAACTCGAGCCCGCCACACGGGCCGGCCTGTACCAGCACGCTACCGCGTAGCTGTCAGCCGCGCGCGGAGAGAAATGCCTCGAGCGCCGGCAGGTCGTCCGTGTTGATGTGGTCCACCCCGGCGTCGGCCAGTTCGGCCCAGACGGCGTCGCGGGCCGCCCCAGGAAGGTCCGGCGTAGCCCAGAAACGGACGCGGGCGCCCTGCTCATGCGCCGCGCCGACATAGGCCCGCAGCTTCGCACGCTCCCCCGCCGGCATCTCCCCGACGCCCTGCCAGGAGAAGAGCTGGGTCCAGTTGTTGCTGATCAGGGGCATGAGGCTCGACGGGAGCGGGGAACCGAGATCGGTGGCACGGCCGTCGTAGAAGCTGAGCCGCTGCTGGTCGGCCGCCATGGTGGCGAGGGGGCGGTTTCCACTGATGACCACGCTCACGGCGCCCTGCTTGACCTTGCCATTGCTGAAGCGGCTGAGCATGGGGCGGTGCTCGCCCAGCTCGCTCTCGATGGCGGACCAGGTCTGCTCGGCGTCACCCTTGATATCCACGAGGAGCTGGAACTCGCCGTTCCACCCCGGGTAGACGCTGCCTCCCCGGCCACGGACAAGATCGTCGAGCGGATCGAGGTAGAGACTCTCGAGCGTCACCCCCGGCACCACGTCCTCGAGGTCGTGGGCCACCAGGAGCTCGCCGTCCACGAGCCACACGTCGGCCTCGACACTCGTGAAGCCGTGCTCGAGGGCGTCGTACAGCGAGCGGTCGTGCTCGTAGTCGTTGTGCGCGTGGGCCGCCGCGTGCGGCTCGCCGAGGACGACGTCGTCCCGTGCGGGAGCGGCGGCTGCCGGCAGCGCCGCTGAGAGCGCGAGTGCCGAGCCCGCGAGCAGGACGGCGAGGGGACGTGCGAGGGTCATGGCTCACCTTCCTTCGGGTGCGTGGACGCACCCACGCTAGGAAGCGGAGGTGATCAGCAGACCGACGGCGGTTGACCCTCCGATGAACAGCACCGCCGGTCCCGCCGTGTCAGCCGAGGGTCTTCAGGTACCGGACCAGCTCCCGGGGGGCGGACGTCGGGGCCACGGCCTCGACGGCGGCGTTGTAGTTGGTGTTGGTATTGACGTCGTAGGTCAGCACCCTGCCGTCCGCCGTCTCGATGAACTCGATGCCGCAGACCTCCAGGTCGTTGCGCCGGGCGAACTCCTCGAACCGGGCGATGACGGGGTGGTCGAATCCCTCGCGGAGGCTGAAGAGCTGCTGGTCGGGCTCCGGCGCGATGGTGGCGCCCGGCGGCATGATCGGCCTCCCCGTCTCCGGGTCGATCGCGCAGGCGTCCGCGGGGCACAGCTGGAAGCCCCCACGCGCGGTGTCGGCCTTGATGGCATAGACGAAGCGCCCGCCCACGATCTCCGCCCGGGTGATGAAGGGCTCCGCGGCCTGGATGAATTCCTGCACGAGCGTGATGCCGTCCGCCGGCTCCTCGAACTCACTCGACGCCACGTACTCCGCGAGCTCCTGGTGCGAGTCGAACTTGCGCACGCCGAGACCTTTCCCGCCCTGGTTGTGCTTCAGGATGAGCGGCACGTCGAAGCCCTGGGCCGCTTCGAGGATGCGGTTCCGCCCGACGGCGGCAACGGTGCGCGGGGTCTCGATACCCGCCGCACGCAGGGCGGTGAGCTGGTCCACCTTGCTCATCTCGAGCTCGAGGACGCGGCGTCCGTTGACGGTACGGCGTCCATGGGCCTCGAGCCAGGACAGCACCGATCGTGCGTAGTCCTTGGAGAGTCCGTGGTCCCGCGTGTGGGCCGAGGCGCTGATGCGTGACCAGAAGACGCCTTCCGGCGGGACCGAATCGAGGTCCAGTACGCCGTCCGTGAGCAGCCACTCGACCACCTCCACGCCTTCCGCCTCGAAGGCACGGGCGAACGGAGGGAACCACTCGGGGTTCTCGTGCAGGGCGTAGACCGTCGTCACGGATGGATCCTTCCGTCAGGGTGCAGGGGCTTCTGGGATAACCCGTGTACCCGGGCACCTATTCCGTCCGCATCTCCGCGATCAGCTGTCCATCCGTCAGGTTCTCCCGTCACCCCGGAACAGAGTGCGCCGCAGCGCGTAGACCTGAGCGGCCGCGAGCGCTCCGCTGATGAGCAGGGCCGGCAGCCAGGGCAGGCTCGTGCCGTACACGAGGACGAAGGCCATCGACAGGGCGAAAACGGCGATCGCGACCACAAGGACAAGCTTCAGCAACCATCGGCGCCCTGCAGCTTCCGCCGGAAGGTGCCGCGGGATGCCCTGATCGTCGTGCGCGTCGTCCTCCACTGCCCCTCCTCCTGTCGGACCTGGCCTTCGACCTACAGGATCCCACTTCTCATGGCCCTGCGCCCCTGCGTCCGGGACATCCGACGCTCTGCCGGCCCCTCCCCCGTGCCGGTCAGTCCTTAATGAAGATGTCGTTGCCCGGGCCCATCGGCAGGTCGAGGTAGAAGAACACCGTCAGGATCGCGACCCAGGCCAGCCAGAAGGGCACCACGAACGGCAGCATGCGGGCCATCAGCGTGCCGAGGCCCGCCTCCGGCTCGTACTTCCGCAGCATCGTCAGCAACACGATCATGTACGGGTTCAGCGGCGTGATGACCTGCGTGGCGGAGTCCCCCACCCGGAAGGCGCCCTGGATGAAGGCCGGCTCGTAGCCGAGGAGCGCGAACAACGGCACGAAGACCGACGCCATGAGGGTCCACATCGAAGAGCCTGAGATGATGAACAGGTTCAGCACCGATGCCAGGAGGATGAAGGCGATGACGGCCGGATATCCCGTCAGCCCGATGGCGCTGAGCCCCGACGCCCCTGCCACGGCGATCCACGACCCGATCCCGGACCAGTTGAAGAGGGCGATGAACTGTCCGAGGATGAATGCGAGCACGAGGAATCCCGCCATGTCCTTGATCGCCTCACCCATGACACGGGGGACATCGCGGCCGGTGGTGATGGTCCCGACGATCCGCCCGTACACCAGCCCGGGAATGGTGAAGAGCAGGAACACGATGAACACGATCGAGCTCAGCAGCGGCGAGCGCGGCAGGAAGCCACCGGTCTCGTTCCGCCACGGCGAATCCGGCACGATCACCGCGACGAGGATCACCAACGCGACGACCGCGCCGACGATCATCGACCACTTCAGCCCTCTCGCCTCCTGGGGCTCGAGCTCGGCCTTCAGCACCACGGGCGCGGCCGCGTGCTCGCCGTCCTCAACGATCTCGTCGACCGGGACGTTCTGCCGGGCGAGGCGGGGTTCGAGCACCCGATCGATGATGAATCCGGCGATCAGGATCAGCACCACCGAGGACGCGATGTTGAAGTAGTAGTTGGACAGCGGAGTGACAGGGGCGCCGGCGTTGGGCAGGTTCTCCGTGACCGCCGTCGTGATCCCGGCGAACAGGGCATCGAGACTCGTGACGAGGAGATTCGTCGAATAGCCGGCTCCGGCTGCCGCGAAGCCGCCGAGCAGTCCGGCGACCGGGTGGCGTCCGGCAGCCTTGAATACCAGGGCCGCGAGCGGCGGGATGATGACGAAGGCGGAGTCGGACATCACCGATCCGACGACACCCACGAAACCGACGGCGTACGGCAGTGCCCAGCGCGGGGCGGATCCGAACACGCGCCGGATGAGGGCACCGAGCAGACCCGACTTCTCCGCCACTCCGACCGCGAGCAGGATCGGCAGCACTGTGGCAAGGGGCGGGAACCCGAGATAGTTCGCGCCGATGTTGGCGGTCAGCCAGGTCATGCCCTCCCCGGTGAACAGGCCCTTGATGACCGTCACCTCCTCCGCTCCCGGCACCTGCACCGTCACCCCGGCGAGCGCCATCCCCGTGGTGACCACGGCCGTGATGCCGAAGAGGATCAGGAAGAGCATGAACGGATCGGGCAGCTTGTTGCCGACCCTTTCCACGCCCGTCAGGAACCGGTCGGTCAGTCCCGGTCGGGTCGCTGCGGTGGATGACATGCTTTCTCCTTGGCTGTCGGTGCTGTCAGTGGTGCGGGCGCTGCGCCCGGTCGGAACAACCGGTGGCGACCGCCGGATCAGTCGAAGTAGGACGGCACGTCGATGGCGCCGCCCTGCTCCTCGAACTCCGCGTGCACCGCGGCGCGCAGGGACGCGTCGAACAGGTAATCGAGCGCAGTCAGGGCCAGCCCGACGGCGCCGTCCAGCGCGCCCTGCTCCGCTGCCACGCTGGCTGCTGCCTCCGCGAAACCGCGCGTGTGCAGCGCCGTCGAGGGTTCGGCGATGCGGATGAGCGGGTGGATCCCCGGAACGCGGTAACTGACGTTCCCGAAGTCTGTGGACGCGGCGAGGGTCTCGGAGACGACGCCGAGCGGAAGCGGGGAGCGTCCGCGCCGTTGCTGGGCGGCTACCCAGCGACCGGTCAACGCATTGTTCGTGCGGATAGGGAGCGACGGCGGATGCTCGTCCCACTGCAGCTCCACGCCCGTTCCCGTCATCAGGGCCGCCCCCCGGGCCACGTCCTCGAGGCGCCTGCTGAGGTCCTTGAGGGTGGCGGGCTGCTGCGAGCGCGCGTAGAGCTTCAGGACCGCGCGGCCCGGGATGATATTCGGGCTCTGCCCACCCTCCGTGATGTTCGTGTGCACCCGGTCCGACGGCGGTAACTGCTGGCGCAGCAGGCCGATGCCCTGGTAGGCGAGATTTGCGGCATCGAGCGCGTTACGGCCCATGAAGGGTTGCGCCGAGGCGTGTGCCTCCACGCCGGTGAACGTGATGGTCAGCAACCGCCGACCGAGCCAGACCTGATCGGCGAGGTCGTAGCCGTAGGGGTGCACCATGATGGCGGAGTCGACGTCGTCGAAAGCCCCGTGGCGGGCCATGACCTCCTTGCCGGAGTGTCCTTCTTCGGCGGGCGTACCGAGAAGGACGACACGACCGGGCAGACGGTCAGCCACCCCGGCGAGGGCCAGGAACGCGCCGAGGGCTGCTGCGGCGATGACGTTGTGGCCGCAGGCGTGGCCGATCCCGGGCAGGGCGTCGTACTCTGCGAGGATCGCGATGGTCGGACCCCGGTCCCCACTGCCCACCTCCGCGCGGACTGACGTCTCGACGCCGTACCCACCGAGCCGCGCGTCGATGCCGTGGCGCGCGATCTCCTGGCGCAGGAGCATTGCGCTGCGGTGCTCCTGGAATGCCGTCTCCGGGTGGGCGTGCAACTGCCGAACCACGTGCCGCAGTTGCTCCGCGACGGCCTCGATGCCCAGTTCCACCTCCTCCGACACGGAGGTCGGCGCGCCGTCGAACGGCGAAGGATCCGGAACGGACTCGGCCAGGAGCCTTCTCGTCCGCGCATCGATCGACTGGAGATACGCCCGGTCCGGCTCGGTGGGTTGGCTCATTCGAGTAGCTTAGGCAACGATCAGCAGGCTGGGCAGTCCCCCACGTACATGCTGGGTAACACTGCGCCTCGGGTCCCGGAAAGATAACCTGCCGGAAATACCCCGGCAATACCGCTTCTGAATCATGGAGACAGCCGCCCCTCACCCGCACCGGGACGGACCGTGAAGATTCAGGAGCACCCCATGACCACCATCGCAGTCCCCAGCACCGCCCGTGTGCTCGATCTCGGCACCCTCAGCGCCGGAACAGTCGTGGAAGCACGGCGCAAGAACGAGGTGCACTACCGCGGCTGCGTCGAGGACACCGCTCCCGGGCTCGGCGTCGTCTGGATCCGTGACGATATGGCCGGGCACCGGGCCATCCTGCACCTCGACGAATACAGCATCTGGCAGATCAGCGCCTGAGCCGGACCGGCGGAGCCGGGCCCCTTCTAGACTGGTGGAATGACTGCAACCCTCGTGGCGAAGGACCTGTCCGGGGGCCACGCCCACCGCACCCTCTTCTCGAAGGTCGATCTCACCGTCGCGCCCGGCGACGTCGTCGGGGTGGTAGGAGCCAACGGCGCGGGGAAGACCACCCTCCTGCGCCTGCTCGCAGGAGCAGACACCCCGCTGTCCGGCACCGTGCGCACGACACCCGCCGACGCCTTCGTGGGCTGGTTGCCGCAGGAGCACGAGCGCGTCGACGGTGAGACGGTTTCGACCTACATCGGGCGGCGCACGGGCACGGCGGCGGCGACGGAAGCGATGGAGGCCGCTGCCGCCGCACTCGGCAGCGGAACCAAGGGGGCCGATGACGCCTACGCTGCGGCCCTCGACCACTGGATGGCGTCCGGCGCGGTCGACCTCGAGGACCGCATGCCGGCAGTACTGGCCGACGTCGCGGGCGCGATCGATCCGGCGACCCCGACGACTGCCCTCTCGGGCGGACAACTCGCGCGGGTCGCGCTCGCCGCACTGCTGTTGAGCCGGTTCGACGTCGTGCTCCTGGACGAACCGACCAACGACCTCGACCTCGCCGGGCTCGAGCGCCTCGAATCGTTCATACAGAACCTGCGCGGCGGCGTCGTCCTCGTATCCCATGATCGGGAGTTCCTCGCGCGGTGCGTGACCACCGTCGTCGAACTGGACCTCGCCCAGAACAAGGTGGCCGTGTACGACGGCGGCTACGACGCGTACCTGGAAGAACGCGCCGTCGCGCGCCGGCATGCGCGCGAGGCTTACGAGGAGTACGCGGAGAAGAAGCAGGATCTCGTGGGGCGGGCCCGGACCCAACGCGAGTGGAGCTCCCAGGGCGTGCGCAACGCGATGAAGAAGAGCCCGGACAACGACAAGATCCGGCGCAGGGCGAGCATGGAGTCATCGGAGAAACAGGCCCAGAAGGTGCGCCAGATGGAGTCCCGCATCGCGCGGCTGGACGAGGTGGAGGAACCGCGCAAGGAATGGCAGCTCCAGTTCACCATCGGGTCGGCACCGCGATCCAGTTCCGTCGTCGCTACCCTGAACAACGCATCGGTCACCCAGGGCAGCTTCACCCTCGGGCCGGTCTCGCTGCAGGTCAACGCGGGCGAGCGCATCGGGATCACCGGCCCCAACGGGGCCGGCAAGTCGACGCTCCTGCGCCTCCTGCTGGGTCACCAGCAACCGGACGACGGCGCCGCAGCCATCGGATCGAGCGTAGCGGTCGGCGAGATCGACCAGGCGCGTGGTCAACTGGACGACGCCAGTCCGCTCGGTGCCGCCTTCGAGGCCCTCGTGCCGGAGATGACGCAGGGGGAGGTGCGTACGCTGCTCGCCAAGTTCGGGTTGAAGGCCGACCAGGTGCGTGCCGCAGTCGGTGCACTGTCCCCCGGCGAGCGGACCAGGGCGGGGCTCGCGCTCCTCCAGGCGCGTGGCGTGAACCTCCTCGTGCTCGACGAGCCGACCAACCACCTGGACCTTCCCGCGATCGAGCAACTCGAGGATGCCCTCGAGTCCTACTCAGGCGCGCTGCTGCTCGTCACGCATGATCGCAGGCTGCTCCAGAACGTCCGCCTCGACGCGCGCTGGCAGGTGGACGGCGGAACGGTAGTCGTCGACTAGGAGAAGGGTGTACCGGGCAGGGCGGTCCGCCGCCTGTGCAACCATGGATGCGAGGCGGATTCATCCGTCTCCCGGACGAGGGGTGCCGTACCCGGTGTGCGACAAGACGGCCCACGGGAGTGAGTCATGGCCTGGATAGTCCTCGTTGTCTCGGGAGTCCTGGAAGCTGTCTGGGCGACAGCGCTCGGCAAGTCCGAGGGTTTCAGCAAGGTGGCGCCGACCCTGGTGTTCGCCGTTGCGATCATCGCCAGCATGGCAGGCCTCGCGTACGCCATGCGAACATTGCCCACCGGAACGGCCTACGCCGTCTGGGTGGGGATCGGCGCGTCGCTGACGGTGATCTACGCGATGGCGACCGGCACCGAGCCTGCGTCCCTGCTCAAGATACTGTTCCTGCTCATGATCGTGGGCGGCGTCATAGGGCTCAAGGTCGTTCACTGACCGCAGCTTCCTGCTCCCGCGGGCCTCACTCCCGTGGCCTCGGGCCGGAGTGATCCCCGCTCCGACCGCCCCTCGCCCCTCGCCCCTCGCTCCTCCTTGAGGATGCGCGCCGACCTTGCGCCAAAACTGAGCGTGCACGAGCCGTTCAGTTGAGGTGCGTTCGCGAGTATCGAGGGAGGCCCAGTTGGGGGCCGCGACGAGGAGTTGGGCGCAATGCAGTACGACGAGACCCGGACGGCGATGGAATTCGCCGGACTTACGGCCTACGAGACATGGATGCACTACTGCAACATGGGCGGCCTCACCGACTATTTCGAACTCGATGCCTACCTGTGCGGCCTCTACAGGCTCGACCCCGAGGACGCCGACCTCGTCTCACAGGCAGTCAACGAACTCATCGATGACCTGTGCACCTCCGAGGACGCGCTGTTCTGCCGTGCGCCCTACTCCTGGACAGAGGAACTGGCCGGATCGTTCGGCACGGACCACGAAGCCGGCAACGGCCAGGAGGGTTTCGACAGGGCCCGGCCGGTCCGGATCCCGACCGAAGACCTCCTCGAACCCCACGGGGCGGGGACGTTCGGCTCACGCTTCCTCTCCGGAGTGGACGTCCGCGCCCTGGCAGGCCGACCCGGCGTACCGCTCCCTCCGGGAGCTCACGCGGAGCTCCTGGGTGAAATTCTCGACAGCGGGATCATCGGGCGCATCGTCTCGGGCGAGCGTCACCAGCGCTAGCGCCCGGGCTCCCGCTCGAGTGCCTGGTCGTGCTCGGCGTGCGCTTTCCGGATCATCTCCATGAACTCCGTCTCGTTGCGGATCAGCCGCTTGTACTTCTCGGGGAGCGTCCTGAGGTCCGCCTCCTCGGCGCACAGCTTCGCGAAGATCTTCTCGCGCTCCGTGATGTCGGTCTCGTAGTTCAGGTCCAGGTATTCCGCGGCGTGGCGCTTGGCCCCGGAGATGGCATTCTTCGCCTTGCCCTTCGGACTCAGGACCGAGGCCAGGACGGTCACGATGAGCACACCGAGGATGACGGTCAGCGAAAGCCCGGTGCTGATCTCGACCACTTTCACGTGTTCGCCGTCGTTGATGAAGGGCAGGTTGTTCTCGTGCAGGGCGTGCAGGATCAGCTTCACGCCGATGAAGCCGAGGATCACCGCCAGGCCGTAGGAGAGGTAGATCAGACGGTCCAGCAGCCCGTCGATCAGGAAGAACAGCTGACGCAGGCCCATGAGCGAGAACGCCGTCGCGGTGAACACGATGAACGTGTTCTGGGTCAGGCCGAAGATGGCCGGGATCGAGTCGAGGGCGAACAGGATGTCCGTGGCGCCGATGGCCACCATGACGAGCAGCATGGGGGTGAGGACCCGCTTGCCGTTCTCGACGGTGAAGAGCTTGTCGCCGTCGTAGTGCTCCGATGCCGGAAGGAAACGCTTCGCCAGGCGGATGACAAGGCTCTCGCTGTCATCGTCATGACCACCGGGCTTGAGCAGGTTCCCGGCGGTGATGAGGAGGATCAGGCCGAAGATGTAGAACACCCAGGCGAAGCTGTTGATCAGCGCGGCGCCGAGGAAGATGAACCCCGTGCGCGCGATGAGCGAGAAGACGATGCCGAACAGGAGCACTTTCTGCTGGTCCGCACGCGGCACCCTGAAACTGGACATGATGATGAGGAACACGAAGAGGTTGTCGACCGAGAGCGCCTTCTCGGTGATGTAGCCGGCGAAGTACTCGGTGCCCATGGTGGGCCCTCCGGCGACCAGCACTCCGACGCCGAACAGCAGCGCGATGCCGACGTAGATCGAGGACCAGACGGCGGACTCGCGGAGGCTGGGCGTGTGCGCCTTGCGGACATGGAAGAAGAAGTCGAACACCAGCAGTCCGACGATGCCGACCACGGTGGCGATCCAGACGAAAAGCGGTACTTCCATGCTGCAGGTCTCCTCAAGGGTCTCGCTGACGCAGTGCCGTTGTCCTCAGGTATTCGGTTGTCTGCCCCTTCTACACTCGGGCAACCCGCTCTCCACCGCAATGGTTCCCGTGCTGCATCCCGGCAGATTCACCCGGTGGTTCGGGGCTCGTTCCCATCATCCTGCGTGGGCGGCGACTCCGTCCTGTGCATGGGCCACCGGCACGAGGCGGGTGAGTTGCGTGACGTGCCTGGGCTCGAGCTCACCGAGGTGGGAGACACCAAGCAGGCGCATGGTGCGCTCGATCTCGTCGCGCAGGATGGCGATGGTCTTGTCGACGCCTTCGCGTCCGCCGGCCATGAGCCCGTAGAGGTAGGCGCGGCCGATGAGGGTGAACTTCGCGCCGAGGGCCATGCAGGCGACGATGTCCGCGCCGTTCATGATCCCCGTATCGACCATGATCGTCGCGTCCGAGCCGACCTCGCGGACGACCTGCGGCAGGAGGTGGAAAGGAATGGGCGCGCGGTCGAGCTGACGGCCGCCATGGTTGGACAGGATGATGCCGTCGACGCCCATGTCGACGAGACGAACGGAGTCCTCGACGTTCTGAACCCCCTTGATCACGATCTTGCCGGGCCACAGGTCGCGGATGACGGCGAGATCGTCATAGCTGATCGTCGGGTCCATCGCCGCGTTCAGCAGGTCACCGACGGTTCCGCCGGTGTCGGTCAGGGACGCGAACTCCAGCTTCGGTGTGGTGAGGAAGTCGACCCACCACCAGGGCCGCGGGACGGCATTGAGGATCGTGCCGACCGACAGCTGCGGCGGGATGGAGAAACCGTTGCGCTTGTCCCGGAGCCGGGCGCCGGCTACGGGGGTGTCGACGGTGAACATGAGGGTGTCGAACCGGGCCTCGCCGGCACGCTTGACGAGTTCGTAGGAGATCTCCCGCTGCCGCATCACGTAGAGCTGGAACCAGTTCCTCCCGGTCGGATTCGCAGCTTTCACGCCCTCGATCGAGGTCGTGCCGAGGGTGGACAGAGTGAACGGGATGCCCGCGGCAGCGGCCGCGGATGCGCCGGCCGTCTCACCCTCGGTCTGCATGAGCCGGGTGAACCCGGTCGGAGCGATGCCGAAGGGAAGGGCACTGGGCCCACCCAGGATCTCGACCGATGTGTCGACGTGCTCGGCCGGCCGGAGGATCGACGGATGGAACTCGATGTCCTCGAACGCCTGGCGGGCGCGCGTCAGGGACAGTTCTCCTTCCGCTGCGCCGTCCGTGTAGTCGAAGGCAGCCTTGGGGGTCCGGCGCTTGGCGATCGTCCGCAGGTCCGCGATCGTGAGCGCCGAGTCCAGCCGACGTTTCTTGCCATTGAACTCGAACTTCTTGAACTGCATCAGCTCGAGCATCTCCGCCGGAACGGGAAGTTGGCGCTTGGTCACTGAAACGTCCTTTCAATCTCACGATGGGTGCGGCACTGCACAGCTTGAATCGTTTCACAAGAATTCCCCACAGGCTACATCCGCAGCCCCGGTCGCGCGCTCACGGCGCCACTCCCGTGCCGTCATTCTGCAGGACGGACGAGAGTCCCGGTCCACCCAGCGGCTCGGAATGCCACCCTTCCAGCGTCCACCGGGACCGCTCATCCCTCGCCAGGACGCTCATCCCGGTGTTCTGGATGGTTACCTTCCGCACGGCGGTCGGATTCATCCCCGTCGAGACGGCCGTGTACGTCCTGATGGCCGCACCGTGTGAGAACACGGCCACACGATCGCCCGGGCCGTGGTTGCCCGCAATCTGCTCGACAGCGCGGTCGTAGCGATCGAGGAACTCCCGCCCGGTCGCACCTCCGGGCATGCGCCTGTCGAGGTCGCCCTCCATCCACCCGATCACGCACTCCGCGTACGCTGCGACCGACTCGGCGTCGTTGAGCATCTCCAGCGCGCCTGCGCCCACCTCTTCCAGGCCCGGGACGATACTGATGTCCAGGCCGAGCGACGATGCCAGCGGACGTGCGGTCAGCTGCGTACGGATGAGGGGCGAGGCGTAGACGGCGATGATGTGCTGGTCCTTCAGTGCCACCGGCACTGCTTCGGCCTGCTGTTCTCCGAGGCGGCTCAGACCGGCACCAGGGAACGCCGTATCCAGCGAACGCGTGGCATTGTTCGGCGTCTGGCCATGGCGGATCAGCAGCAACCTCATGGACCGACCCTACGGTGCCCAGGCCGCCCGGGTGTCGCGCAACGGCGAGGTTTTTCGCTCCAGATCGCGTCGCGGTCCGCTCGCGTGCAGGTCCACAGCATGCTTACTATGTCAGCGGCACGTCTATCCAAAGGAGAACGACAATGCAGCAACGCTCGCTCGGCGGTACCCCGGTCAGCGCCCTCGGCCTGGGCGGAATGCCCATGTCCATCGAGGGACGTCCCGACGAGGACCGTTCCGTTCGCACGATCCACGCCGCGCTCGATGCCGGCGTCACCCTGATAGACACTGCGGACGCGTACCACCGCGACGCGGACGAGGTAGGCCACAACGAATCCCTCATCGCGAAGGCCCTCGCGAGCTACGGCTCCGACAGCTCCGGCGTCCTCGTGGCGACCAAGGGCGGGCACCTGCGCCCCGGTGACGGCTCGTGGACGCAGAACGGCCGTCCGGAATACCTGAAGGAAGCGGCGAAGGCGTCCCTCAAGCGACTCGGCGGCGACGTTATCGACCTGTACCAGTACCACCGGCCGGACCCCGAGGTTCCGTACGAGGACTCGATCGGTGCGCTGAAGGAGCTGCTCGACGAGGGCGTCATCCGTATGGCGGGCATCTCCAATGCCACCGTGCACCAGATCATGAAGGCCAACGAGATCCTCGGCGGCAAGCTGGTGTCCGTGCAGAACCAGTTCTCCCCCGCCTTCCGTTCCAGCGAGGACGAACTCAGGTACTGCGGGGAGAACAACATCGCCTTCCTGCCATGGAGCCCGCTCGGCGGCATCAAGAAAGCAGGCGGCCTCGGCGAGCAGTTCACGCCGTTCCAGGAGATCGCCGACAAGCACGGAGTCAGCCCCCAGCAGGTGTGCCTGGCGTGGGAACTGGCCCTCGCGCCGACGGTCATCCCGATCCCCGGGGCATCACGGCCGGAGAGCATCCAGGACTCGGCCCGGGCCTCGGAGCTCGTGCTCTCGGCGGACGAGGTCGAGACGCTCTCGCGCACCGAATAGCGCCCTGCCGGCGCCGCATCACCTGCGACGGACGTACGCACTCCTTCCCGGAGCGCGGACGTCCGTCCGTGCTCGGGCCCTCGGACGCCGCGACCGGACGGTCGCCTAGAGGCGACCATCCGCATCGAGCGCGACCGCGCGGACAGGAGCACCGTCCGCGCCTGCGAGTGCCAGAGGGAGCACGGACACCACCGGCCGGTCCCAGGTGACCTCGACCAGGTTCGTGAGATTCTCGATGATCACTCCGCCCGCGTCGAGGAACGCGGCATGGAAGGGCAATCGCCCTTCGTTGTCGAGAGTCGGATCCGGATTGAGGGTGTCGACCCCGACGACATCGATTCCGGCCGCCAGGAGTCGATGTGCCACCTCGGGTGCCAGGACGGGGTGCTCGAGGTAACGGTCCTCCCCGAAGTACTCGGACCACCCCGTCCGGAACATCACCATGGTGAGTCCGTCGAGATTCCCCAGCTGATCGGCGACCGAGGGCCACGTCACCACCTCGTTCGGCGCCAGACCGGTACACCGGACGATCCGCGCCGGCCCGACCAATCGGGCGAGATCGATGTCGTCCACCGACCCGCCGCCCGGAATCGAGTGGAGCGGCGCGTCGAGATGCGTCCCCGTGTGGGATCCGGCATGGAGGGACGCGACCTGGTAGCCGTCCTCGGTCACCGTCGCCACGGTTGTCAGGGTGACGTCGGGATCGCCCGGGTAGACCTGCATCCCGGTGTGGATCGGCTGGGAGAGGTCAACGACCCGCATGCGCCCGGTCGGTCTCAGGAAGGTCCAGGAGGTGGGCGTGTGCGCGGTTCGTCCGGTCGATGCGTCCGGCAGCTACCGCCCAGGCCAGATACAGCAGGGCCGAGAGCACGAACGTGGGGATGGTCGCCCCGATCCTGCTCGGCACCACGTAGGTCAGGAGCAGGGAGGCGGCGGCCCCGATGAGCCACACAAGTACTGCAGCGATATTGACCCCACCGCTGTACCAGTACTCGCCTCCGTCGGCCCGGAGGATGTCCCGGCCGTAGTGGCGCGCCCGCACCACGTAGTAGTCGACGATCATGATGGCGAAGACCGGGATGAACAACGCCCCGATCACCACGAGGAAGGCGGTGAACTGGTTCAGGAGCGCCAGCCACGTGGACCCGAGGATCGAGATGACGCCGAGGACGATCGCCGTCGGCAGGAACGTGACCCGGCGGGACGGCGCCATGTTCACCACGGACGCGACCATGCCGTACACCACCATGGTGTTGGTGGCCATGACGGACAGGAAGATCACGACGGCGAGCGGCGCGCCGAAGGAGGCGACGATCACGGTGGGATCGAACGGCACGGGTTCACCGCCGTCGAGCACCACGTACCCGATGGCTACGGCGCCGAGGGTCATCGAGAGCACGGTCGACAGTGTGTACCCGATGCCGGAGCCGATCATGCCGGCGGACTGCGTCCGCGCGAGCCGGTTGAACTCCGCGGACAGGACGGTCCACGAGACAGCGGTCGCGATCACGACGTCGAGGGCCGCGACGGGGGTCCAGCCGGCTGCGACATCCTGTGGGATCGACGCGAACTCAGCAGGGCTGAAGGCGAGGAAGGCCGCAGTGAAGATATAGGCCATGAACGCGAGGATCACGAGCGCGAGCCAGGGCTCCACGCGTGCGATACCTGCGTGGCCGAAGATCGCGAGGCAGACCACGAGCAGCTGGCACAGCACGGAGAACAGGACCGGGCTCGAGAACCCGGTAGCCTGCTCGACCAGGAAATTCACGGTGACTCCTGCGAGCATCGCCTGCACCCAGCTCCAGCCCATCAGGATCAGCACGTTCGCGACCACCGGCAGGAAGGAGCCGCGGAGCCCGAAGGACGCCTTGGTCAGGGACATCGTGGGCAGGCCCGTTCGCGCCCCCATGTTTCCGACGAGCACCAGGACGGACCCGCCGATCAGTGTTCCGAGGACGATCATGCCGACCGCGACGCCGACGTCCAGACCGGGGACGAAGAGCGTGCCGGTCAGCAGCGTGGTCACCACCAGGTTTGCTGCCAGCCAGATCATGCCCATGCGGGCGGTGCCGAGCGTACCCCGGAGCGGTCCGTAGCCGTCGGAGTTCTTGTCGAGGTGGTCCGACAGGCGCCGGAATGCGGAGGTGGATCCGGTGTTCATCATGGCGTGCTTTCTTCCGTGGCGCTGGCGGGGATGGGGCTCAGGTGCTCGTGGACGGCGAGGATGGATCTGTTCGGGGTACCCGATCGGTGGAACACGATCGTCTCCCGCTCGCGGGTGGTCTCGGTGGTGCCCGCGATCGTGGTCGTCGTACGGACGTCATGCGTGAACACCGCCGTCGCGCCCAGCAACTGGACCAGAGGGCTGCTGCTGACGCACTCCTCGACGCGCCATCCGTCGGCGAGCCATGCGCCCCACAACTCCTCGTATTCCGCTCTGCTCGCGAGCCGGCGTTGCTCGGTGTGGAACACGAAGGTGGCGTCCTCGGCGAAGGAGTCGAAATAGGCGCGGGTGTCCGTGGCGCGGAAGGCAGCGACGAGCGAATTCGCAGCCGCGAGAACCTCAGCCTCCGTGAGGTGTGCAACGGGTGGGTCGTCTACAGGCACAGTGCCCTCTCTCAATCGAGTTGCCCCCCAGTGAACAAATGTTGTCTAGCGATCTTGTGTGACGCGGACCGCAATGTCAACGGGCGGCAGCAGCTCCTTGCGTCCGCAGGTGCCCGTGCGACGTGGCTCCGGCATGCCGCGTTGCTAGGGTGAGAGGGTGTCCACCACACCTGTCGCCCTCGTCACCGGAGCTTCCCGCGGCATCGGCCGCGCCATCGCCGAGAACCTTGCTCCGACGCACCACCTGCTGCTCGGCGGTCGCGATCTGCATGCGCTCGCGGAACTGTCGTCGTCGTTCCGTTCGGCGGAACCCTTCGCCGCGGAACTGCGCGACGCCGCGCAGGTCGCCGCTGCCGTCGCCGGCATACCCCGGCTCGACGTCCTGATTCATTCGGCGGGTGTCCTGCGGATGGGCTCGGTCGCGGAACTGTCCGACGACGCCTGGCGCGAGAGCTTCGAGGTCAACGTGTTCGCCGTCGCATCCCTGACCCGGGCGCTCCTACCCGCACTCCGCTCGGCAGGCGGCCAGGTCATCGCGATCAACAGCGGCTCGGGCTACAGTTCCGGTGCGGGCTCGGCCGTGTACAGCGGCACCAAGTTCGCGCTGCGCGCCTTCACCGACGCGTTGCGCGAGGAGGAACGGCCGCACGGAGTCAGGGTCAGCTCGATCCACCCCGGCCGGGTCGCAACCGACATGCAGGAGGAACTGCATGCGTGGGAGGGCAAGGACTACCGACCCGAGGCGTGGATCCAGCCGGAGCAGGTGGCGAGGGCTGTGCGCCTCGCCGTCGACGCGACGAGGGATGCGACCGTGGAGTCCCTCAGCATCCGGCCCTCGGGCATGACCCTCGCGTGATCAGGATGGCACGGTAGGACGCAGGAGCGGGTGGCGTCAGCACGGCGAGGCGGTCAGCCGGGGCGCACCACGCTGGGTTTCCCGAACTGCGTCTGCACGCCCGGTGAGAACAGCACCGACTCCGGTGGCCCCTCGACGCGGAGCCCGGCGGCACCCAGCAACCCGTCGTCGAGCTCCGTGAGGACCGCAGGGTGGAGCGGCCAGGAGCTGTGGGTGTTCGGGATGTAGAGCGTTCGGCCGGCGAGGGTGCTGTGCAGGCCGAAGCGGGCGGTGAGCTCGAGCGACAGCGCGTCGTCGGCGGTCCGGTCCATCTCCGGCAGGACCAGGAAGCGGGACGTGGCCTGCCTGCGGTACCGGACGACGTCGTACCCGTACTCCCGCTCGGCTTCGGCGCCGCGCGTCAGAGGCGAGCACTTCGACCACACGTAGGGGATCCCACCAGCACGTGCCGCGAGCACCACGGCCAGGCGCGAGGCATCGAGGGTCACGAACACCACCCCTCGCGTGCCGTCGGGGCCACGTGAATACAGCCGGACGTTGATCTCGCTGAAACTCCCGAAGTACGGCACGGGGAACCCCCGGCCCAGACCGGCGCCGACCATACGGAACCCGATCAACCCGACCCAGGAGGAACCGTCCACCACGTCGGGGACGACGCCGGCGGGCATGTAGCGCGCGACGGCTTCCGCACCGATCCGCCAGTGCAGGAACACGGCGTCCGCCCAGAACTGATCCATGATGACGGGCCGCGGCAGAGTCGGCGCGAGGTGCCGGTCCGGGTCCTGCTCGCGATGCATGGTCACGCCAGCGGCTCCCCGCAGTCGTCGGGCTCCTCCGCGAAGCGGTACCACTCCGGAAGGGTCTCCGTGAACTCGGACCGGGTCTCGGGATTCTCCAGCACCGTCCAGTCCACGGCGGCACCCACCTCGGGCTCCACCTTGTTCCACTCGAACCAGTTCACCATCCGCAGCTGGGGCAACCGCTCGTGCACCGCCGGGTCGAAGACCTGCCCCCACCAGGCACGCTTGATGTTGAGATCCCGAAGGTCACCGATACCCTCGACGACGAGCGCCGCGGTCTCCGGGATGGCGACGGGCTTGTCGTGGCCCACGCCGTACTCCGCATAGAAGTCCGGCAGCATCGAATCGTCGCCGTTCTTCCCGTTGTACGTCCCGGTCAGCTGATCGATGAACTTGCCTTCCTCCGGCATCTCGCTCTCCCCCCAGGGGTAGGTGCTGCCCCAGTGGTAGAGGGACATGCCCACCCAGTCCACGGCGTCGTCGCCGGGGTAGTAGGGGGCATAGGGATCGTCGAAGGGGGTCAGGGTGCCGTCGGCGTCCGTGTCGAGTTCCGGGAACCCGGAGGTTCCGGGCAGGGATTCGTAGGATCCACCCGAGAAGGGATACCCGCCCGCATAGTTCGGCGCCCACATCATCGCCGACCCCGGAGCGGTCCGGTGCACGGCGTCGGCGACGCGTCGGAATGCAGCGATGTACTCGTCGGGTCGCTGCCCCCAGGGGTACCAGGAACCGTTCATCTCGTGCGCGAAGCGGACGATGACAGGGACACCGTTGGTATTGAAGTGCGCGAGCATCGCTGCGAGCTCATCGGCCCGTTCATCGGTCACGGCCGCGAGGCCCTGCTGGGGCTCGAGTGTCAGCAGGAGCATTCCGCCCTGCTGACGCACCTGCTCGGCTGCCGACGCGATGAGGTCGGGTTCGCCCTCCTCGAAGGGGAAGTCCGCGAAGGTGACCGCCACCGCGGGCCGCTCGCCGAGCTTCTCCGAGTACTCCGCGAGCGTCTCCCTGCCCCATTCAAGGTTCACGCCCATCAGGGTTCCGTCGTCCGGGGCGAGGTTCTGCCCATCGATGTCCTCGCACGCCACGGCGGCCGGGTTGATGTTGCACGCACACAGCACGAGGAGGAGCAACGCGGTGAGTACGCGTGCGAGATGTGAGACCACCTGACCAACCTACCGGTTCGAGCGCCCGGTCGACGGCCGGCCACGAAGGAGCCGTCCCAGGCCCGGATCAGAACGCATAGCGGATGCGGCAGTAGGGCAGACCGGTCTTCGCGAGCCGGAGGAATTCGTCGAGGTAGCCGCGCTTGTCATAGGCCATGTACCGCACATTCGTGAAACCGTTCTGGGAGCGCTTGGTCTCCTGGAGGTCCGGTCGCCACAGGATCTCCTCCGCCTGCGGATGCCAGCCCAGGTTGACCTCGTGCAGTTGCTGGTTGTGCGTGAGGAAGATGACCTCGGCGGCGAGCTGCTGCTTCGCTGCCGGTGAGAGAGCGGCGTCGAGCTGCCCGAAGAGCTCGCGCCAGTCCTCCTGCCATCCCGGCGTCACGATCACGGGGGAGAAATTCACGTGCACCTCGTAGCCTGCGTCCACGAAGTCGTTGATCGCCGCTATCCGTTCGGCGACGGGCGCCGTGCGTACATCGACCACACGGGCCAGCTTCTCCGGCATGAGCGAGAAGCGGATACGCGTGCGCTCCTGCGGGTCCCAGGTCAGCATGTCCCGATTGACGTACTTCGTGGCGAAGGACAGCTTCGCCGTGGGCAGATCCCGGTAGAGCTCCACGAGATCGCGCACGTTGTCGCTGACGAGGGCGTCCACCGAGCAGTCGCTGTTCTCGCCGATGTCGTACACCCAGGCGTGGTCGTCGCATTGATTCGGCTCGAGCTTCATGCCCTGGCGGGCCACGTGCCGCTCGAGGTACCCGCTGATCTGCTCGATATTGGCGAACACCGTGATCGGGTTGCTGTAGCCCTTGTGGCGGGGCACGTAGCAATAGGCACAGGCCATGGCGCAGCCGTTGGCGGTCGAGGGCGCGATGAAATCGGCTGACCTGCCGTTGGGCTTGGCCGTGAGGGTCTTCTTGATGCCGATGACGAGCGCTTCGGTCTTGATCCGGACCCAGCGCCGCACGTTCGCCTCATCGCCGCTGAGCTCGGGGATACGCCAGTGACTCGCCACCTCCACGACGTCGGCCTCGGGCCATCGCGCGAGAATCTCCTTGCCCCGGGGCAGTTCTGCCGCCGCGGGCTCGACATAGATACGACTGACCTGGAGCAGCTTGTTGGCCTGGAGCATTGGACCCTTCGACGTGTCGGCTTTGCCTCCACGGTATCGCTCGCCACCGACACTTCCCGGTCCCTCCGGGGAGGCCTACGCTGGTTGCATGGCTCACGGTCCCACGGGCGGCGACACCCCTGACCGAGTCGGCATCGTCGACCTCGGGGACCATGACGCGACCCGCTCCGACGCGCCCGAGACGTCCCCACCCGCCCTGCCGCGCCGTCGTCGTACCGTCTACCTCGTCGGGTTGGCCGCTGCGCTGCTGGTCCTCTCTGCGAACATCGCTTCCCGTGGGGAGGGGCCGCCTCGGCCCGAAAGGGGCGTGCAGGCACAGGACAGGGCACTCAGCGTCTGCGAGGCCGTCTCCTTCGCGAACCAGACCGGCGGGCTCCCCTCCAGACCGACCGTGCTGCCCGCCCGTGCCAGCGGCTACTTCGCATTCATCGAACCGGCGAGCCGCAGCACGGTCGTCGGCGGGCTGGCCTACCAGGACGGCACGGTGTCCCTCTGCCGGCCCGTGCCCGAACCCGGAACAGGTAGTCCCAAACCGCTACAGCGCCAGCTGCCCGTCCTCGGCACGGGGGAGACGTACGCGTACGAGATGCGCCCCGGTGGTCTGACGCTGATCGGCGAGCGCGCGGTGGACGGCACGATCGTTCGGTACGAGGACCGCGCGCATCCGCACCCGCACGATCCCGCAGTGCCGCGGTCCCTCGTCGGACTCGACCAGTAGTACACTAACTATCAGTACGTGAACAATCGTCGACAGTGCAGGAGACAGCATGTCCACCACGACGGATGAGGATCTGCTGCTCGAGCGCCAGCTCTGCTTCGCACTCTCCGTAGCGGCCCGGAGCGTGGTCGGTGCGTACCGTCCGGTTCTCGAGGAGCTGCGACTGACGCATCCGCAGTACCTGGTGATGCTCGCACTGTGGGAGGAGAGCCCCAGGACGGTGCGGAGCCTTGGACAGGCACTCGCGATGGAGTCCGCCACCCTCTCCCCCATGCTCAAGAGGCTCGAGGCGCTGGACCTGCTCACCCGGACCAGGGCGCCCGGAAACGAGAGGGCACTCGCCGTGGAACTGACGACGGCGGGGCGCGGACTCCGGACGAAGGCCCTCTCGGTCCCGCAGACGATGATGGAGCGGCTCGGCCTGACCCGGGCAGAAGTGGAGACGCTCAACGAAGCCATGCACGCGATCATCCGCGCGACCGGGACCGACCTGCCCCCCTCCCCCCGAACCGGAAGCGCTGGAAGCACCGGCAACACCACGTGACACGCGATCACACCAGCACGATCAGCCACGAGGAAGGAACTGGCAGATGAGCAAGAAGGAGCCGATGTCTGCACGTTTCATGAGCGCGACCGGCAAGCTGCGGATGTTCTTCGGGCCTGCGGCGCGCGGTACGACCTCGGGCCCCGTGGTGTATCGCGACGATGACGCCCAGCGCGCCCGCCAGGAGGAACTCCAGCAGTGGCGGGTCGTTCGGAACCCGGACGGCTCCACGTACCTCACCACGAAGCGGGACGAGTAGCCCACGGCGGTCCGCCTGCGTCCGGGAGGACGCCGTCGCCCGGCCCGTCTGCAGTGCTAGATGGACTGGCGCGCGCGGATGCCGGCCCTGCCCATCGCGTCGGCGTAGGCCGACTGAATGTCCTTGAGCCACAACTCCTGGTTGGCCGGGGTGCCCTTGAAGGCCCGTTCCCCGGGGGACCGCACCTCGTAGATCTTGAACCCACGCTTCGCGATGGCGCGATTCTCCAGCTTCATCAGGCGGCGCGCAGCCTTGTGCGCGTCAGCGCCGTGCGCAACGAGCGCCGACGCTCGGGGAACCTGCTGGAGGAACGTCAGGAGCGGTTTGACGCCGTCCGTGATCTGATCCATGGTCAGTGCGCGCTCCTTGCCCTCCGGAAGGTACCAGGGGTGCGCGTTCCAGGGCATGAAGGCATCCGGGCGCAGACCGACGGCCTCGTAGATGCCTGCCATCCGGATGGATGCGGGGTCATCGTTCTCGAACGAGACGAAACCCGAAGGCAATGATGATCCCGGGTTGGAGAAGAGACTGACGATCTTGCAACCGTCGACGTCATGGATCGGGTCGATGTAGGGAACCGCCGACCCTGGCTTGGACTCGGCCAGCGTGTCGCACAACCGGTTCACATCCTCGATCTGCGGATCGTAACGTTGTTCCCACTGCTGGGCCCGATACGTGGGGTCTGACATACGCTGTACCAATTCCGCCTCCTCGCGGACGGCGCCAGAGGTGGCGCGAACGTGTCCGCAGGATTCCAGCCTACGCCAGTACCCGGCGGATTCCCCGAGCGGGGGCGCCTACCAGTCGTGGACCGTGCCGTCCGAAAGGCGATTGTAGGGCAGGTATGCCTGCTGGTACGGGAAGGATGCGGCGGCCTCCTCGTTGAGTTCGACACCCAGCCCGGGAGTATCTCCGGGGTGCAGGTAGCCGTCCGTGAACGTCATGGACTGCTCGAAGACGGTATCGGTCTTCGCGCTGTGCTCCATGTACTCCTGGATCCCGAAATTGTGGATTGCCAGCCCTACATGGCTCTGCGCCGCCAGGCCGACCGGCGATACATCGGTGGGGCCGTGGAACCCGGATTTGATCTGGTACTGCGCCGCATAGTCCATGACCTTCTTCAGCGGTGAAATCCCTCCGAAGTGCGTCGATGCCGCCCGCACGTAGTCGATGAGTTGGTCCTTGATGAGGGCCTGGAAGTCGAAGACGGTGTTGAAGATCTCGCCGACGGCCAGCGGAGTGGTGGTGTGCTGGCGGATCAGCCGGAACGCGTCCTGGTTCTCGGCCGGCGTCACGTCCTCCAACCAGAAGAGGTCGTAGGGTTCCAGCGACCTGCCGAGTTTCGCCGCCTGAATGGGCGTCATGCGGTGGTGGCCGTCGTGCAGCAGCGGTAGTTCGGGGCCGAACTCGTTGCGGACGGCCTCGAACACGGTGGGCACGTGCCTGAGGTAGGCCCGGGTGTCCCAGTCCTCCTCGGTCGGCTGGGCACCGCGGCCGGCCGGCTCGAAGTCGTACCGCTCCCCCGTGGCCTGCGCCTGCGCCGCGACACCGTAGAGGGCCGTGATGCCCGGCACCGAGCTCTGCACCCGGATCGACTTGTAACCCTCCTCGAGGTGGTGCCGGATGGAGTCGAACAGTTCCGGGATGTCCCGGCCGGAGGCGTGCCCATAGGTGCGCAGGGCCGTGCGCGACGCCCCGCCCAGCAGTTGGTAGACGGGCATGCCTGCCGCCTTGCCCTTGATGTCCCAGAGCGCCATGTCCACTGCGGCTATCGCGGCCATCGTCACGGGACCACGGCGCCAGTAGGCGCTGCGGTAGAGGAACTGCCAGGTGTCCTCGATACGGTGTGGGTCCCGGTCGATCAGCAGCTGGGTGACATGGTCCGTCAGATAGGACGCGACAGCCAGTTCCCTGCCGTTCAGTGTCGCGTCCCCCAACCCTGTCAGTCCCTCGTCGGTCGTGATCTTCAGCGTCACGAAATTCCGGCTCGGGCTCGTCACGATGACGTCCGCGGCGATGATCCTCATGCGTCCTCCAGGGGGTAGTCGACATACGCGAAGCGGCGACTGTCCGGCGCCCAGCTGTTGACGTTGATCGTGCCCTGGCCGCCGAACACCTCGACGGCGTCCCAGGCGTTCCGTGCATCGCTGTCCGCGACGCGCAGCAGCACGGGCTCGTTGGCCGGGTGGCCCTGCACTCCCGTCGAGTAGCTGAGGTACACGAGGACGGCGCCGTCGGGCGAGAGGTGCGGGAACCAGTTGACGCGGTGGTCGAAGGTCAGCTGCTCCACCCCGGTGCCGTCGGGGCGCATGCGGAACACCTGGGAATGCCCTGCGCGCTCCGAGCAGCGCTCGGAGTTGAAGTAGAGCCAGCGCCCGTCCGGGCTGTACTCGACGCCGTCGTGCGGGCGCTCGGATTCGGTCAGCCTGTGGGTGGCGCCGTCCCGTACGCCGACCGCGTAGATGTTGTAGGTCGTCACGCCGCCGAGGCGACGGCAGCCGATGTGTACGAGTGTTCCGCCGTCGGGTGAGATGCCGTGGAGGTAGCGCGCTTCGAGGCCGTCGTCGGGCCTGGTGACGCGCCGCGCCTCTCCGCCGGCGATCGGTACCTCGTAGAGGTGCCCGTCCTGCGAGGAGAGGTACAGGAAGCGGCCGTCTGCGGAGATGACGTGGTCATTGTTCGAGTCCGTCACCGCCCCCGTGTAGATGACTCTTGGCTGGCTGTCCTCCTCCGGGGCCGTGCCGTACAGGAGCCCGTCGCAGTTGAAGACGAGCCGCTCCCCGTCCGGCGTCCAGTTCGGCGCCTCGATGACGAAGTCCTCGGTCTCGAAGACACACGTCGCGGAGCGGGCGACGACGTCGAACACCGTGAGCCGGGAACGCTGGCCGGGGAGGAGCTGGCGCCATGACGTCGTCGCGGCGTAACCGGGATAGTCGTCCGTCGTGCTGGTGTGCCCGTCCACGATGGTCCTTCCGCGTGTTGCCCTGGTCTGTGCCGCGCGGGACCGCACCGCCCGCGGTACGGTCCTCAGCGGTACCGTCATCGCTGCGGCTACGCCTCGAGGGCTTTGGCCCAGAGGTTGATGTCGGAGTCGACCGCGAACTCGTCGATCGCCTGCAGTTCCTCGGAGGTGAAGTCGAGGTTCTGCACCGCAGCCAGGCTGTCCTCGAGCTGATGCACGCTCGAGGCCCCGATCAGCGCCGACGTGACCGGGCTGCCCTTGACCTGGTCCCGAAGCACCCAGGCGATGGCCATCTGCGCGAGAGTCTGACCGCGACCCTCCGCGATGCCGTTCAGACCACGGATACGGCGCAGGTTCTCCTCGCTCAACTGACCCGCATCGAGGGACTTGTTGGACGCCGCCCGCGAGTCCTCCGGAACACCGTCGAGGTAACGGCTCGTCAGAAGGCCCTGCGCCAACGGCGAGAAAGCGATCGAGCCGGCCCCCGACTGCTCCAATGCCTCATACAGGTTCGGTGTCCCGTTCTCGGTCCACCGATTCAGCATCGAGTAGGAGGGCTGATGGATCAGCAACGGCGTCCCCAGATCCGCCAGGATCGCGGCCGCCTCGAGCGTACGCTCCGGCGAGTACGACGAGATACCCGCATACAGGGCCCGCCCGGACCGCACCGCGGTGTCCAGCGCACCCATCGTCTCCTCCAACGGAGTGTCAGGATCAGGGCGGTGGCTGTAGAAGATGTCGACATAATCCAGGCCCATCCGCTCCAGGGACTGGTCCAGGCTCGCCAACAGATACTTCCGCGACCCCCACTCGCCGTAGGGACCCGCCCACATGCCGTACCCGGCCTTCGTGGAGATCACGAGCTCATCGCGGAACGGCCTGAAATCATCCTTCAGGTGCCGGCCGAAATTGGTCTCGGCACTACCCGCCGCTGGCCCGTAGTTGTTGGCGAGGTCGAAATGGGTGACACCGAGGTCGAACGCCCGGCGAAGAATGTCACGCTGCGTCCCGAACGGCTTGTCGTCGCCGAAGTTGTGCCACAGGCCCAGCGAGACGGCCGGAAGCAACAACCCGCTCCTCCCCACCCGGCGGTACGGCATCGTCTCATAGCGGTCATCAGCGGGGTGGTACGTCATGGTGGATTCCGTTCGTGGTGTCACAGTGACCGGACCGGTCGGTGGTCCGGGCGGAGGCAGAGGCATGTGCCGCCGAAGTGGACGGAGGGTGCCGCGGGGACTACCCGCGGCACCCTCCGGGATCAGGAGAGGGTGGAGGCGTACGGGTCCCAGTCCTCGGGCAGTGGCTCGGCGGCCGTCGCGGTACTCGAGAGCGAGACGAACTGACCCGTCTCGATGCTCTCGGAGATGGAGACCATGGCATCGAGCACATGGTAGGCCATCTCGCCCTGCGCGCGGTGCGGGCGGCCCTCACGCAGGGCGCGCGCCATCTCGAGCACCCCACTGCCGCGCGTGGAGGTGGCTCCGACTGCCGGGATCACCTCGGGCTCGTCGGCTCCGCGGCGCGTGAGCATCAGGTCACCCGTGAAGTTGTTCGGGTCGGGGAACGCGAGCGTTCCCTCTGAACCGGTGACCTCGACGAAGCCGGCGCGCTTGAGCGGCGAATCGAAGCTGAAGATGCTCTGTGAGGACTCCCCGTTCGAGAACTGCGCGATCGCGCTGACGTGGGACGGTACGGTCACGTCGAAGACCTCGCCGGCCTTCGGGCCCGACCCGATGGTCCGGGTCTCGCGTGACTTCGAGCCGAATCCCGCCACCTTGGTGATCGCGCCGAACGTCTGCACGAGCGTCGTCAGATAGTAGGGACCGATGTCGAAGAGCGGTCCGGCGCCTTCCTGGAAGAGGAAAGCGGGGTTCGGGTGCCAGGACTCCGGACCCGGTGACTGCATCAGGGTCAGGGCCGTCAGGGGTACGCCGATGTCGCCGCGTGCCACGAGGCGCAGTGCTGTCTGCAGGCCTGCGCCGAGGAAGGTATCAGGGGCGCAGCCGAGGCGGAGCCCTGCGGCATCAGCCGCCTTCAGGAGGCCCTCGCCGCTCTCGCGGTCCAGGGAGAACGGCTTCTCGCTCCAGACGTGCTTGCCGGCATTGACCGCGGCCGTCGCCACCTCGACGTGCGCGGCGGGGATCGTCAGGTTCACGACGATCTCGACGTCGGGGTGGTTCAGGGCATCCTGCACGCCACCGGACGACGCAACGCCGAATTCCGCGGCCCGCGCTGCGGCGACCTCCTCGAACATGTCCGCGACGATATGCACCTTCACGTCCGGGAAGCTCGTGAGGTTCGTCAGGTATTCCTTGCTGATGACCCCTGCGCCGATGATGGCGACTCCGACGGGGCCCGTGCGCACTGCTCCGGTGCTCATTTCTTCCCCTCGTTCAGGTAGGCCAGGCTGTCGGCGACGGCGGTGAAGATGTCGCCGTCGAAATCGTCGAGTTCCACGACGGCGGCCTCAAGGCCGGGAACGGCGTCGAGCACGTCCCACACGCGCATCTTGCCCGATCCGACCGCCACCTGCTCCTTGTCGTTCTTCGTCAGCGGACCATCCTTGATGTGGACGAAGCGCACCCGGTCACCGAGGCGGCGGAGCAGCTCGGCCGGGTCCTCGCCGCCTACGGCTGCCCAGTAGGTATCCACCTCGAGCACCACCTCGGGGTCGAGGTAATGGGCCAGGACCTCGAGCCCCGAGGTGCCGTCGATGCGCTCCTCCAGCTCGAACTCGTGGTTGTGGTAGCCGACCCTGATGCCGTACTCGGCGCCCTTCTTCGCTGCCGCATTGAGAGCGTCCGCGGTGGCCTTGATGTCCTCGGCCGAGGTCCAGTGGGAGCGCTCCACGTGGGGGTCGATGACCGTGCCGATGCCGAGCTTGCGGGCTGCCTCGAAGATCTCGTCCTGATCGGCGCGGAGGAGCGGCGCGTGCCCGGACGGCGCGGTGAGGTCGTTGGCGCTGAGGGCCTCTGCCAGCTCATCCGCCGTCGCAACGAAGTTGTACGGTTCCACGGCGGTGTAACCCAGCCCGGCGACGCGTTTGATGGTGCCCGGCAGGTCCTCCCCTATCGCTGTCCGTAGTGTGTAGAGCTGGAGTGAATACGTCACGGAAGATTCTCCTCGCTGAGAAAGTGGTACTACTGAACCGGTTCAGGTAGTACGACGAACCTAAGGGATATACCGGGGTCGGTCAAGCGAATCGTGGGGCTATTGTGTAAGCCATGGCCAAGGAAACCATTGCCGGTCTGGCGAAGCGGCTGGGCATTTCGAAGGCATCCGTGTCCTACGCCCTCAATGGCCAGCCGGGTGTCAGCGAGCTGACCCGGCGCCGGGTACTGGACCTCGCAGAGGAGCTCGAGTGGTACCCCAGCTCGTCCGCGCGGGCCCTCTCGCGCTCGCGCGCCGGCGCCGTGGGAATGGTACTGTCCGCCGATCCGCTGCTGATCGGCACGGAGCCCTACTACATGGGCCTCCTGGCCGGCATAGAGACAGCCCTCGCAGAGGGGGACATGGCCCTGTTGCTGAGGATGGTTGCCAAGGATCCGGCGCAGGAACGGGCTACCTACGAGCGGTGGGCCGGCGAGCGGAAGGTGGACGGCGTCCTCGTGTTCGACCACCTGCACGACGATCCCCGCCCGGCCCTGCTGGAGCGGCTCGGCCTTCCCTTCGTGCTGCACGGCGCTCCGGATACCGGCTCGCCGCCCACTTTCTCGGGTACGACCGCCGACCACGGCGCGGATTCCGCGACGATCGTCCACCATCTCGACGCCGGCGGGCACCGGAGGATCGCGCACGTCTCTGGACCACAGACGTTCCTGCACGAGGAGGAGCGGATCAGGGGCGTGCGGGAGTGCGCAGCGCGTCACGGAATCCGCGTGGAGCACTACGAAGCCGACTACGCACTGGAATCGGGGAGGAAGGCGATGACGCACCTGATCACTGCCGGCTCGGCCGGCCCCCCGACGGCGGTGGTCTTCGGCAACGACCTCATGTCCATGGGCGGGCTGCTGGCCCTTCGGGACCTCGGCCTGCGCTGTCCCGACGACGTGGCGATCATCAGCTGGGACGACTCCCTGCACTGCCAGCTCGCCTCGCCGTCCGTCACCGCCCTGTCCCGCAACCCGGGGATGCAGGGACGGGTTGCCGCCGAACTGCTGCTGTCACTGCTCGACACCGGTGAGGTCCGGACGCGTTCCATGCCGGGCAGTGAACTCGTCGTGAGGTCGAGCACCTCGCCCACCTAGGGCCGTCGCCCACGCTCCTGCCAGGACTCACCGACATCGAGGAGCCGCGGTTCCCCGGGGCCGCGCGACCCCCACCGTACCTGCCGGACGGCCCCGCGGGGCGGTCCGGCAGCTACGGTCGATGATTCAGGGGAGGTCGGAAGCGCCCGGAATCGCTTGGTCCAGGGTCAGCAGTGCCGGCTCGTCCGGGGCGCCGGTCAACTCCAGTACTTCCTCCGGCTCGAGGTCCACGACCTGGGCGATGACTTTCGGATCGGTTCCGTGCTCGAGCGCCACGACGACGGCTTCCTTCAGGTTCAACTCCGCGTGATCGAGCTCGAATGCTGCAGTTTCCTTGTCTGCTGCGGCAACGGCGAGCCTGTGGAGATCTGCTTCTGACATTGCTACGGAACCCTCTTCCTCTGGTGCGACCATGTGTCTGCAGACTGGTCGTCGAAACCGCCCCCACGGGTCCTTGCGTCGCTGGCTGCACCTCAATGATTACCCGAAGACCGTCCGCAGCAACAGCACTTTCTTCTGCGGCCCTCCGTGTCCGCGCTAGCCCGTCAGCGCCAGCGCGGCTCCGCGGGACCGGGCGTCGCCGGCGAGGGAAAGGGCGCCCCGCACCCCGGACTCGTCCCCCAACTCCGGCCGGACCACGTACCCGCTGCCCCGGTCGAGGAGCGGGTGACCGGCCAGCGCGCCGCCCACCAGCTTCGCGAGCTGCTCCCGGACGGCGTCGAGCAGGCCGGGCGTCTTCAGCACGCCCCCGCCCACGACGATCCGCTGCGGTGCCGCCGCGTAGGTGACCGTGGCGAGCAACTGGGCGATGTAATAGGAGGAGAGCGCGACGGCGTCCTCCCGCAACGACCCGAGATCCATCCCCGGCCTGCCCCAGCGCGCCTCGATCGAAGGCCCGGATGCGAGCCCTTCCAGGCAGTCGCCGTGGAAGGGGCAGACCCCGGCGAAGGAATCCCGTGGGTGCCTCCTGATGACGAGGTGCCCCAGTTCGGGATGGCTGCGCAGCGTGAAGGGCGCGCCGTTCACGACGATACCCACGCCGATGCCGGTACCGACCGTCACGTAGGCGACGTCGTCGACACCCCGTCCGGCACCGAAGCGATGCTCGCCGAGCGCTGCGCCGGTCACATCGGTCACGAGACGCACCGGCGTTCCCGGAGCCAGCGCGAGGTGCGTGATGAGGTCCGTGTCGCGCCATCCCGGCTTGGGAGTGGAGGTGATCCAGCCGAAGCGGGGTGACGCGGCGTCGACGTCCACCGGTCCGAACGACGCGATCCCGACGGCGTCGAACCGTCCCTCCACCGCGTGCGGCGCGAGGAAGCCGCGGATGGCTCCCAGCGTCCGCTCCGGTGTCGTCGTGTCGATGCGGGCGTGGTCCACCAGTGTCCCCGGATCCCGGGGATCGGCGACCGCACAGATCACCTTGGTGCCACCGGTCTCGATGCCGGCGATCATCGTGCGATGTCCCCTGCAGACTCGTCGGAGTAGGCCGGCACCAGGGCCGCGCCGTCACCGATGCAGCGGATGACGGGGAACAGTTCGGCCGCCGAGAGGTCCGCCTGCACATCGAGGGGAGCGCCGTCCCGCCTGCTGACGGTGAAGACCGCGGATTCCCCCGGCAGGAGGGTCAGCATCATGTCGTCGACGGTCAGGTCCGGCGCCGATACGCCGAGCCGATCCGCGAGACGGTCCGCGAAGAGGCACAGGTCGCGCAGCAGCGACTGCGCCTCGACGGTGACACGGAGTGCACCCTCCTCGATGACAGCACGGGCCGAGAACCGCGTCTCCACGGGCGCGAGTGCCGCATCGGGCCTGAAGAACCAGGTGGAGCGGAAGCCGCCGGCGTCGGCGACGAGGAACTCGCGCTCGCTCGGAGCGACCAGCGCGGCGGGCAGGAGCGAACGGGCCGTGCCGTCCGCCGCGGCTGTCAGGCTGACCTGTTCCCGGGCGATCTCCGCACCGTCGAGCCCGAGCCGGCGCACGACGACGTCGGCCGTCCAGTCCCTCAGGCCGTCGTTGACGACGACCACCTCGAGCCCGTCCGGGCCCGTCGGGTCATCGGTTCCGCCGGCAGTGACCGGCACGATTGCCAGCAGCCGTTCGGCGAAGGAACGCCGGAGCGCATACCAGACGGGCTTCTCGATCCCGTCGCCGTCGACGGCGGACCAGCTCAGCACGGGCCAGCAGTCGTTCAGCTGCCAGATGACCACGCCCGCGCACCGTTCGCGGGTACGCAACCACTCGGCGCCCGCGACCTGAGAGCGGGCCTGCACCATCTGCGTGAGGTAATGCCAGTCCTCAGCCGCCTCCGGCTCGCCGAAGTACGGCGCCAGTCCCCTCGCCAGCTTCTCCATGCCCTCGGCGGCCCGCATGTGGTGTGCCACCTGAGGGTTGCCCGGGACGAGCTCGCCATCTGTCACGACACGCTGCAGTGTCGACCAGGCCGGCGGCGCGCACCAACCCATCTCGGAGACGAAGGGCGGATCGACGTCCCGGTAGTGCACGAAGTCGACGTTGTTCCACACCTCCCAGATGTGCACTGGCCCGGAGTCGCGGTCGTTCGGGTGCTTGTCGAGTGAGCCTGACCAGGGACTGTTGGGCACGTAGGGACGGGACGGATCGAGCCTGCCGAGGACACCCGGGAGCACCTCGGTGTAGAAGGCGGCTCCGTAGGGGCGCCCGTCGAGAATCTCGGACCACCCCCAGTCGTACATGCCCCAGACGCACTCGTTGCCGCCGCACCAGATCACGAGGCTCGGGTGGGAGGACAGCCGCGCAACGGCCTGCTCGGCTTCCGTGGTCACTGCGTCGATCATGGCGGCCGACTCGTCGTACGCAGCGCAGGCGAAGAGGAAGTCGTGCCAGACCATGAGCCCGCGCTCGTCGCAGCCTGCCATGAACTCCTCGGTGGAGAAGTAGCCTCCGCCCCACACGCGCAGCAGGTTGGCTCCGCCGTCGACCGCCTGGTCCAGACGCTGTCCCAGCCGTTCCTCCGTGACCTCCGCGATGAAGGGATCGTCGGGGATCCAGTTGTAGCCACGCACCCGGACACGGCGGCCGTTGACGACCAGCGCCCATGTGGTCCCGACGGCGTCGGGCTTCTCCTCGACGACCACGGTGCGCAGACCGATGCGCCGCTCGGCGGACGACACCGTCCCGTGCTCGTCCCGTACCTCGACGGAGAGGCCGTACAGCGGTTGCCCACCGAGTCCGACGGGCCACCACAGCTGCGGATCGGCGACGTCCAGCCCGAGGACGACGTCGCTCCCGTCCGCCGGGACACTCGCTCGCGCGGACTCGGTGCCGTCCGGGGCGGTGAGGACAGCGTCGACCGACAGGCCCGACGTCGGCCCCTGGTGTTCGACACCCACACTTACGCTGACGCGTGCCGCGCCCGCCTCCAGCACCACGTCGGGTCGGATCGAATCGATCCGGGCGCGTGACCATGCCTCGAGCCGGATCGGCTGCCAGATACCGGCGGTGACATAGTGTGGCCCCCAGTCCCAGCCGAAGTTGCACGCGCTCTTGCGCACGTAGGGGTAGGGCTCGTCATAGGGGCGGGGCAGCTCGCCGAGCTTGGCCTCGCACTCGTGGGCCGCGTCCCAGGCGGACCCGAACGTGATGTCGAGAAGGTTCTCACCGGACACGAGGAGGTGGGCGACGTTCCAGCGGTACCCGATGTGCTGGTCCGCGGTCACCGCGATCTCGTGCCCGTTCAGGCGGACGGTGGCGAAGGTGTCGAGGCCGTCGGCGACGAGCTCGATGCGGTCTCCCGACAGATCGCCGTTCCACTCGAAGCGCCGCGAGTAGGTCCACTGCGAGTGCCCGATCCACATCTGGTCCGCTTCCCGCAAGCCGACGTCCGGGTCCTCGAGCAGGCCGGCGGCCAGCAGGTCGGTGTGGACCTGCCCCGGCACGGTGGCCGGGATCGGCGCACCGGCCGTCGCGTAGGTCGGGGCGTCGTCCGGCCCTGCGGTCCAGGTCAGGTTCCAGGCGCCGCCCAGGTCCAGGATCTGTGGGGCGGTGGTCGTGAGGTTCATGCACTTACTCCAGTGGTCGGTGTGCAGGGGCTCGTGCGCCTGCGGTTCGGGGGCCTGTGGTCAGGCGCTGATGCGTTTTTCCGGGTTGGGGGCCGCTTCCGCGAGGAGCTGCGTGTACTCGTGCTGCGGGTTCAGGATCACGTCGTCGGCCGGCCCGCGCTCCACGATCTCGCCCTTGAACATCACCAGGATGTCGTCGGAGAAGTGACGGGCGGTCGCGAGGTCGTGGGTGATGTAGAACACCCCGAGATTCTCCTCCCGCTGCAGGTCGGCCAGCAGGTTCAGGACGCCCAGGCGGATCGAGACATCCAGCATGGACACCGGCTCGTCCGCGACCAGGATCTTCGGCTCGGGCGCGAGCGCACGGGCGATCGCGATGCGCTGGCGCTGGCCGCCCGAGAGCTCGTGCGGTTTGCGTTCCGCCATGTCCGGGTCCAGCCGCACGCGTTCGAGCAACTTGGTGACGCCGGCCATGACCTCGTCGCGGCCTTTCGCCTTGCCGTGCAGGACGAGCGGGCGCCCGATGTGATGGGCGATCGTATGGTACGGATTCAACGACGCGAAGGGGTCCTGGAACACCATCTGCACGTCGCTGCGGTATTGCCGGAGGCCGGCACCGCGCCTGCTGACGGGCTCGCCGTCGAGCGTGATGCTTCCCGAGGTCGGGCGCTCGAGCTGCATGAGCAGCTTGGCGAGCGTGGATTTGCCGCTGCCGCTCTGGCCGACGAGCGCAACGGTCCGGCCGCTGTCGATCGAGAAGCTGACGCCGTTGACGGCTTTCAGGGTGCTCGAGTGCCGGCCGTTGCGCAGCCTGTACTCCTTGACGAGATCATTCACCTCGAGGGCGCTCATGCGTGGTCTCCGTTCTGGATCCGCGACCCGCCGCGGATGAAGTCGCCGCGCTCACCGGTGAGGCTGGGGAAGGAGGCGAGAAGCTTCTTCGTGTAATCATGCTGCGGGTTGGTGTACAGGTCGACCGCGTCGCCCAGCTCCACGATCTCGCCCTCGCGCATGACGGCGATGCGGTCGCTGATCTCCAGCAGCAGCGGGAGGTCGTGGGTGATGAAGATGACCGCGAACCCCAGTTCCGCACGAAGGCGGGTGATCTCGCGGAGGATCTCGCGCTGCACGACGACGTCGAGCGCCGTGGTGGGCTCGTCCATGATCATGACCTGTGGGTCGAGGGCCATCGCCATCGCGATCATGACGCGCTGCCGCATGCCGCCGGAGAGCTCATGGGGGTAGGAACGCAGCCGGTCCCGGTCCACGCCCACGCGCTCGAGGAGGTCCCCGCACACAGCGCGTCGGTCCTTCTTCGACATGTCCGGGCGGTGCGTGGAGAAGATGTCCTCCATCTGCCGCTGAATGGTGATCACGGGGTTCAGCGAGTTCATCGCGCCCTGGAAGACCATCGCGATCTTGTCCCAGCGGAACGCCCGGAGCTCTTCCCCGCTGAGCTCGTTGAGGTCGATCACGTAGCCCTCGCGGGAGTGGAAGTGGGCGCTGCCGCCCGTGATGACCGCCGGAGGCTTCAGGAGCCGGTTGATGCCGTAGGCGAGGGTCGACTTCCCGCAGCCGCTCTCCCCCGCCAGTCCGAGGATCTCCCCCCGGCCGAGGGACAGTGTCACGTTCTTCACTGCCCTCACGACGCGGTCGCCCTTGTACTCGATGCTGAAGTCGTCGATCGTCAGGACGGGGTGCTCGCGGACCTCGGCCGCGCGCTCGCTGCGGTGCTCCCGTCCCGGCCGGGCCGCCGGCGCCCCGCGATCGCCGAGGTCGGTGATACTCACGCCGACGGCACCTGATTCCTGGTTGATGCTGCTCACAGGACGTCCTCCTTGGTGGCTGCACGCAGTTCGGCCTTCGAGAGCTTCCAGGAGCGGCGGGTGGCGCGCGTCTGCGAGCGCAGCTTCGGGTTGATGATCTCGTCGATGGAGAAGTTGATGAGTGCCAGCGCCGCGCCGAACAGTGCGATGAGCAGTCCCGGTGGGACGAACCACCACCAGGCGCCGAGCCGCAGGGCGAGCCCGTTCTGGGCGAAGTAGAGCATGGTGCCCCAGGTGAAGGAATCCGCGGCGCCGAGGCCGAGGAAGGACAGGCCCGCCTCACCGAGGATCGCGAAGATCACGGCGAACACCACCTGCGATGCCAGGAGCGGGATGAGGTTCGGCAGGATCTCGACGCCGAGGATGCGCCAGGGCTTCTCGCCCGACACCCGGGCCGCAGCGACGTAGTCGCGGTTGCGCACGCTGAGTGTGAAGCCGCGCAGCACGCGCGCCGAGCCCGCCCAGCCGGTGATCGCCAGCACCACCGACACCAGGAGGATGCTCTTCTCGGGCACGTAGCTGGAAATGATGATGACCAGTGGAAGGCCCGGTATCACCAGCATCACGTTGGTGAACAGGGAGAAGGACTCGTCGAGCCAACCGCCGAAGTAGGCGCCGATGATGCCGAAGAACGCGGACAGGAACAGGGTCAGCACTCCGACGATCAGGCCGACGGTCAGCGACCCCCTCGTCGCGTAGGCCAGTTGCGCGAAGACGTCCTGTCCGGTCTGCGTGGTACCGAGGATGAATCCGTCAGCGGGGCCGGCGAGGCCGACGTTGTTGACCTGGGACGGATTCCCGACGAAGAACGGTGCGATGATCCCGAAGAGGGTGATGCCGCCCGCGATCAGGAGTCCCGTGGCGAGCTTCGGGGTCATGGGCGGCAGGGAACGCTTGGTCCGGGAGGAGCGCGCACTCGCGGCGGCGATCCCCGGGTCCTGGGTGGTGGTGGTCATGGCGGATCCTAGTTTCGGGCCCGGGTGCGGGGATCGATGATCGAGTAGAGGAGGTCGACGAGCAGGTTCGCGCCGAGGACGGAGAGCGTGATCACCAGGAAGAGTCCCTGCATGAGTGAGTAGTCGTTGCTGCCCACCGCGTTGAGCAGGGCCGAGCCGATGCCGGGGTAGGAGAACACCGCTTCGGTGACGATCGAGCCCGCCACCACGAAGCCGAGCGAGATGGCGAAACCGGCGACCGAGGGAAGGACCGCATTGCGGGCGGCGTACGTGGTCATGATCCTCATGGGCCGCAGTCCCTTTGCCTCCGCCGTCAGGATGTAGTCGTCCGAGAGCGTGGAGACCATCATGTTGCGCATACCGAGCATCCAGCCGCCGACGGAGGAGATCACGATGGTCAGGGCTGGGAGGGTGCCGTAGTAGATCACGCTGCCGATGAAGGCCCAGTTCCAGCCAGGGCTCACCTCGTAGACGTTGTAGCCACCGTTCAGCGGGAACAGATCCCACATCCCGCCGAGGACGAACAGCAGGATCAGCGCGAGCCAGAAGTAGGGGACCGACTGCAGCATGGTGGTCACCGGGATCAGGTTGTCCAGCCACGAACCGCGCTTCCAACCGGCCAGCATGCCGAGCCCGACGCCGAGGACGAAGGAGATGACGGTGGCGATCCCGATGAGGCCGACGGTCCACGGCAGGGTCTGCCCGATGATGTCGGTGACGGAGGCGGGGAAGAAGGCCACGGATGTCCCGAGGTCGAGGGTGAACAGCTTGCCCAGGTACTGCCAGTACTGCACCACCAGCGGCGCCTGGGTATTGGTCCCGAGGAGGAGCTCGACGGCCTCGCGCGCCTCGGGTGTCACCGGCCCGCGCTGCGCGAGCTTCGCGAGCATGATGTCCACGGGGTTCCCCGGGAGGAGCCGCGGAAGGAAGAAATTGACCGTCAGCGCGGCCCAGAAGGCCACGAGGTAGAACCCGAGCTTCTGAAGGATGTATTTCATGGATATCGACTTTCCACAGCTGGTCGAGGCGCGGCCACGGGCGGGGCGAAGCATCGCGAGGACGCTTCGCCCCGCTCATGGCTCGGGGTGGAGGGCTGGCTACTCGGCAGGCGTGATGTTCTTCAGCACGATGCCGTTGTCCCAGGCCTTCCAGGTGGCCGCGAGGGCATAGGGATCCTCGTTCGTGGGCCAGCCGGTGGCGCGCTCGGTGCTGAACTCACTCAGGAGTGAGTTCACATAGATCGGGATGTACGGCATGTCCCGGACGATCTCCTCCTGGATGATGCCGTACTGCTCCTTCTGGACCGCCTCGTCATTCGTCGACCGTGCGGCCGCGAGTGCCGCGTCGACCTTCGGGTTGCTGTAGCGCGAGGTGTTGTTGTTCAGCGCGGACTCACCCACCGGCGTCGTGTTCGCCGAGTTGTACCACTTCTCGTAGGAGTAGTACGGGTTGTTGGAGGGCTGCAGGCCGATCGACTCGAGCGTGAGCTGGTACTGACCGATGTTGAGGTTGTTGATCCACTCGTTGTAGGTGATCGACGTCGGGTTGAGCTCGATGCCGACCTCGCGCAACTGCTGCGACATGGCGTCGTTGAGTGAGATGAAGTCGCTGTAGCCCGTCACGGTCTGGATGCCGAGCGAAAGCCTCTCGCCGTCCTTCTCGCGGATGCCGTCGCTGCCCTCGACCCACCCGGCGTCCTCGAGGATCTGCTTGGCTTCCTCGACGTTGGCGTTGGCGGGAGTCTCGAGGTTCTCGGGGTCCGCGATCCAGTCGGCGTCGCGCTCGGGAATGACCAGCGTGGGTGACGCCGTCTCGGCGAAGCCGCCGCCCGCGAGGGCGTTGAGCTGCTCGCGGTCGATGCCCTGGTAGATGGCCTGGCGCACCGCCGGGTCGGTCTGCGGTCCCTCGCATCCCAGCTCCTCGTTGGAGCAGGTGAAGATCGACGCCGTGAGAGCGGGGGTGTTCACGTAGGAGAGGTTCTCGTTGTCCGCGAGGATCTGTTCGAGGCCGGGCAGGAAGGAGCTCATCCAGTCCACCTCGCCGGCCAGCAGCGCGCCGGTGGCGGCATCGGCGCTCTCGAGCGAGATGTAGCGCACCTCGTTGATGGCGGGCTTGCCCTCCTCCCAGTAGAGGTCGTTCTTCTCGAGGAGGTAGCTCTGCGGCGTGAAGTCCTTGACCTTGAAGGGGCCGGTTCCGACGGGGTCGGAGTTGACCTCCGTGATGGGGTCGGTAACGTCCTTCCAGATGTGTTCGGGCACGATGCCGCGGTTGCCGAGCACGCTCGGCTCCTGCATGAAGGAGTTCTCCTTGAAGGTCAGGACCGCGGTGGTGTCGTCCGTGGCCTCCGCCGTTGCCGAGAGCCCGGTGGTGTTGAGTTCCGGGGTCTTGTTGACGAGGTTGAAGGTGAAGGCGACGTCATTCGCGGTGAAGGGCTCGCCGTCGGACCACTGAACGCCCTCACGCGTCTTGATGGTCAGCTGGGTGCCGTCCTCGTTCCATTCGAACGATTCGGCGAGCAGGGGCGTGGGTGGCTCGTCGGACGCCGCGTTGTACCAGAACAGTGGCTCGAAGATCACGCCCAGAGTGGGCTGCAGTGCGGTCGATGAGAACGGGTTGAAGTTCTCCGAGATGGTTCCTGTGGCGCCATTGAAGACGGTGACGGACGAGCCCCCGGAACCGCCGCCCTGAGTCGATGCTCCCCCGCCGCCTGCGCAGCCACTGAGGGCGAGGGTTGCGACGCTGAGCATCGCGGCAGCAGCCAGGCCCAGTCGCCTGGAGGCCGAGAGTGTTGAGGACATCTTTGTACCTTTCATCTGTGGGCGGCCACGGTGCCGCCGGCCGGTTCGACCAGCCGTCGACGAACCGTTGACTACTTTCTTAGGCCTCTTTATTATCTAAGTCAAGTAAGTCCGTGACTTACGTCTTACCTGAGACCCGCCGGAATGCCCTTCGAAGGAGAACTGCATTGCTCCGTCAAGAATCCCTGTCCTCGTACCGCAGACGATCGATGACGGCGCTCGTGGCCGTTGGCGCGCTCGCAGCTGCGCTCGTATCGGCCGGCCCCGCTTCGGCAGCCCCACCGGCACCCGGCGCCCAGCGCGGAGGTCCTCCGGTCGCCGTCGACCTCGTGGACGGCAGCGCCACTGCAGAGACGCGCTCCCTCTTCGCATACCTGCAGTCGGTGCGCGGCACCGGCATCCTGTTCGGGCACCAGCACACCACCGACTACGCCGTCACCGATCCCGCGCCGGCCGGGGTGGCGTCCGATGTGAGGAACGGAGTCGGCGACTTCCCGGCGATCTTCGGCTGGGACTCCCTGATCCTCACGGGCGACGAGCGCCCGGGCATCCAGGGTGCGTCCCTGGAGGAGAACGCAGAACTGCTCGTCGACGGGATACAGAAGGCCGACGCGCTGGGTGGAATCAACACCATCAGCGCCCACTTCCCGAACTTCGCGACGGGCGGGCGCTACAACGACACCGGTGGCAACGCCGTCCGCCAGATCCTGCCCGGCGGGCGGGACAACGCCGCGTTCCTCGACTACCTGGATGCCTTCTCGGACGTTGCCTCGAAGTCCGTCGACGAGTCCGGCCGGCAGATCCCGATCATCTTCCGGCCCTGGCACGAGAACAATGGCGGCTGGTTCTGGTGGGGCGCAGGCCACACCACGAGTGCCGAATACCAGGAGATCTTCCGCTATACGGTCGAGTATCTTCGCGACACGAAGGGCGTCCACAACTTCCTGTACGCCTACTCACCCAACGGGACGTTCGGTGGGACCGATGAGACCTATCTGAAGACCTACCCCGGCGACGACTTCGTCGACATCCTGGGTTACGACCTGTACGACGGGACGAACGGCAGCCAGCAGTGGCTCGATTCTCTCGTCGCGGACACCGCCATGATCTCCCGACTGGCGGACGAGAAGGGGAAGATCTCCGCTCTGACGGAATTCGGCATGAGCGGGGCGCTGAAGCCCAACGGCCAGAACCCCGACCTGGAGTGGTACACCAGCATCCTCGACGCGCTGCGTAGCAATCCCGACTCGGCGCGGATCGCGTACGCGCAGACATGGGCGAACTTCGGCCTCGAACAGCACTACGTGCCGTACCCCGCCTTCGGGACGACGCCGGAGCACGAACTCATGCAGGACTTCCGTGCATTCCACGCCGACCCCGCGAGTTTCTTCGCGGGCGACCTGACGAATGTCTTCGACCGGCGCACCACGCCGGTCAAGCAGCAGCCGAGCGTCCACATCGTCACGCCGACCGATCGCCAGCGCGTCACCGGCACGACGGCGACCATCCGCGTCAGCGCGACCGGTGTCAGGAGAGCCAGCGCCACCTACACGGTCGACGGCGGGCCTGCACAGCCCCTTGCACTCGACGAGCAGGGCTACTACACCGGCACCTACACCATCCCGGACGGCAACCTGGAGGCGCGCACGGCGACCGTGCGCGCCACCGTCACAGAGGGCAACGGGCGGGGTTCGAAGGCCACTTTCACGGACGCGGCGCTCCTCCTCCTCGGACCCGCCCCCGTTGCCGCGCCCGGCGTGGTCGACACCTTCGAGGGTTACTCGGGAGACGATGTGACCCTCGATGAGACGTACACGAGCGCCGGAGTCAATTCGATCGCCCATTCAACCGAGAACAAGGCATCCGGCAGCTACGGTCTGTCCTACAGCTACGACTTCACGTCGCAGAGCTACACGGGCATCGGCCGGACGGTGGATCAGGACTGGTCGGGTTTCACGATCCTCGACGCCTGGATGCTTCCGGACGATTCCGGTACCGGCGCGACTTTGCAGGTCGTGGCCGACGGGATCTACTTCGAGTACAACGTGCCGCTGTCCGGCACCGCGCCGCTGCAGGTATCAGCGCCGTTCTCGGAGTTTGCGCCGGCGTCGTGGGACACGGCACACGCCGGAGCCGTCCTCGATGCTGCGAAACTCGCGAAGGTCACGCAGTTCAGCCTCTACCTGGGCCAGGGTGGTGCCGGCATCACCAGGGGCACCGTCTACGTCGACGACATCATCGCGAGGTAGTACCGCACATTCCTGCCGGCGGACGCCGCCCGCCCGACGATGACGCTTCGAGGCGTCGTCGTCGGTGGAGTGCTGCTGTTGGTGTTGTCAGTACGCCCCGACCCTGCTCGTCCGTCCCAGCCCGTCCCAGCCCCGATGGCGCGAGGCCTACGATGGGCAGATGCGCAGCGCCGATACCCGCCCCCTGCCCGCCGAACGTGATGCCGAGGCCCGTGGCCTCGGCATCACGCTTGTACCCAGGGGCGACGACGGTGCATTCGACTCTGCCGCGGCCGAGCAGGGCCTGACGCCGGACGACGGCGTGAAGACGATGGTGGTCAAGGTCAGCGGAAATGAGACTGTCTTCGTGCTCATCCCTGGGACCCGGCGGCTGGACTGGGTGAAGCTGCGGTCCCTGCTGGCCGTCAACAAAGCGGCCCTCGTGACGCCGGAAGCGGCACTGGAGGCAACAGGCTATGCGTCCGGAACCATCACCCCACTGGGCAGCGCGAGCGTCCTTCCGGTGTACGCCGACGAGCGGATTCGGGGGCGTCGGATCGGCATGGGTTCCGGATCCTCGGACTTCCTCCTGTTCACCGATGCCGACCCGCTCCTGGACTCGCTCCAGGCCGTCGTCGGGGACATCACCTCCTGATCGCCAGTCGGTGATTCCAGGGTGCGGGAGTAGCAGACGGAATGGGCCTCACCTGCGTGGCGCCGAAACTCGGTACGCAACCTGCTTCTGCCCATTGTGCGGTAGGCGCGAAAGTTTCTCCTTCAACTTTATAAAGCGCTGAGCTATCATTGACCGTGATTGAAAAGACCCGCCGCCGCGAGTCCTCCCGGGGCAAGGTCATCGATCTGATCCGTTCCAGCGGACCAATCAGCCGTGTGGAACTCGCCGAGAAGACCGGACTGACACAGGCCACCATCTCCACGCTGGTCCGAACCCTCCTGACGGAGGACATCATCGTCGAATCGGGCCGTGGTGAATCCACGGGCGGCAAACCACGCATGTTCCTTGAGCTCAACCCGGCATCCCGGCTCGGAGTCGGAGTCCACATCGGCCAGGACTACATCACCTACATCATCGCGGACCTGCGTGGTCACGTCATCGGCAGGCGACGCGTCGACGGCCCCGGGGACACCTCGCCCCTGACGGTGGTCAGCCGGATGACCAGGGACATCGACGCACTCATCCACGAGTCCGGTGTGGACCGGAACAGCATCGTGGGAATGGGCATCGCGACGCCGGGCCCGCTGGACCGCGCTGCAGGTACGGTCCGGAACGCTCCGTCCCTCGAGACCTGGAGCGACTTCCCCATCCGGCGCGCCCTGTCCTCTACCACCGGCTTCCACTGCGAGTTCGACAATGACGCCACGGCAGCTGCCATCGGCGAGTACTGGCTCGGCGCCACCGAGGGTTACGCGAACTACGCCTCCGTCTACATGGGGTCCGGCATCGGCTCGGGCATCGTCATGGACGGCACCATCTACCAGGGTGTGAGCTCGAATGTCGGCGAGATCGGGCACGTCACGGTGGATGCGAGGGGACTCCAGTGTCCCTGCGGCAACATCGGCTGCCTCGAGCTGTACGCGAGCCCGAGGATCGTCGTCGCGCAGGCAGCCGAAGCTGCTGCCCGGGGTGACCTCGACATCCCGTTGACGGGAGTGATCTCCGAAGACTTCGCTGCCGTGGGGACGGCCGCGACGAACGGTGACGGGACCGCCCTGCGACTGATGCACGAGTCTGCCGAGTACGTGGCGAGCGCGGTAATCTCAATGGTGAACCTCCTCGATCTGCAACTCATCGTGCTCGCCGGCAGCGCCTTCTCGACCGCCGGCGGCTTCTATGTGGACATCATTGCGGAGGCCCTGTCGCACCGGGCCATGGCACGAGCCATTCATCCCGTGGAGGTCCGCCTGTCGGTCAACGGGAACGACGCGGCGGCCCTCGGAGCCGCAACCCTGGTCCTGCAGGACCGGTTGTCCCCGCGCACCCTGCGGTCGGTGTCCTTCGCCTGATCCGATCCGGGCCGGACGATGACGCCTACCGGGGAGGACGGGAACCGGGAACCGGGCGAGCCCTCCGTCCTGCGCGAGAACTGCAGGAATCCTTCGCCATCCTTGGGCTCGCAGCGACCCACAGGACAGGACGTGCGGGGACAATGGGAGACGTTCCGCCGCCAGGGTGGAACACGGCGCACGGGCACTCGCCCGGCGTCGAGGGCAAACCCGGCGCGAGCCGGGGACGCAAAGCCACGGGACCCACGCGGTCAGCCGGGCTACCGACCAGGTAGGTGCCGATCATGCTTCCAGCCACCGCTACCCCATCATTCGTTGGCCCCGTCCGAGGAACAGCCTTCCGGCTCCTCCTCCTCGCCACGGCGATCGCCACCTTGATGGTCGGGCTGACTCCTCCTCCCGCCCAGGCGGCCCCGGCCCAGCCGGCAAGGATCACGCTCAGCAGTACTGCCGGGGAGCCGGGTACGCCGGTGGCCGTGACGGGAGCAGGATTTCCCAAGCGGAGCAAGGGGACAGTGGTCGCCGGCAGCGCCAGGGTCGCCATCACGACGACGTCCACAGGCTCCTTCCAAGCGTCGATCGTGATGCCTGCCCAGCCGGGTCAGGTCTCGGTCACGGCTACGGTCGGTGCCGCCGTCGCGACAGTTTCCTTCACCGTCGTCGAACCCGCGCCCGTGAACGACTCCCCCAAGTCCCTCCGATTCGGGATCGGCACCAACGGCGGGCCCTCGGCCGGCGGCGAGCTGGACGAGGTGGCCGCCCTCGCGGGAGAGGCGCCCTCGATCGTGCTCTCCTACAAGGACTTCAACCAGCCGGCGCCGATCGCGGAGCTCGACGCAGCGCGCGCCCGCGGAGCGGAGACCCTCCTGACCTGGGAGCCCTGGACCTGGGGAGGCGGCACTTCCCAGCCCGCCTACTCCCTGGACCGGATAGCCGCCGGGGACTACGACGCCTACCTGCGCGAATGGGGCATCACGCTCGCGACGTGGGGTCAGCCCGTGTACCTGCGGTTCGCCCACGAGATGAACGGCGACTGGTACCCGTGGGCCGAAGGCGTCAACGGCAACGGGTCAGGCGACTACATCGCGGCCTACCGCCATGTACACGACGTCGTCGCATCGACCGGTGCCAGCAACATCAGCTGGGTCTGGAGCCCGAACGTGCCCTACTGGGGTTCGACCCCTTTGGAGGAGCTGTACCCGGGCCCAGGGTATGCGGACGTCGTGGCACTGGATGGATACAACTGGGGCACGTCGCAGTCCTGGAGCGGCTGGCAGGAACCCGAGGCACTGTTCGGCGAAGGCCTGGCCCAGCTCCGCACGCTCGCTCCCGGCGTCCCGATCATGATCGCGGAGACCGCCTCGGCCGAGACCGGCGGATCGAAGGCCCAGTGGATCACCGACTTGTTCGGCTATCTCTCGGCGCAGCAGGATGTCATGGGGCTCGTCTGGTTCCACATCAACAAGGAAGCCGACTGGCGCATCAACAGCACCACGGCCTCGGCTGATGCGTTCAGGGCCGGCCTCGCGAGCCGCCGCTGACGCACCGGGTCAGTGCTTGACCGAGCCATTCGTCGTACCGGCTCATCGCCGTCGGTGCTGCATGCTGCCCGGAAACGGGACCGGATCGCACACGTGAGGTCCGGGCGGGCCATTCATCCGCGAGACTCCACCAGCGGCTGGCAGCGGGGACACCACCATGTCCGACGACGGCCCGCGTCACCCGGCACTTCGGCTCGAACGCGTACGGTCGTCCCGCATCGCAGGCACGGCTTCCCGGCCCGGCCCGCGACCCAATGCTGCTGCCCCTTGCGCGTGTTCCCTGTGGTGACCTGATAGGCACCGGGCTGCGTGGCGGAGAAACGAAGGCATTTCGCCCCGAGAGCCACCAGGGCAGGAATGTCGACGTCGGCCGTCACCGTGTCGGGATGCACGCCGCGCAGGAAACACAGCTCGTTTGCCCAGAGGTTGCCGAACCCGGCGACCTTGTGTTGATCGAGCAGGGCCGCGATGATGCGCTCACCGGGATCGCGGCGGAGGCGGCGCACCGCCTCATCGGCGGACCAGTCGTCCCGCAACGGGTCCGGCCCGAGGTGCCCGACGACATCGCCCTCCGCGCGCGAGGGCAGCAGGTCGACGACGGGGATGCCGAGCCCGTACGCGGTGGGGCCGTTCTCCACCCCGAGGATCACCCGCGCGTCCGGCAGCACTGCGCGCGGCAGCGTTCTGCCCGGAGCCGTGATCGTCCAGGAACCCTGCATCCGCAGGTGCGTGTGCAGCGTGAGACCCGCATCGAGCCGGGTGAGCAGGTGTTTGCCGTGGGTTGCGTGCTCAAGCACCCTCATCCCGTCGAGGGCATCGGTTGCATGTGCGGGGACGCGCAGATCCCCACGGGCGAGCCTGCGGCCGTCGAGCGCCCCCCGCAACCTGATGGCAAGGCGGAAGACGCTGTCACCCTCCGGCATGCTGCCTCCCTGCCCGTTCCCGCTGCTCCGCGACAGATTAGCGCCCGCCACCGACAGGGTGGGCCAGGTGTCAGCTTCTGTCGACGCCCGGTCGCATACCCTTCGACGAACTGACGGACTCGGCGCCGAGCAGGGCGTCCACGGAGGAGGCGGTTGCTTTCGTTATCGGTAGGGGGCCGATACTATTTATCTGCCGGACTCTCACCCGGCAGAGCGCGGTCTAGAAGCGGGCCCGGTTATGTGTCCCCGTCGTCTCACCGAACAGGCCCCCATGAGCACCAGACTGACGCCGTCCGAAGACTTTCCGGAAGATCTCACCGCACTCGCACTGCCCGAGGTCGAGGTTCTCAACAGCAGGATCCACCGCGAGCTCGACTACGAGTATGCGAATGACGGCGAGCCCTCCATGGAGACCGAGATCCGCCACGAGGAACTGACGGAGGAACTCGACCGCCGCGACCAGCAGCCGGAGTCCACTCCGGCACTGCCCGACGCCGTCGAATCGACGCGCCGCTTCTCCTGACGGGTCGGCGCTGCGGGCGTCGGCCCGCCCGATCCCGCCTCACGAACCGCCGCGGGCGTCGGCCACCCGGTCCGCCGCACGCGCCGTTACGGGCGTCGGCCCGCCCGGTCCCGCTGCGGGCGTCGGCCACCCGATCTTCGGCACGCGGCGAGCAGTGCTGCGCACGCGCCGCGCCGTCTCGACTCATGCAGCACCCCGGGGCCCCGTAGCGGGCTTCAGGACGCCCATCAGGAGCGCAGCGGCAACGATGGCGCAGCTCAGCATCACGATGGCGGTGGGGACGGGTGAGGACAGTCCGAACGCGCCTGTGACCGGCGCCAGCACAGCCGCACCGGCCATGTTGGACGCCCCCAGCAGGGAGGCAGCGGTGCCGGCGCGGAGACCGTGATGCTCCAGGGCCGTGGCCTGCAGGGCCGGGTTCACGAGCCCGAACGACGTCGTGAACCCCATGATGGGCACCATCAGTCCCCACACGCCGAGTTGCGGGGCAAGACCCACGCTCAGCAGCAGGACGACGGCAGAAACCACCAGTGCCACGGCGCCGACGCGAACTGCGAGTGCCGGGGAGGCTCGCCTGGCCACCAGCCCGCCGACTTGCGCACCGACGACCATGAGCGCGCCCTGCGCCCCGAACAGCAGCGCGTACCCCGTAGGCGTGAGGCCGTAGACCTCCTGCAGGAGGAATGCGCTGCCTGCCATGAAGGACATCATCGCCGCGAAGAGCAGTCCGCCGGCAAGAGCCACGGAACGGAACTGCGCGTCGCCGAGGAGGTTGCGGTAATCGTCGCGCAGGCTCACGCCCTTGCGGAGTGACCGGCGGTCCGGCGGATGGGTCTCGTTCCGCAGCAGGATCGATCCGGCGACGCAGAGCAGTACGAGGCCATAGCCGAGGAGAGCCCAGAACAGGCCTCGCCACCCCACGATCTGCAGGAGCTGCGCACCGAGCGCGGGTGAGGCGACCACGAACACGCCCGACGCGATGGAGAGGCGCGCAAGGAACACCAGCAGCTGCTTCCCGCTGTAGAGGTCGCGGACGACGGCGAGCGCTATGACCGCGCACGCCGCGGAGCCCATGCCCTGAAAAGCCCTGCTCGCAACGAGCCACCCCATCGCAGGGGCGAGGGCGCACGACGCCGTCGCGAGGCAGTACAGCACGATCATCACCGCCAGTGGGCGAGCACGACCGACGGCGTCCGAGACCGGACCGGATGCCAGTTGGCCGATCCCCATACCGATGAAGGCCGCGGTCAGGGTGAGCTGCACCCCGCTCTCGTCGGCGCCGAACTCCCGTCGGATGGCCGGGAAGGACGGCAGGTACAGGTCCATGGTCAGCGGCCAGATCACCTGCAGCATCGCGAGGGCAGCCACGAGGAGCAGGACGCGCCGGGGAGCCTGGCCAGATCCGTGACGGTGGTCTCGAAGGGCGTGCTGCGGAACGATCATGATCTCCTCGGTTGGATAGCGCTTTCCGGCCTATCCTCCCGCATCGGAGCAATCGCTGGTAGTCCCGACAAAACCTCTGCGCCTTGTACAGACTGCCGGTTCCGGGAAAGTTCCCTCGCTCCGCTCGGCAGCGTGGTCTAGATTCGAGGGCAACGCAATCCACCGATAGGAGAACGGCATGAAGAACAAACTCGTTTTCGGCGCAGGAATGGCGGCCGGTTACGTCCTCGGCACGCGGGCAGGACGTCAGGGCTACGAGCAGCTCAGGACGAAGGCGCAGCAGCTCTGGAACAGTCCGAGAGTGCAGGAGACGGTCGCCTCGACGACCGGCGCCCTCAAGAGCAAGGCGCCGGAAGTGCAGGACTCCCTCAAGGGCGTGCTGAAGAGAAGCGGCTCGGGATCGAACGACGGCGCCAAGGCGCCGCAGGATCCAGGAAAGGACGTCGGCGCGAGCGGCGATCTCCCCCTCGACGTGCCACCGGTCGTGACTGCCATGGACACGGGAGCCCCCACGGACACGGGCCCCAGCGGCGGGGATCCCAGCCACATCGCGGACACACCGTTCGAGGGGCAGGACGAGGCAACCCGCCCGGACCCCCAGAGGTAGGACCGACTCCACAGCGGATGGACGACGCAGGAGGGCCCGGGTCGTGACCGAGCCCTCCTGCGTCCATCGCGGATCCACGTCCGGCGCACCCCTACCGCGGGGCTTGAAGCATGCCCGCTCGGGCGATGGGGCCGCCTCGGACGCCGAACGGATGCGGATCAGACGCTTCCGCTGACGGTCTCCTCCGCGTCGACACACAGCTCGCAGTCCTCCTCGACGAGCATCGCATTGATGGCGACAGCGGCGCGGTAGGCGTCTCCCGCCGCAGGCACGAGCTGCGCCGCGGGATCAGCGGCATTGCCGACGGCCCACACGCGCTCGACGGTCGTGCGCCCGATATCGTCGGTCACCACACAGCCGTCGTCGCGCATCTCGCAGCCCAGGTCGGAGAGCAACGGCGTGCCGGCATCGGCACCCGGTTCGCAGAACATGGCCGCGCACGGGACGAGCGACCCGTCCTCCAGCCGAACACCACGGATGGAACGCGGTCCGCCGTCGTCGGCCTGTCCGAGGGCGAAGCCCTCCACCGTCCCTTCGACCACCCGGACCCCGCGGCTACGGAGCCGTCGCTCGTCCTCGTCGGAGAGCGGCCCGAGGAGATGGGGGAAGAAGGTCACGTCGTCGGACCATTGCCGGAGCAGAATCGCCTGATGGATGGCGGTCTCGGCCGAACCGAGTACGCCGAGTGCCTGGTCCCGCACCTCCCAGCCGTGGCAGTACGGGCACTGGAGCAGCCCCCGCCCCCACGCCTCACGCGCACCGCCCACCTCAGGGAGGTTGTCACGCAGGCCGGAAGCGAGAACCAGTTGGCGCCCCTGCACGGTCGTCCCGTCCCCGGTGCGGATGGACCAGCCGGTCGTCGTCCGGGCCGCACGTTCCGCACTGCCCTCGAGGAACTGCACCGCGTAGGGCTCCAGATCCTCCCGGGCGAGCGAGAGCAGCTGCTCCGGCGCGGTGCCGTCGCGTGTGATGAAGCCGTAGGCGGCTTTCGCCGGGGCGTTGCGCGGTGTCCCGGCATCGATGACGACGATGTTCCGCCTGGCCCGGCCGAGGACGAGTGCAGTGCTCAGTCCCGCAACTCCACCGCCGACGATGACGACGTCGAAACTCTCCTGCTTGTCCATTCCTCTATCCGACCACGCGCCGCCGACCCGGTGCGGCAGCAGATTCTGCTTGCGATCAGGCAGTGGGTCCCGTTTCCGCCCCGTCCGCGGACGGTAGACCCAGTGCCGCGACGAGCGACGAGAACCGCTGGTTCCCGGCGATGTCCTCCACGAGGACGGCGGTGCCATCGGCGTCGGCGAGCGGGATCTGCCAGTTGGGGTACTCGTCGTTCGTGCCCGGCTGGTTCTGGGTACGGCGTTCCCCGACGGCGTCGGCCAACGCGACTCCGAGCAGCACGGACGGCGTCTGCGCGATGAAGCCGTGCAACGCTTCGACTGTCTCCTGGACGGTCGCAGTCCCGCTCCGGAGAAGACCGCGTTCCCGGAGGAGCGCCAGGAACTTCTCCTGGGTGGCACGGTCCTCGGCGCGTTCCTCCTCGACGGGGCGGCTCAGCAGCCCGAGCTTCTCGCGCAGGGTCACGTGCTCGCCCGCGAGGTAGCCGGCGCTGGGCGGAAGGTCGTGGACGGTGACCGTCGTCAGGCAGCCCTTGCGATACGACTCCGGTGGCAGGGGCCCATCCTCGTCCTGTTCGAACCAGAGGATCGAGGTTCCGAAGATTCCGCGCTCCCCCAGGTACTCCTGCACGCCCGGCTCGAAGACGCCGAGGTCCTCGCCGACGACGATCGCACCGGCACGTTCCGCCTCGAGCGCGAGGATGCCGATCAGGGCCTCGTGGTCGTAGTACACGTACGCTCCCGAGCCCGGCGCCTTGCCCTGCGGGATCCACCACAGGCGGAACAGGCCGAGGATATGGTCCACCCGGATCCCACCGGCGTGACGCAGTATGTTCCGGAGCATGTCCCTGAAGGCCGCGTAGCCCGACTCTGCGAGCCGTTCCGGATGCCACGGCGGCTGGCTCCAGTCCTGGCCGTGCTGGTTGAACATGTCCGGCGGAGCCCCCACGCTGATGCCGGTCGCAAGGACGTCCTGCAGCGCCCATGCGTCGGCTCCGCTCGGATGCACGCCCACAGCGAGATCGTGCACCACGCCGATGGACATGCCGGCACCGGTGGCTTCCAGCTGGGCTTCCTGCAACTGCTCGTCCACGAGCCACTGCAGCCACTCATGGAATTCGATCCGTGCCGCGTGCCGCTCCGCGAACTCGCGGGCGCCCGCCGAGCCGGGGCGCCCGACGTCGTTCCATTCCGGCGCGCCCGGGGGGAGGGTCTCGGCGAGCGCGGACCACAGCGCGAAGTCGGCGAGGCCCTGGCCCTGATGGGATCGGTAGGAGTCGAAATCCCGCTGACGCTGTTCGGGCCGCTCGACGGCGAAGACGAGTTCGAGCGCTTCGAGCTTCGCCGCGTAGGACGAGTCCCGGTCCAGCAGGTCCGCGGTCGTGTTGGCGGCTCGGAAGCCGGCAGCGAGCTCCTGCACCCGCGCCTGCGCGGTATCACCCAGCCGCGAGTACTCAGGGATGTCCTCGACGCGCAGGTACAGGGGATGGAAGTAGCGCCGCGTCGTCGGGAGATAGGGCGACGGCTCCACGGGAGGTACGGGCTCCGCGGCGTGCAACGGGTTCACCAGCACGAAGTCGCCGCCGTGCGCCGCGGCGGCGACGGCGATCTGACCGAGGTCGGCGAGATCTCCGATGCCCCACGACCGCGATGAGCGGACGGAGTACAGCTGGGCCATCAGTCCCCAGGTGCGTCGGTCCATGAGCGACGCCGTCGTGCTCAACCGGTCAGGCGTCACCACGAGGGTGCAGGAGGACTCCTGTCCGTCGACGCTCGCGTGCAGCGTGTGCCAGCCGAGGGGCAGCGAAGGCGGCAAGGTGCCATTCCTCCGCTCGATGTCCTGCCCGTCGATGGACCGGGTCACCGTCGCCTCTCCCACCGTTCCGGTGAAGCGGGTGCCGTCCTCGTCGACGACCCACAGGTCCACCCCGGCGCCCGCGGGCGCGTGGATCGTCACAGGGTCGTCGTCGCTCTCGCGCACGACGACGACGGCGGGCAGCACGGAGCGCCAAGGCCCGGCGTCGACGGCTTCCAGGGCATGGGTGATCGCCGCATCGGAGGACGCGTCGACACCGAGCGCGGCGAGCACCGCCACGAGCGTGTCCGGCGCCACGCGCGCCGGCTCGCCGTCCCATCCCTTGAAGGTGGTGCCGACGCGGTGGGCCTCCGCAAGCTGCTCGAGGGGAGTCGGGGTCTTCCGGGGGGCTTCTTCTTGCTGCGTCGTGTCTGCCATTCCACCAATCTAGGCGTCGATCAGCAGGCTGCGCATCCGGCCCGGTACCTTCCCCCTGATTTGACGCGGCACTTCCGGCTCCCGCTACCCGGCCGGATCCGGTCCCGCTAGCAGCCCACCGAGCGCCGGACAAGCATCCGGCGCTCCACCGTCCGGGTGGCGACGGTTCCCCTCCCGGTGCAACTGTTAAGCATGGCCTACTTCCTCGAATACCTCGTCCCCGCGGAGAATGACGGCGCGGAGGTGCCCGTCGACGACGCCAATGACGGCTTCACGGTTCCCGTCGGCGAGACGGCCGAGCGCGTGATCCACCTGGACGCCCTGCCCGCCCGCAGCCGCATTCTGGCGGGCACGCTGGACGAGGCTCGTGCCGAAGCGGAGCAGCTCCTCCTCCACAGCAAGGCCGATGCGGGCGAGCTCTTCGAGGACTCGGAGGAATCCCTCGAGGCCGGAGCGGGCCGGCGCGTTGGAAGCTTCCGGGAGGGATCGGGCTGGAGCGGGGACTGACCCCTCACCAGGTGTCCTTCGTGTAGGTGCTGTTCAGGCGTGCGATCAGCGAGCCGAGGCTCGCCACGTCCTCCGGCTTCCAGCTGCGCATGAGGTCGGTGAAGGCAGTGCGCCGTCCGGTCTGTGCGGTGGTGAGCTGCTGCTTCCCGAGCGGCGTCAGCACGACCCGCTGGGACCGGGCGTCATCCGGATCGAGCTGCCGGCTGACGAGGCCCAGTCGCTCGAGCCCCGCGAGCTGCCGGCTCACGGACGGTTTGCCGACGCCGATGCTGTGGGCGATGTCCGTGGCCCTCAGCGATCCCTCGCGCTGCAGCAGGGTCAGGATCCCGTAGGCTGCCGGTTCCATCTCGGGATGGACGGTCTTCGCCAGCGAATGCGATGTCGTCCGCTCCCGGCGCCACAGCACGCTCGTCTGCTCTTCCAGCACCTCGATGGCGCGATCGAACTCCGTGCCGTCGGGCCCCTCCGCAATCTCCATGGAGGAAGCGTATAGATGCCCGTAGGAACGAGCGCCACCCTCCACGGAAAAGTCCGAAGATTTCAGCGAAGGGCGAGTCCGCCGCTCCGGACGAAGTCCAGGTGCATCTGCGTCTGGTGGAGGGCGGACAACAGCTGGAACCCGTGCAGCCCCTTCCAGCCCCCGGTCCACGTGATGAGCGAGGCGATGTCCCAGATCGTGGGCTCTCCTGAGCGTCCGCCCTCGGCCGCCACGACCTCGGCGACCTCCCGCGCTCGCTTCAGATGGTGGTCCGCGCATTCCCGGGCCCTCTCGGCGACGCCGGTGAACCGGTAACCGTGTCCCGGCAGCGCCTCGTGGTCCGGATACCGGCAGACGGCGTCGATCGATGCCAGGTAATCGGCAAGCGGGTTGGACGGTGTTTCCCCACCCAGCCCGAGACCGGGAAAGACGGTCGGCAGCACGTGGTCACCCGTCAGGAGGAGGCCGCGGGCGTCGTCACGCAGGCAGAGGTGGCCGGTTGTGTGCCCGGGGGTCGCCAAGACCTCGAGCCGGAATCCCGGGACGGAGAGGACGTCGCCGTCGGCGAGCTCCCGATCGACCGCCAGGACGAGCCCCTCGGGCGAGCGATCCACGTACTGGGCGAGTTCCGCCCTCCGCTCGGCCGGTACACCCCACGTCTCCAGCCGATCGTCCGCCGGCACATCACCGACCGCCCGAGCGTGGTGCCGTTCGAGCGCCTCACGCTCGAGGACATGCATCCCGAGCGTGGCCCCCGACGCGTCACGCAAGCGACCGGCCATTCCCACGTGGTCCGGGTGCAGGTGCGTGCCGATGATGCCCGTCACGACATCCGCCCCTGAACACCCCGGGACGAGCTGCTGCAGCGCATCGATCAGCCGCTGCCAGTTCTCGTCCGAGTCCCAGCCGGGGTCGACGACGAGGACGCCGCCGTCGGAATCCCGCAGCAGGTAGGTGAAGGAGTAGGCGAGGTGGTCGCCGGGCATCGGTTGCGCGAGGGCCCAGACGTCGTCGCGCACCTGCTCCAGCGGCGGTAGGTCACCACGCACGAGCGCCTCCTCCTGCTGCCTGCTGGTGCTGGTGCTGGTGTTGGCCATGGTTCCCCTCAGGTCGACTGGTCCCATTCAAGCAGTGCCAGGATCTGCGCCGCGACGTCCTCAGGCGAGCGCGCCGTCGTCCGGATTCGGTGGACGGCGTCCGGCGCCTCCCGGGCGAGCCGCTCGGCGGCCCGGGCACTGCGGAGCCGGTGGTCCTCCAGCTGCCGGCCGGTCTCGCGACCCGCGAGACGCGTGTTCGCCGTCGTCGTATCCGCCTCGAGCAGCACCGCCACGACCGCGGGGGCATCACCCATGGCAGCCGAGAGGACCCCTGTCTCGAGGACGGACACAGTGTTCGTGTAGATCAGGCGACGGTAGCCGAGCGCCCGATAATTGGACCAGATGGCGGCGAGATTGCGCTCCGCGAGCCGATGCTCCCAGGGCTCGGGGTAGGCGAGGTCCAGGGCATCACCCTCGACGACGGCGTGCCGTACACCCCGCTCGACGAGGAGGTCGTGGAGGGCCAGCGCCACCGTCGTCTTGCCGACGCCCGAACGCCCGCCGATGAACAGTACCGAAGTGCCGGCACTGTCCATCGGTGGGCGCGTGGGGCATTCCCCGTCAGCCGCCAAAGAGGGCGGCGACGCGCGTCAGGGTCTGGAAGACGCCGTAGGCGAGCGGCACTCCGACGAGCGCCCACACTGCGGCGATACGTGCTCCGGCCATGTCAGGCCTCCTTCGCGAATTGTCTCGGGGTGCCCTTGGCCGGTTCGTGGAAGCGCGGATCGACCGGCTTGACGAGCAGGTTGGCGATGAACCCCACGATCAGCAGTCCCACCATGGTGAGCAGCGCAGGCTGATAGGCCCCGGCCGTCAGCTCACCCGGGGTGCCCTGCGCATCGAGGAAGGCGTTCACGATCAGCGGCCCGGCGATCCCTGCGGCAGACCATGCGGTCAGCAAGCGGCCGTGGATCGCGCCGACCTGGTAGGTGCCGAAGAGGTCCCGGAGGTAGGCCGGCACCGTGGCGAATCCACCGCCGTAGAAGGAGATGATGACGAAGGCCAGAGCGACGAACAGCAGCGTGGTGGAGGACCCGGCCAGGGCCAGCACCAGGTAGAGGGCCGCCCCGACACCGAGATAGACCATGTAGATGCGCTTGCGGCCTATGAGGTCCGACGTCGTCGACCACACGAAGCGTCCGCCCATGTTGCCGATCGAGAGCAGCCCCACGAAACCGCCGGCCGCCGCGACGGACACCGCCGTCGAACCATCAGCGCCGCGGAAGAAGTCCTGGATCATGGGGGACGCCTGCTCGAGGATGCCGATACCCGCCGTGACGTTGCAGAACAGGACGATCCAGACGAGCCAGAACTGTCGTGTCTTGATCGCGTTCGCGGCCGACACGTTGTCGGTCGTCACCAGCGGCTTCGACTTCAGTTGAGACGGATCGAACCCGTCCGGCTTCCAGCCTTCGGCCGGTACCTTGATGGTGAAGGCTCCGAACATCATGTAGACGAAATAGACGACGGCGAGGGTCAGGAACAGCTTCCCGACGGCGTCGCCGCTCGCGACCCAGCCCTCCGCATCCGAGTTCGGATCGTACATGCGGAGCAGTTGGGTGGACAGCGGACTCGCGATGAGGGCGCCGCCCCCGAAGCCCATGATGGCCATGCCCGTGGCAAGGCCGGGACGGTCGGGGAACCACTTGATCAGAGTCGACACGGGCGAGATGTAGCCGATTCCGAGACCGATACCGCCGATGACGCCGTACCCCAGGTAGACGAGCCACAACTGGTTGGTGAAGATCCCGAGGGCACCCACCAGAAAGCCGGAGGTCCAGAAGAGCGCCGAGGTGAACATCGCCTTGCGCGGCCCGTGCCGGTCCACCCACGTGCCCAGCACGGCAGCGGAGAGTCCGAGCATCACGATCGCGATGGAGAAGATGATGCCGATCTGGGTCAGGGTGGCGTCGAAGTGGGCCGTCAGCGCCGTCTTGTAGACGCTCGTCGCATAGGCCTGGCCGATGCACAGGTGCACGGCCAGCGCCGCCGGTGGAATCAGCCATCGGTTGAACCCCGGTGGCGCGATGCTGTGGTCGCGGTCAAGCCAACTCATCATTACCCTCTTCGTCCGTATGAGTGGCCATCCCCGGGCCATCGTTGATGGAGGCAATTATGCGGTGCATCACACCGAGTGGGGAACACCCTACGATTTACGGGAGTTTATGAGCGACGAATGGCGCACAGCGTGAGAAACTACCCAGCAGGCTTAGCACTTTCCCCTACACTGACCCCTATGGCCACTATCGAGCAGGTACCGGACACCAAACTCAAGCGGGGGATATCGGGGCCGCTACTGTACCTCTTCATCCTCGGTGACGTCCTCGGAGCCGGCGTGTACGCCCTCGTCGGCGTCATCTCCGCCGAGGTGGGCGGCGCCATCTGGGTTCCTCTCATGGTGGCCCTCGCCCTGGCGCTGCTGACCGCCGGGTCCTACGCGGAGCTCGTGACCAAGTACCCCAAAGCGGGCGGCGCCGCCGTGTTCGCCGAACGCGCCTTCAAGAGGCCGTTCATCTCCTTCCTCGTCGGCTTCTGCATGCTGGCGGCCGGAGTGACGAGCGCGGCAGGCCTCGCCCAGGCCTTCGCCGGTGGCTACCTGACCACGTTCATCGACGTACCCGCGGTTCCCGCTGCCCTCGTATTCCTCGTCCTGCTCGCGCTGCTCAACATGCGCGGCATCAAGGAATCCGTCCGCAGCAACGTGGTCATGACCGTGATCGAGGTATCGGGGCTCGTCCTGGTGATCGTGGTCGTCGCGATCTTCGTTGGCGGCGGCAACGGCGATGTCTCGCGGGTCACCGAATTCCCGCCCGGGGTCAGCGCAGCTTCAGCCGTCCTCGCGGCGTCACTGATCGCCTACTACTCCTTCGTGGGATTCGAGGTCTCCGCCAACGTCGCGGAGGAGGTCAAGGACGTCAGCCGGGTCTACCCGCGGGCCATCTTCGGCGCCCTGCTGACAGCCGGCGTCGTCTACCTCCTGATCGGGCTCGCGTCCTCGGCCGCGATGGCCCCGGAGGATCTTGCGGGCTCGAGTTCACCGCTGCTCGACGTCGTCGCTGCGACGGGCGCGGGCATCCCGAACTGGCTCTTCAGCCTCGTGGCACTCATCGCGGTGGCGAACGGTGCCCTGCTGACCATGATCATGTCGAGCCGCCTCACCTACGGCATGGCGGAACAGGGTCTCTTCCCGTCCATCTTCGACCGGGTCCTCCCCAACCGGCGCACACCCTGGGTGGCAATCGTCGCGACGACGCTGGTGGCCATGGCGCTGACGCTGACGGGCGGGCTCGAATCGCTGTCCCAGACCGTCGTACTGCTGCTCCTGTTCGTATTCCTCAGCACCAACATCGCGGTGCTCGTGCTGCGGAAGGACGACGTGGAACACCGGCACTTCCGGATCCCCGTCATCTTCCCCTACCTCGCGATCGCGTCCTGCATCCTGCTCCTCACGCAACAGACCGGTGAGATCTGGCTGCGCGCCGGCATCCTGCTCGCGCTGGGGCTCGCCCTGTACGGTGTTCAGCGGCTGGTTCGGGGTCGGAGCAAGTCGCAGGGCACCCCCTAGCGGCCTGCACCCCGAGCGACGGATCACCAGGCATGCGGTGCAGGGCGGCGCGTGCTCGGCAGCGCGTTGTTGAGGCGCCATTCGTGGATCCACTCGGGCAACACCACATCTTCAGGAGGGGCCCCGAAGGCAGCGATGATCTCCGTGTTGCTGACCGGCCCGGACGGTGAGACGAGACGCGTCGCGATGACGGCACGTGCATAGATCTCACCGTTCGTCACAGCGCGCTGCTCGAAGTAGATGGCTCGCTCGTCGAGTCCGATGATCCGCGTCTCTATGGTGTACCGCTGGTTGAGCTGGAGGGATTTCCTGAAGCTGATCGTCTCGCCCGCGGCAACGGGCGTCCATCGGCGCCGGCGCATCTGCTGCCGGACTCCACTGCGCACCATCAGGTCGAAGCGTCCGAGATCGAACACGGAGAAGTACATCCCGTTGTTCATGTGCATCGCGATATCGATGTCCGTCACCAGCACCCGAAGGGCGACGCTGCTCGGGTCCCACACGCTGAGGGCGGGGCGCCTGCGCGCGAGGAACAGCTGGAGCAGCGTGCGGAAGATCAGGTGCATGACCGACATGTTACCCATTGGTAACGTGGCCCGGACGCAAAGTGCCGCCGCGATCGAGCCTCTTCCCGGCTGACCCGAGTGCTCGCTCCGGCGTCCTTCGTTCCGGCTGCAATACTGGCTGCATGACCGTCGCCTTCACCTGCACGACGACCACCGATCTTCCGCAGGCCGAACTGTTCGACCGGGCGCGCAGCATCGACGCGCATGTCGGCTCTATGCGTCTGACCCGTGAGCGTGCAATAGGAGGCGTCACGAGCGGCCTGATCGGACCGGGCCAGCACGTGACATGGCGCGCCTGGCACTTCGGGCTCCCGATCAGGATGACGAGCTTCATCACCGAGTTCGACGCCCCTCGTCGTTTCGTCGACGAGCAGCGCCGCGGCCCTTTCCGCACCTTCAGGCACGTCCACGAGTTCTCGACCGAGGGCGGACAAACGACCATGGTGGACAGGATCGAGTTCTCGGCACCGTTCGGGGTGGTCGGCGCGGCGGTGGAGCGAATCCTGCTCCGACCGTGCCTGCGCTACCTCATCACAGCCCGCAACCGTTTCCTCGTCGCTACGCGGCTGCCCGCGAAGGGCTAGCCCTCCGCGGCGACCAGTGCGGCCTCGAGCCTTTTGCGCTGGTCGGGCGGCAGGAGCGTGCGGTACTGCGGGAACTCCGCCAGGAAGTCACGAACCCTCGGGCAATAGGGGACGACGGCAATACGCCGCCGGTGGGCATTGAGGAGCACCTGGCGGATCAACGCCGGTTCGACATCGACTGCATCGAAGCGCGGGTCCACGACGGCCTGGATCAGGACGGCGTGCGAGCCCTTCATCTCGTACTTCACGTGGCCGACCATCGTGCCGTCACTGAACAGCTCGAAGCGGGAGAACAGGGAGTTGTCACGGAAACCACTGCGCACCCGGACGGGAGCAGTCCTCGTCTCGGCCTGGACCTCGCGCTGCTCGATCTCCTCGACCAGCATCTCGTACCGATGCAGGGCCTCCATCGGCGGGAAGTCCCTGTCGAGCAGGCGGTACACCTGGTTGCACAGGACCCGCAGCTGGCGCGTGCTGACTGTGGCCAGGTCACTCGGGAACTCGGACTCGTCGGGGCGCGGCGCGTGGACGGCCTTCGGCGTACTCCCCCAGGCAACGTGCTCCGCCTCGGGCAGTCGCACAGCTTCGGGACGATCATCGACGAGCGGGGAAGTTTCCATGGTCAGCTCCACTGGTAGGTGGTTCGATGGCCCGCTGCTAGGCCTGTCCGAAACTATAGGCGCATTCTTCCGCATTGTGAAATTAAGTACCCTTATCAATTTCGTCCGCGCCATCGCGTGCAGGACGACCGCTTGAGCAGATCTTGAGGTTCCGTGAGGGACGCCTTGAAGGAGTTGGGCGTAAGTTTGCGTGAACATCCGGCGCCGGCATCGCCGGTGATCCTGCCATGAGGAGCCCGTCGTGCAGTTCCAAACCGCCCACGCGGCGATGATGACGTCGGCACTCACAGTGCAGGACATCCACTCCCACTACCTCAACTCGGGGGGCTTCTTCGACGAGTTGGAGATCGACGCCTACCTCCATGGCCTCGCGCCCCTCCCCCGTGAGGAGCGGGACTGCATTGCGCAGGCCATCAATGAGCTGATCGATGATCTGCTTGCTGTCGGCCTGCCCCATCAGGGCCCGCGTGCCTCCTACAGTGGCTCCTCCGGTGGCTCCTCCGGTGGCCCCTTCAGTGCCGCGACCAGCTCCACAACCGAGGTACCCGACCTCGCGTGGCAACCGCTCACCAGCTAGGTCCACCCGCACGGGCGATCCCGCACGTCACCCCGGTATGCCGACGAGGTGTGTTGACGAGGCGCACGCGGAGGGGAAATGGTGGGTCGGACACCGACCTTCGAGCAGGAGCTACCCCATGGCACTCGCCCCCACCGTCCAACTGCGCAGCGGCGCCCGCCTACCCGTCCTCGGTCTCGGCACCTGGCCGCTGCACGACGAGGAAGCCGCTGAGACGGTCGACCTCGCGATCGAGACCGGGTACCGGCTCATCGACACCGCAGAGAACTACCGCAATGAGAAGGGCGTTGGCGAGGGGATCCGCCGCTCGGGGCTCCCTCGCGAGGAACTCTTCATTACGACGAAGTTCAACCGCGAGCACCACTCCACCGACGGTGTGCGTCGCGCGTTCGAGGAAAGCACGAAACTGCTCGGCGTGGACTACATCGACCTCCTGCTCGTCCATTGGCCCAACCCGGCCCAGGGCCGTTACGTCGAGGCCGTACAGGGTATTGCAGCGCTTCTCGAGGAAGGGCTCGTGCGTGCCGTCGGAACCTCGAACTTCAAGCCCACCCATCTGCAGGACGTCATCGACGCCGGGATCGTGCCCGACGTCAACCAGATCCAGCTCGACCCGCAGCGCCCGCGGATCGAGGAGCGCGCCTTCCACAACGAGCACGGCATCGTGACCGAGTCCTGGAGTCCCCTGGGCCCGGGCAGCGGCCTGCTGGACGAACCCGGTGTCGCCGCCATCGCCGAGGCGCACGGCCGCACGGCGGCGCAGGTGGTGCTGCGCTGGCACGTACAGCAGGGACTGGTGGCCATACCGAAGTCCTCGAACCGCGAGCGGCTCGCGCAGAACCTCGACATCTTCGACTTCGAGCTCTCGGGCGCCGAGCTGGCGAATATCTACCTGCTCGATACCGGCGCAGCGGACATCGTCGATTCGGACGAGTTCGGTCACTGAGGCGGAATGCGTCGGCGGGTCGTTCCTTGACAGCCGACCTCCCGACGACGAGGGTAGTAAGCACGCTTAGTTCTTCGGTCCGGGCATCCAGTGCCCGCCACCGGGAACGTCGACCGGAAGGAAGTTCAGCATGGCGAACGAGCCCGGGAACCAGACCCCCGACACACCCGACGTCAGCGAGACCGAATTGCGCGGGATGAAGGTGGACGAGCTGCGCAGCGAGGCGAAGGAGGAAGGCCTTTCAGGAACCTCCGGCATGCGGAAGGGCGAGCTCGTCGACGCCGTTGCCAAGGCGAAGCAGGAGCACGCCGCCGGCAATGAACGGGACGACGACGCTTCGGGAAGCGAGCCGGACGATGCGTCGGACGACGTCGGCGCAGGACCGGACGGCGGCAGGATCCGCACGGGTTCCGAGACGTCCAAGTCGCTCAAGTACTCCCAGGAGATCACGTCACCCGACGAGGACCCCGAACGGGAGGGCCGCAGTCTCGCGACCACCCATCACGAGGTCATCAAGCAGTGGGCGGAGTCCCGCGGCGCGCGCCCTGCTACGGTCGATGGCACGGAGCACGGCGATCACCTGGGCGTCCTCCGCTTCGACTTCAACGAGGACACGGACAAGCTGCGTCACGTGAGCTGGGACGAATGGTTCAGGACGTTCGACGAGCGCCAGCTGAACTTCATCTACCAGGAACAGCGCAAGGACGGGAACCAGTCCAACTTCTTCATCCTGGAGAGCCCCAACCGCGAGGACGCCTGAGGGCAGAGGCGCCCTCGCTGCTCACATATCCTTGGCCTAGCGCCCCTTCCATCGACTGCCGTGCCGGAACAATGGCACGGCAGTCGTATGTCGTGGCGCCCTCAACGACCGGAAGGGAACTCCCCGCGTGATCGAGATCGCCGTCATCCTCCTCGCGGGTTTCTGGGCCGGGATGATCAACGTCGTGGTCGGCTCCGGCACGCTGGTCACCTTCCCCACCCTGCTGCTCTTCGGATACCCGCCGATCGTCGCCAACATCTCGAACAACATCGGCCTGGTGGGTGGCGGACTCTCGGGATCGTGGGGCTACCGCCGCGAGATCGCCGCGAACAAGCGCCTCCTGCTGCGGCTCCTGCCCCTGTCCGTCCTCGGCGGGCTCGGCGGGGCGCTCCTGCTGCTCGTGCTTCCGGCCGAAGCGTTCCAGGCGATCGTCCCGGTCCTGATCATCATCGGTCTGGTCATGGTGGCGCTTGCACCGCGCGTGCAGCGCGCCGCTGCCGCGAAGGCCGGTGAGGCGCCGCCCGATGTCGGTCCGTCGCGCCGCCGCACGCTGCTCCTCCTCGCCGGCATCGCGGTGCTGGGCGTCTACGGAGGCTACTTCGGTGCGGCGCAGGGGATCCTGATCGTGGGACTGATGAGCATGGTCACGATCGAGAGCCTCCAGCGCATCAACGCCATCAAGAACGTCCTGACCACCGCCGTCAACGCCGTCGCCGCCGTGACCTTCATGGTTTTCGCGTGGGAGTCGATCGACTGGGCCGTGGTGCTCATCATCGCGGTGGGCGCCACCCTCGGAGGTTTCCTCGGGGCACGCGTGGGCCGCAAGCTCTCCCCGCTCGCGCTGCGCGCAACGATCCTCGTGATCGGTAGCGCGGCACTGATCCGCATCGTCTTCTTCAGCTGACCCCACCAAAACACGAAACCACGAGATCCAGGACCCCATGCAACGCTTCACCTGCGCCGTCTGCGCCTCTGCCCTGTTCTTCGAGAACTCCCGCTGCCTCGCCTGCGGCACGCAGCTGGGCTACCACCGCGGAGAGCGGATCATCGCTCCGCTCGACGACGCCGGCGTGTACCGCGACCTGCAGGGCCAGCAACTCCGGCGCTGCACCAACCTCGCGCTGTCCGGTTGCACCTGGCTGGTCCGGGAGGACGGGGACGAGTGCTTCAGCTGCACCCTGACGCGGACCCGCCCCGAGGACCACGACACGACCGGCCTGGCGCAGTTCCTCGATGCCGAGCGGTCGAAGCGGCACCTGATCTACGAACTCGACGTCCTGGGACTCCCCATCGAGGACCGGATCCAAAACCCGGAACGCGGCCTCGCGTTCGACCTGCTCTCGAGCGTCGAGGAAAAGGTGGTGATCGGCCACCAGAACGGTCTCATCACGATCGATCTCGCCGAGACGGTGGACTCACACCGGGAGAAGATGCGCGCCAAGCTCGACGAGCCCTATCGCACCATGCTCGGGCACTTCCGGCACGAGACCGGCCACTACTTCGAGGGCACCCTCGTCTTCTCGGATCCCGAGGTGACGGACAGGGCCCGCAGCATCTTCGGTGACGACCGGGCCAGCTACAAGGACGCCATCAAGCGGCACTACGACGAGGGAGCGCCCGAGGGCTGGGAGAAGAACCACATCTCCATGTACGCGACCATGCACCCCTACGAGGACTTCGCCGAGACCTTCGCGCATTACCTCCACATCTGCGACACCGTTGATACGGCCCTGCAGTACGGACTCGCCTCCGGCCCCGGCCCGAACAGCACCGAGGACTTCGCCGTCGTCGTCCGTGAGACCTGGATCCCGCTCTCCGTCGCACTGAACCAGGTCAATCGCAGCATGGGCGCGAACGACCTGTATCCCTTCGTCCTGCCGCCTGCGGTGATCGCCAAACTCGATTTCGTGCACAAGCTGCGCGTGCGCGTCGGCGAACCGGCCGACGGAACGACGACGGCGTAGCGGGCCATCGCAGGGTCTTCATCCCCTCCGGGCGCCGTCGACAGCAGGATGACAAAGCCCATGGCGGGCGAGGGAATGTGCCGGCTGGGAGAATCCGCTGTGGGGCAATGACGGTGTCTGTGGCATGCACACCGTAGTACTCGGATTGGCGGCGCATGATCTCCCGCAGCGATACGTCCCGGCCCACACCGTAGACGGTGCCACCGAAGTCGAGTTCACGCTGGATCGCCCAGATCTCGTCGTGTCGTTCGGGTGGAAGGATGGAGGCGGGATCGCCTACGGCGACCCAGCCGATCGGTACGATCGAACCGGGAAGCACGGCCGTGTTGACCTGCACGACGCCGTTGATCCGAATCTCCGAGCCCCCACCTACCCGGCTGCCGGGAAACAATGCCGCCCCGGTCGCGATGAAACACTCGGATTCCACCACGCTGCCGTTCACGTGAGCGTGCGGACCGATCATCACCGCCGCTCCTATGCGGGCCGGAGAACCTGCGCGGCCACGGATGAGCGCCTGCTCCATGACCACCGTGTCCTCACCGATGACGACTTCGCCGTCCTCCGCGGAGAGCAAAGCCCCATGAAGAACACGCGCACCCGCAGCGATACGGACATCACCCACGATCACCGCGGACGGTGCAACATACGCAGAGGGATCGATCGACGGTTCAGCGTCACGATGGCGGACCAACATCAGAGCTCCGATCTTCGTCTCGATAGTAGGCGGCAGCATAGTTGCTGTTCTCGCCCGTCGACACCCTGGCGAAGGCAGACAACCCGCTACGGCCAGAGGATCTCCCGGCGCCAGCCCTCCCCGAAGCGGGTGTAGAGGAGGCGGGTGTGCCGGCGCTCATGGTCGGCCTGCCAGAACTCCACCGCGTCCGGTGCAATCGTGAAGACCGTCCATGTCGTCGAGGTCAGTCCATCCGTCGCCTCGATGCGGCGTACCTGCTCCGCTACCGCGGTGTCGATGTCGTCCCGGCCCCGCACCACCGAGCTCTGCGTACCCGCCAGCACGAGCGCCCGGGCCACCGGGTGCCGGCGCTGGAAATCGGCGTCGTTCTCCTGCGTGCTGCCGGTGGACACGGCCCCGCGGACCCGGACCTGCCGCCCTGCTGCCGGCCAGAAGAACGTGAGGGCCGCGGCTGGGCGGGCCGTCAGTTGCCTACCCTTGGGGCTGTCGCTGCTTGACGCCACCTGCCATCCCGTCTCGACGACGTCCTTGAGGATCACGACGCGGGCGTCCGGTGCTCCGTCGTCGCCGACCGTTGACAGGTTGACCGCGTGGGGTGCTGCGATGCCGGCCTCCACCGCACGCTCCAGCCACTCGATGAACAGTGCGATCGGCGAGGCAGGGGCCGCCCCCGGATCGAAGGGCGGCATCTCGTCCGGGAAGACGGGGACGCCGCGTACGATGTCGCGGATCTGTCGTGGCTCGCTCATGCGGTCAGCCTAGTTGCATCCCCCCGATGGTCGGCGACTCTTCCTGCGAATACCTCATGGCATGCTCGATGGCACGCCGGGTTATCTCGGCCGGACCCGGGAGAGCATGAGCAGACCAACGGAGACCAGCACATGGACGGGTGACGCAAACGGAAGCACGGCCCGGCATCCGAGGTGCCGCCGACGTCGGCTCCGGCATAGAGTCGATGGATGCCAGCTCACCAGGACCAGTACGTCGGGCCGCGGGACCTCACCCGCTGGACGACGCCGGTCGGCCGCTTCCTCGTCCGGCGCATCCGCCCCCTCGTGCGATGGGTGGGTCCGCATACAGCGCTGCTCCTCATCATCGGAATCGGCGGCGGGATCGCTGCGGCCCTGACAGCCGCATCGGCTGAAGTGTACGAGTCCGTCGTGGAGGCGGACGGCGTCGCGGCCCTCGACCAGCCCGCCCTCAACCTCGCCGTGTCACTCCGGCAGGACTGGCTCAACGCCTTCATCACCGGCTACACGAACATCGGCGGACCGATCGGCATGCCGATCCTGGCCATCCTCATCATGGTGTTCCTCGCCGTCAGCCGACGATCCTGGTCGCCCGTGATCCTGCTGCCGGCCGCGGCGTTCGGTTCCCTGCTGATGACCGTGGCGGGCAAGGACGCCATCGGACGCCTGCGGCCCCCTGTCGAACTCGCCGTTCCGCCCTACGAATCCTCGCCGTCCTTCCCCAGCGGGCATTCCCTCAACGCCCTCGTCATCGCCGGCATCGTCGCCTACCTGCTCGTGCTGCGGCAGCGTCGCAAGCGCACCCGTGCCCTGACCATCACGCTCGCCGTCCTCTTCGCCGTGACGATGGGCCTCAGCCGGGTCTTCCTGGGGCACCACTGGCTGACCGACGTCCTCGTGGCATGGACACTCGGCATCGCATGGCTCGCCGTCGTGATCACCGCGCACCGGCTCTTCCTGACCTTCCGACTGCATCGCACGGCCGTGCGCGATCATCCGGTCTGAGGACGAACCGTCCGTCGCTCGACTGCGTTTGACAGTTAAGCAGAACTGACCATTCACCTTCGGAAGCGTCAACTTCCCCTCACCGACTGTGCCGCTCATACTTGGCACGTGCCACAAGCACTTCCCTTCGAGAACGGACAATGATGTCAGACAACCCAGGCGTGCAGAGCCCACAATCCCTCCTACGGCGCAAGCCCATCGACAACGTCGAGGACGAGACGGGCCGCACCGGCCTCTTCAAGAGCCTGGGGCTCTGGCAACTGACGGCGATCGGGGTCGGCGGCATCATCGGCGTCGGCATCTTCACCCTGGCCGGACTCGTCGCGAACGGCGGCGAAGACGGATCCCCCGTCGGACCGGCCGTCCTGATATCGTTCCTCGTCGCAGGGCTCGCCAGTGCGGCTGCTGCCCTCTCGTACGCGGAATTCGCCGGGATGATCCCGCGCGCCGGCTCCGCCTATACGTACGGCTACGTAGCCCTCGGCGAGATCATCGGCTGGTTCATCGGGTGGGACCTGCTGCTCGAGTACATCGCGATCGTGGCCGTCGTCGCCATCGGCATCTCGGGCTATTTCACCGAGTTCATGTCCGGCATCGGCGTCACTGTGCCCACGTGGATGCAGGGCACCCCGGACACCATCGAGGGTGGTGTGGTCAACGTACCCGCGATCGTGGTGTGCCTCCTCATCACGTTCATCCTGAGCCGCGGCACCAAGACCTTCGGCAAGTTCGAGCTCATCGCCGTCGGGCTCAAGATCCTGCTCATCCTCGGAATCGTGGGCCTCGGATTCTTCTACGTCAACGCGGAGAACTACTCGCCGTTCCTGCCCTCGGGCCTCGGAGCCGTGTTCACCGGCGCTGCCACGGTGTTCTTCGCGGTCTTCGGGTACGACGCCATGAGCACGGCGGCGGAGGAAGCCACCGACGGCAAGAAGCACATGCCGAAGGCGATCCTCCTGTCCCTCCTGATCGCCATGGTGCTGTACGTCCTCGCGACGCTCGTGCTCACCGGCATGCAGAACTACGAGGACATCAGCCCGACGGCGGGCTTCGCCTCCGCCTTCCAGTCCGTCGGTCTGCCCGTCGTCGCCACGATCATCTCGGCGTTCGCCGTGATCTCGATCCTCACGGTCATGCTGACCTTCCTCCTCGGCGTGACCCGCGTCTGGTTCTCCATGAGCAGGGACGGGTTGCTGCCGGCATGGTTCTCGACGACGGACCGGAACGGAACGCCGCAGCGCGTCACCTGGATCGCCGGTGTCGCATCGGCACTGCTCGCGGGCGTCTTCCCCATCCGCGCCGTCGCCGACCTCACCAATATCGGGATCCTCGCCGCGTTCATCGTCGTCTGCATCGCGGTGATCGTGCTACGCCGCACGCGGCCTGAGGTCCCCCGTACCTTCACGCTGCCCCTGATGCCGATCGTCCCTGCTTTCGGTGTCCTCGCCTCGCTCTTCCTGATCCTCCAGCTCCACTGGGAGACCTGGCTGAGGTTCGGCGTGTGGCTCCTGATAGGCCTCGCCGTCTACTGGTTCTACGGCCGGAAGCACTCCCTCATGAACCCGGACAGCCCCCGCCACGCACTCCTGAAGCGCGACGCCTGACCCCGCCGCGCCCGGACCCGCCGCCTCGTAACGAAGATGCGGCGGGTGCGTGCGCCCTCCTATCCTTCACAAGGGCCTGCCGCACCCGGCGTCCACACCACCCCCTGAGCAGTGAAGGACCAGCACCCCCATGGACCTCTTCCGGACCAAGTCCATCGAGCAGTCGATCAAGGACTCCGACGAAAAGGGACACGGCCTCAAACGGTCCCTCAACACCTGGGACCTCATGATCATGGGCGTCGCCGTAGCCGTCGGCGCCGGCATCTTCTCGGTAGGCGCGCAGGCTGCGGCCTTCAATGCCGGCCCAGCCGTCACCATCTCCTTCGTCCTGGCCGCGATCACGTGCGCCCTGGCCATCATGTGCTACGCCGAGTTCGCCACGGCGCTCCCCGTCGCAGGCAGTGCCTACGTCTTCACCTACGCCACCATGGGTGAGCTGCTGGCATGGATCATCGGCTGGAACCTGATCCTCGAACTGCTCATGGCCGCCGCCGTCATCGCCAAGTTCTGGGGCGTGTACCTGAGCGACCTCTTCAGCGTCCTGAACGCCGACATCCCGGCCGAGATCAGCCTGCTCGGCCTGAACCTCACCTGGGGCCCCTTGCTGATCGTGGCCATTTTCACGGCCGTCCTCATCTACGGCACGAAGCTCTCCGCGAGGGTCAACAGCGTCTTCACCGTGATCAAGATCGGCATCGTGCTGTTCGTGATCGTCGTCGGCTTCTTCTACGTCAGCCCGGAGAACTACACCCCGTTCGTCCCCGCCTCCGAACCTGCTGCCGAGAGTGGCGCCGGCTGGGCCGAGCAGCCGTTCCTGTCCTTCCTCAGCGGCGCCTCACCGGCCGCCTTCGGCTTCACCGGCATCATCTCCGGCGCAGCCCTGGTCTTTTTCGCGTTCATCGGGTTCGACGTCGTCGCCACGTCTGCGGAGGAAGTGAAGAACCCGAGCCGCACCCTGCCTCGCGGTATCTTCGCCGGCCTCGCCGTCGTGAGCGTCCTCTACATCCTGGTGACGCTGGTGGTGACGGGGATGGTGTCCTACAAGGAGCTCGGAGCCTCGGGGGCGCCGTCGCTCGCGACGGCCTTCCAGCTCGTCGGAGCGGACTGGGCCGCCGGGATCATCTCCCTGGGCAGCCTGATCGGCCTGACCACGGTGATCATGGTGCTGCTCATGGGCCTCGCCCGCGTCATCTTCGCGCTCAGCCGTGACGGCCTCCTGCCCCGGGGACTGAGCCGTACGTCGGACAAGCACTCGACGCCGGCCCGCACCCAGATCCTGTGCGGCGTCGTCGTCGCCGTCCTCGCCGGCTTCACGAAGGTGGAGGTGCTCGCGGAGATGATCAATATCGGCACGCTGTCCGCCTTCATCACCGTGAGCCTCGGGATCATCGTGCTCCGCCGGAAGCGTCCGGACCTGAAGCCTGCTTTCCGGGTGCCGTTCGGCAAGGTCATCCCGATCGCCTCGGCAGTCCTCTGCCTGTACCTGATGTTCAACCTGGCCACCATCACCTGGCTGTTCTTCGCGATCTGGCTCGTGGTCGGTTTCGCGATCTACTTCGCCTACGGCAACCGGCATTCCCGCCTCCGCACCGAACAGCGCGTGAACGCGTAGGCCTACTCCCCCTGCGGTGTGCACCAGTACGCCGTCCGCGAGATGATGGTGCCCCCGAAGCAGAAGCTCCGGGTGCACCATCACACCAGCCGAGCGAAGGAACGCCACCATGTCCCAGGACCCCTATCCCAGCGAGCGGCCCTTCTCCGGCAGCCGTCAGAACCCGTACGACGGCGACGCCTTCGGCCAGCAGGGCAGTGGCGGCCCGTACCAGCCCACCCAGCCCTACCAGCAGCCGTACCAGCAGCCGTACCAGCAGGGGATGTACCAGTCCTCCTCCCGAACGATCGAGGGCGAGAAGGCAGCCCAGCTCTCCCTGATCCTCGGGCTCGTGGGGTTCTTCGTGGCGGGCATCATCCTGGGGCCGATGGCTATCTGGCAGGCGCGGAAAGCCGAGCGCCTCGGTGTACCCGCGACAGCAGGCAAGGTCCTGGGGTGGATCACCACGATCCTCTACGCGCTGGCGATTCTCGCCGGCATCCTGTTCTTCATCCTCATCATGGTCGGCTTGGGCGCATCTGCCGGCTACAACGGCTGAGCCGTCCCGGAACGAGCCGGAACCCGGTCAGAGCTTCGGAAACAGACTGGTCGACTGCTCGCCCGACTCGAAGACCCCGGACTGCGGGCCCGTTCCCACGATCAACGCGTCGGGCGTGCCGACGACGTCGTGGTCCTTCTCGTCGTAGTCGAGCACCGAGAGCACGTAGCGCAGTGCCTCGATCCGAGCCCGCTTCTTGTCGTTGCTCTTGATCACCGTCCAGGGCGCATCCGCCGTGTTCGTGTAGAAGAACATGGCTTCTTTCGCTTCGGTGTAGGCGTCCCATTTGTCGAGGGACTGCAGGTCCATGGGGCTGAGTTTCCAGCGGCGCACCGGGTCGGTGTGGCGTTGGGCGAAGCGGCGCCGCTGTTCCTCGCGGGACACGGAGAACCAGAACTTGATGAGGTGGGTGTCGCTGCGCACGAGCATGCGCTCGAGCTCCGGCGCCTGCCGCATGAACTCGAGGTACTCGGCGGGCGTGCAGAAGCCCATGACACGCTCCACACCCGCCCGGTTGTACCAGGACCGGTCGAAGAGGACGATCTCCCCGCCCGACGGAAGCACCGATACGTAGCGCTGGAAGTACCACTGGGTCTGTTCCTTCTCGCTCGGCTTGTCGAGCGCGACGATCCTCGCACCGCGGGGGTTCAGGTTCTCCGTGAACCGCTTGATCGTGCCGCCCTTGCCTGCGGCATCGCGCCCTTCGAACAGGACGGCGACCTTGGCACGGTTCGCCTTCACCCATCCCTGCATCTTCAGCAGCTCGATCTGCAGGGCCCTCTTCGCCTTCTGGTACTCACGTTCCGTCATCCGCTTGTCGTACGGGTAGTCCTCCCGCCAGGTCGGCTGGTCCGGGTGTGGCAGGAGGACATGGTCCCCGCCGTCGGCATGCGGCGTCGGCACGGGGACAGCCGCGGGTTCTGTCTCGTCCTCGACGTCGGCCGCCGCCTCCCCCGCCAGATCAGCGGGCGAATCGGTAGGCTCATCGGTCAGTTCGTCGGTCGGCTCGTCGGTCGGCTCGTCGGTGAGTCCGTCGCTCCCCCCGGGCGCTGCCGCAGTCACTGATGCTTCCGCCATGTCCGTCTCCTCCTGGTGCGACCGATCGGGCCCCTCCTCGTGCTCGACCTGGGCGTCCCGGTGTGGCTCAAGGCGGCGTTTCCGCGGTTCCATCGTCCCAGACGGACCACCTGGGCCAGGTGGGCTGGACGGTGGTGGACGGGCTGGCGGCGTTTTGCTAGAGCTTCGGCGGAGCGCCACCCGTAGCGCACGGGGACCCGGATCTACCACACCTTCGTGGACGGCCGGCACCCCCGGTCGGCCGGAGAACTCCGCCTGCGGGTGCGAGTTATAGTCGACACCGTGCACTGATCGCCATCGTCGCAGGAGACCCGTTGACCCACTCGGAGCAGACACGCACGCCACGCCCGGCAGGAGACGACGTGAAGAGCGTCCTGGTGGCCGGAGCGGGCGGGGTCATCGGCCGCCACGTGGCCGATGAATACGTTCGCCGTGGCGTGCCCGTGCGCGGGCTGAGCCGCCGCCCGGTCGCCGGTGCGCGCTGGCAACACCTGTCCGTCGACCTGCTGGACGCAGACGCAGCGCGCACCGGGATCGAGGCGGCAGCTGACACCACCCATCTGGTCTTCGGCGCCTACATCGAGCGTCCTACCACCAGGGAACAGATCGAGGTGAATTCGGCCCTGCTGCGGAACGCCCTGCAGGGCCTGGAGGCAGCAGGTGCACCCCTGCGCCACGTGACCCTGTACCAGGGCGGAAAGGCCTATGGAGCCCACCTCGGCTATTTCAACACTCCCGCCAAGGAACGTGACCCACGGCTGATCCAGCCGAATTTCTATTACGAGCAGGAGGACATCCTGCGTGCCGCGGCGGCCGAGCACGGTTTCGAGGCCACGATGCTGCGACCGGAGGGAGTCGTGGGATACGCGGTCGGCAACCCGATGAACATCCTCATGGTCGTCGCCGTCTACGCGAGCATCTCCCGCGAACTGGGACAGCCGCTGCGCTTCCCGGGCACGCACGCCGCCTACGATGCGCTCTACCAGGTGACCGACGCCTCGCTGCTGGCCAGGGCGACCGTGTGGGCAGGCTCGGAACCGCGAGCTGCGGGCGAGGTCTACAACATCACCAACGGGGACCAGATCCGTTGGCGCCATCTCTGGCCGGCCTTCGCCCGCCACTTCGACATGGACTACGCCGAGCCGCAGCCCGTCCTGCTCGCGGAAGCGATGCCCCAGTACGAGGACCTCTGGAACGAGATGGTCGTGGAGCACGACCTCGTGTCCACGCCCTTCCGGGACCTTGCAGGGTGGTCGTTCGGCGACTTCATCTTCCGGTCGGGCTTCGACAACGTCACCTCGACCATCAAGGCCCGCCAGCACGGGTTCGCGGACTGCCTCGATACGGAGGACAGGTTCATCGAGCTCCTGCAGGGGCTGGCTACCGACAAGGTCATTCCGCCCGTCGCCTGAGCACGAACCTGCGCCGGTACCGGGGAATGGGGAACGCCGTCCCGGGGTTCTAGCCGGTGCACGACGCCGAGCGAGGAGGACGCCATGACCACCACACCGCAGACCGCAGAGCAGCGCTGGGCCCGCTTCCGGGAGGGCCGCGACGCAGCGCTCGCGGAAACCCACGGCTGGCTCACCCTGACGTCCTTCCAGTGGCTCGGCAGCGAGGCCGCCGAAGTCGCTTCCGTTCCGGGCCTCTGGTCAGCAGCCGGAGGGACGGCACGCCTGACCGCTCGTCCCGAGGACGGCCTGACCGACCTTGCCACCGGACAGCTCGTGGACGGCACGATCACAGCGGCCCTGGACGACGACGCCTCGCTGCTGTGGGTGGCCCACGGCGGGCCGGATGGCCGACGGGTCGTCGTGGAGCTCGCGCGTCGCGCCGGCCGCTACGCCGTCCGGACCAGGGACGCCGAAGCTCCCACGCTGACGCAGTTCGCCAAAGTGCCGGTGTTCGACTACCGTCCCGACCTCGTGGTGCAGGGCCGGTTCGAGCCGTACGACGAACCGCGCGAGGAACGCATCCGCACCGCGCACCCGGAGGTGCCGGGTACGGAGCGGATCGTGGGTGCCGTCGTGTTCTCCCTGCCGGGCAATGGTCGGGAGTTCCGCCTCGAAGCCTCGCAGGAGGACGCCGGTTCCCTGGTCATCACGTTCAATGACAGCACCAACGGAACGTCTACGGCTGCCTGGCGGAAAGTGACCGCGCGCAAACCGCGACCCGACGGAACCGTCATCCTCGACTTCAACCGCGCCATCAACTACCCGAGCGCCTTCACCCCTCTACGGCACCTGCCCGATGCCGGTCAGCGGAAACGCGATCGACGCACCGATCGAGGCCGGCGAGAAGGACCCGGAGACCTGACGGAGCGCACATGCTCCTCGCTCGGGAGCATCCAGGGAATGCGGGCTCCTCAGGCTTCCCCCCGATGCCGGATCACGGCAGCGTCTCCGGTGGTAGCGGCGCACAATGGTGGAGTGAGTGAGCTGACGGATGCACTGATCCCCCGTCCACGGCGCGAGCTGGCTCCAGGAGCCGTGCATGTTCCTGGCTGGCTCGGCCTGGAGCACCAGCAGGAACTCGTCAACCTGTGCCGAGGGTGGGCGAGCGGACCGGTGCCCATGCGGGCCGTGACGATGCCGAACGGCGGCGTGATGTCCGTGAGGAGCGTGAGCCTCGGCTGGCACTGGCTCCCCTACCGGTACAGCCGCACGGCGGACGACGCCGGCGGTGGCGCCGTCGCCCCCTTTCCCGCCATGCTCCGGCTCCTCGGGCGCGACGCCGCGGCCACCGCGTACGGGGCGGAGGCCGGCTCGTCCTACGAGCCCGATGCCGCCCTGGTCAACTACTACGACGACGCAGCGAAGATGGGGATGCATCAGGACAGGGAGGAGCGCATCAACGCGCCGGTCGTGTCCCTGAGCCTGGGATCGGCGTGCATCTTCCGCTTCGGCAACACGGAGAGCCGCAATCGGCCGTGGCAGGACGTGGAACTCGCGTCCGGAGACCTCTTCGTCTTCGGAGGCCCCTCACGGTTCGCCTATCACGGGGTCCTCCGGACGCTACCCGGCACGGCCCCCGAGGGTATCGGCTTCGACGGTCGGCTCAACATCACGCTGAGGCAGACCGGACTTGCCTAGCCTCCGGCGAGGATGATTCCCCGCGCATAGGCGGCCTGGCCGGCATGCTGCACGGCGTCGTCCAGTACGCTCACGAGCCGGACGAGCAGCGTCACCGGTGGATCCCACCGTTCATCGACCACTTGGTGCAGATCCTCGTCATTGAGGCCTGCAACAAGGCTTTCGGAGAGCGTGTGAACACCGTCGAAGTAGTCCAGCAACTGCTGCGCCGACCCGACCCGCACGGCGTCGACCTGGTCGGACGAGTGTCCGTACCCGGTGTCGGCGCTCTCCAGCGCCAGTCCCCACCGATCGGCGTAGCCGCTCGACAGCCATACCTCGTCGTGGCCGAAGGCCTCGGCGAAGTGGCTGTCCTCGACCCGGGTGAGGTGCCAGACGAGCCACGCTATGGAGTTGGCCGAGCCTGCGGGGCGGATGGACAACTGCTCCGCGTCGAGGCCGTCGACCGCGCTGCGCACCAGATCGGGCAACCGCCCGAACGCCTCGGAGAGGACGTCGACCGACGTCACCGGCGGTCCCGGTCCGCCGCCGCGCCCCGCGCAGCCACGAGCTGCTTGAAGCGTCGGCGCTGCTTGGCGGGAATCAGCGAGAGGAACTGCGGGTGATCGCGCAGGAAGTCCTGGGCCTCGGGGCAGTACGGCACGACGGCGAGACGCCGCCGGTGCGCGTTGAGCAGCACCGCCTGCATGAGCACGGGCTCGAGCCCCAGGCGGCGGAACCTCGGGTCGATGACCGCGTGCAGCAGGTGGACGTCTCCGCCGCGCATGTCGTACTGCACGTAGCCGGCCATGACGCCGTTGCGGTACAGCTCGAATCGCGAGAAAAGCGCGTTGTCACGGAACTTCTCGCGGGCATCGTCCACATTCCCACGATTCCCGGCCTGGAGTTCGCGGCGCCCGAGCTCCTCCATCAGGGCGTCGTACCGCTCCCGCAACTCGGGGGCCGGGTGGTCCATGTCCAGAAGCTGGTACGTGCGGTTGCACAGCATGCGTAACTGGCGCGTCGATGCGGCGGAGAGATCGCCGGGAAAGCCGATGTCCTCGGTGCCAGGGACGGGAGCCAGGAGCGCGCGCTCGCTTCCCCAGGACTGCGTCACCCCATGCTGAGGTACGGTCGGATGTTCGAGGATCTGGGGATGCTGTTCCATGGTTAACTCCACGTCCGGTGGGCCCATGGCCTTCTGCTCGACCAGTTCCTGCAGTCTAGGTGACCTCCGCCATATTGGAAAGCTCAGCAGGCTGTCAATGGCCGGAAGCACTCCCGGGGGTTTCCACTCCCAGCGGAGACCTCCGATACCATCCCGCACCTGCTCCACCGGCGACCCCTGTCCGCCTCCCGGGAAGGGAGCGCTGTCGCGCGGTCGTCGTGCGATTCCCAGCGCCGGAATTGTCCCGGCCGGGCGCTACTATTTCTGCTATGCCTGTCGGGACAGGCTCGGATCGTGAGTCTGGGGAGACAGCACATGAAGCGTGGGCGGGTGCACTATCCGTTGCGTTACAGGCGCGCTCGGTCGCTGCTGTACGTCATCGGCCTGTTCTGGTTGTGGGTGTGGCTCGGCAGCGCCACCCTGCTGGACAATCTCTATCACTCGCCCCTCCATGCAGCCCTCGCCATGTACGCGATCGCCGTCGTCGTCCTCGTGTCCCTTCCCGCGGCCCTGCTCGCCGTCGCGCGCATGGTGCTGGCCCATCCTCGGCACAACGGGGTCGTCGTGCAGTTGCCGCTCGCCCAGCAGCCACGGCCGGAATCCGCGCACTGGTGGTACGGCGAGAAGGTGTCCTGATCGGCGCCGCCACCATCAGGACGACGACAACAGGACGACGGCGCCTCCCTCCCGGGAAGCGCCGTCCGTGCCTTGCAATCGTGATGGCGTAGGGCGGCTCAGCCCACGCAGTCGCTGCAGAACTGCTGTCCGTCCTTCTCCGAGGCGATCTGGCTGCGGTGGCGCACCAGGAAGCACGAGGCGCAGGTGAATTCGTCGTCCTGGGGTGGGATGACCTGGATGAGGAGTTCCTCACCGGAGAGGTCGGCGCCCGGCAGGTCGATGCCCTCCGCGGTGTCGGCGTCCTCCACGTCGACGGAGGATGACTGGGTACTACCGCCCCGGTTGGCTTGGAGCGCCTCCAGTGATTCCGCTTCCTTGTCCTCGTCGTTGTTGCGCGGTGCGTCGTAGTCAGTTGCCATGCCTGGTGCCGTTTCTCTGGGAGGTACTGGTGCCGCTGGGGCTTGTGCAGCAATCGAGTCTAGTGGCCGGGAGCGCGCCCGAACCCGTCTGGGGACCGTCCCCGTGATGCTTGTCATACCCCGCCGGGGCGTGCGTCCGGAAGAAGATGCTGGACGCCCTCGCACGCCGCTGGCACGCTGGGACAGTCCTCTCCATCCGACCCACGGAGATCGCCATCGCTTCGTCGACCCCTCCCACGCCGGCTTCACCCACCCCGGGCGGCCACCTGCAGCGCCGCAACGTGCTGGTCGGCGTCCTCTTCGGATGTGGCATCATCGCGTTCGTCGACGAGGCCGTCTTCCATCAGCTGCTGCACTGGCACCACTTCTACGACCGCTCCACCCCGGCCGCCGGTCTCGTGTCCGACGGCGTATTCCACGCCTTCAGCTGGTTCGCGACGGTCGCCTCGCTCTTCCTTTTCGCGGACCTCAGGCGCCGCAGCGCCCTGTCGATCCGCCGCTGGTTCGGCGGCATCCTGATCGGCATCGGCGCCTTCCAGCTGTTCGATGGCCTGGTGCAGCACAAACTGCTCGACCTGCACGAGGTCCGCTATGGAGTCAACCTGCTGCCCTACGACCTGATGTGGAACGGTGCAGCTCTCGCATTCCTCATCGCCGGGATCCTGGTGCTCCTGACGCTCCGGCGAGCGAACCGGCCGGCCAACCCCCGGCCTTGACCGACAGTTCCCATCACCCAGGCGGCACGGGACTCGCCGGTGGGGATCCCTCCGGCTTCGTCGCGGACACCGCGGTGGCGCTGGTGTGGATCGGGCTCGCCGTGCTGTACCTACTCGCCGGACGGGCCGCCGCCCTCCGCGGACGCGACGACTGGAAAGCTCGGCGCACCCTCGCCTGGTCGGCCGGCGCGGGGCTGGGCCTGGCGGTGACAGTGGGGCCGGTCGCCGATGCGGCCGCCGGGAGCTTCACCGTGCACACGGCCGTGCACCTCGTCCTCGGCATGCTCGTTCCGTTGCTGCTCGTCCTCGGCGCTCCGGTATCCCTGTTCCTGAGAGCGGTCCCCGTCGACGTGGGTCGGCGCTTCAGCAGGCTGCTCCGGGCGGCACCCTTGCGCCTGCTCACCCACCCTGTCGTCGCAACCCTGCTGAATACCCTGCCCATGGCATTCCTGTACTGGGACGGCACCGGATTGACGATGCTTCACGATCCGGTGATCGGGCCCCTCCTGCACCTCCACTTCGTGGCCTCGGGCACCCTGTTCACCTACGCCGTCGTCGGGTTGGACCCCAATCCGCACCGCGCCCCCGCCTGGCTCCGGGGCAGCATGATCGGACTGTCGATCGCTGTGCACGGAATCGTGGCGAAGCACCTGTATGCCGTCGGCGATCGGGACGGACAGCCGGCGGACACGGAGCAGGCGGCACAGCTCATGTACTACGGCGGGGACTCGGTGCACGTGCTGCTGCTGGTCGTGTTCTGCGCACAGGTCTATGGCAGGGCACATTCCGGAATTCCCTCTAAGCCCCGAGCACATCCTTGATCCCTGGCCGTCTCCTGCTGTTCATGATGATGAAGTGGACAGCATTGAGTCAGTCCGCATATAACTAGTTTGTAGAACTAGTTGACAGCACACTTCGTATTTCTGGGTGGAAGGTAGAAGAGCGATGACGCAGACGATCGGTGACACTCTTGGCCGAGGAGATACGGCCGTCGGTGCCCCCCTCCACTGCGGAGAACCCATGACCCTGCGCGAGACGTCCTATCGGGGGTCTTCCTACGGCCTGCTGCCGCAGCCGGTCGCCGCGTTCGACGTCGAACTGGTCTGGGCGTGCTCGTGCGGGTTCCAGCTCTCCCACGAGGAGCCCGCCGAGCTTGCACTCCCGCTGTCTCCCGCTCTCCGTCGCGTCGCAGCCGCCGCCGCGGACCTCGAGTCGGTGCAGTGGCACCTCGACCAGCTCACGACCGAACTCGAATCGGCGGTGCTCCGGGCAGCCGATGCGGGTGCAGCGATCACCGACATCGCGGAAGCGGCCCACCTCGAACCCTGCGAGGTGCGGCAGCTCGCCTCGGGTAGCCACCTGCTTGTCGACGTAGGCTAGTCAGGGCGCTACCCGTTCCCGGGCGCCCTGTCCGCTACGGGCCGGCCACGATCCAACGCAAGGGTGAACTGCAATGAACGAGCCCGAGTGGGTACAACACGCCATCTGGTGGCAGGTCTATCCGCTGGGATTCGTAGGAGCGGAGAAGGCGGCAACCCCGCACCCCGCTGACACTCACCGCTTGCTGGACCTGGTGCCGTGGCTCGACTACGCCGTGGGGCTCGGTGCATCGGGGATCGCACTCGGTCCCGTCTTCGCCTCCGAGACGCACGGCTACGACACCACCGACTACTTCCGCATCGATTCCCGGCTCGGCACGTCCGAGGACTTCGACACGCTCGTCTCGGAAGCCCACCAGCGCGGATTGCGGGTTCTGCTCGATGGCGTCTTCAACCACACGGGCCGCTCCTTCGGCCTCTTCCATGAAGTGCTCGAGCAGGGTCCCGCCGCGGCCAGTGCGTCCTGGTTCTCGCTCGAATGGCCTGCAGGAGCAGTTCCAGGCGTCGAACCGGGGTACCGGGACTTCGAGGGGCACCACCATCTCGTGGCGCTCGACCACACGGAACCGGCTGTCGCGGATTTCGTCGTCGAGGTCATGCAGCACTGGCTCCGGCGCGGTGCGGACGGCTGGCGCCTCGACGCGGCCTACGCGGTGCCGTCGTCGTTCTGGGCCGACGTGACGGCCCGCGTCCGCGCAGACCACCCCGATTCCTACTTCGTCGGGGAGTACATCCACGGCGACTACGTCTCCGCGGTGGTGGACGGCGGCCTCGACTCGGTCACGCAGTACGAGCTGTGGAAGGCGGTGTGGAGTTCGCTCAACGATGCGAACTTCTTCGAGCTCGCAGCCGCCCTCGAGCGCCACAACGCCCTCCTCGGGACGTTTGCGCCGCTGACCTTCATCGGCAACCACGACGTCACCCGCATAGCGAGCAAGCTCACCGACCCTGCGCTGGTCCAGCACGCCGTCGCCGTCCTGCTCACCGTCGGCGGCACGCCGTCCATCTACTACGGCGACGAGCAGGGCTACAGGGGCATCAAGGAGGACAGGGCAGGGGGCGACGACGACGTCAGGCCGCTCTTCCCCTCCTCGCCCTCGGAGCTGTCCCCGATCGGTCAGCCGGTCTTCTCCGCGCATCAGGAGCTGATCGGCCTGAGGCGGCGCCATCCGTGGCTGCACCGAGCGACGACGGACATCGTTCAGCTGTCCAACGAGGTGCTCGTGTATCGGATCGCCGCCAGCTCGTCGGAGAGCCTGGTGGTCGCGCTGAACCTGTCACACGGCACCCTGTCGGTCGATGCGGCGGGCGCCGGCTCCGTGCTCGCCGGACAGGCTTCGGTTGCCGCCGGCGAGGCTGTGCTGCCCGGGAGGGCCTGGGCGGTCCTGGGCTGAGCGTCGTCCGCGCGCCTGCACATCCCGCTCCGCCGGGCGGCAGAATGGCTGGCGGTGGATAATTCAACCAACGGAACAATGCGGAGGTGGGGCGAATGGGCGTGGACGAACACGGCGCAGAGGTCGCGGTCGACTTCACGCCCTGGCCACGGCCGGTCCCGCTGCACATCCTCAACGGCGTCAAGAAGGTGCTGCTGGTGGGCGCGATCCTCCTAGGCGTGCATCAGCTCTTCCCCTCGACGTCCCTCGGATCTTCCCTGAGCAGCACGTTCACCCTCCTCGTGGTGATGTCCTGGCTCGGGCCGCTCGTCCGGATCCTGGCAGCGAGACCGTGGGTCCGGCAGGCGCCCGAGGAGTAGCTGCCGTCGCTGGGAACCAGAAAGGCGAGGCCCCTGATTGCAGGAGCCTCGCCTTTCTGTCATCCGTGGAGCTTAGGGGAATCGAACCCCTGACCTTTTCATTGCGAACGAAACGCTCTACCAACTGAGCTAAAGCCCCGGAACCACTAGCGGACACCAACACTGTACCCAAGAGGAGGGCCTGAGCCCAAAGCATCAACGGCACCCTGATCCCGAGACGGGGTGTCACGGGCCGGGAGTAGTCTTCTCCCCATGTCCCGCACGCCCCATCGGGCAACCCCCGGCCCGCACACGTCCACCGACATCAGACCCTGGCCCGCCCTGTGGTCGCTCGTCATCGGCTTCTTCATGATCCTGGTCGACTCCACCATCGTCTCCGTCGCCACCCCCGCCATCATGGAAGGGCTGGGCGCCGGCATCGACAGCGTGATCTGGGTGACCAGCGCCTACCTGCTGGCGTACGCGGTGCCGCTGCTCGTGACGGGCAGGCTCGGTGACCGGTTCGGGCCCAAGCGCGTCTACCTCGTGGGCCTCGTGGTCTTCACGCTGTCGAGTGCGTGGTGCGGACTCTCCGCCTCCGTGGAGGCGCTCATCCTGGCACGGGTCGTGCAGGGCCTGGGCGCAGCACTCATGACGCCCCAGACGATGTCCGTCATCACGCGGATCTTCCCGCCCGAGCGCCGCGGGGCCGCCATGGGGCTCTGGGGCTCGGTCGCGGGCATCGCAACGCTCATCGGACCGGTGCTCGGCGGCGTGCTGGTCGATTCCGCAGGCTGGGAATGGATCTTCTTCATCAACGTCCCCGTCGGAGTCGTCGGGTTCATCCTTGCCTCCCGCCTGGTTCCCACCCTGCCCACGACGTCGCGCCGGTTCGACATGCTCGGCGTGTTCCTCAGCGCGGCCGGTCTGTTCTGCCTGGTGTTCGGCATCCAGGAGGGCGAGAGCTACGACTGGGGCAGGATCGCGGGCCCTCTCTCCGTGTGGTCGCTGATCATCACGGGCATCGTGCTCCTGGTCGCGTTCGTCATCTGGCAGCACGTCAACCGCGGCGAACCCCTGGTTCCCCTCACGCTCTTCCGTGACCGCAACTTCTCGCTCGCCAACACCTCGATCACGGCCATGGGTTTCTCGATCACCACCCTGGCGCTGCCTCTTATGCTCTACGCACAGACCGTCCGCGGCCTCTCCCCGACGCAGGCCGCCCTCCTGCTGACACCGATGGCCGTCGTCTCCGGTGTACTGGCCCCGTTCGTCGGCAAGTACGTGCAGCGCAACAACCCCAAGTACATCGCCATCGCGGGGTTCGCCGGCATGTCCGGCGCGCTCTTCTGGCTCGGGTCCATCCTCACCCCGGACGTCCCGATCTGGCAGTTGCTGCTCCCCGTCTCGCTCCTCGGCCTGTCGAGTGCCGGCATCTGGGCTCCCGTGTCCCTGACCGCGACCCGCAACCTCGCGCCCTCCCTCGCGGGCGCGGGATCCGGCGTCTACAACACGACGCGTCAGATGGGTGCAGTCCTCGGCAGCGCCGCGATCGCCGCTGTGATGCAATCGCGCCTGATGGCCAACCTCGGAGGCAGCGCGATGGGCGCCACACCGGGCGCGGCGCTTCCCGACCGGGCCCGCGCGGGTTACGCCCTGTCGATGGGGCAGGCGCTCTACCTGCCCGCCGTCGTCATCCTCCTCGGCCTGGCTGCTGCACTGTTCTTCGCCAGGCCGCAGAAGAACGCAGCGTGGTCCGGCGGCGCCGGTGCCGCACCAGCCGGGAAGGACGACGGGCCCGCGGATCGTCGGCGGGAGACGACACCTGCGGATCCCTGAGCTGTTGCCTCGGGGAACCACCGGTAGTCTTCTGCCATGGCTGATGAGACGCAGGACACAGTGAACGACACGTCGAAGGACTCCGGACCCGTCGACGCCAAGGAGGTGTCGGATGATTTCACGATCCGGGACCACACCTCGCCCTCGGGCCTGAAGTACAGGACGACCACCGGTCGCCTTGTGCTGCGCCGGGAGGAGACGAAGGACGGCAAGGCCGACGGCTTCAAGCCGAAGGCCGAGATCTTCATCGTCGCGTACACCCAGCAGGACGCCGACCCGGGACGGCCCGTGACGTTCGCGTTCAATGGTGGGCCGGGGTCCGCCTCCGTCTGGCTGCACCTGGGCCTGCTGGGTCCACGGCTCGTCGATTCGGGTGATGTGGGGGCCATGACGAGCGCACCGTTCGGTCTCATCGACAATCCGGACACCCTGCTCGAATCGAGCGACCTCGTGATGATCGATCCCGTCAACACCGGATTCTCCCGCGTGGTCGCGGGCGAGAAGGCCGACGAGTTCCATGCATTCGTGCAGGACAGGGACCTCGTCGCGGAAGTGATCCGCCTCTGGACCACGCGCAACAACCGCTGGCTGTCCCCGAAGTACCTGGTCGGCGAGTCCTACGGCACCCTTCGCGCCGTCGCCGTCGCAGGGCGCCTGTTCGATGCCTACGGAATGGCGGTCAACGGCCTGGGCCTGATCTCCACGGTGCTGAACATGTCCACGCTGCGCTTCTTCCCCGGCAGCGACCTCCCCTACGCACTGCACCTGCCCACCTATGCCGCCATCGCGCACTACCACGGCAGGCACGGTGACCGGGAGCTCGCCGACGTCCTGCGGGAAGCCGAGGACTACGCAGCGCGGGACTTCGGCTATGCCCTCACCCAGGGCAGTCGCCTGACGAGCGAGGAGCACGACGACGTCGTCGCACGGCTCCATGCCATCACCACCCTCGACGAGGGGTTCATCCGCCGGACCAACTTCCGCTGGGCGTACCACGAGTTCGCGGCGGAGATCCTCCGTGCCGAGGGGCTGGCCGTCGGCCGCATCGACGGCCGATTCGCCGCGCGTCCGAACAACCTGCAGGCGTCTGACTCCTTCGATGATCCGAGCATCCGGGCCATCACGGGACCGTACTCCGCCGCGATGAACCACTACGTCCGCGCGGAACTCGGATACGAGAACGATCTCCCCTACGAGATCCTGACAGCCCGTGTGCAGCCGTGGAGCTACCGCACGTTCGAGGGCGCTCCCGTGGACGTCTCGGGAGTCCTCGAACGGCTCCTCGTCCACAACCCGAACCTGCGGGTGCATGTGGACTACGGCTACCACGACGGTGCGACCCCGCACTTCGCAGCCGAGTACGTGTGGGCGCACATGGATCTGGACGACGCCGCCCGCGCCCGCTTCACCCACCACTATCACGAGGCCGGGCACATGATGTACCTCAATCCGGTAGCACGGGATACACAGTTGCGCGCCCTGCGAGCCTTCGTCACCGAGGGACGATCCCGCCCGGAATAGTACGTAGGATGATCGATACCGCAGCGACAGCCGCCGTCGGTTACCGACCATAAGGACTTCATCGTGCTGAAAAGGATCCTCTGGGCCCTGGTGCCCGTCATCGCCTCCCGTGTGCTGAACAAGCGTGCCGGACAGCAGCCCCGCGCCAACAAGACCCGCTACAGGGGCCGTTCCGGCAGGTAGCAGGAAGGCTCTCCGGGACCAGGAAGGAACTGATCATCGCACCTCGTGACGAGGCCGGCTTCGCCGACATCCGAAGTTACGCAGCAATCGGTGACGGCCGCACCGTCGCGCTGGTGTCGCTCGATGGTGCGATCGACTGGTATCCGACGCCCGACCTCGATTCGACGCCGGCCTTCGCGCGGCTGCTGGACCGGGACGAAGGCTTCATGGCGCTGGCGCCGACGGGGGATTTCACGGTGGAACGCCGCTACGCGGACGGTTCCAATGTGCTCGAGACGACGTACACCACGGACACGGGCACCGTCCGCGTCACCGACTCCCTGAACACGGGCGTGGCAGGCAGACTGCCGTGGGGCGAACTCGCCCGCCGCGTCGACGGCCTGGCCGGAGCGGTGGACATGGCATGGTCCATCAGCCCTGGAACCTGCTTCGGAGCCGCCTCGCCCTGGCTCGACAACGGACCCGACGATCCCGTCCTCCGCATCGATGCCGTCGGTCTCGGCATCCGCGGTATCAATCACGGGCTGAAGGCGCCCGAAGGCCAGTCCATCGAGGGCTCCTTCACCACCTCGGAAGGCTCGCGGCACCTCGTCGCCGTCGTCTCCACCCATGGCGAGCCACTTCCGCTCCCCGATCCGCAGACCATCGACGACGGCGTGGACCGCACCATCCGCAACTGGCAGACCTGGTCCGACAACTTCGCGTACGACGGCGACTACCGGCACGCTGTACTGCGCAGCGCGCTCACCCTGAAACTGCTGCTGCATAGCCCGTCCGGGTCCATCGCGGCAGCCGCGACCACCTCGCTGCCGGAGAGCGCGGCCGGCGGGAAGAACTGGGACTACCGCTATGCCTGGGTCCGGGACACCGCGTACACACTGCACTCCCTCACGCGTGCCGGGCTCCGCGAGGAGGTCCATGCCGCGGTGTCGTGGATGCTGAAGAATCTCCGGTCCCAGGGTTCGGACCTCGAGGTGTTCACCCGGCTGAACGGCCAGCTGCCCGAGGGTACGGACCGGCCCGACCTCACGGGCTGGCGCGGCATCGCTCCCGTCGTCGACGGCAATCCCGCGGCGGGCCAATTGCAACTCGGCGTCTTCGGGGATGTTTTCGACATCGTCTGGCAGTACGTCCAGGCCGGTCATGTGCTCGATCCGGCCACGATGCGCCAGCTCGCCGATCTGGCGGACCTGACGTGCGACATCTGGCATCGGCGCGACGCCGGCATGTGGGAGCTGCCCGAGGAACGCCATTACGTCACCTCGAAGCTGGGATGCTGGAACGCACTGCGCTGCGCCGTGCTCCTGGTGGAGCGCGGGCAGTTGCAGGGTCCCGTCGAGCGGTGGTCGGCCGAGCGCGACCGCATCCGGGACTGGGTGCACGAGCACGGGTGGTCCGAGGAACGCCAGAGCTACATCTGGTACCCGGGATCGACCGACCTGGACGCCTCGATCCTCCTGCACGCCATGAGCGGCTTCGACACGGGCCCCCGCATGTCGTCCACCCTCGACGCCCTCCGCGCCGAGCTGGGAGCGGGCCCACTCCTCTACCGCTACAGCGGGATGCAGCGGGAGGAGGCTACCTTCGTGGCCTGCGCCTACTGGATGGTGTCGGCCCTTGTCGCCGTCGGACGTCGCGACGAGGCCGTCGACCTCATGGAGGAACTGCTGCCGCTCGCGAACGACGTCGGCATCATGTCCGAGATGATCGAGCCCTCAAACAACGCGTTCATGGGCAATGTCCCGCAGGGACTGAGCCACCTCGCGCTGATCGTGGCCGCCCTGTCCATCTCGGGCAAATCCTGAGGGTCAGGCCGTGGCGAAGTAGACCCACACGCCGATGACCCAGGTGGTCCCGGCGAGGCAGGCGAGACCGAGTTCGGCGAGGATCCCTAGCCCCGTCGCCTTCAGTGCGTGGAGACTCGACGTCAGGGCGGCGCGGGCGTTCCGCTGCCGGGCGAATTCGCTCGCGAACAGACCGAGCGCGAAGCCCACGAACAGGCCGACGACGGGAATCACGAACATGCCGACAACCCCCGAGAGAACGCCGACAGTCACCGACCGCCCGGGGATCCGGCGTTGCTTCAGCGTCCGGCCGGTGAGGACGATCCCGGCAGCGAGACCGGCTCCGGCCAGCACCGTCCCGATCGCGAAGACCACCCACCCCTCGGTCGTCGCCACCGTCAGCGCCCATGCGAGCAGGGACACGATGATCAGGATGCTCCCGGGCAGCACAGGGACCACGACACCAGCGATACCGACAGCGATGAGCGCACCACACACGACCGTCATGAAGACCTGTAGATCCATGTCCCCAGTCTTGCACCCGGATCGCGACCCGAAGCAATGGAACGAGCCCGACGCGCTGCTCCGTGGAATACTGGAGTGAATACTAAGCCAACTTAGCGAGCCTGCGGGCCCTGAGATCAGGAGGACCAGTGAGTACACCAGGAACAGGGAACACGGACGGCGAGCGCAAGGGTGCATCCGCTGACGGACCACGGCACGCCGACAACCCGGACAATCCCACCGAGGTGATGGACACCGGCCGTTCCGGGGCAGGCGCGAGCAGCACCGGCCGCGGCTCGAACGGACACCATGTGAGCGGCTCCACCCGCGCGGACGGCACCGATGGAGGCGACTACGTGCCCGGTGCGTATTCGGCGGACGACGACACGAGCGGTGACTACGTGCCGGGGATGTACTCCGGAGGCTCAGGTGCTGGTGATCCGACCCCCACACGTGAACATAACCAGCCGGCAGCTTCCCGCGACGTCCCGGCGACCCGCCGGCACGGACCGGAAACACAGGCACACACGAAGGTGGTCCCGGTGACGGCGACGAAGCACTCGGACTCCCGGTCCGACGACGAGCGGGGCCGCGAACACCGACTGCCCCGCGCTGCTGCCGCAGGAGGTGCAGGGGCGGGCGTCGGATCGGGCGTTCCCAGCCTCGAGGACCGCAAGGTGCTCCACCAACGCGAGAAGGAGCATTTCGGTGGCATGAAGTTCGGCTCGGCGTTCTTCGGGTGGCTCACCGCCACCGGGATGTTCGTGTTGCTGTCCGCCCTCGTCGGGGCACTGGCCACGGCGTTCGGCTTCGGAGCGAACCTGTCCAGGTCGGACGTGACGAGCGGTTCGGGCGAAGCGCAGGCCACCGGAATAACGGCCGCCGTCGTCCTCGGCGTCATCCTCCTGGTCTCCTACTTCGCCGGCGGGTACGTCGCCGGCCGGATGGCGCGTTTCAGCGGGGTCAAGCAGGGCGTCGCCGTGTGGCTGTGGGCCATCATCGTCGCCGTCGTGCTGGCGATCGTCGGCTTCATCCTCGGCAACCAGGCCAACATCACGGAGCGGTTCCAGGGTCTCGGTGTTCCCTCCTCGCAGGAGCTCACCGGGCCCGGGCTCCTCGGACTCCTCGTGGTGGCCGCCGTCGCACTTGTCGGTGCGATCCTGGGTGGGCTCGTGGGCATGCGATACCACCGGAGGATCGACCGGACGGACTTCGACGCACTCGAGGACGCCGAGTAGGAGCTGCGGACACACGCCGCAGCACCACCTGAACAACGCAACAGCCCCGGACTCGCAGGAGTCCGGGGCTGTTGCGTCAGGTGGCCACGAGGATCAGGGCGAGGGCATTCCACCGTTGACGTTCAGGGTTTCACCGAGCACGTAGCTTGCCTCGGACGACGCCAGGAAGACGTACGCCGGGGCGAGTTCGGTCGGCTGACCCGCACGACCCAGCGGCGTGTCCTTGCCGAATTCGGGCAATGCCTCCTTGGGCTGGCCGCCCGAGGGCTGCAGCGGCGTCCAGATGGGACCCGGCGCCACCGCGTTGACGCGGATTCCCTTCGGCGCGAGCTGCTGCGCCAGCCCCTTGGTGAAGTTGTTGATCGCCGCCTTGGTGCTCGCGTAGTCGATGAGGGTCGGCGACGGCTCGTATGCCTGGATCGAGGTGCTGTTGATGATCGCCGAGCCGGGCTGGAGGTGCTTGAGCGCTTCCCTCGTCACACGGAAGAACGAATAGATGTTCGTCTTGTAGGTGTGGTCCAGCTGCTCGTCGGTCAGTTCCTCGAGCGATTCGACCGCCACCTGCTTGGCCGCGTTGTTGACGAGGATGTCGAGACCGCCGAGCCCGTCCACGGCCTGCTGCACCAGTGAGGTGCAGTATGCGGGATCCTTCAGGTCACCCGGAATACAGACGGCGGTGCGGCCCTCGGCTTCGATGAGTCCCTTGACGACCTGCGCGTCCTCCTCCTCCTCGGGGAGGTAGGAGAGCGCGACGTCCGCACCCTCCCGGGCGTAGGCGATGGCAACTGCTGCGCCGATCCCCGAATCGGCGCCGGTGATGAGGGCCTTGCGGCCCGTGAGCCGGCCCGTCCCGCGGTAGGAGGTCTCGCCGCGGTCGGCCTTGAGATCCATGTCGGCTTCGAGCCCGGGTTCTCCCTGCTGGTCTGCCGGGGGCGTGATGCTCTCGAACCTCGTGACGGGGTTCTGGAAGGTGTACTGATCGGTCGATCCTGCTGTGCTCTCGGAGGTCATAGGTGTTCTCCCTGTTCAGAGTGCGTGTCCCGCGCCGCGTCGGACGCATATGGGCTGTCGACTGGGCCGTTAAAGCTAAGCCTACTTATTACCCTAGGGCTCACGAATATCTCCCGCAACAGGCGCGTGACCGCCCCGAGCTAGAAGACGACGGAGAAGAAACCTGCACCGACGCTGAGGACCAGGGCGGCGACGAGGAGCCAGACGATCGGGGTGCGGAGCTTTCGCATGTGGTCCATAGTGGCCCCAGTCTAGCCTCCGCCGCTCGTCCGTGCCCGGACGGACGCCTCCCGTTGCGCACGTGCCAGGCGCTTCATTCCGTCCGCCGGCCGGACGGGCTCGGGCCACCGCGGTTGCAGCTCGTCACCGAGGGTGATCCTCCTCAGGCGGCGCCCGAACATCGGTACCACCCACTCGCCCAGCCAGGTTGTCTCGCGGCGGAGTCCCGCCACCAATCCGGCGTATCCCTCACGCTCGGGCAGGCGTGGCGTCAGGGAATGGTCGACTCCGAGGATCCGCAGCACGTGCGCGGCCAGGTTTCGGTGCCCTGCGGGTGACATGTGCAGGCGGTCCGCATCCCAGAGGCCTGGATCCGAGTACTCGTCGAAGCACCAGTAGTCCACGAGTACAGCGTCGTAGGTGCGGGCGATGCGCCGGACGTGGTCGTTGTACAGCCAGTTGCGCCGCTTCATGGGCTCGAACACCGGGCTCAACGGGATGTCGAACCCCGTGAAGAGAAGCGGACGGGCCCCTGCCCGGGCGATGCGGGCCACCATGGCCTCGTACTCCCGCATGAGCGCGCCCATGTCGGTACGGAGTTCGAGGATGTCATTGCCGCCGGCGTAGAGACTCACCAGCGTGGGCTTCAACGCCAGCGCCCGCTCCACCTGTTCGTCGCGAATCTGGTGCAGGCGCTTGCTGCGGATCGCGAGGTTGGCATACTCCCACCTCGGGTCCTGCCGGCCCAGCTGCTTGGCAACCCGGTCAGCCCAGCCCCGCACGCCGTTCGGGAAGCTCTTGTTCCAGTCGCCGACGCCTTCGGTGAAGGAGTCTCCGATCGCAACATACCGGCCAGCCATTCGAGCAACGCTAGCCGTCGGGGATGAATCGCGGGGCAACAGTGGGACCAACCCCCGATGAACTTTCGCTGCGCGGGCGTACTGTCAGCCTCCCTCGCCCACGACGAGTAGCATCCCGCCGGTCAGCGCACCACGCGGTAGCGGAGATACACGACACCCGAGCTGAAGGTGCGGGTTTCCACCTGCTCGAGATCGATCTGCCGCTGATGACCGGAGAGATGCTGAGGTCCGGGGAAATACGGGATGCCTCCGCCGACGAGCACCGGGTAGACCCGGACCCGGTACTCGTCGATCACACCCGCTGCGGCGGCCTCGGCGGCGAGGGTCGCCCCGCCGATCGCGATGTCACCGGCTTCGGACTCCGCTTTCAGTCGACGGATCTCGTCGGCCAGACTGCCGGAGGCCAGACCGTAGGTCCCCTGCACCGCCGCCAGGGTCCTGGAGAACACCAGCTTCGGGAGCCGGTTCCAGATGTCCGCGAACTCGAGCTCCTTGTCGTCGAGCGAGGAGTCCTGATCGGCGGTCTCCCAATACAGCATCGTCTCGTAGAGGTTGCGTCCGAGCAGGTGGACGCCGACCCCCCGTACTTCGTCGATTGAGGCCTGGAACACCTCTTCGTCCGGGACCGACCAGTCGAAGCCGCCGTCCGGCCCGACGATGTAGCCGTCGAGCGACATACTCATCGAATAGATCACCCTGCGCGCCACGGGACCTCCTTGATCATAGCTTCGTCGACCATAGCTTCGTCGGCGCCGACACCCGGCGGGGTCGAGGACGTTGCCCGCAGACTACCTCCGGGCTCCTCCAGGAACCAGACCTGGAGAGCGCAGCGCGGCCGCGGAAATAAAAGCCCGCATCGCGCGGCTGAAGCTCGCATGGAGCAACGCATCGGAGTGACAGGGTCGACCGGCACCGTGGGTGGCAGGGTTGCCCGGATCCTCGCCGCCGAGGGAGTGCCACTCGTCCTGCCGGCCCGCTCGCCGGATCGGGTGCAGCACCTTCCCGGGTCGGTGGTCCGCCAGTGTGCCTACGACGATGCCGACGCGGCCCGTGAAGCCCTTGCCGGCGTCGGTACCCTCTTCATGGTGTCCGCCGGCGAGGAGCAGAACCGCGTGGCCACCCATCGCACCTTCATCGATGCCGCCCGCGCTGCCGGGGTACGGCATATCGTCTACACGTCATTCCTCGGTGCCGCTCCGGACGCCGCGTTCCTCCTGGCGCGGGACCATTGGTACACCGAGGAGTACATCCGCGCATCGGGAGTGGACTACACCTTTCTGCGGGACAACCTCTACCTCGATTTCGTGCCCGCCCTTGCCGAGGACGGCGTGATCCGCGGCCCTGCCGGACGCGGGCGGCTGTCCGCCGTAGCACAGGCCGACGTCGCCCGCTCCGCAGCAGCCGTACTGCGCGCTCCGCAGGCGCACGTCGGGACGACCTATGACCTGACGGGGCCCGAGGCCTTCACCCTTGCCGAGGCCGCGGCGACCATCACGCAGCTGACGCCGGCCACGGTCCGCTTCGAGGACCAGACGCACGAGGAAGCGCTGGCGAGCCGCGCACACCACGGCGCACCCCGATGGCAGGTCGAGGCCTGGGTCAGCACCTACACGGCAATCGCGCGCGGCGAGCTCGCGGAGGTGTCGCCGGACGTCGAGCACCTCACGGGCCGGCCGCCGCTCGCACTCCACGACCTCCTCGCGGCGAAGAACTAGCGGCAGCATGCGCAGAGACGTCGTCCCGGAGCCGGCGAACAGCCGGGCCTTCTACTCGTTCCTCACGTCCGTCGTCGTGCCGCGTCCCATCGCCTGGATATCGTCGACGTCCACGCAGGGAGTGGACAACCTCGCACCCTATTCGTTCTTCACGATCGCGTCCGTCGATCCGCCGATCGTCCAGTTCACCTCCGTGGGCCGTAAGGATTCCGTGCGCAACATTGAGGCCACCCGGGAGTTCGTCGTCGGCTTCACCCCCGAACACCTCTTCGAAGCCGTCAATGCCACCGGCACGAACTTCCCGCCGGATGTCAGCGAGTTCGACGCCGTCGGCCTTACCCGCGAGCCCAGCGCGACGGTGAAGCCACCGCGCGTCCTCGAGTCACCCGTCGCACTCGAGTGCAGGCTGCACCTCATTCAGGACATGGGGAACTGCACGCTCGTCTTCGGCGAAGTGCTCCACGCCGTGGTGTCCGAGGAGGTGCTCGACGGCGCACTGCCGGCCATCGACGCACTCCGACCCCTCTCGAGGCTCGGCAAGAACGAGTGGGGCACTGCAGGAACGGTCCGCGAGATCTCGCGCATCCCCGTCGAGAAATGGCCCGGGCACTATGGCGGGGCCGCCTCCATGCCCTGACCCGGCTGTCGCTGCTGCTACAGAGCGGCGCCGGGCGTCCGGAGGATGTGTGCCAGGATCGGCTGCGTGGCCCGGAGGCCCAGCAGCACGAGCGCGACACCGCCCGCCAGGCAGCCGATGATCACGGCCACGGACAGAGGCGCGAAGATCAGTGCCATCCCGGCAAGCGGGAGTACGACGACGACGGCGGTGAGCGCGCTACCCACTGACACGACGATCAGCGGGAACATCACGGCCCGGGTCCGGGCGGCGTTCATCGTCGCGACCGGCATGCCGAGGCGGTCCAGGCTCACGTAGAGATCCCGTCGGTCGAGCAGCAGCGAGGACTGGTTGACGCCGACCGAGCAGGCGACCATCAGGAACGAGGCCACGATCGTGATCAGCAGTCCGGTGCGGACGTCGTCGCCCAGGAACCGCTCGCTGCCCTCCAGAGGGCCGCTCGCATTCATCAACGCCGCCCCGGTGCCGCCGAAGACGGCGATGAAGCACGTCATCGCCACACCGCTGACCTGGCGCCAGGAACCTCTCGGGGAGTCCAGGATCTGACGCGCGGCGAGGAGCCGCTCGGGCAGCTGCGCCGCCCGCAGCTGCCGGCGGGCCAGGACCCCGATCAGCCACGGTCCCACCAGGTTGAGGACGGCCAGGGCCCCGGCGAACCCGGTGGCGAGCACGACGACGACCACGGCGAAGTCCCTGATGCCGTCGAGGTTGCTCATCACTGCTACCACCGCGCCGATCACCGCGACCGCGCCGACAGCTCGCAGCCAGTGCAGCTTCGGGGGCTGCTGGCGCGTGCGCACCCCGAGGGGGGAGATGACGATCTTCCGCAGCCCGAGCATCGCGCTGACCGCGGCGAGGATGACGACGCCGGTCGCCACCAGCACAATGGGCCCCGGTCCCATCCAGACGGAGCGTCCCAGGGCTTCGCCGCGGAAGGGGATGAGCTGCACCAGGGGCACCAGCAGCAGGTGCCCGATGACTCCGGCGAGGGCGCCGACGGCGGCGAGCAACGCCGATTCGGCGACCGTCATGACGGCGACGGTCGAGGCCGGCGCTCCAAGGAGGCGCAGGGTCGCGAGCCGCTCGTCCCGCCGCCGTGCCGACAGGCGCGCAGCGGAACCGCCGAGCGTCATCAGCGGAACCACGAGCAGTGCCGTCGCGATCGCGGCGAGGGCCAGGTACAGCTCACCCGTGTCGTCCTTCCACTGGAAGAAGGACAGGCCACCGGCGACGACGGTCAGCAGGAGCGCGGTGACGAGCGCGAAGGCCGTCACCGGGAGGGCCGCGGCCGAGAGTCCGTTCGCGGAGGGCCGGGCGAGCAGCCAGGTGAGCCGGAGCGGAACCATCAGTGGAACGCTCGGCGCGGACGCCTCGACTGCGGTGGCCGGGAGGGTGACGGTGCCGGCACGCGCGCTCATGCCGCTACTTCTGCCCGGAGGGAATCGCTGACGATGCGGCCGTCGCGCAGACGAACCGTGCGTGCGCAGCGCCGGGCCACGTCGTCGTCGTGCGTGACCACCACGAGCGTCTTCCCCGTCCCGGTGGTCGAGTGCAGGAGGATGTCCATGACCTCCGCAGATGTGCCCGAGTCGAGGGCACCTGTCGGCTCGTCCGCGAAGATCACGCTGGCGCCGGTCACCTGTGCGCGGGCGATCGCGACGCGCTGGGCCTGGCCACCGGACAACTGGCCCACGCGCCGGTCCTCCATGCCGGCGAGCCCGAGCGCGGCCAGCCACTGTGCCGCCGAGTGTTCAGCGCTCGCACGATCGACACCCAGGAGCATGAGGGCGACGGCCACGTTCTCGAGGGCGGTCAGTTCCGGGATGAGCAGACCCTGTTGGAACACGAAGCCGAAGGTCGAACGCCGCAGGGCGGACCGGTCGCGGTCGGACAGGCGGGCGACGTCGGTGGTGCCGCCGTCCCGCTGGAGGAGGACCTGCCCGGCGTCCGGCGTGATGATCCCGGCGAGGCAGTGGAGGAGTGTGGTCTTCCCGCCACCCGAGGGGCCCATGACGGCAACGGATTCACCGGCACGGATGTCGAGGCTGAGGTCGGCGAGCGCACGGGTCGCGTCGTAGTTCTTCGTCAGACCGCGCGCGCTGAAGACGGCGGTGCCGGTGGTCGCAGGGCGGGGCGGCACGGGGGTGCCGGAGGGGTTCGTTGTCATGCCTCCATGCTTCCGGTGGCGCCCCCACAGGCGCGTCCGGCCGCGGTCTGAACCTCCCGGTAGGCACTCATACCGTGGTGGTACAAGATAGTAAGTCAGCTGTCTTTTTTCGCCGCCGGGCCGTTACGGTGGAACCATGTTCTTCCTCTTCGGCCTGACCACGCGCGAGAACCTGCGGTTCACGCGCTCCGCCACCTGCCGCTACTGCAGTATGCACGCCCCGCAGCAGGTGATCGAGCGCAAGACGAAGCTCTCGGTGTTCTTCATCCCACTGCTCACCCTCAAGAAGACACGCCTGCAGGTCTGCACCCATTGCGGCGGCACCTCGAGGATCAGCGGCTCGGAAGAGCGCGCGCTCGCTCGCTGATCGAGGCTAGGCGTTCCACAACCCGTAGGAATCAGCGAGTGAGGAGATCTTCTGCGCTCGCGCCAGGCGGGGAAGATAGGAGCCATCGCCTACCACCGCTCCCGCTGCGTGCTCACGCAGGAGCTCGGCCGCCCAGTTGATCTCCGACTCGCTCGGCGAGAGGCCCTTGTTGATGGTGTCGGTCGCGTCGGGCAGCAGGCACAGCTTGCCCGTCATCCCCATCGATGCCGTGACCTTGCACGCCTCGAGCAGTTCCTCGCCCAGGGCTCCGACCGTCGGTCCGTCGATCGGACCGGGGAGTTGCCCGACGCGCGAGGCCACGACGAGCTTGGATCGCGCATAGGCGAGCGCCATGGGGTCATCCGAGGCGCCGGTGTCCCGGCGGAAGTCTCCGACGCCGAAGGCCAGACGGAAGGTGCCGGGCGCACTCGCGATCGCCGTCGCGTTCTCGATGCCGAGGGCGGATTCGATCAGCGCGAGGACCGGAGTACCCGCCTGGAGACGCATGGCGGTGTGTGTAACCTGCTCGGGCTTCTCCGTCATGGCGAGCATGACTCCGCGCAGGCCCGGCGCCCTGGAGAGGGCTGCGAGGTCGTCGGCCCAGTAGTCGGTCTCGATTCCGTTGACACGCACCCACGCCGTCATGCCGGTGGACAGGGCCTCCACCACGCGATCACGAGCCTCGGCCTTGCCCGCTGCCGGGACGGCGTCCTCCATGTCGAACACCACGGAATCCGCCTCGGACGTGAGGGCGGGGATGAAGTTGTCCTCGGAAGCAGCGGACGCCAGCAGCCAGGATCGGGAGAGCTTGGCGGGAAGCGCAGCGGCGCGGCTGTTTCTGAGGGAGGTGGCCATGCTCAAACACTACTGAGGACTGCCGCGCATTATCCACCGGAGACGTGCGGCGCCTCGTGAACACTACGACCAAAAGGGGCGGGGACCCCTGCCCTCGCGGGCGGACCGCCCCTGTCCCTGCAGACAGCGATGACGGGTCGCCGCCAGTCGTCCTCGGCGATCGGTCGGTCAGCCCGTCACACTGTCCCGACGGGCAGTCGTCACGGCATGCATCGAGGCTGTGACGTGCTCCACGGTTGAAGTCCAGTCCTGCAGGAGGGCCAGCACGTTGAGGCCCTGTGCCCTTCGGCTATCCAACGAGCCCGCGAGGGTTGTGAAGAGAGCCGATCGGAGCTCTGTATTCATATTGATCTTGCCGATGCCCGCCGCGCCGGCCTGCTCCAGGCTCGACTGCGGTATACCCGACGCTCCATGGAGCACCAGCGGCGTATCTCCGGCTCGGACGCAAATCTTCGCTATGCGATCCCAGTCGAGCTTCGGCGCGCCTGCGTAGTGGCCGTGCACATTGCCGACCGCAACGGCGAGCAGGTCGGCTGCCGACTGTTCGAGGAAGTCAGGGACCGTGTCCGGATCGGTCATCCCCGAAGCAGCCGAGGCGTGGGCAATGTCCTCATCACCCGGAAGATCACCCAGTTCGGCCTCGAGGACGATCCCGGGGCCCACCACTGCCCGGGCCTGGCGGACGAATTCCGCATTCTGGTCATGGGGCAGCGCCGATCCGTCCGCCAGGACAGCGTCTGCGCCGGCATCGACAGCGGCGCGAACGAGCTGCAGATCTGTGGCATGGTCGAGTTGCACGCACACCGGCGTGCTTGCGTCATCGGCCAGCCCCCGAAGGGCCCGGACGAACCGGAGCCCCTGCATCCCGGAAGCGGCCTTGGGCGGAACGAGCAGGATGACCGGACGATCAGCGGCTTCACTTGCAGCAACCACGGCTTGAGCGGTGGTGAAGTCATAGGTGGTGAGAGCCGGAACGGCAGTGTTCATTCCAAGTGCGTCAGCAACGACGTTCAGCATATTGGCGCGCAAGAGTCATCCTTCTTCGGGGGTCGTTCGTGGTGGCGTCGAACCTGTTGCCTAATTCGCGGCAGCCGGTGGTGCAGGGGCCGGAGGGGCCCCCGCAGAGAGGATGTACGTCTGCAGGTCATCCCGGGTCTGTTGCATATGGTCATCCATCGCTTGGCGGGCCGTGCCCGGAGTCCCGCTGGTGAGGGCGGCGAGGATTTTCCGGTGCTCGGCGATGGCATGCACCTGGATCTGCGGCACCTTGGAGGTCTGCGTGCGCCGGGCCTCGAGAATTCGATGCAGGGGCTCGAACATCACCGCCACGAACACGTTGCCCGATGCCTGAAGTATCCGCTCGTGGAAACGAAGGTCCGCGGCGACGAAGCCGGGGACGTCCTGGAGCTCGTGCGCGGCCTGCATCGCTTCGATGTCCTCGGCCAGTCCAGCCAGATCCTCGTCGGAGAGCTTCCCGGCAGCGAGCTCACACGCCCCCGTCTCCATCATGCGCCGGAGCTCGATGAGTTGCAGTGAGGTGGCTGCGTCGTCCTGGCCCTCGGACACCGCACGGAGGACGGCATCCATCGACGCCCATCGTCCGAGGGGATTGACGAACGTTCCCCTACCGCGCTCGACCCTCAGGATGCGCTGAGCTGCAAGCGTTCTGATGGCCTCCCGGATGGTCAGGCGGCTCACGTCATGCTGGGCGCTGAGCTCGTTCTCGCCCGGGACGAGCGCTTCCGCAGGCAACTCCCCGACGACGATGCGCTGAAGCAAGGCATCTGCCACTTCGTCGGACAAGGACCTGCGCGCCATACCCTCACTCCAGCTGTTCCAAACCTCTACGCGACACGGGTTGCGCCACGGCATGTGTTCTGCAACACTAACACGCAACAGACATCAGACGTCTGATTTTTGCACGACGGAGTGGACAGTGTTTCTCGAATCAGAGCTTCTTTCTTCTTTTCCGCCCGACACCCCTGTGTCCGCAGCAGCGGTGCGGAAGGCGATCGACGCGGGCGGTACCAAGGCCGAACCAGTCCTCGTCGTTCTTGATGACGACCCGACAGGCACACAATCGGTTGCCGATCTTCCCGTCCTGACGACGTGGACGGTGGAGGACTTCGCATGGGCGTTCGCCATGGACGGGCCTGCCGTCTACGTCCTCACCAACACCCGCAGCCTCGATCCCCAGGAAGCCTTCGAGCGCAACCGGCAGGTGGTCCGCAATGCCCGGGTCGCCGCAGGTGAGAGCCGAGCTGTGACCTTCGTCAGTCGGAGCGATTCGACTCTTCGAGGTCATTTCCCCCTGGAACCCGACGCCATCGCGGGGACCCTCGCGAACGATTTCGACGAACAGATCGACGGTGTCGTCATCGTCCCCGCGTTCCCCGAGGCCGGCCGCATCACCATCGGCGGCGTCCACTACATGCGCCAGGACCACGGCACGGTAGTGCCGGTGAGCGAGACGGAGTTCGCGCAGGATGCGACGTTCGGCTTCACCCATTCAGAGCTGGCCCGGTACGTCGAGGAGAAATCCGGTGGCCGCATCCCGGCTGCGTCGGTCATCGGCATCGACCTGTCCGTGTTGCGCCAGCCCGATGAACAGCGGACGGCCCATGCTGTCGCAGCCATCCTGGACCGCGCACACGACGGTTCGATCATCGTCGCGGATTGCGTGAGCGAGAACGACCTGCGCAGGCTCGCTCTGGGCTTGGAGGCCGCTGAAGCCAGAGGCAAGCGGTTCATCTACCGGGTGGGGCCGCCGTTCGTCAGGGGCCGCATCGGCCAGGAGATGCGCGCGCCCCTTTCCGCGGACGACGTCTTCGGCGCCCTCGAACCACGGGACCGGGGCGGCCTGATCGTGGTCGGCTCCCACGTCGGTCTCACGAGTCGCCAGTTGGCCGAACTCACTCGCCAGCACCCCGCGGCGACTGTCATCGAGATCGACGTCCAGATCCTGCTCGCCGGCGGACGCGGCGCCTATCTCGACCAGGCAGTGGGTGAGGTGACCGCAGCGCTCACGGCGGGCGACGTCGTCCTCCACACCAGCCGGCAGCTGGTTCGTGCCGATGACGCGGCAGCCAGTCTTCGTATCGCGCGAAGCGTATCCGATGCCCTCGTCGAGGTCGTCAACCGCACCCTGAAAACCTATGCGCCGCGCTTCGTCATCGCCAAGGGAGGCATCACCTCCTCCGACGTCGCCACCCATGGCCTCGAGATACGCCGCGCCCTTGTCCGCGGTCCCATGCTGCCGGGGATCGTGTCGCTCTGGGAACCCGTACAGGGGCCGGCGCAGGGCATCCCCTATGTGGTCTTCGCCGGCAATGTCGGGGATGACTCCTCCCTCGCGGCTGTCACCCGAACACTGAGCAGCCGTTTCGAGACGACCGTCCCCACCCGCAACGCACGTTAAGGAACACGATGAACTCCACAGATGCCAGCAGTGCACCCGCCACCTCCCCGTCCGGTCCAGGTTCGTACTCAGGTTCGTACTCCGCCGCCGTGCTCGGGCTCGGGGCCATGGGTCTGCCCATGGCAACCCGCCTCGCCTCCCGCCTCACGGTGCACGGATTCGACATCGCTCCCGAACGATCGATGCTCGCGAGTGAATCCGGCATCACCACGTTCGACACTGCGGGTTCGGCCGTGGAAGGCGTCGACGCCGTTCTGCTCGCAGTCCGCAACGCCGAACAGCTCAGCGAGGTTCTTTTCGGCGCGAATGGGATCGCGCCGACGCTGAAGCGGGGCGCCGTGGTGATCATGACCAGTACGGTCGGAGTCGACGCCGTCGTCGAGGTTGCCGGTCGCCTTGCCGAGCTCGGCGTCGACCTCGTCGATGCGCCGCTGTCAGGCGGTCCGCTCCGCGCCGGTCAAGGTGACCTCCTCATCGTCGTGGGCGCGGTACCGTCGGCCCGGGAGACAGCAGCTCCCGTCCTGGACCTGCTGGCCTCGACCCTCACCGTGGTCGGCGACAAGCCGGGCGACGGGCAGGCACTGAAGACCGTCAACCAACTGCTCTGCGGCGTCCACATCGCCGCCGCCGCCGAGGCGCTGGCACTCGCGCAGTCACTGGGCCTGGATCCGGAGAAGACACTCGAGGCCCTCCAAGCCGGTGCAGCGGCGTCCTTCATGCTTGGAAACCGCGGCCCCCGCATCCTGCAGGCCTGGGACCCAGAGGGTGCTGAAGTGCTGAGTCGACTGGACATCTTCGTCAAGGATCTCGGCATCGTGACCTCGGCCGCCCGAGCCGTTGCACTACCGACCCCCCTCGCCGCCGCCGCCGAACAGCTCTTCCTGCAGGGTCAGGCGCAAGGACACGGAGCCCGCGACGACTCCGCAGTCATCACAGTCGTCGCACCCCGCAAGCCCGACTCGCACGCCTGACCCGCTTCCTCCACCCCGCAGTCAAAGGAGACTCGCAATGAGCACGCCCATCCTCCTCCTGATAGCACTGGCAGCAGTGGCCCTGCTGCTGGTGTCCGTCATCAAGTTCAAGATCCCCGCCTTCCTCGCCCTCCTGATGGTGAGCATCCTGACCGCCCTCGTTGCCGGCATCCCCATCGGCGATGTCATCAAGACCGTCACGGACGGCATGGGCGGAACCCTCGGATCGGTTGCGATACTCGTCGGTCTGGGCGCCATGCTCGGCAAGATGATCGAAGTCTCCGGCGGAGCCGAAGCCCTCGCCGGGCGGTTCACCTCGATCCTCGGTCCGAAACGCGTCATCGCCGCCCTGACCGCCGCTTCCTTCGTGCTCGCCATCCCCGTCTTCTTCGACGTCGGATTCATCATCCTCGTGCCGATCATCTACGGCTTCTCGAAAGCCGCGGGCCTGAATCCCGTCAAGTTCGGTCTCCCTGTCGCCGGCATCATGCTCGCCATCCACGTCGTGGTGCCACCGCACCCCGGCATCGTCGGAGGCGCAGGCGTACTCGGAGCGGACATCGGCTGGATCACCATCCTCGGACTCGCCATCTGCGTACCCGTCGGCATCCTGGGGTACTTCGTTGCCCAGCGCATCAACCGCAGGGACTTCGTCATGCTGCCCGCCACCGCCGAGCAGTTCCGCCTGTTCGGATCGGGAACGTCGGAGGTCGAGCGGGACGCCGCGGCGAGCCAGACAGCGACCTCCACTGCCCCAGGTGGCACCGAGGTCCAGCGAGGTGGCGTGGCCCTCGCCACTGCGCCCGCAACCCCCTCGCCGGGGATGATCATCACCCTCATCGTGTTGCCCATCGCCATGATCATGGTCGGCACCGTGTCCAACGTCGTCCTGCCGGAGGGAAGCGCGCTCCAGCCCCTGTTCGCCTTCATCGGAGCACCGATCCTCGCCCTGCTCGTGACCATCTCGCTGGCCTACTACTTCCTCGGCATCCGCCGCGGATGGTCGTCGCAGCAGACCGGCGAGATCATGGATTCCGCCCTCGCCCCGACGGCGATCGTCATCCTCGTCACCGGTGCGGGAGGCGTTTTCGCGAAAGTGCTGACGACGTCCGGCATCGGCGCCGCGCTGGCCGACACGCTGACGACGGCCGGCCTCCCAGTCCTGCTGCTGGCGTTCATCCTCGCCGCGGTGCTCCGCATCTCCCAGGGATCTGCGACAGTGGCTATCATCACCACCGCCGGCCTCCTCGCAGCGGCGGTATCCGGTGGCGGGTTCAGCGCGGTGCAGACCGCCCTGATCGCCGTGGCCATCGGTTTCGGCGCCCTCGGGTTCTCCCATATCAACGACTCAGGCTTCTGGATCGTCACCCGTTTCCTCGGCCTGTCCGTCGCTGACGGGCTCCGCTCGTGGACGGTCCTGACCACCATCCTCGGCATCACGGGTTTCGCGATCACAGCCCTGGCATGGGCCGCCACCTCCGCTGTGGGGCTGTAGGACCAACCGCCTGATAAGGGTCGAACCAGTGATTGCCACTCATCCACGTCGGATGAGTGGCAATCACTCGTTGAGCTGGAACCCTTCGAGCTCCTCCGCAGGGGAGCATCCGGGGCCCGAAGTCCTTGACCGCCCCTGAAGGGAGGCCTAGCATTCGTATACGATTTCGTACTCAATACTGCGACGGCACCCTGTAGGGCGATCGCCTGTACGTACACCGAAAGACAAAGGGGTTTTTCATGGCACTAGCATCAGACCGTCCGGACGCGGGCACCGCAGGCCGGATGAGCGCCGCCGACCGCAAGGTCCTTGCGGGAACAATGGTCGGAACCACGATCGAGTGGTATGACTTCTTCATCTTCGCGCAGGCCGCCGGGATCGTCTTCGCGAGCCTGTACCTCGGCCCGCTGAACGAGAACAACCCGACCCTCGCCCAGCTCGCCTCCTGGGCGACGATCGGCGTCAGCTTCTTCTTCCGGCCGCTCGGCGCCGTGATCGCGGGACGGTTGGGTGACCGGATCGGGCGCAAGGCGATGCTTGTCTTCACCCTCGTGATGATGGGCTCCGCGACCGCACTGATCGGGCTGCTGCCCACGTACGCGCAGATCGGCGTCTGGGCCCCGATCATGCTGATCCTCCTGCGCATCCTCCAGGGTTTCTCCGCCGGCGGCGAGTGGGGTGGAGCAGCCCTCATGGCCGTGGAACACGCGCCGGTGGCCAAACGCGGCTTCTGGGGCGCCTATCCGCAGATCGGCGTACCCGTGGGCATGATCCTGGCGACCCTCGTGCTGTTCCTGCTCCGCAGCTCGATGTCACCAGAAGCCTTCCTCGCCTGGGGCTGGCGCATCCCGTTCCTGCTCTCGGTGGTGCTCATCGTCGTCGGCTACTTCATCCGAGCAGCCGTGGCGGAGAGTCCCGTGTTCAAGCGGATGATCGAGCGCAAGCGCGACACCGCGACTCCCCTGCGGAGCCTGCTGCGAACGAACAAGAAGCAGGTCGTCCTGGCAGCCGCCATCTTCATCGGCAACAACGCCGCCGGGTACCTCGTCATAGCGTTCCTGTCCTCCTATGCGCAGAGGGCGCTCGGGATGCCCGCCGCACCCGTCCTGCTCGCGACACTGCTGGCTTCCTTCGGGTGGCTCATCTTCACGCTGTACGGAGGGATCCTGTCGGACCGGATCGGCCGGGTCCGGACGTTCCAGCTCGGGTACGGGCTCATCTTCGTCTGGATGATCCCGATGTTCATGATGATCGACACCCGCAATGTCTGGGCCTACGGCATCGCCATCTTCATCCTGACCATCGGGCTCGGACTCTCCTACGGGCCCATGTCCGCAATGTACGCGGAGATGTTCCCCGCGAACGTCCGCTACTCGGGGATCGGGATCGGGTACGCCCTGGGTGCCATCCTCGGCGGGGCGTTCGCGCCACTCATCGCCGAGGCCCTGCTCAGCAGCACCGGCTGGTCCGGCTCCATCGGGCTCTACATCATGGGGCTGTGCGTCATCTCGTTCATCGGGGTCACCCTGGTCAAGGAGACGAAGGGAACGCCGTTGGAGGCCGAGAACCACGACCCGGGCGTCAGCGTCGGTCGGGCACAGCGCTCCTGACCGAGCAGCTCCTCCCCCCGGCGGACGCAGCCCGGCCAGGCTGCCGGGCCTGCCCGCCGTGCACGCGCACGGTAGGCAGGCCCGGACGGCGATGGCTGACCAGCTGACGCCGGCGCGGAGGAGAGCGGCAGGCCGCTATAGTGGCTGACGTCGGGCGCCACGGGCGCCGTGCCTGAAAAAGAGGCAATAAGGGCGGAGCTGCCCGAGGCACATACGGAACCCACCCACCAGCGTCGTCCGGGTTGACCGTGTGCATGTCCTCACTGCAGTCGGCCGGCGTTCGTCACGAAAAGATTCCTGATGGCCACCGTCTCCGCACGTATCGTCTCCGCACTGCACCCACTCGTCGCCGACGTCTTCGGTGTCATGGGTAACGGCAACGCCCACTTCCTCGACGCCGTTATGGCGTCCCCCTCCCTCCACTACACCGCGGTGCGGCATGAGGCCGGCGCCGTCGCTGCAGCGGATGCTTACGTCCGGGCCTGCGGACGCCTTGCCGTCGCCACGACCACCTACGGTGCAGGCTTCACCAACGCCCTGACGCCCCTCGCCGAGGCGGTGCAGGCCGAGATTCCGCTGGTCCTCGTCGTCGGCGACGCCCCCACCACCGGCCCGCGACCGTGGGACGTGGACCAGACCATGATGGCGCAGGCCCTGGGCGCAACGACCTTCACCGTGACCGCGACCCGACCAGCCGCGATCACGACGGCGGCCATCGGCCACGCCTTGCGTCACCGCACGGGTGTCGTCCTCGCCATCCCGTACGACATCGCAGGTGTCGAGGCGGCGGAAGAGGATGCCGTCACCGGTTTCGTGCCCGCTCCCCCCGATGCACCAGCACGTGCCGACATCGAGCGTGTCGCCTCCCTGCTGTCCTCGGCCGAGCGGCCGCTGGTCCTCGCCGGCAGGGGTGCCTGGCTGAGTGGGGCGGAGGAGGCGGCAGGCGAGCTGGCGGACCGCATCGGTGCCCTGACCGCCACATCCGGCCTGGCGCAGGGATTCTTCGGGGACAGCGCCGCGTGCCTCGGGGTCGCAGGCGGCTGGGCGTCCGAGCGGACGGCACGGCTCATCCGCGAGGCCGACGTCGTGCTCGTCCTCGGGGCGCGACTGAACCAGTTCACGCTGCGCTTCGGTCATGCCTTCGGGCACGGGGCGCGAGTCATCCAGGTCGACACCAGCCCCGCGCCCACCTCCCCTGCGGTCACGGACTTCCTCCGGTCCGACGCGCGGCTCGCCTCGGAAGCACTGCTCGCCGCCGTCCGGCCCCACGAGGGCAACGCGCGGTGGAGCGCGGCCTCGGTCGACGACGCCCGCAACGCCCACGACCAGAGGCACGACGGCGACCCCCTCGCCCCCGACGGCCGGCTCGACCCGCGCAGCCTGTGCCGCACGTTGGACCGCCTGCTTCCGGCGGACAAGACCATCGTGCAGGACGGCGGGCACTTCATCGGCTGGGCCCCGGGTTACCTGCACGCTGCGGCACCGAACCGGATGATCATGGTGGGAACGGCCTACCAGACCATCGGCCTCGGCTTCCCGAGCGCGGTCGGTGCGGCCCGCGCCCTGCCGGACTCGACGATCGTCCTGTGCACGGGCGACGGCGGAGGGCTGATGGCGCTCGCGGACCTCGACAGCGTCATCCGGACGGCACGGCGCGCGGTGATCGTAGTGTTCAACGACGCCGCCTACGGTGCCGAAATCCACCAGTACGCGGTGCGCGGCATCGACTCCGGTCCCATGCTGATCGACGAGGTCGACTTCGCCGCCGTCGGGACCGCGCTCGGCGCCATGAGCCGGACGATCAGGACGCTCGAAGACCTCAGGGCGGTGGAGGGCTGGCTGGCGTCCGACAACGACGGCGTCCTGCTGCTCGACTGCAAGATCTCGCAACAGGTCGTGGCGCCCTACATGCAGGAGATCGTGGCGGTGGCAACAGGAGCCCGGTGACCCGTCCTGCGCCGGCAGCGATCAGGATGCACGCCGAAGGGGAACCGAACGGTATGCCCGCCGGGCCGAGACGCGGATTCCTAGGAGGCAGGTCCCCCGCAGCGCGTGGACAGGGCCGCGAGCTCGGCGAGCCGGTGCGCACGGGCGGACTCGGCCGCGGTGAAGGGCTCGCCGGTCCGCGAGAACACCATGGGCTCCCCCACCGGCGTCGGCACCTTCAGAAGCTCTGACCCCTCGACGAAGGACCTGACGGCCGGAGGCGGCGGCACCACGGGAGTGGCTGTGAGGAGTTCGGCGACGGCGTAGCGTAGCTCGGCCGGGTTCTGCGCGACCCGGCACGCGAGCGACAGTGCCTTCGTCTGCCCATCGGCCAGCGCCAGCGCGGTGGACGGCCACACGCGGGCGGACGTGCCACCGCCGGCCGTCAGTGCCCGCAGCAGGTCCTGTTCGTCGACCCCTGCGGGTGCGGCGAGGACGAATTCGTCGACGCTCGCCTGCGCGCCGGGGTGGATGTGGAGCGACAGGATGTTGACGGTGCGCCGGGCCAGCTGGTGGGTGATGCGTTCCAGCGCTCCGGGGGCGTCGTCGACCAGGACGCGTGCCCGCCACAGGTTCGGTGCGGCGTCGAGCCGTGTGCGGTGCCTCAGGGCCGGAGCGTGGAGCCAGGCCCGCAGGAAGCGCATGACCGATGGCTCCGCCACCCAGATCACCAGCGCGGTCGCCGTCAGGGCGAGGAGGAGGACTTTCAGCGGATAGCTCAGCTCGGTCTGCACCACTGCGGCATGGACGGCCAGTTCGATGGGCAGCATGACGGCGACATTCGCGAGAGTCAGCCGGGCCTTGCCGGGCTCGGGCAGTTGCCCGCAGGAGTCGCATCGCAGTGCAGCAGCTGTGGAACCAGTGGAGCGTGTCATGACTCCACTGTGCGCACCGTCCGTTTCGCTGACGTTGCCCGCCGGTTCCGGGACAAATAAGTCCTGGTCCGTCGTCGCGTGGATAGCGTCCTCGGCGGAACATCGGGACCGGAATCGTTGTTGTACAGAGTAATGATGACAGCCCAGGAATTGGACCTGACCACTCTCTCCCCCACCCGTCTGTGGGTCCCCCGACACGTGATGATCACGCGGGCCGCAGCTGACTTGCCGCACACCGCAGAGATCATCAGGCGTGCCGAGCTGGCCGGGGTCGACGACATCCGGGTTCTTCCCGGCAATGCCCTGACTGGGCTTCGCGGCGCCACCGAGCGCGAGACCTACGCTGCCGCGAAGAACACGCTCGCGGTCGTCGTGGCCCCACCGAGCGCCCTCAAGCCGCAGCCCATCCCACCGAGCGCCGACTGGCGCATCGACCTCGCCAAGGGCTGCCCCGCCCACTGCCAGTACTGCTACCTCGCGGGATCCCTGCAGGGGCCCCCGGTGACGCGTGTGTACGCCAATATCGACGACGTTCTCGACGGCATCCGCACCCACGCCGGCCGGGGTTCGGTCACCCGCGGGACGCTCGAGCGCGGGAACGAGGGCACGACGTTCGAGATGTCCTGCTACACCGACCCCCTCGGCATCGAGAGCGTGACCGGTTCGCTCGCTGCCGCGATCTCCCGCGTGGGTGCGGGTGAGTTCGGGGACGACGTGCAGGTGCGGTTCACGACCAAGTTCGACGACGTCGGCGAGCTGGTGACCCTCGACCATGGTCGTAGGACGCGCATCCGTTTCTCGGTCAATGCTGCCGAGGTCGCCAATCGTTTCGAAGGCGGCACTGCCCGGATGCCTGCTCGGCTCGCGGCCCTGCGCGCGGTCGCGACGGCAGGTTATCGGGTGGGCCTCACCATCGCGCCCATCATGCCCGTACCCGGCTGGCGGGAGCAGTACGGCGCCCTGCTGGACGACGTCGCCGCGGCGGTCGCCGGCATCCCCGACCTCGATCTCACGGCCGAGATCATCACGCACCGCTTCACGCCCGCGAGCAAGGAGGTGCTGCTGGGCTGGTATCCGAGGACCAAGCTCGAGATGGACGAGGATCTACGCAGCCAGAAGCGCTCGAAGTTCGGCGGCGTCAAGTATGTGTACCCGAAGCAGACCATGACGGAGATGCGCGAGTGGTTCACCGACGAGCTGGAGCGGCGTCTGCCGGCAGCTCGGCTCCTCTACTGGACCTGATGCTCGTGGAACCAGCGTGAGCCCTCGCCGGTTCCGAGCGAGCCTGGCCTGATTGCTGCGCCCTCGACGGTCGAGACGGCACCGACGTCCGGGTTTCGTTCCGCCCGCGTGGACACGAACGCACCCCAGTCCCCACCGGTGCGACGGTCACCAGCGCCTTCAAGTGGTCCTATACCTTCAGGCCGGTCTGTTGGTGAACCCGGACTCATCTAGGTGCCTGGACCGTGCTTGACCTGAGTGACGATCCGTGTGCAGACCCTGACTGCACAAATATCGCGGCACCGCCGCTCACTGTTGTCAGGAGCATGAGGTGCCAGGTGGCGATTAGCTTGGGCGAGAGGAAGTACTTGAGCACGGAACTCCCGCCGATTCTGGTCCAGTTGATGTTGAGAACACGGTCTGACGAGACGGCCTAGAGCATGGCGGTCAGAACACCCCCGTCAGCGCGTAGTGCGGCTCCATTGGTAGCCGATGACATCGGGCTTGCAAGGAAGACCGCCAACTGGGCGATTTCCGTAGGATCCAGGAAACGTTGAAGAAGAGATGTCTGATTTCCTCCGATGATCATGGCTTTCAGGTCGTCGGGAGCCACCTGCTGCGCCGCGGCAATCTGCGTGACTGTCTGGGCGACACCGTCTGAATAGGTAGGTCCACCAAGGATGGTGTTGACCGTGACTCCGGTTCCACGAGTGAGTTTTGCCAGCCCATTACCCAGGGCGAGCATGGCCGCTTTCGTCACTCCGTAGTGCGTCATATCCGCAGGGATGTTCACGCCCGACTCACTGCTGATGAAGATGACGCGACCCCAGCCGTTATCGATCATCGTGGGCAACAGCGCGCGCGACAGCCGCACGCCACTCATGACGTTCACGTTGAAGTAGTGGACCCATTCGTCATCAGTGATCTCCCCAAAGGGCTTGACTCCGAACACGCCGACGTTGTTCACGAGTATGTCGACGCTGCCGACCGCATCAAGCAGGCGTTGGACATCTGAAGAAATCTGGAGGTCGGCTGCGATGCCTGAAACACGGGCTTTGGGCAGTTCGGTCTTCAAGGCTTGTACCGCGCTGTCGACTGCGTTCGCGCTACGCCCGTTGATCACGACCGTCGCGCCCTCAAGGAGCAGAGCACGGGCGATAGAGTACCCGATGCCTTGCGTGGATCCACTGATGAACGCTCGTCGACCTTCAAGCTGCATGTCCATTGCTTGTTACACCTCTTTTTTACTTTCCTGGGAAACCAAATTCTAAGGGTTAATAGTTGCTTGGTCAAATAACGTCAGTCCTGCTGTGAGGGCTCTTAGGCGTAGTCTTGTGCCATGACAGATGACCGTACGGCAGTAGAACTAGCCGGGGATGACCTTGAGTCGTGGGCGGGCTTGGCGACGGTTTTGGAGTGGTTGCCGCCCGCTCTTGATGCCCCGCTGGTGCGGGACTTCGATCTCACGCATTTCGAATACGGCATCCTGTTCGCCCTGGCAGACGCTCCGGATCGATCCTTGCGCATGAGTGACCTGGCTGGGTTCGCCAACAGTTCACTCTCGCGACTGTCTCGAGCTGTGTCCCGCTTGCAGAAACGGGGCTGGGTTCAGCGGCTGCAGGACCCACTGGATGGGCGATCGACGCGAGCAAAGCTCACCGAGGCCGGGGCCGGGCTGCTCGTAGAGGCGACTCCCGTGCATGCAAGGACCGTTAGGCAATTGGTCCTCGATCCCTTGACGGCAGCTCAGCTGCGTCAACTTCGCCAGATAACCTTGCGCATTCAGCACGCGATCAGGACGCAGGAGGCCTGGCGGCCGTCATAGGAAAACTCAGAAGCGTCACCGTGAGCCTCTTGTTCAGTACGGTCGGCGCCGACATGAAGCGGAGCTCCTCGGATGACGACCATGCTGTTCGAGAGTTGATTCCACTACTCCCCGATGCCGGCGGTGGCGCTGGTGAAGAAGGGCGAACACCAGTCATTTCCCGCCGGCGGCCGCGGGAAATGGCATAGCGAGCCGGAATCCCCTGGTCCAGCTTTCATTGATGCCATAGCGACTCATAGCCAGGAGGAGTGGTTCCACCACGGTTCACCGGGACTGAAGTGCGTCGAGAGCCACCGCCATGGCTGCTACTACCCGACCGTCGACCCGCTGTCCTGGGAGGGAAGCGAGGTAGCGATTGCGTAGGGAGCGCCCTCGCTCGGGAGTCATGAGCACCTGTCCCGAGGGATCCACGAAGTCAAAATGGAAGAGGAAAGGCGACGGAATCACCTCACCGAGCGGTAATGCGTCCCAGAGTCGTCGACCGACAGCAACGCTAGTGCTTCGTTCGCGGCCGGTAGCCCGAAGCTTGGAACTTTCGAGGTGCCATGTCGATCTGAGGAGCGACCTGCCGAATTCCTTCCGGAAGCTCCCCAGTGTGTTGCCTTCAGCGTCCAGAACGTCGTAGGTGGATGCGAGATCCAGCCGTTGCCGGGCCTGGAAGGAAAACCAGGGACTGTGCGTGACTCGTCCTGGTAAAACGTCACCTGCTCCTTGAAGGCCGCACGTTTCTGCTGTGCGAACGCCAGCAGGCGTCCCGGTTGTCCGTCCTTCGATGCGGAACGTACTTCGTAGCGGTTGACCATGATCGTGACCGTCTGGGTCACGGTGAAGTGTTCCGTTCGGTGGGCGAGCTCGGTACTCATGTCTGCTCCTTTCGATTGGTGTGGTCCTCGGGGTGAGATCCGCATGTTCATCGGTAGTTGGTGTGCGGCGGTTCCGTGGTCGGTTACGGACGAGGAAAGGCTGCGTGTGTAAGAGGCTGGAGTTGTTGCCCTGCGGTGTCAGGTGTCAGCGCCCCGGTGGTCTCGTTGTTCCTGTCCGGCGATGACGGTTGTGGTGCTCGTCTTGGCTCTTCTCTTGGCACGTCCACGGTGCGGCGCAGCGCGGTCTCCTCGATGAAGACGACGCTCGCGAAGGCAAGAAGAGCCGTGAAGGCGACAATCAGGAAGATAGTGCCGGTGCCCGTGCCATAAGCGCTCCGGACGATATCCACGGCGGCAGCGGGCAAGCTTTCCACCTCGGGCGTTCCCTCGGTTGCGAGCAAGGTATTTGCGGGGAGGCCGGCATGACGCAAACCTGCTGCTGTGTCCGATGCGACCTTATGTGCCAGGACAGAGCCAAGGACTGCAACACCGGCGGCCCCACCGATGGTCCGGAAGGTTGACACGGCGGCACTGGCAGCGCCGACGTCCCGCAACGGCACCGTGTTCTGAACTGCCAGCACCAGGTTCTGCATCAACAGGCCAAGGCCACCGCCGAGGAGGAACAGATACAGTCCGACGAGTGCGAGGTCGGTGCGGTGGTCGACGCTTCCAGCTAGACCGAATCCCAGGACGAGGAGGACCGATCCTGCAATCAAGAATCGTTTCCAGCGCCCGGACCGGGAGATGAGCTGGCCGGATACCACTGCGCCCAGCAGGTTTCCAAGGATCAAGGGAAGCATGAGTAGACCCGCTTCGGTGGCGGAGGCGCCACGGGCCACCTGATAGTACTGGCCTAGGTACGTCGTTGCCGCGAACAGAGCAACGCCCACCGCTATGGACGCCACGATGGCCAATGCCGTGGTGCGATCAGTGATGATACCCAGTGGCAGGACCGGTTCGGCTGCCCTGGCTTCCGCCAGCGTCAGGAGGACTCCGAGCAGAATGCTGCCGGCGATCATGAGCAAGCTCTGCCAGGAGACCCAATCGTAGAATCCTGCCCTACCGGCGAAGGACACCCAGATCAGCAACAGACCCACGCTAGAGGCAAGGAGGATCGAGCCGAGCCAGTCGATGGAGATGCGGCGCGGCTGATGGCCTAGTTTCAGAGTCAGGTGCAGCAGGACGAGGGCTGCCGCAGCAAAGGGGACCGTCACGAGGAAGGTCCATCGCCAGCCGAGTGGTGAGTCGACGATGATCCCGCCGATGACGGGTCCTGCAGCAGTGGCTGCAGCGATGACACCGCCGAGATAGCCGTTGTACTTCCCGCGTTCACGCGGCGACACCAGGGCCCCGACGATCGCCATCGCCAAGGCGGTAATCCCGCCCATCGCGATGCCTTGAAGGACGCGTCCTGTCAGAAGGGTCGGGATGTCGGGGGCCAGCCCTGCGACGACCGAACCCACGATAAACACGAGGATGCTCAGTTGCACCAGCAGTTTCTTGTCCAGCAGGTCGGCCAGTCTCCCCCAGATCGGTGTAGTCACAGCGCCCGCAAGCAGGGCGACTGTCACGACCCAGGCAAATACGGTCTGCGACCCCTGAAGATCGGTCATGATCGTTGGAAGCGCGTTGGTGACGATGGTGCTGCTCAGCACGCCAGTGAACAGCCCCGTGAACAGCCCTGCCAACGCTTGCAGGACCTGCTTTTGAGGGATCTCGGTGCTGCTGGGGGTGGGCAGGACACTACTGCGGTTGATAGTTGTGGGCGGACTTTGGTCATTCATGGTTATGCCTTCTTTCAGGTGGTCGAAAAAGCGGGAGAGCCGGTATGTGGTGGGCTGGCTCCGACGGCGGGAGGCCGGGTAAGCATTGCGTCAGGTGTTCCTGACTGATCTCAGGAGCTCGTCGAAGGAGATCAAGCCGCTGACCTGGCTTGATCTGCTCGACGGGATGAGGCGTGTACTGCTGCGGCGAGTTCGCGGGCGGCGCGTCGAATCCGCTGCTCGAGCGGTCCTGCAGCAGAATTGCCGCCCCAGTCCTCCGGTGCTGCGTAGACAGCGGTCGGAACGACTACTGCATGCAGGTAGCTGAACAGCGGTCGCATGGCGTGTTCGAGCATCAACGCATGGCGTGCGCTCCCGCCGGTGGCTCCCATCAGGACGGGTGTTTCATGCAGGACGTTCTGATCGAGAACGTCGAAAACTGACTTCAGCAGCCCGCTGAACGAACCTGAGAAGACAGGGCTCACCACGATCAAACCGTCAGCCCGCCCCACCTCGTCCAGCACTGCTGCAAGATCTGGCCCGGGATATCCGGTGATGAAGTTCTTGGCGATATCCAGGGCATGGTTGCGCACCTCCACCGCATTCACCACGGCAGGTGTACCCAGCGCCTCCAGCTCTGCCACTACTGCTTCGGCAACCTGATCACCAAGCATGCGACGAGAGGACGGGTCTCCCAATCCGGCGGACACCATCAGGATCTGTCGAGTCATCATCACTGCTCCATCTTCTCAATTTACGTTGCCGGCCACATACTTCAGTCTCCAAGTAGCGAGAAATATTCCGACAATTCCGCCACTGTCTCGCTGGGAATGAACTTGACCGACAACGAGTTATGTGGCAGGCAACCTAATCTAGATGTACCTCCTGCTCAGTTGGATGGTACGGAGCAGCGGAGAACGAGCTTAAAAGGAAACAGCTATGGAAATTGGAATCTTCAGTGTCGGTGACCGGGCGGCAGACCCAGCGACGGGGCGTCCACCAACGGAGCACGAACGCATCAAGGGCACGGTCGACATCGCAGTCCGGGCAGAGCAGGCAGGGCTGGATGTCTTTGCCACGGGAGAGCATCACATCCCTCCCTACATCTCGTCCTCGCCCACGACCCTGCTGGGCTTCATTGCTGCCAAGACGAGTCGCCTACAGCTGTCGACTTCGACAACCCTGATCACCACGAATGACCCGGTGAAGATTGCCGAGGACTACGCGATGCTGCAGCACCTATCCGACGGCCGAGTCAGTCTCATGTTGGGCCGAGGGAACAGCGGACCCGTGTACGGGTGGTTCGGGAAGGAGACGCGGGACGGTATAGATCTGGCTATCGAGAACTACGCTCTTCTCCGCCGGCTGTGGGACGAGGACCGGGTCACTTGGCAGGGCCGCTTCCGCACCCCCCTGCAGGGCTTCCAGTCCACGCCACGCCCCCTGAACGGCACTGCACCTTTCGTCTGGCACGGTTCGGTGCGCAGCCCGGAAATCCCAGAGCAAGCGGCCTACTACGGCGACGGCTTCTTCGCCAACCACATCTTCGGCCCCCCGCAGCACACCACACGCATGGTCAACCTGTACCGGGAACGGTTCGAGCACTACGGTCACGGGACTGCAGACCAAGCAATCGTGGGAATCGGTGCGCACGCCTTCATCCGCAAGAACTCCCAGGACGCCCTGCGCGAGTTCCAGCCGTACTTCGACAACGCCCCCATGTTTCCCGGCGGATCAGCACTCAGGGACTACATGGCCCAAACTCCGACCATCGCAGGCAGCCCGGAACAGGTCATCGACAAGACCCTCTCCTTCCGCAACTACACCGGCAACGTTCAGCGCATTCTCTTCGCACTGGAAATCGGAGGGGTCCCCCTGAAAACCACGCTCGAGCAGATCGACCTCCTCGGCGAATACGTCGTCCCGACCCTCCGTAAGGAACTGGCTGACGTTCCCGCATAACCAGCATCGACCTGAACCCCAGGGACTCACACCACAAGAAGACAGCCCCACAACAACACACCGCCCTCACTCTGGTCGCTCGATCGGTCACCTGATGAGGTGACACCCCCAAAAGGAGAACCACATGAACACCCTCCGCGCAGTTCTCATCACCGGTGCGACCGGCGGCATCGGAACCGCCCTTGTCGATCGGTTCCTCGCCCATGGCGATGTGGTCATGGCCACTGATACGGACGCCGACGAGCTTGTGCAGTGGCGCCGGCGATGGGAGGAAGATGCACGGTTGTTCGTCATCGCTGGCGACACGACATCGGATGAAGACGTAACCCGCATCGCGGAGTTCGCCCGAACCTGGGTCGGACGCGTGGACATCCTGGTCAACGCATCAAGCTACTTTCCCTTCGCAACCGTCGAGAACATGAGTTCAGCACAGTGGCGTGAAGTCATCGAGGTGAATCTCACCGGCGCCTTCCTCATGACTCAGGCCGTCCTTCCATTGATGAAGGACCTCGGAGCTGGCCGGATTATCAACTTCGGATCCGGATCCGTCTTCGACGGAGCACCGGGTGAGGCCCACTACGGCGCCGCCAAAGCCGGCATCGTCGGTTTCTCACGATCCCTGGCCCGTGAACTCGGAGGCTACGGCATCACCGTCAACGTCATCGTCCCAGGGCTGACGATCACTCAAACAGTCCGTGACACCATTCCCGACATCGTCCTGCAGTCACAGCGCGACGCCCGCGCACTGCACCGCGACGAGAACCCCGAGGACCTCACCGGTCCCGCGCTCTTCCTCGCATCGGAAGATGCTGCCTTCATCACCGGACAGATACTCAACGTCGACGGCGGCGCCTACATGTACTGAGTTTCCGGAATTGCCCACCAAAACTGCTCAACTCTCAGACGGGCCACCGCTCATGCAGCAGCAACGGCTTCACCACAACAAGTTCAACGCAACGACAGATACAACACCGCTACAGCCAGGACACGACATGACAACGCTCTGGGACCCAATCACCGTAGGAAACATGCAGTTGAGCCACCGCCTGGCCATGGCCCCCATGACCCGCAGCCGCGCCCATCCGGACGGCACCCCGAACGAACTGACCGCGCAGTACTACACCCAGCGTGCATCCCTGGGGCTGATCATCACCGAAGGAGTCCAGCCATCAGATGACGGACAGGGCTATATGAACACCCCGGGCATCTATACAGAAGCTCACATTCAGGGATGGAAACGCATCACCACATCAATCCACGACGCTGGCGGATACGTCTTCATGCAGCTAATGCACGTCGGTCGGATGTCGCAGCCGGATAACACGCCGCACCACAGGACGCCGGTTGCCCCATCAGCCATCCCACCCAGGGTCCCCATGTTCACCCCCACCGGGATGCAGGACACTCCTATACCCCGAGCGCTGACGACGACCGAGATCGAAGCCACGATCCAGGACTTCCGGATAGCCGCGGCAGCTGCCATCCGAGCAGGAGCCGACGGCGTCGAGATCCACGCAGCGAACGGGTACCTGCTGCAACAGTTCTTCGCCCCCAACGCCAATGAACGCACCGATACCTACGGTGGGCCAATCAACAACCGAGCCCGCCTGGCTATCGAGGTAGCCACAGCCGTAGCAACCGAGGTCGGCCCAGAACGCACCGGCATCCGTATTTCGCCCAACTCAACACTGGGCGGCCTCGATGAGGGACCCGAGGCCGCCGACCTGTACAGATACCTCGTCGATCAGCTCGCACCCCTGAACCTCGCATACCTGCACCTAGTCCATGACGGGAACGAGGAACTGCTCGGCGACCTCCGCAAAGCCTGGCCCACCGCTTTACTCGTGATCCGTCCCGGCCGAGCACGCGAGGATCTCGCCATGGACGTCGAACAAGGCCTCGCAGACATCGCTCCGATCGCCTCGTGGGCCTTGGCAAATCCCGACATCGTTGATCGGATCAGGTCAGGTGCAGAACTCAACAAATGCGACCGAACCACCCTTTACGGAGGTGGTGCAGCAGGCTACACCGACTATCCCACCCTAGAGACAGCCGCCGGCCGCTAAACCCTCTGTCGGCCCTGAATCGGGGCAAGGCGATTCAGGGCCGACCGGCGTGCTGCTAAGGTTGAGCCGCCCTATCAGGGACAGGCCAAGAACTGCGTGTCGCTGCAGATATCTGTGCGACAACGAAACGGACAAGAGGGGCTCCTAGTGAAACCGCCACGGCAATTCGCGGAAAGTAAGCTCTCGACCGCCCGTGACTTCCCGGCAAGCTGGGCCATCTTCAGTCTGGCCCGTTCGCACCGGGCCCTGGCAACAGTAAAGCTTGCGGACCTCGGGCTCTTCCCCAGCCAAGAGCTGATCCTCATGCAACTGTGGGACGAAGACGGCCAGTCGCAGAAAGCCCTCGGGCAAACACAACGATTCGATCACTCAACCATCGCCAAATCAGTCCGCCGTCTCGAGAGCACAGGGCTTGTACGGCGCGAGAAATGCCCCACCGATGGACGCGCCACACTCGTGTTCCTGACCGAGGCAGGGCAAGCACTCAAGCAGCCAACACGCGACGTCTGGGCAGAACTCGAACGTCGAACTATCGAAGGCCTCACCGCAAGAGAACAAACTCAACTCGTGGCACTAGCCAGCAAGATTATTCCCCACCTCGACTAGGGGAACACGATGGATGCGCTGGTCCATCCTGCAGCGCGCGGCCAGCTTCACCATCAGGTGCCGCCATGCGCTCCCAACAAAACACCAACCGTTCCCGACCAAACTTTGTCATGTCAAATACGCCAAGCCCCATCACTGCCCACACCGCCAGCAAGATCCTCGAAGGGGCTAACCTGCTTTTCTCGAAGAAAGGCCACGCCCTGTCAGTGCGGACCGCGTCATCGCAGCCGCCGGAGTGAGCAAAGTGACCTTTAGCTCCAACCCCGATCATCCTTCGCTCGGCAACGTCCTTGTCATCGCCGCAACCCAACACTACTCAGAACCTTGAATCCAGGAAACAGTACTGACATACCAAAGCCGGCTCCATTACCAAGGCGGCTTAGAGGCTGGGCGTACAAGATCCAGCAGGCAGAGCATCCGCCCGCTGTGCCCTGCGCGATGGAATCCTCCTGACGACCCGAGCAGGCCGTAGCGACTTGACTCAATCTTTACATCGGGTGGCGAACCAGCTACTTTCATGAGCTGGAATAGTGACATTAGGACGCTGGAACCAATTCGATGAACAAGCAAACTGCTCAATGCATCAGAGGCTGCGAACCCCGTAACTAACACTGGGAACTGGTCTCGAGAATCGCATAGAATCAACGTTCGAAAATACACGGTTAGGAGGGGCCTTGATGTCTAGCACGTACGAGTTCGCTGCCACAGCGATCATCGGAAGCAGAACACTGCATACTCCATCAGGAAGAGAAGTCACCATCGACCTCTGTGCCCCTGAAAGGATGCCTGACGCTCCAAACGACTGGTTCTGCGCTTACAGAATCGCAGGTCTTGAGGACAACATGATTGAAGGCAGAGCCCTCGGTATCGACGCCCTTCAAGCTCTCTCACTTGCTCTGGTACAGGTCGGCGACAAGCTCGAAGCGGACTCGACCAGGCTAACCTTCCTCGAACAGGACGATCTGATGTTACCCACAATATCCACCCTCGATCGTCAGCCTCTTGAACGCCTTGCTCGAAACTCTTCAGCGATCGAATAGTTGTGATCCAATGGCACTGATGAGGACCGGTACAGCTATGTAAGATTCGGTCAGCCGCGCAGCTTTCGAACGTCCACCGAAGCGCCGCCTCTAGTTCGTCGGCCGCGGTCCGCTTCGTCCTTGACCGCTTTGAGGTCAGACGGGGTGTGGGAGGCCATGATCTGACCCACGCCCCACTCACGATTCAAACGGGTGAGCGCGTTGACCTGATCCACGATGCCGGGACCGGCCGCGAGGGTGTTCCACAGCTCGTCGAGGATCACCAGGAACCTTTGGCGCTCGATCACGCCGTCGTCAGCGAGCATGTTCGAGGTCGTGACGGTCCCGAACCCAGCGGACCAGCACGCCATGAGTGTTGCCGCCCGCAGATCGTTCTCGGCCTGCGAGATCCGGGAGAGGTCGAACGCCATCGGCGTCGTCGCGTCGATCTTGTGCGTGGACGCCTTCGAGAACATGTCCCCGAACACGCCAGCCCCACACAGTGAGTTCAGCGAGGACTCCAGGCCCTCGGTGATCGTGTCGTACCGCTCGTCGCTGCCACGATCCAAAGCAACTTCCCGTACCTGCGCCGGACGACTCTTAGGAACGGCCCGCAGATCGTCCATCAGGGGAACCGTGCCCGCAGGGTTGTGCTCAGCCTCGAGGACCATCAGGCATCGGTCGAGGATCGCCTCCTCACGCTCATCGAGGGGCTTCTTGCGCAGGATGGCAATCAGGGCCGCGATGAGTCCGCGACGTCGTGCGTGAAGCTCGGTGAGCAGTTCACCGGGGACAGCCGGGTCGCCGCTTCCAGGGCGCCGGCATCATCGAGGGGGTTGATGTGCCCGATACCGCGGCCCAGGGGCAGGCCCTTGCCGCCGAGCTTTTCGATCATGTCGATGTGCTCGCCCTTGATGTCCCCGAGGATCATCGGGTTCACCCCGAACGCACACAGCCTTTGAACTCACGGGGCCTGGACGCATGGCGGCCTTGACCGCCGTGCTGCCCGTACGCGCTTTCTTCGCCTTGGTGCCGCTCTTGCCTCGGCCCTTGGCTTTCGCAGGAGCGTTGCCAGAGCGGAGACCAGTGAGGAGCAACGTCGATGGCCCCTCGTCAGGTACGGATATGTCCATTGCAGAGGCGAAGACAGCCATCAGAGTGTCCCTTGCAGTCTCGGGCAGTGCCAGGCCCACGCCGGTTCCACGTCCCAGGCCGTGTGCGACAGTGGACGGCATGACCCTGGACGAAGAGCTCGACGGTATCGTCGCACGCCGGAACCGCGATGATATGCAGCCGACGATCGATGCGCTGCTCCCCTTTCTCGCTTCCCATCCCGAGAACGCGCGGGTGCTCTATGAGGTGGGCGGAGCCTATGACACGGCGGGACAGGAGGAGCTGGCGCGGGGCTTCTACGAACGGGCTCTCGCCGCCGGGCTGGAGGGGGACCTCCTGCGCCGGTGCTACGTCCAGTACGGGTCCACGCTGAGGAACCTGGGCGAGTACGAGGCGTCACGCGACATCTTCCGGCGGGCCCGCTCGGCCTTTCCCGGATCGCCGGCCCCGGCGGTCTTCGAGGCCATCACGCAGCACGCTGCGGGCACGCCGAACGGCGCGTTCGCATCGCTGCTGGAGGTGGTGGTGGAGTTCGTCGGTACCCCGGAGATCGAGCGGTACCGGGCGGCGATCCGCGCGAACGCGGCCGACATCCGCTCTCTGGAGGAGCCGGAGCAGCTGTAGCAGGGCACCTTCCGTCGTCAACCTGCAGGCGACACCAGGGAACCCGCGGTTTGGGCCTGCAGGCGCTCAGGTGCGCGGACGGAGATCGTAAATCCGCTTGAGTTTCCCGGTGGACCGCACCAGCGAGCCCTGCTCGACGACGGCAACAGTGCAGGTCGAGCCGATATGGGTCTTGATCAGGTTCCGGAGTTCTTCCGCGGCGAGGGTGGCGTCGGCCGCACTGACGCCCTCCCGTGGCTCCACCTTGATGGTGAGCCGGTCCATGCGCTGCCCCTCGGGGCGCGTGAGCTCGAGCTGGAAGTGCGGGCTTAGCGCCGGGATGCCGAGGGCGAGCTCCTCGACCTGGGTCGGGAACAGGTTCACGCCGCGGACGATCACCATGTCATCGCTGCGGCCGGTGATCCGGGCCATCCTCCGCATCCCCGGCCGCGCGGTGCCGGGCAGCAGCCGCGTGAGGTCGTGGGTGCGGTACCGGATGATGGGCAGAGCCTCCTTGGTGAGCGAGGTGAACACGAGTTCACCCGCTGCGCCGTCGTCGAGCACGGCTTCCGTGAAGGGATCGATGATCTCCGGGCGGAAGTGGTCCTCCCAGATGTGCGAGCCGTCCTTCGATTCGACGCACTCGCCGGCCACACCGGGGCCCATCACCTCGGAGAGTCCGTAGATGTCGCAGGCGTCGAACCCCATGCGCCCCTCCAGCTCCTGCCGCATCCCCTCGGTCCACGGCTCCGCTCCGAGCACGCCCGTCTTCAGGGACGTCGAGCGCGGGTCGATGCCCGCAGCCGCCATCGTGTCGAGGATGGTGAGCAGGTAGGTCGGTGTCGCGAGGATCGCGTCGGGCTCGAAGTCCCGGATGAGCTGCACCTGCCGCTCGGTCTGCCCGCCGGAGATGGGGATCACCGTGCAGCCGAGCTTCTCCGCGCCGGCATGCGCCCCGAGGCCACCCGTGAACAGGCCGTAACCGTAGGCATTGTGGACCTTCCAGCCGGCCCGGACACCCGAGGCACGCAGCGAGCGCGCCACCAGTGAAGCCCATCTGTCGAGGTCCCCGGTCGTGTATCCGACGACGGTCGGCCGGCCCGTGGTCCCGGACGAGGCGTGGATGCGCGCAACCCGCTCCTGCGGCACCGCGAACATCCCGAAGGGATAGGTGCTGCGGAGGTCCTCCTTCGTGGTGAAGGGGAACTTGGCGAGGTCCTGCAGATCACGGAGGTCCCCAGGATGCACGCCGGCGTCGTCGAACTTCCGGCGGTACAGCGGCACCTTCGCATAGGCGTGGGCGAGCGTGGCCTGCAGCCGTTCGAGCTGCGCGGACTCGAGCTGGTCCCGCGACCAGGTCTCCTCCACGTCCAGCGTCGAGGGAGCTGCTGCCGAGGCTCGCAGTGGAAGGCGTGGCATGGGAGCTCCTTCGCAACACGTGTCCGGGCCGGACGGCCAGTCAGGCCAACATTACCGAACGATCGTTCACTTTTCCCGGCTGCGCGCAGCGACTGGCGTCATCGCCTACCGCAGGTTCCGCTCGATCGTCGCCGCCGAGCGCGCCACCCGGGCGCCGATGTCCGCGGTCGGGACATCACTGCTCAGGTAGACGACGGCGAGCGCGGCCGGCAGCTGACCGGGGACGCGGACCGCCGCACCGACGGAGCTGACGCCCGGGATGACCTCGTCGTGGCTGAGCGCGTAGCCGGTCCTCGCCGCGAGCCGCGATTCCGTGCGGTAGGGCTCGCCGGGCGCGAGGCGCTCCCACTCGTCCTCCCTGAGTGCTGATTGGATCGCGATTCCCGGCGCGCCCGCACTGAAGGAGTGCCGGGATCCAGGCCGCTGCACCAGGGTCCCCTCCCCGTGCGGGGGCTCGACGGCGACCAGCGTGACGCATTCGCGGCGGTCCCACACGGCGATGAACGCGGTCATCTGCAGGGAGGCCGACAACGCCGTGAGTTCCGGCAACGCCGCCGACTGCAGGTTCCGTGCCACGCCGCGCGCGAGCGCCGCCATCCCTGGCCCGATGCGGAAGCTGCCAGCCGCGTCCCGCAGTACGAGGGCGTGGGCTTCCAGTGTCCGCAGGATGCGGTAGGCGATCGACCGGTGGACTCCGAGTGCTGCGGCGACATCCGCGATCGTCATGCCGTGGGTCGCCTCCGCGAGGATCTCGAGCACCCGGATACCGCGGGAGAGCGTCTGGCTCTGGGGCGCGAGCGACGCCGTCGTCGCCTGCGGCGCCGGGGCGTCCCGCGCGCTCGTCGATCCCACGCTAGGAGGCCTGCACTGTGCGGGTCGGCGCAAGGAACCCGGCGAAGAACTGTTCGAGCTCCCCGGTCGCGTCGAGCGGCAGGACGGCAGCGACGTACTGGTCAGGCCGGACCACGACGACGACGCCGTCCCGGTCGAGTCCCCGCAACCCGAAGATGTCCGCGGACGGGGTCGAGGCGTACACCTTCTCGTAGTCGGTGAGCCGGAACGAACCGACGGACGGCAGGAACGCCTTCGGGACCAGGCCGATATCGACGGCCGTGTGGTCCTGCTGGTACACCACCTTCACGTCGAACCACGCATCCACGTCGGAGCCCTCCGGAGTGGCGGCGAGAGGCGAGCGCGACGACGTCGTGAGCCAGTCCGCGAATCCCGCGACCTTCGATGCCGCCCCGGCCGGTGCAGCATCGGCGAAGGCGTAGATGCGCCACCTGCCGTCGGCGGTCGCGTGATGCCCGAGGTGCATCGGGACGCCGTCGCACACGCGCGCGACCGGCGCGGACTTGAATCGCTTGCCGAGCGGGAACCCGGTGGCGCGGTCCTGATGCGTCGCTTCACCGACGAGCATCGACGCTCGATACTGGGTCCTGAACCCGGCGGGGAACTCGGCGGTCCGCACGTAGAAGTCCTCGAGTTCGGAGGGATCCTCGAATTCCTCCGGCCGCTTGGCCATGAGCGTGGACCACTGCTTGTCGAACTCGATGAGGTCCTTCGCAACCACCTGCCGCTCCGCGGAGTAGGTGGCGAGCAGGCTCTCGGGGCTGCGGCCCTCGAGCACATGCCCGAGTTTCCAGCCGATGTTGAAGCCGTCCTGCATGGAGACGTTCATACCCTGTCCGGCCTTGGCGCTGTGCGTGTGGCACGCGTCGCCCGTGATGAAGACGCGCGGCGTCCGCGTTCCGACGTCCTCCTGCCGGACGTCGTCGAACCTGTCCGTCAACCGGTGGCCCACCTCGTAGACGCTGTGCCACGCGACGTCCCGGACGTCGAGCGTGTACGGGCTGAGGATGGCGTTGGCCTTCGCGATGATCTGATCGATCGTCGTGGTCCGGACGGCGCCCCGTCCGCTCGGCTCCGTCTCCCCGAGGTCCACGTACATGCGGAAAAGATGGCCGCCCTCCCTCGGGATCAGCAGGATGCTGCCGCCACTGCCGGACTGGATCGCGCACTTCCGGCGGATGTCCGGGAAGTCCGTGACGGCGAGGATGTCCATGACGCCCCATGCGTGGTTGGCCGCGTCCCCCTCGAGGGAGCACCCGATGGCCTGACGTACCTTGCTCCGGGCACCGTCGGCCCCGACGACGTACCGTGCCCTGACCGTGCGCTGCCGACCCTCGCGCTCACCCGCCGTCTCCACGAGGGTGACGGTGACGGGATACTCGGCGTCGTCGTCGACCTCGAGCCGCACGAACTCGAACCCGTAGTCCGGTTCCATCCTGGTGGGGGCGTTCCTCATGAACTCGGCGAAGTAGTCCAGCACACGGGCCTGGTTCACGATGAGGTGCGGGAACTCGCTGATCTGCGTCGGGTCGTCCTCGGGACGCGCAGTGCGGACGATGCGGGACGGGTCCTCCGGGTCGGGCTTCCAGAACGCCATCTCGACGATGCGGTACGCCTCGTCGGTGATCCGCTGGGCGAACCCGAAGGCCTGGAAGGTCTCCACGCTGCGCGCCTGGATCCCGTCCGCCTGGCCGATGGCGAGCCGCCCCGGCCGCCGCTCGATGATGCGCGTGGTGACACCCGGGAACTGTGAGAGCTGCGCTGCGGCGATCATGCCGGCCGGGCCGGTTCCCACGACCAGCACGTCCACGGTGTCAGGAAGTTCCATGGGGCGATCGATGCCGACCCCGGCAGCCGGATGGATCTTCGGGTCTCCGGAGACGTATCCATGATGATGGAACTGCACGGGCCTACCTCACTTCATCGTGGTGTCGGGCTGCATCCCGTTCGATTATCGAACGGCTCGTTCTACTGTTGTCCGGCGATGCTACTGCGCCCCTCACCGCCGATCAAGGACGCCGCATCCCCTCCGTTGGGCGCCCTTGACGCGTGGACGAACCGACCCCTAGGGTTCGTATACGATTTCGTACTCGATGAGGAGCAACGGTGGACGAGGTAGACGACGGCATCCTGCGAGCGGCCCGCAAGGTCATCGCAGTGCACCTCAACTACCCGAGCCGGGCCGCGCAGCGCGGCAGGACGCCCGACCAGCCCTCCTACTTCCTCAAGCCATCCTCGTCGCTCGCGCTCTCCGGTTCGGAGGTGGAGCGCCCGGCGGGCTGCGAACTCCTCGGTTTCGAAGGAGAGATCGCCCTGGTCATCGGCGCCCCCGCGCGCCGGGTCCCACCCGAGGACGCCTGGGGCCACGTCGCCTGGGTCACTGCCGGCAATGACCTCGGCGTCTACGACCTGCGCTATGCGGACAAGGGGTCGAACCTGCGCTCCAAGGGTGGCGACGGTTTCACCCCGATCGGACCGAAGCTGCTGCCCGCCGCATCCGTGGACCCGGCGGGCCTCCGGGTCCGTACCTGGCACAACGGCGGGGTGGTGCAGGACGACACGACGGCGGGCCTCCTCTTCCCCTTCACGCGGCTCATCGCGGACCTGTCGCAGCTCCTCACACTCGAACCCGGTGACATCATCCTCACCGGCACCCCGGCCGGCGCCTCGGTCGCGCACCCGGGCGACGTCGTCGACGTCGAGGTGTCCACCCTCGACGGCACGCTCTCGACGGGCCGCCTGCGCACCCGGGTGGTGCAGGGAACGACGTCGCTCGCCGACTTCGGTGCCCAGCCGAAGGCGGACGACGCCCAGCGCGAGGAGGCCTACGGATCACGGGAAGCCGCCGGGCTCGCCGTGCCACGACCGGCGCTCACCCCCGAGCTCAGGACGAAGCTGGAGGGCGTCGCCACGGCCACGCTGTCCGCGCAGATGCGCAAGCGCGGCCTCGACAACGTCAGCATCGACGGCCTGCAGGCCACGCGCCCGGACTGCCGGGTGGTCGGCCTGGCCCGCACGCTGCGGTACGTCCCGAACCGCGAGGACCTGTTCGAGGCACACGGCGGCGGATTCAACGCCCAGAAGCGCGCGATCGACTCCATCAACGAGGGCGAGATCCTCGTGATGGAGGCGAGGGGCGAGAAGGGAACGGGCACCATCGGTGACATCCTCGCTCTCCGCGCCCAGGTGCGCGGAGCCGCGGCGATCATCACCGACGGAGGCGTCCGCGACTTCTCCGCCGTCGCCGCCATGGACATCCCCACCTACTACGCGAATCCTCATCCGGCGGTGCTGGGGCGCCGGCACATCCCCTGGGACACCGACGTCACGATCGCCTGCGGCGGCACCACCGTGCAGCCCGGCGACATCATCGTGGCCGACGCCGATGGCATCCTGGTGATCCCGCCGGCGCTGGCGGAGGAACTCGCCGAGGATGCCGTGACCCAGGAGAACGAGGAGGCGTTCATCGCCGACATGGTCCGTGAGGGGCACGGCGTGGACGGCCTGTACCCGATGAATGCCGAGTGGCGCGCCCGCTACCAGGAGCACGTCTCGGGAGACTCCCGTGGCTAGGACGGAGACGGCGGCCGGCAGCAAGTCGCAGCAGTCCTACGAGGCGGTCAAGGCACGCATCGTGGATGGGACTTACTCCCCCGGATACCGCCTGGTGCTCGCGAAGATCGCCGAGGACCTCGGTGTGAGTGTGGTGCCGGTCCGTGAGGCCATTCGACGGCTCGAGGCCGAAGGCCTCGTCACCTTCGAGCGAAACGTCGGAGCGACGGTCGCCGGCATCGACCCCACCGAGTATCTCTATACGATGCAGACCCTCAGCGTCGTCGAAGGTGCCGCTACTGCCCTCTCCTCGCCCCTGATGGGACCTGCGGACATCGCCCGCGCACGCAGCGTGAACAACGAGATGCGTGCCTGCCTCGAGCACTTCGACCCGGTGCGCTTCACGCGCCTCAACCAGGACTTCCACAGCGTCCTGTTCGAGAACTGCCCGAACCCGCACATCCTCGATCTCGTGCACCGCGGGTGGAATCGTCTCGCGTCGCTGCGCTCCTCCACCTTCCGGTTCGTTCCCGGCCGCGCGCGCGAGTCGGTCGAGGAACATGACGATCTGCTCCGCCTGATCGAATCCGGGGCCGACGCCGACACCATCGAACACGCCGCCCGACTCCACCGCAGCGCCACCCTGGACGCCTACCTCGCGCAGTCCGGCGCCCGTCCCAGTGAGGAAACGCCATGACCAGCCCTGCCGGAACCGCACCGCGGCACCACGTGCCGCAGGACCTGCCGACCTCCATCCAGCACTACATCGGCGGCCGCTTCGTCGACTCGGTCGGCGGGCGGACCTTCGACGTCCTCGATCCGGTCTCCAACTCCACCTATGCCACGGCCGCGGCGGGGCAGACGGAGGACATCGATGCCGCCGTCCGTGCCGCCCGCGAAGCCTTCACGAACGGGCCGTGGCCGCGGATGAAACCGCGCGAACGCGCGCGGGTCCTCAACCGGATCGCCGACGCCGTCGAGGCCCAGGAGGATCGCCTCGCCGAACTCGAGACCTTCGACACCGGTCTGCCCATCACCCAGGCGAAGGGCCAGGCCCTCCGGGCGGCCGAGAACTTCCGCTTCTTCGCCGACCTGATCGTGGCCCAGTTCGACGACGCCATGAAGGTCCCCGGCTCACAGATCAACTATGTGAACCGCAAGCCCATCGGCGTGGCCGGCCTGATCACGCCGTGGAACACACCGTTCATGCTGGAATCCTGGAAGCTCGCTCCGGCCTTGGCGACGGGCAACACCGTGGTCCTGAAGCCTGCGGAATTCACGCCGTTGTCCGCTTCCCTGTGGGCTCGGATCTTCGAGGACGCGGGCCTGCCCGACGGCGTCTTCAATCTCGTGAACGGCCTCGGCGAGGAGGCGGGCGACGCCCTGGTGAAACATCCGGACGTCCCCCTGATCTCCTTCACGGGCGAGACCACCACGGGCCAGACGATCTTCCGCAACGCCGCAGCCAACCTCAAGGGGCTGTCGATGGAACTCGGCGGGAAGTCGCCCTGCGTCGTCTTCGCCGATGCCGACCTCGACGCGGCGATCGACTCGGCCCTGTTCGGGGTCTTCTCGCTCAACGGTGAGCGCTGCACGGCAGGATCCCGCATCCTGGTGGAGCGGCCGGTCTACGACGAGTTCTGCGAGAAGTACGCAGCCCGGGCGAGGACCATCGTCGTCGGGGACCCCCACGACCCGAGGACCGAGGTCGGCGCGCTCGTGCATCCCGAGCACTACGAGAAGGTCGCGGCCTACGTGGAGATCGGCAAGACCGAGGGCCGGCTCCTCGCCGGCGGCGGACGCCCCGAGCACCTGCCGGAGGGCAACTACATCGCCCCCACGGTGTTCGCCGACGTCGCCCCCGACGCGCGGATCTTCCAGGAGGAAATCTTCGGCCCCGTCGTCGCCATCACACCCTTCGACACCGACGCCGAAGCCCTGGCCCTCGCCAACAACACCCGGTACGGCCTCGCGGCCTACATCTGGACGAAGGACCTGACGAGGGCACACACGTTCTCCTCCGACGTCGAGGCCGGAATGGTCTGGCTCAACAGCCACAACGTGCGTGACCTGCGCACCCCGTTCGGCGGCGTGAAGGCCTCCGGCCTGGGACACGAGGGCGGCTACCGCTCCATCGACTTCTACACGGACCAGCAGGCGGTCCACATCACGCTCGGTACCGTCCACATCCCGAGGTTCGGCAGCGTGGAGGCTTCGGCCGCCAATGAAGGCTGACACCCCTTTCGCTCGACGAGGAGAGAATCCGATGCCCAACCCCATTCCGACGCCGTCGCTCCCCGCCCCGGACATCGTCCGCTGCGCGTACATGGAGATCGTGGTCACCGACCTCGCGCGCTCCCGTGCGTTCTACGTCGACGTCCTCGGCCTGCACGAGACCGAGGAGGACGACGAGGCGATCTACCTGCGGTCCCTCGAGGAGTTCATCCATCACAACCTCGTCCTCCGGAAGGGACCCGTCGCGGCCGTCGCCGCGTTCGCCTACCGCGTGAGGTCACCGGCGGACGTGGACGCCGCCGAGGCGTACTACCGCGAACTGGGCTGCCGCACCGAGCGCCGCAGGGACGGCTTCACCAAGGGTGTCGGCGATTCCGTCCGCGTCGAGGACCCCCTCGGCTTCCCGTACGAGTTCTTCTATGACGTGCAGCACGTCGAGCGGCTCACCCAGCGCTACGACCTCTATTCCGCGGGCGAGCTGGTGCGCCTCGACCACTTCAACCAGGTCACGCCCGACGTGCCGCGGGGACGGCAGTACCTCGAGGACCTCGGCTTCCGCGTCTCTGAGGACATCCAGGACTCCGACGGGGTCACCTACGCCGTCTGGATGCACCGCAAGCAGACCGTGCACGACACCGCGCTCACCGGCGGCAACGGTCCCCGGATGCATCACGTGGCCTTCGCGACGCACGAAAAGCACAACATCATCCAGATCTGCGACAAGATGGGGGCCCTGCGGATCAGCGACCGCATCGAGCGCGGACCCGGTCGCCACGGCGTCTCGAACGCGTTCTACCTCTACATCCTCGACCCGGACGACCACCGCATCGAGATCTACTGCCAGGACTACTACACGGGAGATCCCGACAACCCGACGATCACCTGGGACGTCCACGACAACCAGCGCCGCGACTGGTGGGGCAACGCCGTCGTTCCCTCCTGGTACTCCGAGGCCTCCCTCGTCCTGGACCTCGACGGCAACCCGCAGGACGTCGTCGAGCGCGACGAGAGGAGCGAGCAGGCCGTGACGGTCGGTGCGGACGGCTTCTCCTACACGCGCAGGGACGACGGCGGCGCTCCCGCCGAGGGCTTCAAGCTCGGAACACAGCTGTAGCGGTGCCACCGCGAACACCTCACCCCTCCAGCGAAGGACACCGATGCTCGACAGCCAGACGATCAGCGGCATAGCCGATGAACTGCTCGAGGCCGCCCGGACCCGGACGCCCGTGCCCCTGTTGACCGCCCGCTACCCCGACATGACCGTGGAGGATTCCTACGCCGTCCAGCGATTGTGGCGGCAGCGCAACGAGGACGCCGGCCGCACGCTGGTAGGGAGGAAGATCGGGCTGACCAGCAGGGCGATGCAGGAGGCCACCGGCATCACCGAGCCCGACTACGGGGCGATCTTCGACGACATGGTCCTGGAGACGGGGTGCTCCGTGGAGTGGGAGCGCTACACGAAGCCGCGGGTGGAGGTCGAACTCGCCTTCGTCCTGAACAGGGACCTCACCGGGCCGGGGTGCACGATCTTCGACGTCCTCAACGCCACCGACTACGTGGTGCCGGCCCTGGAGATCCTGGACTCCAGGATCGAGATGGAGGGCCGCACGATCGTTGACACCATCTCCGACAACGCTGCGATGGGCGCCATGGTGGTCGGCGGCAGGCCCGTGCAGCCCGACGCCGTCGACCTCCGCTGGGTGTCCGCGATCCTCTACAAGAACCAGGTCGTCGAGGAGACCGGCGTGGCAGCCGGAGTGCTCGACCATCCCGCCGCGGGAGTGCACTGGCTCGCCAACAAGATCGCAGCGCACGATGACGGGCTGAAGGCTGGCGACATCATCCTCGCCGGGTCCTTCACCCGGCCGCTCCGGGTGCACAGGGGCGATACCGTCCACGCCGACTACGGGCCACTGGGAGCTGTGACATGCCGCTTCGTCTAGAACCCACCTTCAGCACCGGCCTCGCTGCGTCCGATCGTCCACTCGCGGGCATGTGGGTCTGCTCCGGCAGCCCGCTGGTCGCCGAAATCTGCGCAGGATCGGGACTGGACTGGCTGCTCGTCGACGCCGAACACAGCCCCAACGGCCTCGAATCGATCCTCGCCCAGCTCCAGGCCGCCCACGGCTACCCCGTGCACGTGGTGGTGCGTCCGCCGGTCAACGAGCCCGTCGTCATCAAGCAGTACCTGGACCTCGGCGTGCAGAACCTGCTGATACCGATGGTCAACTCGGCGGACGACGCACGGGCCGCCGTCGCCGCCACCCGCTACCCGCCGGACGGCATCCGCGGAGTCGGTTCCGCCCTGGCGCGAGCGGCCCGCTGGAACAGGGTGCCCGACTACCTCTCCGGTGCTGCCGCCACGATCAGTGTCACGGTGCAGATCGAATCGGCTGCCGCCGTCGACGCCGTGGAGGAGATCCTCGCCGTCGAGGGGATCGACGCCATCTTCCTCGGGCCGTCCGATCTCGCGGCGTCCATGGGCCTTCTCGGGCAGCAGGAACACCCTGAGGTGCGCGCCGCCGTCGAGCACTGCCTTGCGGCGGCCGCACGTGCCGGCGTCCCGGCGGGCGTCAACGCCTTCAACCCGGCGACGGCCCGCCACTATCTCGGGAGCGGAGCGCGGTTCATTCTGGTCGGGGCCGACGTCGCCCTGCTCGCGCGGGGTTCCGAAGCCCTCGCCGCGCAGTTCGTCCCGGCCGCCGACGGCGATGGTACCGCGACGGGTTACTGACGAACAGGGCGGCCGGCGAAGGGGACCGCCACGTCCGAAAGCTCGTCGCAAAGGCTGCCCTGTACGCCGATAGTGCACAGGACCCTTACGATACAAAGAGGCAGGTATTGCCGTTATGTCTGCCGGTGGGGCGGCGACCAGGAGAGGTACACCATGGAATCACCGCGCAGGTTCGACACGATCACGATCATCTTCAACCCGAACAGCACCGGGGATGCCCCGAAGCTCGCCGAAGAGCTCCTGCAGGATCTGACCTCCGCGCTGCCCGACACGACGGTCACCATGCGACCCACCGAGCACGCCGGGCACGCCATCGATCTCGCTCGCGAGGCGGCGGCGGCAGGCAATGCCCTGGTCGTGTCGGTCAGCGGTGACGGCGGGTACAACGAGGTCGTCAACGGAGTGATGGCCAGTGGCAGCGATGATGCGGTCTGCGCGGTGCTGGCCGCGGGCAACGCGAACGACCACAGCCGCGTCACGGGCCGCAAGCCCCTGGCAGAGGCCATCACGGAGGGGCAGGTGCGCCGCATCGACCTTCTGCGCATCAGCATGGACGAGACGGGAGCTGACCCGGTGTACGCGCACTCGTACATCGGTTTCGGCCTGACGCCGGTCGTCGCGATCGATCTGGAGAAGGGCAGCAAGGGTGCCATCAAGGAGATGTTCTCCGTCGTGCGCACCTTCTCCAAGTTCAAGCCCTTCGAGATCCGGCAGAGTGACGGCAAGCGACGCTCGTTCGACAGCCTCGTCTTCGCGAATATCTCGCAGATGGCGAAGTACGCAACCCTGAGCGAAGCCGGGGACCACCCGGCAGACGGGAAGTTCGAGGTCATCACCTTCCCCCACATGGCCAAGTGGCGGATCCTGCTCACCGCCCTCCGCGCCACGACCAAGGGGCTGGGCGACCAGCCGAGCTACACGCAGTACCGGTTCTCGACGCTCAAGCCCATGCCCTACCAGATCGACGGCGAAGTGAAGTCCGTCGAAGCTGCCACGGACATCACGATCGACAGCGTTCCCCGGGCACTCGCCATCCTCGGCTGAGCGCCCATCACAACGGGCCACCGGTACGAAGTACTCCTGGCAGGAAGTACCCCTGACCCGGCGCTTACCGCGTGCACCGCCCAGCTGGACCCGATCTCCGACGCCCCGCCGCCGACCAGCACCGCGTGGCCGTCACCCCCACCAAAGGACAACCGTGAGCGATCTCGCCACCCCACCGGCCGCGCCCGTTGCTGCCCCTCGCACTGTTCGTATCTCGAAGCCCAACGACGTCGTGGCTTCCTACTCGGTGCTGCTGAAGCAGGTCCGCAAGGAAGGCCTCCTGAACCGGCGGCGGCGCTTCTACGTCTCGGTGTTCGCCATCCTCGCCCTGGTCATGGGGGCGGCCTGGACCGGTTTCGCGCTCCTGGGTGACACCTGGTTCCAACTCCTCATCGCCGCCGTCCTCGGCGTCGTCCTCACCCAGGTCGCGTTCCTGGCCCACGAGGCCTCGCACCGCCAGATCTTCAGGACCCGCGGCGCCAACGACTGGTCCGGGCGCATCCTCGCCGCCGGCGTCGTCGGGATCAGCTACGCGTGGTGGATGGACAAGCACACGCGCCACCACAACGATCCCAACACCCGCGGCAAGGACCCCGACATCGAGGTCGACACCATCTCCTTCCTCGAGGACGATGCCGCGAAGGCCAGAGGGCTGCACGCCTGGATCACCCGCCGCCAGGGTTACCTGTTTTTCCCCCTGCTCACGATGGAGGGCATCAACCTCCACGCGCGCTCCATCAGCACCCTCTTCGCCCGCCGGGCCATCACCGGCCGCTGGGTCGAGCTCGCCCTCCTCGCGACCCGCTTCGGCGCGTACCTGGGCATCCTGTTCTGGTTCCTGCCCGTCGGCATGGCCTTCGCGTTCCTCGGTGTACAGCTTGCGGTGTTCGGGATCTACATGGGCGCCAGCTTCGCGCCCAACCACAAGGGCATGCCCATCGTGCCCAAGGACAGCAGGCTCGACTTCTTCCAGAAGCAGGTCCTCACCTCCCGCAACATCCGCGGAGGCTCGTTCGTGAACAACGCCTTCGGCGGATTGAACTTCCAGGTCGAACACCACCTCTTCCCCGATATGCCCCGCCCCCACCTGCGCCGCGCCGCCGTGATCGTCAAGGAACACTGCGAGCGCCTGCGCGTGCCCTACACCGAAGTGGGCGTCACCGCCTCCTACGCGGCCGTCGTCACCTACCTCAACCGGGTAGGACTCGCAGCCCGTGACCCCTTCGACTGCCCGACCCTCAACCGCTACCGCCGAACCTGACACCCGGCCCCCCGCCCGCCGCACTTCGAAGCGGCGCCCGCCCACGAAAGCGATCCTGCGCGCAGTGACATCCCATCGTTCGACCGGGCGCCTGCCTGCCCTCCTCCAGCAGATGGCTCTCCGCCGTCCCTCCTCGTGGCCACCGACTTCCCGCCACGCGTCCTTTCGCCGCCCGTCCGACGGCGAGGACCCGGCAGGCGAGGCTGCCGTCGTCCACGACTGCACGGGCATGGTGAGGACCACGCTGGATGCAGCGACCGGATCGCGCCGGGAGGTGTCGTACCGCGTCCACTCATGGTCCAGCCGGACCGGCGACGATCCGGCTCGTCCGGTCTTCGTCCTGGTGCACGGGATCGGCATGTCGCACCGCTACTTCGCCCGGTTGCGGGCGGAGTTGGTGCCCTACGGAGACACCCTGGTGCTCGACCTTCCCGGTTTCGGGGGGACACCCCGGCCGGCTTCGCAACTCTGCGTCGGCGATTACGCGGCAGTCATCGCGACGGCACTGGTGGACGCAGGGCGTCAATCGTGCGTGGTGGTCGGTCATTCTATTGGCGCACAGTTCGTCACCGAGCTCGCGGTGAACCGTCCTGACCTGGTGTCGGCCGTGGTCCTCATCGGTCCGGTCACGGACACGTCCCATCCGACCGCCGCGCGGAACGCCGCCGCCCTGGCCCTCGACACCCTGCTGGAACGTCCGGTCACGAACCTCCTGGTAGGGGCAGCCTACCTGCGGTGCGGGATCCGCTGGTACCTGAAGGAGTTACCGGTGATGCTGGATTACCGCCTGGACGAACGGCTCGCCGTGGTGGCACAGCCCGTCCTGGTGCTGCGCGGCGCGCTGGATCCGGTAGCAGGCCGCACGTGGTGTCGGAGGTTGGCCGCGGCTGCTCCCGACGGACGCATCGCGGAGGTGCCCGGCCAGCCCCACGCTGCGCACCGTACAGGTTCCCGCTTCGTCGCGGGTGCCATTCTGCGGTTCGTCGAGGACTCTCGCGTCCGCCCGTCCGCGGATCGCGTGGGATAGCGCCACGGCCTTCCTGTCCTGTTCCCCGGCGCCGCGTTCGAAAAGGGTGGCGGCCGTGAGCCGCGGATTGAGTAGGATGAGGTCCTGCTGACATTGTCGGTAGCGGTTCAGAAGAGAGCCCGGGGTTGGTCCCTGTTCCCTTCCAGTTGATAGGCGTCCCATGAACACCAGACTCACTTCCTCCGAGCCATTTCCCGAAGACCTTGGAGGCCTCGATCTTCCGGAGGTCGAGGTTCTCAACAGCAAGATCCAGCGCGAGTTGGCGCACGCGTACGTGCACGACGGCGAAGTCGATCCGGAGACAGAGTTCCGCAGCGAGGAACTGATCCAGGAGCTCGACCGCCGCGATGCAGCGGCTACCGCGCCGTCGGCCGTGTCCCCTCAGGCGTTCCTTCCCGCGGGCGGGGACGTTCGCCACCTCTAGCATTCCTGGCGGATGCCGAGCCGAACCGCTGTCGGCGAGCCACGTGCCGGCGGCCGAATCTTTCCCTGTTCCGTCCGTTGGTCGTTGTAGTGGCTCCTGCTGGAGTCGGTGAGGAATTACCGCAGTGCCTGATGAAAGGGAACTTGCCGCAGAAGCCGCGGAGAACACGACCATTTCCCTGCTGCAGGACATGGTGCTCGACAGCGACGACGTCCAGCAATTCCTCGACGGGCTCGTGACGGTCGCAGCGAAGGCGTTCACCGGCGCGCAGGGAGAAGTGTTCTGCGGTGTCACCCTGTTGCGTCCGGGGTCGATGGTCACCGTCGCGAGTAGCAGTGACCAGGCGAAGGTCATGGATGAGGTGCAGTACGGGTTCAACGACGGACCGTGCCTTCGCGCCGCCCGTGAGGGTTACACCGTGCATATTCCTGACTTCCTGAGTGAGTCCCGGTTCCCCGAATACCGTGAGGCCATCGCAAGCCACGGCATCCGATCGGCGCTGGGGATTCCCATCCGGCTGGACGCGGGCGCGAGCGCCGGCCTGGACTTCTACTCGACGGAACCGGCCGCGTTCTCGGTGACGAGCATCGCGGTTGCCGAGGGATTCGCCCGTGATGCTTCGAAGTCCCTACGGCTGGCGGTCCGGATCGCAACGCTGAGCGACAACTCGCAAAACCTCAAGGCAGCTATGGAATCCCGAACCGCCATCGATCTTGCCGTCGGCGCCGTCATGGGCCAGAACCGCTGCAGCCAGGACGAAGCGATCGCGATCCTGCGCACTGCTTCCCAGGGCCGCAACATGAAGCTGCGGGACCTCGCGGTGGAGCTCCTGGCCTCCCTGGGTCAGAAGGGAACGGTCCGCACCCACTTCGACGCCTGATCGTCGGAGTACCCGCTAGGGTTCGTGAACCTGCCCTGCCTGTGCCTCGTCAGGGTCGTCCGGCACGAGGCGGGGTCCGTTGATCTCGTCCTCGACCTGTCGCGCGAGCGTTCGTAGCTTCCTACCGTCCCGCATCGAGTATTCCCGCGGTAGCTGGTCGATCACGCACAGCGTACCGATCGTCCACCCTCCAGGCCCTCGCAGTGGATAGCCGGCGTAGAAGCGGATGTAGGGCTCCCCCAGGACGAGCGGATTGTCCTTGAACCGCTCGTCCTCAAGCGCGTCCCGCACGATCAACGGGCCCGCATTCCGGATCGTCGCATTGCAGAACGAGATCTCTCGTGGCATGTTCTGCTGAACCGGCCCGATCACGGATTTGAGGAACTGGCGCCGATCGTCTATCAACGCCACGATGGACGAGCTGACCTGGAAGTAGTCCTTCGCCTGCCGCGTGATCCGGTCGAATCTCTCCTCCTGCAGCGTGTCGAGCAGGTGTGTCCGGGTGACCGCATCCAGGCGTTCCTGCTCCTGCTCCTCGGGGGTGAGAAGGAACGATCCTGCGACACCGAGGGCTCGCCGGGAATCCTTCGACGATTGGTGCGGCACATCGACCGAACAACGCTCGATGCGGTCCTTCGCGCCGACCCCCGCCAGCAGCTCGTTCGTCGCATCAGCCAGAATGTCGCACTCGATGTCCTGCAGCTCGAACATCCCCGACACGTAGGCCTCAAGCTCGAAGCGCGACACCGCTCCGCCCCGACCGTAGTAACTAACCCACACGTCCTCGAGGGTCAGCCCTGTCGCCGACAGGACCTCCCTCAGCTGCTCAAGCCGTGCCTGCGTGCTCATACCAGTACCTTCCATGCCGACAGCCCGCCCACGCCGTTGATCGTCGTCAGTGCTACCGCTTCGACCGGCAAGACGTCGAACCGTCAGCAGGCTTACTTCCCTACGTTAGCGCGCCGCGCCTTCGATGACACGGGTCGGGGGATGATCTGCCCAACATGCCACGCTTGCCCGGCAGCATGAGTCCTCGATGCCATCCAGTTGTTTTGACTTAATCAAAACAACCAGTAAGCTTGCACTGTGACGCTCTCTCCCTCCGCCCCCGCCGATCCGGAGGTGCTGCGGCAATCCATCCGGGCGGCGGGCCTGAAGGTCACCGCTTCGCGGGTGGCCGTTCTGCAGGCGCTGCAGAGCAGGCCGCACTCGAGCGCCGACAACGTGTTCGAGAGCGTACGGGATGCTCTTCCCGGCACGTCGACCCAGGCGGTCTACGGGGTTCTCGCCGCCTTCACGGAGGCAGGCCTCGTGCGGAGGTTCGATCCAGCCGGATCGCCGGCGCTGTTCGAGTGCAGGGTCCGCGATAATCACCACCACCTGGTGTGCATCTCCTGCGGAGCCATCCGGGATGTCGATTGCGTCATCGGTGCGGCCCCCTGCCTGACCCCCTCGGACGCGCACGGTTTCACCGTGATCGCAGCGGAGGTCACCTTCAACGGACTGTGCGAGCAGTGCCGGGAGACCGTACCCCCAACCGGCTAGGGCACCAGCGACACCCGTGCGACGGGTGCCGTGGTCAGCAGCGGCCGCCAATCGAAAACCGACAACCCTACCTTCGGCGTGCCTGATTCATCCCCCTGCAGGCACCCCTCCACCAGCAGAAAGAAGTTCATGACACTCCTCGATCGCGTCTTGCCCCACACACACAAGCCTTCGACAGCAGCGTCCGACCGCCGGTCTCCTGCCCCCCTGGGAGGCAGGTACGTCACCGTCTCCACGCCCGCAACGGGCCACGAGCAGACAGAGGGCACCTATGTGACGACCGGCAGGGCCGTACCCGCCACGCGCGGCAGCTACGTCTCGACGTCGTCGGCAGCTCGACCCTCCGGCGGGTACTACACCTACTCCGCCTGACCTGCGGGAGTGGAAGGAGCCCTTCCCGGGCGCGCTCCCCCTACAGCTGGTCCTCCAGGTGGAACACCTCATCGAGTCGGACGAAGCCTTCGTCCGGGCGCCCGTCGAGGGCCACGAAGAACGGCGCCATCTCCGCCTGCCACCTGGCATTGACCTCCGTGTCGGCCATCGCGGACTGGGATGCTGCGAAGTCCTCGCACTCCACGTATCCGATCAGCAGACCGTCCGGGCGCAGGAACAGCGAGTAGTTGTTCCACCCCGTCGCCTTCAGTGCCCTCGCCATGTCGGGCCAGATCGCCGCGTGCCGTTCGCGGTACTCCGGGATCCGCTCGGCCCGGACCTGTAGTTGGAAGCACACACGCTCCATTGATATCGGTTCCTTCGCTGCTTGGAGAGCTGGTTGATGGAGTCAGAGGGCTACGTGACGGTGCTCGACGCCGAGGAGGCTCGCTGCCGCCTTCACGTCGGCCGCTCGGTGCCCCACGCATAGGGCCCAGTGGTGGCCGATACCGGTCTGGCTCCACTCGTCCACCCACAGGCCCGGGTCTCCGCCGAAATCCACCCGCGACGTCGTGTTGCCGATGGACAGCAGGGGCCCGGGCACCACGGTGCCCTCGGAGGTGATGAAGACGTAGGACCCGTCCGGATCCTGCCCGATACCGAAAGTGGTGACGGGACCGTGGCGCACGTCGAATTCGACGGAGACGCCCCAACCCCGCTTGCCGTGGTAGACACCCAGTCCGCGCAGCAGTGGATCAGCGGCGCTGACGGCGAGGTGGGCGGGACCGTCGTGTCCCATCTCCACCACGTTGTCGAGGAAGTTGAGCGCCTGGATCTCTGTGAAGGAGCCTCCCGCGCCCATGGTGTGGGCGGCGAGCATCGCGATGGAGGTCCGGAGCTCGTACTCGCCCGCCATGGGAACACCACGCGCGGTCAGGATCGAGGCGCCCAGGATCATCCCTGCGCCCAGGCGTTCGTGCTGCTCCCCCGCGAGGCCACGGTGGTAGTAGGCCAGCGAATCCAGGTCGAACTCCGTGACGAGGCGATCGAGCCCGACCGACACCTTCGCGCCCCACGCGAAATCCTCGTCGACGACGGATGCGTCCACGGTGAAGAGGTCCCGCGCCAGAGCCACGCGCTCGCGCACCTGCTCGTCGGTCACCTCGGCGACGAACTCGCGGAGGTCGTCGAACTCGACGACCTCGACGTGCGAACCGAACGTCGTCGACACCGTGGTGAGGTCGGTCGAGACGTCGAGCATGCCCGGGTAGACGTGGCCCATGAGCCCGTGGCGCGCGTGTCGCAGCCTGCCGCGCACTCCGGCAGCGTGCACCCACTGGTTGATGCGCTGCCACGCGGACTCCTGCTTCAGGTGGCCGGAGACCGAGCGGAACGTGATTCCTGCCCTCCTGAAGACATTGGCGACCTCGGGCACCGGACATTGTCCGCAGTAGGCGAGCCACCTGCCGGTATCGACGTTCGCGTGGTCCATCGCCTCGGTGGGCTGCAGGTCGATCACGAGGACCGGCGTCCCCGACCGCTGTGCGATCGGCAGGACCATCGAGGACGTGAGGTAGGTGGTCAGGATGATGACGATCAGGTCGCAGTCCGCACGGCGCAACTCCTCCGCGGCAGTCGCCGCCTCTCGGGCATCGGAGACGAAGCCGACGTCGGTGACCTCTGCGTCGAGCTCGCGGAGCCTGGCGGTGACGTAGCGCGCCGACTCCTGAAGCTGCGGCAGCAGCTCGGGGAACTGCGGCCAGTACGCACCGAGCCCGCCGGAGACCAGACCGAGGCGCGTAGGACGGCGGCGGATGGGCTCGAGCTGCTCAGGAACGGCCAGCGGGCCGGCGGATCCGGCAGTGGCATCGGCGGTCAAGGGTGCTCCTCGGACGGCGGGTAGGAACGGCGGGAATGAGGTTAGGAACGGGTAGGAATGCGGGCGGCCACGGCGAACGGGACCGGGCCAGGACGCTGGACGGGGAAGGGCGGGGCGCCCGCGAGGACGCCCCGCCCTTCACCGGCTAGAAGTCGTAGTCGTCGATGTTCTCTGCGTTGAACTGCGTGGGCGGACCGACCAGGACGATGCCGCCCTCGCCTACCTCGCGCTCGCCGAGCTCACCGGCCTCGAAGGTGTCACCCGGCTCGCCGGTGATGTCGCCGTCGGCCAGTGCCTTGCCCGCGAACGCCGCGACATACCCGAGCTGTGCAGGATCCCAGAGTGCGAACTCGGAGACGGTGCCGTCCTTCACGAAGGGACGCATCTCGTTCGGCAGGCCGAGGCCCGTGAGCGCGACCTTGCCCTTGTACTCGGAGGTGGAGAGGTACCGGGCGGTGGCGGCGATGCCGACCGTCGTGGGTGAGATGATGCCCTTCAGGTTGGGGTAGGCCTGCAGCAGGCCCTGCGCCTCCTGGAAGGACTTGGTGTCGTCGTCGTCGCCGTAGACCTTCGCGACGAGCTCGATGTTGGCGTAGTCCGGGTTCGACGCCAGCTCCTCCTCCATGAACTTGATCCACTCATTCTGGTTGGTGGCGTTGGCAGTGGCGGAGAGGATGGCGATCTCGCCCTCTCCGCCGATCTGCTCCGAGATCAGTTCGAGCTGGACCAGGGCCACGTCCTTGGCGTTGACCTGGCTCACGAAGAGGTCGCGGTAATCGGGATTCGTATCGGAGTCGAAGGCGACGATCTTCGAGCCCGCCGCGCGCGCTTCCTCGAGGGCAGGGCCCACGGCGTCGGGATCATTGGCAGCGATCACGATGACATTGGTGCCGCGCTGCGTCTCGGCGTTGATGAAGGAGACCTGGCTCGAAGCACTCGCGTCCAGCGGACCGACGACCTCCGACTTTGCGAACCCCGCTTCCGAGGCGCCGTCCTCGCCGCCGCCCAGCACTACGTCGGTGTAAGGGTTGTTGAGCTGCTTGGGGATGAAGGTGATCGTCTGCTCGCCGTCGGATCCGCTGCCACCCTCGCTGCCGCCGCCTTCGGAAGCCGCACCGCCACCGCACGCGCTGAGCACCAGGGCGGCGCTCGTGGCGAGGGCCGCGAGAGCTGCGCGCCGTCGGGTTCCGGAGTAAATAAACCTCATTGTTTTTCCTTTCGATGGGCGCTGGGAACCAGTCGCCGGGTGCAACCCTAGGGGGACGGCCTAGGGAAGTGGTGCGGTGCGGACACGCCTGGAATGGCGTGCCCGTTTGATAGCGGATGCGATATTCGGCGCAACCACCGAGATGATGAGCAGCGAGCCCGTCACGATGATGAGGACCACCTCGGAGACGCGGTCCAGTTTGAGGGCATAGTTGATGGTGCCGATCAGCAGTACTCCTGCCAGGACCCCGGGAATGGAGCCCTTGCCGCCGAAGATCGAGACCCCGCCGAGCAGGACGGCGGCAATCACGGCGAGTTCGAGGCCGCTCGCGTTGTCACTGCGGGCACTGGAGTAACGGAGCGTCCAGTAGATACCGGCCAGCGCGGACACGGTGCCCGTGGCCAGGTACAGCAGGAACTTCGAACGGGCGACGTCGATACCGACGAAGGTCGCCGCTTCCTTGCTGTAGCCCAGCGCGAAGAGCCCGCGGCCGAACGGCGTGAAGTGCAGCACGACGGCGAAGGCGATGATCAGCACGACGACGCCGATCATCACGGTCGGGATTCCGGTGCCGCCGATCTTCGAGGTGAAGAAAGCGGTCAGCCCGGGCGGGAAGTTCGCGACGGCGTTGTCACCGATGACCACGAGGGCGAGGCCCCGGAGGAGGGCGAGCGTACCGATGGTCACGGCGAGGGATGGGAGGCCGAGATAGGCGATGAGAACGCCGTTGAAGGCACCGGCGACAAGACCGGCCAGCACGCAGATCACCAGGACGAGCGCGATGTTCATGCCGCCCTGCCACAACACGCCCATGAGGGCGCTGGTCAGTCCGGCGATGCTCGCGACAGAGAGATCGATCTCGCCCGAGATGATGACGAGTGTCATCGGCAGGGCGATGAGCAGGGTCGGGATGACGTCGAGCAGGAGGAACCCGACGGTGACAGGCGAGGCGAAGCGCGGGATCACGATGGCGGCGTACAGCACGACCACCAGCAGCACGTAGATCATCACGGCGTCACGCCCCAGCAGGATCCGCGCGGCACCCGTGCGACCCTTGGGGACGGCCAGCACCGTGGACGTATCGGCCTTGCCCGAGCCGAACCGGCCCGGCTTCCGGCCCGTTTGGGCGTCGGGCTTCGTGCTCCCGGCTGTTGCGGCCATGCGCCTGCCTTTCGGTGTGGAGCCGGTACGCGGCTGGTGCCCTTCGGGCTGGACGACAGTGGGTGGACCTGAGGGGTCAGACATTGCGGGCCTCCGCGATCCGGAGCTTGCGGGCGGCCCGCACGCCGGCGATCCGGTCGATGACGACGGCGGCGAGGATCAGGATGCCCACGATCGCCTGCTGCCAGAACTTGTCGACACGCAGCGCCGTCAGGGCGCTGGTGATCGTCGTCAGGAGCAGTGCGCCGATAACGGCTCCCACGACGGTGCCGCTGCCTCCGAAGATGGCGACACCGCCCACGACCGCCGCCGCGACGACGTCCAGTTCGAGTCCGGCTCCCGTCGTCGCGCCGACCGAGTTGAAGCGGCTCGCGTACAGCACCCCGGCCAGACCTGCCAGCAGGCCGTTCACCACGAAGGCCAGCAGGACCCGGCGCGTCACGGGGATGCCGAACAACCGGGCGGCGTCGGGATCGGAACCGATCGCGTAGAGGTCGCGGCCAGGGCGCGTGCCGAGCATGTAGACGGCGACGATCGCGACGACGACGACGGCGATCAGGGTGATCACGGGGAAGCCGAGGACCGTATCCACCGAGAGGTTGCCGAACGCTTGGGGCCGATCGCCCGCGAAGTACTGGGTGCCGCCCGCCCAGGCGTTGTTGAGGCCGCGGAAGATGTAGAGCGTACCGAGCGTGATGACGAGCGCCGGCACCTTGGCGATGGTGATGAGCAGGCCGTTCAGGCCGCCGAGCACCGCTCCGAAGAGCATGCCCAGCAAGAACACCGCGACGATCGGCAGGTTCGGTGCCGCGACGAAGAGGCTGCCCGTCGAGAACGCCACGAGTCCGAGGATCGAGCCGACCGAGAGGTCGATGTTCCGTGTGATGATCACGAGCGTCTGCCCCACGGCCAGGATCATGAGGATGGTCGCGTTCAGCAGCAGGTCCTTGATGCCCTGCTCGCTCAGGAAGAGCGGATTGATGGCCGCGGTCACGGCGACCAGCACCACGAGCGCGAGCACGACGGGGAGTTCGCGGAGCTTCAGGAGGGAGCCGAGCGCCGACGTCCGCCCATGATCGGGAGTGGGGTGTGCGGGCGCCGCACTTCTGCTGTCGAGGCTCATCGCGTGGACTCCAGGGATGCGGTGGCGGCGTGCATGACGGTTTCGGCAGTGGCTTCCGAGCGGTCCAGCCGGCCGGTGATCCGGCCCTCGCGCATGACCAGGACGCGGTCCGCCACGCCGAGCACCTCGGGAAGCTCGGAGGAGATCATGAGGATCGCGATGCCGCGCCCTGCGAGCTCCGAGATCAGGCGGTGCACCTCGCTCTTGGTCCCGACGTCGATTCCGCGCGTCGGCTCGTCGATGATGAGGAGTTTCGGGTCGGTCGCGAGCCACTTCGCGAGGACCACCTTCTGCTGGTTACCGCCCGAGAGCGTGGAGACGGCATGTTCCGGTGAGCCGGCCTTGACCTGCAGCCGCTTGCCCCAGGTCTCGGCGGCTTCCCGCTCGGCTTTGCCGCTGATGATGCCGAACCTCGCGAGCGAATGGCGCAGCGTGAGCGCCGCGTTGCGTTCCACCGACAGGTCCATCACGAGTCCCTGCTTGCGCCGGTCCTCGGGGACGAACCCGATGCCTGCGTCGATGGCGGCCCGCGGGTCCTTGCGGCGAAGCGCACGTCCGAACATCTCGACGGTGCCCGACTCGTAGCGGTCGATGCCGAACACCGCCCGGGCGACCTCCGTCCGCCCGGCTCCGACGAGTCCGGCCAGCGCGACGATCTCGCCCGCCCGCACCTCGAAGTCGATGTCGTGGAACACTCCCGGACGCGTCAACCCCGAGACCCTCAGGACGACGTCGCCCGTTTCGGTCTCGGTCTTGGGGAAGAGGGCGTCGATGTCGCGGCCCACCATCTCGCGGACGATCTCCTCGACGGAGGTCGCGGCGGTGTCGTGCGTGGTGATGTGGGTGCCGTCACGCATGACCGTGATGCGGTCGCACAGACCGAAGACCTCGTCGAAGCGGTGCGAGATGAAGAGGATCCCGCTGCCGCCGTCGCGCAGTCGCCGGGCGACGGCGAACAGCCGGTCCACCTCGACGCCGCTGAGCGCGGCGGTCGGCTCGTCCATGACGAGGATGCGGGCATCCAGGGAGATGGCCTTCGCGATCTCGATGATCTGTTGATCAGCGATGGACAGGCCCTCTGCCACACGGTCGGGGTCGATCGGCACGCCCAGCTGGTCGAAGAGTTCCTTGGCACGGCGCCGCATCTCGACGCGGCTGATGAGCCCGAAGCGGCCCCTCGGCTGCCGGCCGATGAAGATGTTCTCGGCCACTGTGAGGTCGGGGAAGAGCGTCGGCTCCTGATAGATGACGGAGATGCCGGCAGCCTTGCTGTCGGCGACGTTCCGGAAGCTCACGGCCTGCCCTGCGACGACGAACTCCCCGGCGTCGGGCTGGTGCACGCCGGCGAGGATCTTGACGAGCGTCGACTTCCCGGCGCCGTTCTCACCTACGAGTGCGTGGATCTCCCCCGCCGCCAGCTCGATCGTCCCGTCGGCCAGCGCCACGACCGGCCCGAAGGTCTTCAGTGCCCCCCGGAGGGCCAGCACGGGCGTCCCTGCTGCTGCCGGGTCGGTGGCGACACTGCCACCATCAAAGTGCGTCACTGCAATCCCTCCGAGGAAATGAATCGTTTCAGAGCAACGGTCCACCTCGAATAGTAGGCGTGACCCACATCACCGTCAACCGCCCGAAATTGACCTGTGACCTCGGTCGGCTCTCCGCCTGATCGTCAGACCCCGGCACGGACCGACGTCGTCGTGCTCCCGCGTTCGACCAGCTCCGGATCGAAGATGACCTGCCGGCGCCGGGAAGCGGGTGCTTCGATCTCTTCCAGGAGGAGCTCGACGGCGGTCCGCCCCATCAGCTCGGTGGGCTTGCGGACGGTCGTCAGCGGAACGACCGTCGAGGCGGAGAAGTCGATGTCGTCGTACCCGATGAGGGCGAGGTCCTCGGGGATCCGGAGCCCGCGGATCAGCAGGACTGCCTGCATGACGCCGATGGCGAGGAGGTCGTTGGCGCAGAAGATGCCGTCCGGAAGTCCGCTCCCCCTGCGCCGCGCAATCTCCTCACCGGCATCCCGGCCCGCAAGGACGGTCATGGCGTCGGCTTCCACGACCTCGAGCACCGCGTCGTCGTACTCCTCGACCGCCTGGCGAGCGCCCGTCAGCCGGTCGGCCACCTGCCGGTAGTCGGCCTTCGTCCCCACGAAGACGATGCGCCTCCGCCCGGCCTCGAGGAGGTGCCGCACGGCCATGTAGCCTCCAGCGATGTCGTCCACGGACACCGAACTGCAGCGCCGCTGCGGATCGACGCGGTCGACCAGGACCACGGGCATGCCCCGCTTGCGGAGCGCCTCCACCCTTGGGCCCACATCACCGACGGGCGAGATGAGCATGCCCTGGACGCGCTGCTGCTCGAAGACGTCGATGTACCTCGCCTCGCGTACGACGTCCTGCCCGCTGTCCCCCAGCACCACCGTGCTGCCGTTCTCCGATGCGCAGTCCTCCGCAGCGCGGGCAAGGGACGAGAAGAACGGGTTGCCGACGTCGAGGACGATCAGGCCGATGGTGCGGCTCTGGCCTGCGCGCAACTGCCGGGCGGCGTCGTTGCGGACGAAGTTCAGCTCGTCGATGGCGCCCTGCACGCGCTCCCTCGTTGCGGCGGAGACCCGGGCGGGGTGGTTGAGCACATTGGACACCGTGCCGATGGCAACGCCCGCGCGATCCGCAACGTCCTTGATGCTGACTGGTCGGCTGTCCATGGTTTCCTCGACGCTCAGGCCCCGGCGCACGGAAGGCGGCGACAGGACTGTTGACACTCGGTCTCAAGCAAGGATAACTTTGAAACGTGTCACTGAAACGATTCAAAGGCACGCCATCTGCACTTCACCCTCCCGGCACGATCGATGCCGGGAAGACCCACGAGAAACCGCCGTCCGAGGTGTGACGAAGCACCCGGCCGCCACCACGCTGGAGAGAGTACATGACTGTCATCGATGACATCGCGGCGCAGCTGGAGCAGCTCGCCATCGAGGTGCCCTCCTGGGCCTACGGCAATTCCGGAACACGCTTCAAGGTCTTCGCCACCCCCGGCACGCCTCGTACCGTTCAGGAGAAGATCGCGGACGCGGGCATGGTCAACCGCCTGACCGGGCTGGCCCCGAGCGTGGCCCTCCACATCCCCTGGGACAAGGTCGACGACTACGGTGTCCTCGCTGACTTCGCCGCCGAGAACGGCGTGAAGCTCGGCACGATCAACAGCAACACCTTCCAGGACGACGACTACAAGTTCGGCAGCCTGACGCACAGCGACGCCGCGGTGCGGAACAAGGCGATCGACCACATGTACGAGTGCATCGAGGTCATGAACGTCACCGGTTCGCGCGACCTCAAGATCTGGCTCGCGGACGGCTCCAACTACCCCGGCCAAGCCGACATGCGGTCCCGGCAGGACTGGCTGCAGGAATCCCTGCGGAAGGTGTACGACCGCCTCGGGGAGGACCAGCGGCTGGTCCTCGAGTACAAGTTCTTCGAACCGGCGTTCTACCACACGGACGTTCCCGACTGGGGCACCTCCTACGCGCACTGCCTGCAACTGGGCGAGAAGGCCCTCGTCTGTCTCGACACCGGTCACCACGCCCCCGGAACGAACATCGAGTTCATCGTGGCGCAGCTCATCCGCCTCGGGAAGCTCGGATCCTTCGACTTCAACTCGCGCTTCTACGCGGACGACGACCTGATCGTCGGCGCGGCCGACCCGTTCCAGCTGTTCCGCATCATGGCGGAGGTGGTGCGCGGCGGTGGCCTCGCACCCGAGAGCGGGATCGCCCTCATGCTCGACCAGTGCCACAACCTGGAGGAGAAGATCCCCGGGCAGATCCGCTCCGTGCTCAATGTCCAGGAGATGACGGCGCGTGCACTGCTCATCGACCGGCCGGCGCTCACCGCGGCGCAGGAGTCCGGCGACGTCCTCGCCGCCAACGCGATCATGATGGACGCCTTCTACACGGACGTCCGCCCGGGCCTGGCGCAGTGGCGCGAGTCCAAGGGACTTCCGGCGGATCCCATGGAGGCGTACCGCGCCAGTGGGTACCAGGACCGGATCAACAGCGAACGACAGGGCGGCCAGCAGGCCGGATGGGGAGCATGACAGTGACGACGACGACGGGGCATGCCACGAATACCTCCACCAACCAGAACGGCAACCAGACCGGCAACCAGACGGTGCAGGACCTCATCGAGCGGTCGAACCGCCTGGGCGCGGACAAGCGCAATACCAACTACGCCGGCGGCAACACGTCCGCCAAGGGCCTCGGTTTCGATCCGGCCACCGGCGAGGACGTGGAACTGCTCTGGGTCAAGGGCTCCGGCGGGGACCTCGGGACGCTCAAGGAAACCGGCCTCGCCGTGCTGCGGCTGGACCGCATGCGCGCCCTGCGTTCGGTGTACCCGGGCGTCGAGCGTGAGGACGAGATGGTCGCGGCGTTCGACTACACGCTGCACGGCAAGGGCGGCGCCGCCCCGTCCATCGACACGGCCATGCACGGGCTCGTCGATGCCGCGCACGTCGACCACCTGCACCCCGATTCCGGCATCGCCATCGCCACCGCTGTCGACGGGGAGGCACTGACCTCGACCATCTTCGGCAACAAGGTGGTCTGGGTGCCCTGGCGCCGTCCCGGTTTCCAGCTCGGGCTCGATATCGCCGCCATCAAGGAAGCCAACCCCGAGGCGATCGGCACCATCCTCGGCGGCCACGGCATCACGGCCTGGGGCGACACCTCCGCCGAGGCCGAGGCGAACTCGCTCTGGATCATCGAGACGGCCGAACGGTACATCGCCGAGCACGGCAAGACGGAGCCCTTCGGCCCCGCACTCGAGGGCTACGCGGCGCTCCCCGAGCAGGAGCGCCGGGCCAAGGCCGCGGCCCTGGCCCCGACGATCCGCGGGCTCGCCTCCACCGACAAGGCACAGGTGGGCCACTTCACCGACGATCCCCGCGTCCTGGACTTCCTCGCCTCGACCAACCATCCGCGTCTCGGCGCGCTCGGAACGAGCTGCCCCGACCACTTCCTGCGCACCAAGGTCAAGCCGCTCGTCCTCGACCTCCCGGCTGATGCCGACGTGGAGAGCTGCCTGCTACGCCTGCGCGAACTGCACACCGAGTACCGGGCGGACTACGCCGCGTACTACGACCGCCACGCCACGGACGAGTCACCCGCGATGCGCGGCGCGGACCCCGCGATCGTGCTCGTACCGGGCGTGGGCATGTTCTCCTTCGGCGCCAACAAGCAGACCGCCCGCGTCGCCGGTGAGTTCTACCTGAACGCGATCAACGTGATGCGCGGGGCGGAAGCAATCTCGACCTACTCTCCCATCGACGAGGTCGAGAAGTTCCGCATCGAGTACTGGGCCCTGGAGGAGGCCAAGCTCGCGCGCATGCCGAAGCCGAAGTCGCACGCCGGGCGCATCGCCCTCGTGACCGGGGCGGCGTCGGGCATCGGCAAGGCCATCGCCACACGGCTGGCTGCCGAGGGCGCGTGCGTGGTCATCGCGGACCTCAACATCGACAGCGCGAACAGCGTCGCCGAGGAACTCGGCGGGTCCGACGTCGCCATCGGCGTCCAGGCAGATGTCACCGATCCCGCCCAGGTCCAGGAGGCCGTGAAGGCCGCCGTGCTGGCCTTCGGCGGACTCGACCTCGTGGTCAACAATGCAGGGCTGTCCATCTCCAAGCCCCTCCTCGAGACGACCGAGAAGGACTGGAATCTGCAGCACAACGTCATGGCGAAGGGCTCCTTCCTCATGTCGCAGGCCGCCGCGAAGGTGCTCATCGAGCAGGACATGGGCGGGGACATCATCTACATCTCCTCCAAGAACTCCGTGTTCGCGGGGCCCAACAACATCGCCTACAGCGCCACGAAGGCTGACCAGGCACATCAGGTCCGCCTGCTCGCCGCCGAACTGGGCGGCTACGGCGTCCGCGTCAACGGCATCAACCCCGACGGCGTAGTGCGCGGCTCCGGCATCTTCGCCGGCGGGTGGGGTGCCAAGCGCGCTGCCGTCTACGGCGTGGAGGAGGAGAAGCTGGGCGAGTACTACGCGCAGCGCACGCTCCTCAAGCGCGAGGTGCTGCCGGAGAACGTGGCCAACGCCGTCGCCGTCCTGACCTCCGCCGAACTCTCGCACACCACGGGCCTGCACATCCCCGTGGACGCCGGCGTCGCCGCGGCGTTCCTGCGCTGACATGGCCGGTGCGATGAATGGGGCCCAGAGGGAGGTGTTCGCCGCCGTCGATATCGGCGCCTCCTCCGGACGCGTGATCCTGGGCAGGCTGACGGAGGATGGTCCGGAGCTGCGCACCGTCCACCGCTTCCCGAACGGCGCACAGTTCCTGGGGGGTGCGCTGCGCTGGGACATCGAGTCACTCTTCGAGGAGGTTCTCACCGGGCTCGCGGCCGCCGCCGGAACGGCGGCCGCGGCCGGCGACACCGTCACGAGTATCGGAATCGACACCTGGGCCGTGGACTACGGACTGGTCGACGACGCCGGCCGGTTGCGCCACCTTCCCTTCAGCTACCGCGACGCCCGGACCGAGTCGACCATCGGCGTCGTCCACGCGGCAGTACCTCCGGAGAAGCTCTACGCGCGCACCGGGCTGCAGTTCCTGCCCTTCAACACGGTCTATCAGCTGGCCGCCGAACGCTCGCTGGACGGCGTCCAGGCCCTGCTCATCCCGGACCTGCTCGCGTACCGACTGACGGGCGTGCGCCGTACCGAATCGACCAACGCATCGACCACGGGCCTGCTCGATGCCGGTACGGGCACCTGGGCGGCGGACCTCTTCGCACCACTCGGCCTGTCACCGGATCTCTTCCCGCCGCTCGTCGAGCCCGGATCGGTCATCGGGCGCCTGTCCCCCGCGGCCGCGGAGGCGACGGGCCTCACGGAGCGGACCGCCGTCGTCGCCGTGGGGTCGCACGACACCGCATCCGCCGTCGCCGCCGTTCCGGCGGAATCACCGCACTTCGCCTACATCTCCTCCGGCACGTGGTCCCTCGTGGGCGTCGAACTCGAGGCGCCCATCCTGACCGCCGAGAGCCGCGCCGCGAACTTCACCAATGAGCGGGGCGTCGACGGGACCATCCGGTACCTCCGCAACACCGGAGGTCTCTGGCTCCTGCAGGAGTGCCTGCGGGAGTGGAGCATCGAGGGGCCCGAACCCGACCTCCTCAACCTGCTCGCCGGCGCGGGACACCTGCCTCCGGGCGGACCGACGGTCGACGCCGACAGCACCGAGTTCCTGGCGCCTGGCGGCATGCCGTCCCGTATCCGTCGCGCCGCCGGGGCAGCAGGGGGGCCTGTACCGTCGTCACGCGAAGCCGTGGTGCGGTGCATCCTGGACAGCCTCGCGAACGCCTACGCGCGCACTCTGCGCGACGCCGAGCGACTGTCCGGCACACGGATCGACGTCATCCACGTGGTGGGTGGCGGCTCTCAGAACGCCCTGCTCTGCCAGCTGACAGCGGACCGGACGGGACTTCCCGTCCTCGCGGGGCCGGTGGAAGCCACTGCGCTCGGCAACGTCCTCGTCCAGGCCCGTGCTGCCGGCCTCCTCGCCGACGGAGCCGGACTTGCAGGCATCAGGACAGCGGCCCGTGCCGCTGCACGGACGATCCGCTACGAACCTGCCCACCTGGTGACCGGCGAGCAACAGCCCCTGCTCCCGGCGTACCGGCCGTAGAGGCTCCGGCGTGCCCGGGACGAGTACTTACATCCGGCCGAAGACGGATCGGATGATGGCGAAGATCCCGTAGCAGATCAGGCCCACGGCGATCGCTGTGAGCACGTGGACACCGGCGGGGTGGTACTGGAGGGCCTTCAGGCTGCCGTCGAGTCCTGTCGATTCCTGCGGGTCGTGGTCCAGGCCCGCCACGACGAACAACCCGCCGACAAGGAGCAGCGCGACGCCTTTCGCCACGTGCCCCACGACGCCGAGGACCTCGATGACGCGCCCGTGGGCTGTGTCCTCGAACGCCTGGAGTTCTGGCCGGAAGGCGCGCCGCACCCCCTTGATGACGAAGTGCAGGCCGATCCCGAGGATGATGGCGGCGGTCAGGAACACGAGGAGCACGCCGAACCCCGATGCCAGCAGCGTCCGGGTGAAGTCCACCGTCGATTCCGAGGAGTCAGGACCGTCACCGAGCGCGAAACGCGCGAACGTGCCAGCCATGGATCCGTAGATGATCGCGAGCGATCCGGACGAGATGTGCTTGCCGATGCGCTGTCCGGTGGTGAGGTGGCGAGCGCGCAGCGTCGCCTCGCTGAATTGCCACAGCGCGAGACCCGCGCATCCCGCCGCGCAGACCCACATGATCGGCGCCCCGAGACGCCCCTCTGCGACCTCCTCGAGCGCGCCGGTCGGTTCGGCCTCCCCATTGCCGCCGAAAGCGAGGCGGAGCGCGATGATCCCGATCAGAATGTGCACCACGGCGAGCGCCGCGAAGCCCAGGCGTGCCACGACGTCGAGCGCGCGTGTATCGGACACGCGTTCGGCGGCATCGGCGGCCCGGCTCGCCAGTCCCTGTGGGTCGGCGCTGCTGTCCGTCGTCACTGCTCGACCTCCCGGCACGGTTCCATGACCACCCAGCAGGGACAGAGCCCGGAGGGTGCTCGATCCAGCATAGGAGCACCACCCGGACCGCTGCACACGGGAGTGACCCTGGACGTCAGGACGATCGCGACAACCACTCGGCCAGGGCATCCCGGACGAGTTCCGCCCCGCCCCGGCCGCCGTAGTTGGAAGCGAAGCGGGGGTCGGTCACGTACATGACGCCCAGCCCGCGGATGTATCCGGTGGGCAGGGAACCACTCTTCGTGCGGGGCACGCCGGGTACGCTCGAGAGCCAGGTCATGTGCCGTTGGGCCAGATCCTGGGCTTCGGCGCTCGTCGGCTCGACGCCCCGCGAGGCGGCAGCGGCCCAATCGGCGTTCAGCCCGGCGAGCTCCTTCCCGAACGATTCCTTATCGGCGTCGGACCTGCCACGCCACCAGGAGTCGCCGTGCGCGTAGGCCTCGTGCCCCCAGCGCTCCTGGACCTCCTCCCTGTACCGCGTGTGGTCGAACCCGTCGAACATGTGCTCGGGCACCGGTTCCTCTCCTCGTTCGAGGGCCTCCACCGTGGTGAGGACCGCTGTGATCTGACGGTCGAGCCGCTGCTGCTCGCCGCGGAGGTGCTCGAGGTGGGCCCGCAGGGCCGGCGCCGAAGCATCGGTGCCTTGGGTGCCTTCGGTGCCCTCGGTGTCGAGCACTGCCCTGATAGCCGGCAGCGGCAGGCCGAGCGACCTCAACAACAGGATGCGCTGGAGCCGCACCAGGGCTGCCGAGTCGTAGTAGCGGTAGCCATTGCTCCCGATCCGGGACGGCTCCAGTACGCCGACGTCGGCGTAGTGCCGCAGCGTCCGGCTCGTGGTGCCCGCAAGTCGTGCAACGGCTGTGATCGGGTAGTCCACCTGGCTCCTCCCTGCAACGCATTGTGCGCCGATGGGAACCACAGTAGAAGTTGACGCAACGTCAAGGTCAAGCGAGGGCGGACTACCCGGTGCTGCCTCCTTGGAACAGCTACGCTACTCAGGCAGCACCGGGGCTGCGAGGAGAAGGGCTGGAAGAATGCGCGACAGGACGGACGAAGAGACAACGGTGGCCGCGGTCCGGACGTGGCAACAAATCGGACTGGTGCGATGTCTCCTCGTCCTGATGGTTCCGGTGGCCGTGCTCAGTGGTGCGAGCTACTTTCTGTGGCGCGCCATCGCAGTGTCCACGCCCGAGACGTACGCGGACATCCACTTCTGGTTCTACTTCTTTGATGTAGGGCGCGAGATCAACGTTCCCACGTGGTTCAGCGCGGGGCTGTGGATCGTGATCGGCCTGCTCGCCGCGTACTACTGCCGCCACGCCGTCCGCTTCCGCTTCTCCTGGGGCTTCTTTTCCTTCCTCGCGTTCTTCCTGTCGCTGGACGAGACGCTCGAGTTGCACGAACGCCTCGACGTCCTCGGCAACGAGCTAGCGCGCTTCCTACCCGTGACGGTCGGCTTCACATGGGTGCTGCCGGGCGTCCTGATCGCGGCTGTTCTCTGCGCCTTCCTGGTCCGGCTCGTGCTGTCGCTGCCGCGTGCTGTCACGCTCGGACTCGTGGCGTCGGGGCTGGTCTTCGTCGGAGGGTCGGTCGGTGCCGAGTCGCTGGCCGGAGTGACCCTGATCAACGAGGGTGCCGCGCCGTCGTTCTTCGTCCTGACCCTGATCGAGGAGACCCTCGAGATGTCGGGCCTCGCGCTCTGCGTGGCCTCGCTCCTCAGTCTCCTCGAGTACCGCAGGGTGGACGGCGGCACGGCCTACCGGATCACCCCGGCGGACCGGGGTGGGGAACCGCCGAGAGCGGATGCGTCACCGCTGGGCGTACCGAGCCTCCGCGACGACGAACTCGAACCTGGTAGGGACGTCCATAGTGGGATTGCCGGGGTGGATGGGGACGGGAACCGCCGGGGCGGGCGGACCGGCGGCTCCGCGCCGTCCGTCAGCTAGTCAGCTGTACCAGAACCACTGCGGCGGACGCCACGACGCCGGGACCGCGTGCGCGTTGAACGTGCCGCACTCGGAGCAGGTGTAACTGGCGCTGGCGGGCATGAGGTCGGTCGAGTGTTCCGCCTGCCGCGCTGGAACGAACTCCTCGAAGATCAGGTATTCGTCGGTACGGCACTGGGGGCAAAAGGGTGCTTCGCCCGCTTCCGCCAGCGAGATGGGGAAGCTGCTCGTGCGCAGGCTTCTCCCGTGATCGATTGTTGTCATGAGAATCACCGTTTCCGTCCTGCAGCCGACGTCGGACGCAGGTAGTAAGGGTACTTATACCTCAAATATAGACCTCGGCCAGGGCTCGCGGAAGGACGGCGGTCGTGGAAGCCAGGCCCGGCACGAGTGCACACCGGGGCTGACAGAATGGGCCCATGACGGCCAGACCCCCGAAATCCACCGCAGCACTTCCTCCCGAGCAGGCAGGGCCCCTGCGGCGCGCACTCTCGGGCAGCGCCGATGTGACGGTCTTCGTGGACGGCACCGCCCACCGCCTGCCGTCCGAGGCGCGGGCCGCCGTCGTCGACCTCCTCGCCCGCCTGTCCGACGGTGATGCCGTACAGGTGACCTCTGTCGCCGAGTTGCTCACCACGTCGCAGGCGGCAGAACTGGCGGGCATCTCGCACAGCTACCTGCGCAAGCTCACCGACGCGGGCATCCTCCCTGTCGAGTACCGCGGCTCGCATCGACGTATCCGCAGAGCCGACGTCGAGGACTGGCTCCGCAGCCAGCTCCGCCGCCAGTCCTCCTCCGCCGAACCAGCACCTGCACCCAGCCCCCTGCCCGACCCCTCCTAGGCTGCAGGGCGGCCTGCCTGCCAGGCATCGGGCTACGTCTGCTCGAAGCGCGGACGTCGTCGCCAGCGGTTGGCCTTGAGGGCCAGGTGGAGCTCCAGCCGCACCGATCCGGCGAGAGGATCGACTCCGATGATCGACCGGACCCGGGCAAGCCGGTTGTACACGCTGCTGCGGTGGAGGTGGAGTTGCGCGGCTACGTCCTGGACGGAACCGTTCTTGTCGTAGAGCAGTTCGAGGACGGGCAGGAGCTCATCGACGCGCTCCGCTTCGCTCAACTCGCCGAAGTGCACGCTGCCATGCCTCGGCGCCTGCCAGCCCAGGGCGCCGAGGAACTGGTAGACCCCGATCCCCGCATATGCGGTGACCTCGCCCAGACCCGGGTCGACGACGGCGGCCTGCACTGCATGCTGCGCCTGCACGAAGGCCGTCGCCAGATCGCGGACATCGGGCGCGGGTTCGCTCAGCCCGACGACGAGACGGCCTGCCGCACGACCCGCGCGCTTGGCGATCTGGGCGCCGTACCGGTCGAGCACCTCCTGCAGCGCGCTGCGCCCGATCCCCGGAGCGCACAGCAGGACGGAGAAGGCCGAGGCGCCCGCGCTGAACAGGACCGGCACGACGCCGACGGTCGCCTGGAGCGCGACGGTCCGGTGCAGGAGGGCTGCCTCGTGTGGATCCTCGGCGTCACTCGTCGCGTCCGGCCGTGCCTGCCCGCCCCCATCCGACACCTCATGCACGACGGCGACCCGCCATGGTCCGTGTGCTCCGAAATCACGCCAGCCTCGCAGCTCCTCCACGGCGGGCGCTGCTCCCCGGCAGGCCGCAAGGAACGCGGCTTCCCGCTGCGTCCGGCGCTCGGACGACGCCGAGTCCGTCTCGAGGAGGAGTTCGGCAAGGCGATCGATCGACGGGCGGACCGCTGCCAGGGAGGCGAGGATGCCGGCCGCCGGGTCCTCCCCCGAGCGCTGCTGCACCCACAGGTAGCCCACGCGGAAGCCGCGCACGAGCAGCGGCACGCAGATCCGGCCCAGCATGCCCAGTTCCTCGTTCGCCGGCACGGCGACGGCGCGGACGGCCTGGGCGATCCCGTGGCGCAACTGCCACTCGTTGACGTCCGGGGGCACCTTCTTGCTGAGCAGGAAGTTCACCCGGACACGGTCTGCAGATGTCTGGTGGCTGCTGTAGGCGAGGAGTACGCCGTCGGGGTCCTCCAGCGAGAGGCCGCGACCGACCGCCTGCGCGATCGACTCGACGACGTCTTCGATGACCTGGTTCTGCACACCCCAACAGTAGATGGGCCGATCCCTTCAGGCCGACACTTGACGCTGCTGAACTCGACACTTGTCGATAGCGGCATGTGACGACGCCTGCTAGTGGCGCAGCTCACACCCCTCGTCAACCGCTGAAACATCAGGGGTCGGGCAGGCGGGCGGTCCCGAAGGAGATGCCGCCCCCTCGACGGCCGCGCAGAAAATCCTCCCCGTGCCCGAAGGCCGTCCCTATTCTGGAGCTATCCCCGTCCGCCCGATCGCACCCTGGAGAACCCAATGATCATCGGCGTCCCCAAAGAAGTGAAGAACAACGAGTACCGCGTCGCCATCACGGCCTCCGGTGTCCACGAATTCCGGGCGCATGGACACGCCGTGCTCGTCGAGCGAGGCGCGGGCGTGGGTTCGAGCATCACCGATGCCGAATACGAGGCAGCCGGCGCGGAACTCGTCGACGCGGCCGACGACGTCTGGGCCCGCGCCGACATGGTGTTGAAGGTGAAGGAACCCATCGCTGCCGAGTACCACCGCTTCCGCAGCGGTTTGATCCTCTTCACCTATCTGCACCTCGCGGCGGAACCCGAACTGACCCGGGCGCTGCTCGACGCCGGCGTCATCGCGATCGCCTATGAGACCGTGCAGGACGGGCGCGCCCTGCCCCTGCTCGCGCCGATGTCCGAGGTGGCCGGCAGACTCTCGGTCCAGGTCGGCGCCCAGGTGATGACAGCCCCGGCGGGCGGGCCCGGGCTGCTGCTCGGCGGCGTCGCCGGCGTCCGTCCGGCCAAGGTGGTGGTCCTCGGAGCCGGTGTCGCGGGCACCAACGCGACGGCGATGGCCGTCGGGACAGGCGCGGAGGTCACCATCCTCGACATCAACATCGCGCGGCTTCGCGAGCTCGATGCCCTGTATGCCGGACGCATCAAGACCGTCGCGTCCAACGCGCTGGAGATCGAGAAATCCGTCCTCGAGGCCGATCTGGTCATCGGGTCCGTCCTCATTCCGGGAGCACGGGCACCGAAGCTCGTCACCAATGCCCTCGTGGCGCGGATGAAGCCCGGGAGCGTCCTCGTCGACATCGCCGTCGACCAGGGCGGCTGCTTCGAGGATTCACACGTGACCACCCATGAGGACCCCACCTTCACCGTGCACGGCTCGCTGTTCTACTGCGTGGGAAACATGCCGGGCGCTGTCCCGAACACGTCGACCTACGCGCTGACCAACGTGACGCTCCGCTATGCCCTCGCCCTCGCCGACAGGGGCGTCCGCGGCGCTTTCGAGGCCGATGCCGCCCTCGCCCACGGGCTCAACGTTGCCGCGGGCGCGGTCGCCCACCACTCGGTCTCCGAGGCACACGGGCTGGAGCTCGCGGAGGACTGGTCCGCGCTCGTCGACTGAACGCGGCCGGCCTACGTCGGCGGCAGGACCGGAAAGGACGCGTGCACCTGCTCGATGATGCGCACGGCGGCGAGGGCGTCCTCCGCCGGAACCGGGACCGGCCCTGTACTGTCGATCGCCGAGGCGAGGCCGGCGTAGAAGGACGTGTACGCGCCGGGTCCGATGAGAATCGGCTCCGTGTCGCCGTCGCGCCCCAGCAGCCCACGCGGGCCCTCCCGCTCCGAGCGCGAGTTCGCCGTCGCTGGGATCTCGGAGGGCGCCACTCCCGCTGCCAGCAGCGCTTCCTGGGGGTCCGTCCCGTCGATCGTCAGGCCGGCGGCGTCGCCGGTGACCCGGAACCGGGGCCGGGCCTGCGGAACGAGGGTCCCGGCGTGGAGGTGACTGGTCACTCCCGCCGCATGCTGGAGCACCAGGAACACGTTGTCATCCGCGACGGCACCGCGGCGGTCGCGGCGTAGTTCCGCGAACACGGCAGTGGCTGGACCGAACAGGGCAAGGGCCTGGTCGATGAGGTGCGGACCGAGATCGTAGAGGACTCCCCCGCCATCGCCCGGCCCCGCCTCCCGCTTCCACTGCTTCGTGATGGTCGGTTTCCACGAATCCATCGCGGACTCGAACACTCGGACCCGGCCCAGCTGCCCCGAGCCGATCATGGAGCGCACGGCGAGGAAGTCGCCGTCCCACCGCCTGTTGTGGAACGGGACGAGGAGCCGCTGAGCGGCGCGCGCCTCCCTCATCCGGCGCTCGCCCTCGCCGGAGCGCACGACCAGGGGCTTGTCGACCACGTGCAGTCCCCTGCTGAGTGCGGCGCTCGCCAGGTCTGCGTGCGTCGCGTTGGGAGTGGCGATCACGGCCAGCTCCACATCGGGGACGGCCTGCAGTGCTTCATCGAGTCCCGGGACGACGACGGCATCCGGGTACGCGGCGCGCGCCGCGTCCTGGCGCTCGAGGCTGCCGGTCACGACGGAGGCGAGGTCGAAGCGCGGATCGTGGTGGAGCAGCGGGGCGTGGAAGACTCGGCCCCCGTGGCCGAACCCGATCAGCACGGTCCTCACCGGCCTGGCGGGAGTGGCGGGCGTCCTGTCGCGGACGATCAAAGCCGCGACCTCTCGACACCGGGAGTTGCCTGCCCTGGCTTCCGCACCGCGCACCACCTCACGACCACGTGGCCGGACTGCCAGCGATTGCCCCACAGTGTACAAGCCGACCGTTCGAGCACCCCGATCCCGTCCGGGAGAGGCGAGAGATCCCGTCCGGGAGACGACGCGAGAGGCACGGGGGTCGTCGCGCCCTCCGTCACCCCGTCAGTCCGATCAGTGCCAGAGGGTGATCAGTGCCAGAGGCTGTCGGCCCAGGCGGCGTCCCGCAGGTAGTCGCGCGCCGGGCCGATCTCCCACAACTGGCCCTGCGACTCGAGCACGCCGTCGTTCTGCATGGACTCGACGGCCTCGGACGAGCAGCCGAGCGCCCTGGAGAGGTCGGCATCATCGACGGCTAGCACGATGGTGTTCCTGGCGTTCATGGTGCGGTCCTTTGCTTGGGGTGCACTTACGGGTCGCGGGCCTACCGAGGGTTCCGGGTTCCGCTGACGAGGACTGCCTGCGGGCGCCAGCTCCGTGCATACAGTCCCAGCGCCGCCTCCTCACGAGCCACGAACCCGAGGCGATTGAGCGTCATGTGGGCTTGGTAGACGGTGAGGTGCTGTGCGCTGCGGCTGACGCGTACCTTGTCCGCCCGATACAGGTAGGTGTCGAGTGCGCGGAACCAGCGACGTCGCCAGTTCTGTACCGCCGATTCCGAGGCCGTTGCAGCCATGAGGGCGTGGAACCCGGTCGATTTGGACGCTACCTGTACGGCCATCGCCTCACGGACTGCGGATGCACGGGGACCGACGTCTGCGGTGCAGGTGCGCAGGTGGCTCTCCCAGTAATAGTCCCAGGAGAGCCGGCGCCGATCGGGCCATCCGGCGGAGCGGGGACCGCGCATCATGCTCTGCGCGGCGTCAAACAGGACGAGCGCCCCGAGCGCCGAGCGGCTCTGCATGCGCGGGAATCGCTGATTGGCCCAGATGGCCAGCTCGGAGCTGAGTTCGAAGACTTCCTCCGCGAGGTGCAGGCCCTCCACCCCGCCGTACTTCACGAGGTTCGCTTCGAGCTGGGGATCGGCCATCTCCTGGCCGCCGGAGTAGTACGTGTTGTTCGCGGGTGCGGTGAATTGCTGGCGGATTGCCAGGAGGGGCAGGGTCTGCGTGCTGCGCACCTGCAGGGCCCGCTGGAACGAGCGCAGTCTCTCGAGCACCCGCGGATGGGCGTGAATGCTGAGCCTGACCTGACTCACCACTCCCGTCGACGCGTCCGCGCACCGTGTGAAGTACCATCGCTTCGCGCCGAGTGCCTGTGCCTGCGCCACCAGCGGGGTAACCAGCTCTTCAATGATGCCGTCCGCTACATCGAAGCCACCCGTGGAGAAGGAGAGGTGCCACCAGCGAGTGCTGACGACCGCCCGTGAGGCGGTTCGGACGGCTGTCAGTTGACTCATGGCTCTCTCCTTCAGGGTTTGTGGTTACCCCCGCTGGGGCGGGCTCTGGGCGGGACCACCGGGGCTCTCGGCCGGTGGTCTCCTGTTTACTTCGGCCAGTCCCAGCTGCTCGCTGTCGGCTGACCCTTGGGCCAGTCCCAGCTTGCTGCGCCGACGGACTGTCCTGCCGGCAGAACAGCTCCCACCACGATCAGCAGGCCTGCAGTTGCGCCGAATACTTTCTTCATGGCGATCCTTTCCTTGCCCGGCGTCCGGGAGGTCGAGCTGTTCCGCACTGCTGATCCGCAGCGCCCGTGTCCGGGAAAGCCCTTTCGAGGTTCCCGCTGAACCGGCTTCACCAGAATGTCGGGCACCAGCAGGTAGTGTCCAGCAGTAGGGCTGGCCGTTTGCGGACATGGCGTCAAAAGGACGCCGTCGTACGGCCTGCGCGGGAGAATAGCCCCGTCGTGGCCCGGAATCGGGCCTGTTTCGGGGAGATCCGGTGCTTCCGTCGTCGACGGATTGCATGCCCTGCGGTTCTGTCATTAACTGGACATGTCATGTTTTTCATCGTCGTGCAAGCGATCCGCAGCTGAACCAGCGGACGGGACAAGGACTGCTCATGCTGGATGCGGTGTCGCTCGAGGTCTACCGGTACGCGGTCGGGCACCCGGGCTGGACCCGCGCGGAGGCCTCGGACGCACTCGGTCTGACCCTGCGGCGCATCGACGAGGCCATCGGCGCGTTGTCCGACCGCCGCCTGCTGAGCCCCCAGGCCGGCAGTCAGGACGGCCTGATCGCCGTTTCGCCCGACGTCGCCCTCGCCGACCTGGTGGACGCGGACGAGCGCGCCGTTCAGGACCTCAAGGCGCGGATCAGCAGCCAGCGGCGCGAACTGTCCAGCCTCCTTCCCACGTTCCTCGAAGCGCGCAAGAGCGTCCTCGCCAGCACCTCCGTGGAGACACTCGAGGACCCCCACCTCATCCACCGTGTGCTGATCGATTACGGGCGGGACGTGACGGAGAGGGTCTACATAGCGCAGCCCGGGCAGGGCTCCACGGCGGACGTCCACGAGGAGAGCGTCCGGAAGGACCTCCAGCTGCTGGAGAACGGCGTGCGGCGGCGGACGCTCTACGACACGAGCACGCGCGACCACGTCCCGACGCGCAAGGCAGTGGAAGCGATTGCGGCAGGCGGCGGAGAGTTCGGGGTGCTGCCCTTCATTCCGCTGCGCATGCTCATCTTCGACGAGAAGCTCGCACTGGTCGGGCGCCAGCTGACGCGCGACGACAAGGCCGCCCTCGTGATCCGCGACCACAGCCTGATCAACATCTTCACGCACCTCTTCGACATCGCCTGGGAGATCAGCGAGTCGTTCCTCGCACCCGATCGGGTCGAATCCCCCCTGAGCAGCCTGCAACGATCGATCATCCAGGGCCTGGCCAACGGGCTGTCCGACGAGTCGATCGCCCGGCGCCTCGATATCAACGTGAGGACCTGTCGCCGCCACATCGCCTGGATGTTGGAGACGCTGCGTGCTGACAGCCGCTTCCAGGCGGCGCTGAAGGCCCGGGAGGCCGGCTGGGTCTAGGCGTACCGACCGCGCTCCCTCGGGAAGCACCGAAGGGCAACACCTGTTGCCTGTTGGTCAACCCCCGCCTAGACTCTGGGCGTGACGTCCTCCAGCGAAGCCTCCGCCGATTTCCTGCCCGCCGAGACCGAAGCCGCCCTCGAACGAGCAGTCGATTCCGCCAACCGACACGACGCGCTGTTCTCGCTGCGCGCAGCCAACATCAAGCAATCCGCCGTCCGCGACGTCTTCGACATCTCGATCCGTCCCGGGCTGGTCTCCCTGGCCGGCGGCAGCCCCTATCTGAAGTCCCTCCCGCTCGAGGACCTCGGGCGCACTGCGCAGAAGATCATTGCCGAGCATGGCCTCGAAGCCCTGCAGTACGGTGGCGGCCAGGGCATGGAGGAGCTCCGCCGCCTCGTCTGCGACGTCATGGCGGCCGAGGGCATCGAGGGCGCCAGCCCCGACGACATCGTCATCACCACGGGCTCGCAATCGGCCCAGGACGTCGCAGCCAAGGTGTTCTGCAATCCGGGCGACGTGATCCTGTGTGAGGACCCGACCTACGTCGGGGCCCTGAACACCTTCGAGGCCTATGAGGTTGACGTCGTCACCGTCCCGATGGACGACGACGGACTGATCCCTGAGGAACTCGAGCGGATCATCGGCGAGCTCGAGGCCCAGGGCCGCTCCATCAAGCTGCTCTACACGATCCCCAGCTTCAACAACCCGAGCGGCATCACGCTCACCGCCGACCGCCGCCAGCGCGTCGTCGACATCTGCCGTGACCACACCATCCTCGTCCTCGAGGACAACCCGTACGGCATGCTGCGCTTCGACGGTGAACCACTCAAGCCCATGAGGGCGGACAACCCGGACGACGTGATCTACCTCGGCTCCTTCTCGAAGATCTTCGCCCCGGGCGTGCGGCTCGGCTGGGCGCTGGTGCCCAAACACCTCTACCGTCGGTTCTACCTCGCATGCGAGGCCGTTGTGCTGTGCCCGTCGCCGCTCACGCAGATGCTCGTGACCGCGTACCTGACGGAGTACGACTGGCGCGGACACCTGCACGCCATGCGCAGCCTCTACCGGGAGCGCTGCAACGCGATGCTCGGCGCCCTCGCGGAGGAGCTCCCCGACGGGGTGCACTGGACCACCCCGGACGGCGGGTTCTTCGTGTGGGTCACGCTGCCCGAGGGCATCGACACCTACCCCCTGCTGTACAAGGCGATCGACGCCGGCGTCGTGTTCATCCCCGGCGCCGCCTTCACGCCGTCCGATGATCCGTCGAACAAGCTGCGCCTGGCCTTCAGCGCGGTAGCACCCGAGGATATCGTCGAGGGAGTGCAGCGTCTCGCACCGATCCTGCGCACGGCGATCGAGGAGAACCGGGCGTAGCCCGAGGACCGGCGTCCAGCTCTTGTCCCACCTCTGCTCGTCAACTACAGTTGACGAATGGAGGTGGGACGATTGAAGACACTCGTAGGATCCATGGACGGTAAGGGGCCCGCGGAATCATTGCAGCTGGTCGCCGAGCTCCATCGGGAGGTCGGACGCACGGAGGCGGCCCTCGTTCGCAGCGCCCGCCAGGCAGGGCTCTCGTGGGAGGCCATTGCCCAGTGCCTCGGTGTGACGAAGCAGGCAGTCCACCGAAAGTACGGCAAGCAGTAGCCCGGACCCACCCGCACCCTGATCGTCAGCGCGGTGGCCGCTTCTGCTGGTGCATCGTCACCGCTATCGAGATGAGTGCGGCCACGATCACCAGGAGGGACAGGCGCGCAATCGTGCCCAGCCCGGGGAAAGCGAGCTGCAGGACGCTCGACGCGATGAAGCCGATCACCACCACGAGCAGGAGCCTGCCCAGGGGATAGCGCGGACGCGGTCTGTGCTCGGCCCTCCCGCCGGGTGGCTGGCGATCCATGCCCTCAGCCTAGTCGAGCAGCAGGGCGGGCTCCTCGAGGATGGACGCGACGTCGGCCATAAACCGCGCGCTCAGGTCGCCGTCCACGACCCGGTGGTCGAAGGATCCGCCCAGCGTGGTGATCCAGCGGGGAATGACCTCGCCGTCGAGCACCCAGGGCTTCTGCTTGATGGTGCCGAACGCCACGATCGCGACCTCTCCCGGGTTGATGATCGGAGTGCCGGTGTCGATGCCGAGGGCGCCGATGTTGGTGATGGTCAGCGTGCCGCCCTGCATCTGTGCCGGCTGGGTCTTGCCCGCCCGCGCCGTGGTCGCGAGGTCGTTCAGCGCCAGCGCCAGTTCCTTCAGCGAGAGGTTCTGCGCGTCCTTGATGTTCGGCACCATGAGGCCGCGTGGAGTGGCCGCTGCGATACCGAGGTTCATGAAGTGCTTCACGAGGATCTCGTCGTCGGTCCAGGTAGCGTTGACGGAGGGATTGCGTGCCGCCGCCCAGATGACCGCCTTCGCCAGGATGAGCAGCGGCGATACCTTGACGCCCTCGAAATCGCGGGAAGCCTTGAGCCGCTTGACGAACTCCATGGTGCGGGACGCGTCGACGTCCACGAAGATGCTCACGTGCGGCGCCGTGAAGGCGCTCTGCACCATGGCTTTCGCCGTGGCCTTGCGGACGCCCTTCACGGGGATCCGCTCGATGCGGTCTCCACCGAGGAGCTTGCGATCGGCCCAGAAGGAATCAGCGCCGTCCTGCTCGGCGTCGCGCTGGGACTGGTAGCTCATGAGGTCCTGCTTGGTGACCTCACCGGCGGACCCGGTTGCCGGAACGTCGGCGAGGTTGATGCCGAGGTCGCGCGCTGCCTTGCGCACCGGAGGCTTCGCCAGGACGCGGTTGATCAGCTGGTTCAGCGGGCTGGTCCGGGCCGGACCTTCCGGGGCCTCCGCGGGTGCGTGCGCCTGTGCAGGCGCTGGCGCGTGCCCCGCCCGCTGGCGGGACGCTGCGGTCAGGGAACCTGCATGGTCCGGGGCGCCGGTGACGGTCGCGCCCGGATGCACACCGTTCGTGCTCGGGGACCCACCCGCGCGAGCGTCCGGACCTGGGACAGCCCTCCGCGGGCGGCGCTTGACGGCGTCAGCCTTCGGTCCCGTGCCGACGAGCGGACCGGGTGTGCCTTCGGGAGCGGCCGCGCCGGGCGCGGCAGCACCGACGGCGTCCTCGCCCCGGGGCCCGGCGAGTTCCCCGGGCATCTCGGGAACCGGCACCGGCGCGTCGTCACTTCCATTCGAAGGGTCAGGTTCGACCGCCGGACTGCTGGCGCCTCGCGCCGGCGTGGAGGAACGGGGGCTTCCGCCGTCAGGATTCGCCCCAGCACCCGCGCCGTCGTCCCCGCTTCCAGCAGCGCTCGCGAGCGCATCCTCCACGGAGATGATCGGCGTGCCGACCTCGATGGTCTCTCCCTCGGCCACGAGCAGCTCGGACACGGTTCCGGCGTAGGGCGAGGACAGCTCGACGAGGGACTTGGCGGTCTCGATCTCGCAGATGATGTCGTTGACCGAGACCGTTGCCCCGGGTGCGACCCTCCACTGCACGATCTCGGCCTCCGTGAGGCCCTCACCGACATCCGGCAGATTGAACGTATTGAGCGTCATCATGGTCCTTCAGTATGCGAAGGCACGGTCGAGTGCCTCGAGGATGCGGTCGATGTCCGGCAGGTACTGCTCCTCCACCCGCGCCACCGGGTACGGCATGTGGAATCCGCCCACGCGCATGACGGGAGCTTCGAGCGACAGGAACGCACGCTCGGAGATCCGGGCAGCGATCTCACCGCCGATGCCACCGAATGTCGGAGCCTCGTGCGCGACGACCAGCCGGCCGGTACGGGTCACGGACTCGGTGACGGTGTCGAAATCGATCGGCGAGATGGAGCGAAGGTCGATGACCTCGACGCTGCGGCCGTCCTCCTCCGCTGCGGTCGCAGCTGCCAGGGCGACGGGTACCAGCGGCCCGTAGGCAACGATGGTCGCGTCCGTTCCCCGACGCAGGATCTGGGCGGAGAAGGGGTCACCCGCGGGAGCGGACGTATCCACCTCGCCCTTGAGCCAGTAGCGGCGCTTGGGCTCGAACACGATCACCGGGTCCTCGCACGTCACCGCCTGCTGGATCATCCAGTAGGCGTCCTGGGCATTCGAGGGTGTGATGATCCTGAGGCCGGCCGTGTGCGCGAAGAGCGCCTCCGGTGACTCCGAGTGGTGCTCGACGCTACCGATACCGCCGCCGTACGGGATACGGATGACGACCGGAGCGCTCAGCATGCCGTCGCTCCGCGTGCGGAGCTTCGCGAGCTGCGTGGTGATCTGGTTGAAACCGGGGAAGACGAAACCGTCGAACTGTATCTCGCAGATGGGACGGTATCCGCGGAGCGCCAATCCGATGGCGGTTCCGATGATGCCCGACTCCGCGAGCGGGGAGTCGACCACCCGCACGGCCCCGAAGTCGCGCTTCAAACCGTCGGTCACGCGGTACACGCCCCCGAGCTCACCGATGTCCTCGCCCATCAGCAGGGTCTTCGGATCGTTCGTCAGGGATGCGCGCAGTCCCTCGTTGATCGCCCGCGCAATAGTCATCGTCGCCATCAGGCGTGCTTCCCTTCTTCGGCGAAACCGGCCTCGTACTGCTCGAAGAAGCGCAATTCCTCCTGCACGAGCGGGTGCGGCTCCGCGTACACGGTGGCGAAGCGCTCGGCGAGCTCCGGGGCGGTCATCGACAGCACTGCCTCGCGCAGCTCGGATGCCATGGCGCGGGCTTCGGCGGCGAGTTCTTCGAAGAAGGCGTCGTCGGCCATGCCTGCTGACCGGAGGTGGGTCTCCAGACGCACCAGGGGATCCCGCGGCTGCCACTCCTGCTCGTCGCGGGACAACCGGTACTTCGTCGGATCGTCCGCGGTGGTGTGGGCGCTCATGCGGTAGGTGTAGGCCTCGATCAGGACGGGCCCCCTGCCCGATCGGGCGTGCTCCAGCGCCCAGCGCGTCACGGCCTCGACGGCGACGACGTCGTTCCCATCGACCCGCACGCCGGGGAAGCCGTAGCCCTCCGCCCGCTGGGCCAGGGGCACCCTGGTCTGGACACTCGAGGGGACGGAGATGGCCCACTGGTTGTTCTGGCAGAAGAACACGACAGGGGCGTTGAACGACGCCGCGAACACCATCGACTCGTGGATGTCACCCTCGGAGCTCGCTCCATCGCCGAAATAGGCGATGGACGCCGCCGGCGGCAGGGACGGGTCGGCCAGCTGGTCCCTCTGCAGGCCCATCGCGTAGCCGACGGCGTGGAGGGACTGCGCCGCGAGGACCAGCGTGTAGAGGTGGAAGTTCCGCTCCCGCGGATCCCACCCTCCGTTGGTGACGCCCCTGAACAGGCGGAGGATCTGCGACAGTTCGACACCGCGGGTCAGCGCTACGCCGTGTTCCCGGTAGGTCGGGAAGGCATAATCCTGGGGCTGCAGGGCCCGTCCGGAGCCGATCTGTGCCGCCTCCTGACCCGTGAGGGGCACCCAGAGCGCAAGCTGGCCCTGGCGTTGCAGCGCCGTCGACTCCTGGTCGAAGCGACGGATGAGGAACATGTCGTGGTACAGCGAGCGCAGGTGGTCTGCGTCCTGTACAAGGTAGGGCCCGAGATCGACCGTGGTCCCGGCGATCTCCGCGGCCAGCCGGCTCGCCATGGTTCCGTCGGCGGCCAGGACCTGCAGCATGTCGAGGTCAGGCTCCGTGCGGCTGCCCTCCTCCGCTGCGTGCGCGGCGCGCAGAACCTCCTCGACCTCGAACTCTGCTGCCGGCAAACGGCTGCTGTTCATTCCTGCTCCTCACCCGACGCTGTACATTCCGCTCGAGGAATGTATGCTGGAAGTCATACACCGGTGAACATATGTTCCGGCGACATACTGGTCAAGACTAGTCAGCGCGCGCGTGCAGGCCTATTTAAGACTCCTTGCTCACAGAGCCGGGCGATGCGCATAGCCCCGGCACAGCTCGAGGAAACGCGTATTCGCGGCCTCTTCACCGATGGACACGCGCACTCCCTCCGCGCCGAAGGCCCTCACGGACAGGGCCTCCTCAGCGGCCTTGGCGGCGAAGTCCTGCGTATGCTCCCCGAGGGACAGCCAGACGAAGTTCCCCTCGGCCTCGGGGATCGCCCAGCCCAGCTCGCGCAGGCCCCCGACGACACGGATGCGCTCGTCCACGATCGACTGGACCCGCGCTTCGACCTCGTCGATATGCCGCAGCGAAGTGACAGCGGCATGCTCGGCGACCTGCGATACGGCGAACGGGACGGCGCTCACCCTCAGGTGCTCGGTGAGCGGTTGCTGCGACACGGAGTACCCCACGCGGAGCCCCGCCAGTCCGTGGGCCTTCGAGAACGTCCGCAGCACGATGACGTTCGGGTACGTCCGGTAGAGCTCGATACCGTCGACGGCGTCGGCGCGCCGCACGAACTCCTGGTATGCCTCGTCGATGACGACCACGACGTTCGCCGGCGCCCTCGCGAGGAACTCCACCACCTGCTCACGCGTGAGGATCGGCCCCGTCGGGTTGTTGGGAGTGCAGAGCAGGACGACACGCGTCCGGTCGGTGATGGCGGCCGCCATGGCGTCGAGGTCGTGTGTGCCATCCGCACGGACGGGCACCTGCACGCCGGCAGCACCGGCGAGCCCGACACTGATGGGATAGGCCTCGAAGGATCGCCAGGCGTAGACGACCTCGTCCGGAGCGTCGTAGTCGTTCTGGCCCGCGAAGGTGGCGAGGATCTGATTCAGTGCGCCGAGGCTCCCCGCGCCCGTGACGATGTCGCCGGCGGGAACGCCCAGGTACCCGGCCAGTTCCGTCCGGAGCGCCGTCGTCATCGGATCCGGGTAACGGTTGATGGAGGTCTCCGAGGCGATCGCCTCGAGCACGGCCGGAAGGGGCGGTAGCGGATTCTCGTTGGACGAGAGCTTGAAACTCTCGAGACCCTGCACGACGACGGGCGGCTTGCCCGCTGCGTAGCGTGGGAGTCTGCCGAGCACTCCGCGTGGACGAACGCCGGCGTCAGCGCGGGCAGCATCATCGGAAGGTGTGGCCGGGAGGTCATCGATCGACGTCATGGCAGTAGCCTAGACCCGCCCTGCTGCACCCCGCGCGTGCCCCTGGCTCCCGGACCCTCCGCCGGCTGCGGGTTCCGGACAGCGGTGAAGGAGTAGCGCCGGGCGGTACCGGACGCGCCTGCTGTCGCGAGGAGGGCTGCTGCGGGCGCAAGGGATGGTGCCTGGCTGTCGTCGATGAGCCTCGCCCCCTCCGCGTAGTTCTCCAGCTTGTGTGCCGGACCGAGGCCCCATGATTCGCGTGACCCGTCCTCCCTCGTCCCGATGACGGGAACCGGATGACCCAGCGTGACGGTGGTCCGGTTGCGCCCGTCGGCATTGTCCGTCGAATCCAGCTCGGGAACAGCGTCGGCATGGTGCTCCAGGTGGAGGTACTCGGCGGATCCGGATTCGTGCCACCCCGTGGGAGAACCTGCCGTCAGCACCACCCGGACGTCGTACCGTCCTCCCAGCCCTTCGGAGGTTGCGAGGTTGACGGCGTGCAGGCCGCCCTGGCTGTATCCCGCCATCACGAGGGGGTCTCCCTGCTCGGCCCCGGCCCTCCTGAGGGCCTCCAGCACGGCGCCCTCGGTGAAGCGGCTCTCGGCGGCGAGTGCCTCGGCGATCCCACCCGCGTCGAAGGGGTTGCTTCCAGCCGCCCCGTCGACCAGTCCCGACTGGGTGCCCGGGAGAACGACGACGTACACCGGTGCCGCGTCCGTCCCGGCGCGCAGCACCTCGAAGGTGCCCGGCTCCTCGGACTCGACCGCCGCCAGGCGTCCCACGACACCCGCGACCGTTCCGTCGAAAGGCACCACCGCGCCGGCTGATCGGTTCCGGAGCGCAATGGGCCCGACGTCGAGAACACCGCGTTCGATGGCTGCACGCGCCGCAGCACGGGCAGTGGCCCCGCTGGTGGCCCTGGCCGCCTCCGTCGCCGCGACGGCCGCGCCGTCCGCCGCCCGGTAGGCGCGCAGGCTTGCCCTGAGCCGGTTTCCGGTCGTCGCCAGGGTGCGGCCGCTGTCGAGCGCCGACGTCCACGCGGCGTCGAGGTCGGCGCGCGCGGCCTGGTACAGCGGCCCCGCGACTCCTCCTGTCGGCTGCAGGTGCATGATCCGCCAGGGGAACTCGCCGAGATCGTGGTCGAGGTACCCGAGGGCGACGGCGACGTCCCCCGTGTCGGCCGCCAGAACCGCAAGCACCGTGGCGGCCTCCTCCAGTTCCTCCCACTGGAACCGGATGCCGCCGACACCGCCGCGGACGACCAGGAGACCGTCGTCGCCCGCCACCGGATGCAGCCGGTCCGTCACAGGCCGGCCTGACGCTGCATCTCGGCGTCCTGGATCAGTCGCCCGTAGTCGGCGAGCTGCCGGGCCGCGGACTCCAGCAGGTCGGCGGTCCGGGACACTTCGGCGCATCGCTCGGACAGGTAGGACCTGAAATTCGCTCCGGCCGGGGAGTCCCAGGGAAGCAGGGTGACCGACAGCGCGTGCCGGTGGATGTCCTCGAGCCGACGAGCGTGCCGTTGAAGGGCAGCGACCATCGCTGCGACGTCCGAACTCGCAGGGGGCCACACCGGCCCGGCATCGGCTTCCATCCGGCTGTCCATCAGCCTTCCCCTCTCCTGGCCATGCTGCAACGCTAGGAGTGCGTGTGGTGCGGCCCGGGCGGGCCGACACCTATGTGGACAGCGGCGTGAGATGTCCGACCCGGCTCATGAAATGATGGGGCAATGGCTGACTCCGCACTCCCCCGGGTTGAATTCGCTGCACTGTCCCGAGGGGAGGGAACGTCGCTGACCCTCGGTCCCCTCGACGGCCGATACCGCGAGGCGGTAGCCCCCCTCATCGATTTCCTCTCCGAGGCCGCCCTCAACCGGGACCGCGTGCACGTCGAGGTCGAATGGCTGCTCCACCTGACCCGGCGGGCCGTCCTCCCCGGGACGGAGCCCCTGACCGAGGAGCAGGAGGCCGCCCTCCGCTCCATCGTCGCGACGTTCGACGCGGATTCGGTGGCGGAACTGGGCGAGATCGAGGCCGTCACGGTCCATGACGTCAAAGCCGTGGAGTACTACATCGGACGGCGCCTCGAGGGCATAGGCATCGACCACCTCAAGCCCCTCGTCCACTTCGGGTGCACCTCCGAGGACATCAACAACCTCTCCTACGCCCTCGGCATCAAGGGCGCCGTCCTGGACATCTGGCTCCCCGCGGCACGGGACCTCGTAGCGTCCGTCGCGGACCTGGCACGGACCTCCCGGGACACCCCGATGCTGTCGCGCACCCACGGGCAGCCGGCCACTCCCACGACCCTCGGCAAGGAGTTGGCCGTCGTCGCGCACCGGCTGAACCGGCAGCTCGACCGCATCTCGGCCACCGAATTCCTCGGCAAGATCAACGGCGCCACCGGAACGTACGCGGCCCACTACGCCTCCGCACCCCAGGCCGACTGGCAGGACATCTCCCGCTCCTTCGTGGAGGGCCTCGGCCTGACCTGGAATCCACTGACGACGCAGATCGAGTCACACGACTGGCAGGCGGAGCTGTACTCCGACGTCGCGCGGTTCAACCGGATCCTCCACAACTTCTGCACCGACGTGTGGAGCTACATCTCCATCGGCTACTTCGCGCAGATCCCGGTGGCAGGGGCGACAGGCTCCTCCACCATGCCCCACAAGGTCAACCCGATCCGCTTCGAGAACGCGGAGGCCAACCTGGAGATCTCCTCCGCGCTGCTGGACGTCCTGGCGGCCACCCTCGTGACCTCCCGCTGGCAGCGCGACCTCACGGACTCGTCGAGCCAGCGCAACATCGGCGTCGCCCTCGGCCATTCCCTGCTGGCCATCTCGAACGTCGCCAAGGGCCTGGCCCGCCTCGACGTCGCGGCCGAGGTGCTGGCGGCGGACCTCGACGGCAACTGGGAGGTCCTCGGCGAAGCCGTGCAGATGGTCATGCGGGCCGAGGCCATTGCCGGCGTGCCCGGCCTCGACGACCCCTACGAGCGCCTGAAGGACCTCACGCGCGGCCACCGGGTCGACGCCGACCGCATGCGCGAGTTCGTCAGCAGCCTCGGGCTCAGTGCCGAGGCCGAGCAGCGGCTTCTCGCCCTGACCCCGGCACGCTACACGGGCATCGCATCGCGCCTCGTGGACCACCTGGGCTGACCTGCGCCCACAGCGCGGGGCGGCAGCGCCGAGCAGCCGCCCCGAACCACCTGCAGCACCGGAAGGCGTCATGCCACGAACGTCAGCAGCACCTCCCCTCATCAGGACCAGTTCGACGCTCCTGCACGTCATGAGCTTCAACATCAGGTACGACCGCCCGGCCTCGCGACCCGGCGACGTCGACTACTGGCCGGACCGCATCGCGCCCCTGCAGGCCCTCCTGCGCCGCGAGGTGCCATCCATCCTCGGCGTGCAGGAAGCCCTGCATCACCAGTTGGCGGCCATCGAGGTGGCCCTGCCTCCTGGATACCGGATGATCGGCGCCGGCAGGGAGGGCGGCAGCCGCGGCGAGTACTCGCCGATCTTCTACGACGCCGGCCGCCTTCAGCTCCTCGAATGGGATCAGTTCTGGCTCTCGGACACGCCGAAGCTGATCGGCTCCTCCACGTGGGGCAACGGCGTGACGCGCATCGTCACCTGGGGCCGGTTCCGCGACACCGCGACCGATCGCGAGATGCTGTTGGCCAACACGCACTTCGACCACGAGTCCGACGTCGCACGAGCCCGCAGCGCCGCGGCCGTGCTCGATCTCGTGCGGTTCTTCAGTCCCCGCCTGCCCGCGATCGTAATGGGCGACTTCAATTCGGAAGCGGGATCATCCCCGGCCTATCGGAGCTTCGTCACGTCCGGAGTCCTCGGCGACGCCTGGGTTCTCGCCGACGAGCACCTCACCCCGGGCTTCGGGACCTTCCCGCGCTACGGGCGTCCCGTGGAGGGGGGACGCCGGATCGACTGGATCCTGACGACCCCGGACGTTCTGGTCCGGCAAGCTGCGGTGAACACGTCCACGCTCGACGGCAGGTACGCGAGTGATCACGTGCCTGTGCAGGCCCTCGTCGACATTGCGTCGCGGCCGGCCGTCCTGCATCCGGTCGGGGGCCGCTAGCACGACGCACGCAGGCGTGGCTCTCCGGCGGTTCCTTGACGCCGGCTCCACGGCGACACGACGCTGGACCGATGGAGTGGTTGACCGGTGTCCTGACTGCCGAGGAGTACGAGGTGGGCCGGCAGATCCTGCAGCGGGGGGTCGCGGCCGTCTACCTGGTCGCTTTCCTGTCGGCAGTCGCGCAGTTCCCTGCGCTCCTGGGCGAGAAGGGACTGACGCCCGTCCCGGTGTTCCTCGAACGTGCGGGCAGGCGAGCCGGACCGTCGCTCTTCCACAGGCACTACTCCAATCGTCTCTTGCTCATCGTCGCCTGGTCGGGCGCCCTCATCGCGGCGCTGCTCGTGCTCGGGCTCCCGCAGGCCGGACCGCCGTGGGTGCCGCTCGTGGCGTTCCTCGCCATCTTCTGGCTCTACACGTCGATCGTGAACGTGGGCCAGTCGTTCTACGGGTTCGGTTGGGAGAGCCTCCTCCTCGAGGCGGGATTCATCGTCGCGTTCCTCGGGTCCAACGAGGTCGCTCCGCCGTTCCTCGTCCTGTTGATGATCCGCTGGCTCGTCTTCCGACTCGAATTCGGCGCGGGCATGATCAAGATGCGGGGTGACCGGTCCTGGCGCGACCTCACGGCGCTGTACTACCACCACGAGACCCAGCCCATGCCGAACCCGGCAAGCCGCTTCTTCCACCTCCTGCCGAAGCCCCTGCACCGACTGGAGGTTGCGGGGAACCACGTCACGCAGCTCGTCGTGCCGTTCCTGCTGTTCGCCCCGCAGCCTGTCGCGGGCTTCGCCGCACTCGTCATGATCGTCACGCAGGGCTGGCTGGTGCTCTCCGGCAACTTCGCCTGGCTCAATACGCTGACCATCGTCCTGGCCTTCGGCGCCGTTCCCGACTCGTTCTACGCAGCGGTGTTCCCAGCCCTCGACGCCTCCGGCGCCTACCAGCCGACCCCGCTGTACTTCACCATCGTCGTCGTCCTCGCCATGCTGCTCCTGGCCTACCTGAGCTGGCCGTCACTCGTGAACCTGTTCGCCCGTCACCAGCTGATGAACGCGAGCTTCAATCGCTGGCACCTGGGCAACGCCTATGGCGCGTTCGGAAGCGTGACGAAGGTGCGATACGAGGTGATCGTGGAAGGAACGCTCGACGACGTCGGACCGGGTGCGCGCTGGCACGAGTACGAGTTCAAGGGGAAGCCCGGCGACCCGGCGCGCATGCCACGGCAGTTCGCGCCGTACCACCTGCGGCTGGACTGGATGATGTGGTTCCTCGCCCTCGGCTCCGAGGGCGGCTGGTTCACGCCGTTCCTGGTCAAGCTCCTGCAGGCTGATCCCCTGATCCTGAAGCTGCTGCGCGTCGATCCCTTCGACGGCGCCCGCCCGCGGTACGTCCGTGCGCGGATCTTCCTCTACCGGTTCACGACCCGGCAGGAGAAGCGCGAGACGGGGCTGTGGTGGATCCGCGAACCGCAGGGGGTGCTGGTGCATCCGGCGTCACTGCGCGCCGACGCCTCCTGAGCCCGGCCACTCCACCCCGCCACCGCCGAGCAGGATGAGCCGCTTCTCCCGCGCGTCCCAGCGCCTCACGATGCCTGCGGCCAGTCGTTCTGGCGGCCGATTCCGCAGGATGCCGAGCGCTGCGGCCAATTCGTCGGCGGTGAGTCCATGGGCGAGCGTGATGTGCGGCGTCCACGCTCCCCGGACCGTCGTAGGCACCGCGTCCGGCACGCCCTCGAGCGCAAACCAGAGGCGCCGATGCAGGTTCAGCAGGGGCGTGTCGGCCACCACCTGCCGGGCGAGCACGAACTTCCGCCTCGTCGGGAAGACGAGGAAGCCCGCGGTCACCGGCTCCAGCGGACCGCCCTCCGCGGCAGCGGCGAGGCCGGCGTCGTACCGGTCGTCGATCCTCGCGGCAGCGGCCATGGTGATGTGCGGAGCGTTGCTCGAGGAGTGATGGCGCGACTGGTTGGGCACGCCCTCGGCTTCCAGCGCCGCCCAGTCCTCGAGGATGAAGAGGTCGGACGCCGGATCCAGCAGGAGTTCGACGCTATCGGCCATGCCGGCTGCCCTCGCCTGCTCGGTCGGATGCCGGCGGACCGGATCGGGCTCGCAGTCCTCCCCACCCCACGGTCGGTGCCGGCGGAAACGGCGTGGACGGCGGGAACGAGGGAGATCGACCCTGCTCGAGCGCACGGCGGGCGACGTCGAGCAAGGGCGCCAGCGTGGCCGGAGATCCGAGGCGGATGTGCGGCGAGCCCGTGACCAATCGCTGAGCCAAGGAGGATTTCACCCGGCCGAGGCTCACCAGCAGACCGCGGGGCCCGATGACCGAGACGGTCATGCCGCGCACCGCCAGTTCCCGGGCGAGGACGCGGGCCTGATCGAGGGTAGGCAGCACCCCGCGGTAGGACGCCGGGTTGTCGACGAAGACATCGATGACCGTTCCTGCGGCACGGACGGTTCCGCGCAACCCTGCTCCCGGCCCTGCTCCGGCATCCGGCTCGCGCAGCGAGAACTGGAGGTCGATGTCGAGCCGGAGAGAATGCATGGACGTCAGCGGGTCGGGGAGTCGGGCCCACTGGCCGTGTCGTTCGTGCTGATGCGCAACGTGCCGTTGAGCCTCCAGGTGGCGCGGGGAGCGTCCGGCCCGACATCCCGCGGCACCTCCACCGTCATGTCCTGGAGCGTGTAGTCGATCGAAGCGCCCCTGGTGGTCAGGTAGGACCAGACCTCGTCCGCCAGATCGACCCAGCTCCCCCGGGGGCTGGAGTCGTCGGCAACAACGCGCCGGGTGTCGTCGGTCATGTCGATCCCTCCGTCGTGCGCTGCCTGCATGCCATCCCGTCGGACGTACGGGCCCGACAGAGCCAACCCTAGCCGCCATGGAACGGCGCGGGAACCCGCCCGAGGCACGGGCGGGTTCCCCTCAGGACGTCACCACTTCGGGTGGACGGTGGCCCTGAAATGACGGTCGTAGATCGCAGTGACGGCGGAACTGATCTCGGAGCCCAGCGCCACATGATCTGCTGCCGCTGCGTTCGATCGCGCCTGCTCCGGGTTCCTCGCACCCGGGATGACGGTGGTGACGCCGTCCTGCGCGATGATCCACGCGAGCGCGGCCTGGGCGGTGCTCACGCCCTCGGGCACGAGCTCGGCGAACTCGCGGGCCGCCTGCAACCCCGTCTCGTAGTCGACACCGGAGAACGTCTCGCCGACATCGAATGCAGCGCCGTTCCGGTTGTAGTTCCGGTGGTCGTTCTCGGCGAATGCGGTGTCCTTGGTGTACTTGCCGGACAGCAGGCCCGACGCCAGCGGAACGCGGGCGATGATCCCCACGCCTGCGGCCTTCGCCGCCGGCAGGACCTCGTCGAGCGGCTTGAGGCGGAAGGCGTTCAGGATGATCTGCACGCTCGCGGTATTTCCCCGAGCGATCGCGGCCAGTGCCTCGTCGGCCCGCTCCACGCTGACGCCGTAGTTCCTGATGACGCCGTCGCTCACCAGTGTGTCGAGGGCGTCGTACACCTCGTCGGAACTGTAGACGGCGGTCGGTGGGCAATGCAGCTGCACGAGGTCCAGGGCATCCACGCCGAGATTCTTCCGTGAGCGGTCGATCCACTGCCGGAAGTTCGCCAGGCTGTAGTTCTCGGGCGCCTGGTCGACCCGGCGGCCCATCTTGGTGCCCACGAGGATGTCGAGGTCGGGGTTGTCGGCGAGGAAGGACCCGATCGTGGTCTCGCTGCGCCCGTCGCCGTACACGTCCGCGGTGTCGAAGAAGGTGACACCCGCTTCGACGGCCGCGTCGAGGACTGCGACGGCGTCCTTGTCCGCGACCTCGCCCCAGTCCGCGCCGAGCTGCCAGGTGCCGAGACCGACGACGGAGACGGGACGGCCGGTTCTTCCAAGGGTTCTCTGTTCCATACTTCCGACTATAAGCCGGGCAGGGTCGGCTGCGGCATCGGCGCCGTCACGGCCGACTCATTCGTCCCGGACGGCTGATCCTCCAGCGGCGCCCGCTGCTCGAGGGAGGTCCGTCCAGCTGCCATCGGGGTACGCCCGGCCGCCGTCGAACCGGTGCGAGGAATCCACCGCGAGGCCTCCTGCCGCAGCTCCGAGCGACGCTGGGCGTCCATCCGGTCGAAGAGCACCACGCTCATACGGGACCTCGGGTTGCGCGCGAAGAGCTCCCGGTGGTCGCCGATGAACTCCCAGTAGAGCGCATCCCAGCTGAAGCGCCAGGGACCGTCCTTGAAGTCACTCATCTTCTTGATGTAGTTGCTGCCGCTCACGTACGGCTTCGTGGTGATCATGGTCCCGGCCGCGTACTGGCTCAGGGCGTAGACATTCGGCACCATCACCCAGTCATAGGCGTCGATGAACATCTCCATGAACCACTCGTAGACGGAGTCGGGCCTCGCCCGCACGAGCAGTGCGGCATTGCCGAGCACCATGAGGCGTTCGATGTGGTGCGCGTACGCCGTGTCGAGGATGCGCGTCACGACGGAGTCCACGGGCTCGAGCCCGGTCTCGCCGGTCCACCACCCGCCGGCCAGGTCGGCCGTCAGATGGAGCGTATTGCCCGTGCGCATCTCGCGCCCCCGGAGCACGTAGGACGCGCGCATGTACTCGCGCCACCCGATGACCTGCCGGATGAACCCCTCCACGCTCGCGATGGGGGTGTCATGGCGCTCAGCGAAGTCGAGGGCGAGCTCCACGACGACGGCCGGGCTCAGAAGCCCCGTGTTCATGCTCGAGCTCAGGGCGGAGTGGAAAAGGTAGGTCCGGCCCTCTGCGATCGCGTCCTCATAGGGCCCGAAGAGCTCGAACCGCTCCGTGAGGAACGCTTCGAGCGCGTCGAACGCCTGCCGGTGGGTCACGGGCCAGTTGAAGGACTCGGCGTTGCCGGGATTGTCCGGGAAGGCGGACTGAACCCAGGCGATCGCGTCCTCCACCTCGGGTGACCGCTCGAAGGTCGGCAGATCCGGCAGCTCGATCTTCTTCGGCAGCTTCTTGCGGTTGTCGGCGTCGAAGCTCCATTTCCCGCCGACGGGCGAGCCGCCCGGCTCGACCAGGATCCCGAGCCGCTTGCGCTGCCACTCGTAGAAGGTCTGCATGCGCCAGTTCGACGACGAGAAGTAGGTGTCGACGACGCTCCGAGGTGTCAGGAACTGCGGCGTCTCGAGGACGCGCGCCTCCGCACCGGCATCGGCGATCGTGCGGGTGAGCCGCCGGTGGAGCCAGTCGTCGACGACGTCGTAGAAGCTCACGACGGTTGCGCCGCGGTCCCCGAGCACGTCACGCAGGCGGTCCTGGCTCGTGTGCTCCGCCGACGTCTCCACATAGTCCACGTGATGGCCCGCATCCGAGACCCGCTGCGCGAAGACGGCCATGGCCGCGCGGTGGAGAACGAGCTTCTGCTGGTGGAACCGGAGGCTGCGGAACAGGAGATCATCCTCGAGGAACACGAAGCGGGTCTCCGGTGGCGCGTCGAGGTGCTCTTCGAACAGCTGGTGCGGCAGGACGAGTTGGACGTGCACGAGGGGTGCCTTCCTGAGCGGGGACGACCGTCCGGCCACCCTAGCCCCCGCCACCGACACGCGACCCGCCGCTTGACTGTAAGCATGCTTAGTGGTTCCGTGGGGAGCACCGACCGGCTCGCGAAGGGACCACCATGAGATCGCTCTGGCTCGCCACTGCTCCGCCCATACCGTCCGACACCCTGCAGGGACGGGATTTCGACTCCGTCGTCGTGGGCGCAGGGCTCACAGGCCTGACGACGGCGCTCCTGCTGGCGCGGGCCGGCCATCGCGTGGCAGTTCTCGAGTCGCGGACGACGGGAGCGGTGACCACGGGAAACACGACCGCGAAGCTCTCGCTCCTGCAGGGCACGAGCATCTCGACGATCCTCAAGCACCACGACGCCGACCTGGCGCGGGCCTACGTGACCGGCAACCGTGAAGGGCAGAGCTGGCTGCTCCGCTTCTGCGACGACCACGGCATCGGCTACGAGACCAGGGATGCCGTCAACTACGCCACCACCGACACGGGTGCCCGCACCCTCACTGCCGAACACGAGGCCTGCACCGAGGCCGGGCTCGACACGGAGCTCGGCAGCGCGGCAACCCTCCCCTTCCCCGTCCGGAAGACGCTGCGCCTGAAGAACCAGGCGCAGTTCCACCCCCTCGAGGTCCTTGCCGGGCTGGCTTCCGAGTTGCGTCGCCACGGCGGCACCCTGATCGAGGGCGTCCGGGTCGAGGGCGTCGCCAAGACCGGGGCCGACGGCGTCGAGTTGAGGACGAGCGCGGGCGCGGTGACGGCGTCGAACGTCGTGCTCGCCACCGGTATCCCCATCCTCGACCGGGGCGGATACTTCGCCGTCCTGCAGCCGATGCGCTCCTACTGTGTCGCGCTGACGGTGGACGACGACGTCCCCGAGGACATGTACCTCAGCGTGGACTCCCCCACCCGGTCACTGCGCACCGCATTCGTTGATGGTACGAAGTACCTGATCGTGGGCGGCAACGGCCACAAGGTCGGGCACAGCTCGAACACCCAGGCGAAGGTGGACGACCTCACGCGCTGGGCGCAGGAATACTTCCCGACGGCGCGGCCCGCCTACGCGTGGTCTGCCCAGGACTACACCCCGGCCGCCGCTGTGCCCTACGTGGGCAAGGTGCCCGCGGGCGGAGGCCACCTATACGCGGCAACCGGCTACAACAAGTGGGGCATGACCAACGCCGTCGCGGCCTCCCTTGCCCTCGCGGGCGAGATCCTCGGCGGGAACATGCCGTGGGCCGATACCCTCTACCGCACCAAGGTCAGCGCCACCGACGCGCTGCAGACGGCGCAGGCGAATGCCGTCGTCGGGATGGACCTGGTGACCGGATGGATTTCGGGCCTTGCGAGAACGGGCGCTTCCGCACCCGCCGAGGGAGAGGGACACGTCGTCCGCGAGGGCGCCCGTCCGATCGGGATCTGCACGGTCGACGGCGTACAGCACCGCGTCTCTGCCGTCTGTCCGCATCTCCGCGGCATCCTGAACTGGAACGACGCCGAGCGCTCCTGGGACTGTCCGCTCCACGGGTCCCGCTTCACCGCCGACGGCAAGCTGCTCGAGGGCCCGTCGACGTCGGACCTGGCGGACACGCGCCGCTAGTCGGCTATCGGTACCGCCGTGACGACGAGGTCTCGGGGCCGTAGATGCCGACCTGAAGGCCGATGACGGGCGCGTGCCACGGCGCTCCCGGCACCACGTCGCGCATCAGCTTCGTTTTCAGCCAGGGGCTCAGGCCCTCCGAGGAACGTGCCCCCTCGACGACGTCCCGCAGGAAGTAGCCTCCGACGCGGGGCACCTGCGCCTTGGTGCCGTCGAGGAAGGACAGGATGAACTTCACCTGCGGGTCAGGGCGTTGCTGCGACTCTGCGTGGCTCGCCTCGTGCTGGAGGGCATTGAGCGCGTGGTCGAAGACGAGGTTCGATCGGTCGAACGCCGGATGTGCCGGACACGTCACGGTATGGAATGCCACCCAGTGCAGCGGATGGATGTCCGAGATGACCGAGACCGCACCGGTGCGGGCCCGGATCTGCAACCAGACGAGGTCGTCCGGGACGCGCGCGCGGGCGGCGAGTACGGAGCGGACTGCGCAGGCGTCCCAGAGCGAGCCGACACCGAGACGAAGCGCAGGGAGGTCTGGACACTTGACGACGAACCCGTCCTCAACTGCTTCGACATCGACCTTGAAGACCAACACCCTGCACCGCCTCAGGAGCGCGCAATGCTCCTTGCGCACAGGATAGAGGTACCGGAGCCAGCGGGCCAGTACTTGTGCGGACCGTGACGCCCCGCCCGGACCGCCGGAACCGTGCTTCGCCTCACGCACCGGAAGGTGGGGCAGGGAGCGTGACCGCATCGGGGCGGGTGATGGTGGTCGGGCTCAGGACGGAGGACGCACCGACCTACGGGCGCGCGTCCCGCGCCGAGATCTCCTTCAGGAGGTCCCGCATCTCGGTCAGGAGGGCGATGTCGACCGGCGTGGGGGTCTCCGCCGCCTCCTGGGGAGCAGCCAGCGCACGGAGCCGCTCATTGGCGCGGTTCATCGGGAGCACGAACAGGAAGTACACGACGGCTGCCGTGATGAGGAAGGTCACCGCCGCCGTGATGACGGCGCCGATGTCCACGAACGTCGCCTCATTGCCCCGCCGGATCTGGAAACCCAGACCGGCAGCGTCGATCTCGCCGGCGGAAGCGATGATCGGCTTGATGATGCTGTTCGTGAAGGACGTGACGAGCGCGGTGAAGGCGCTGCCGATCACGACGGCGATGGCGAGTTCGATGACGTTGCCCCGCATGATGAAATCCCTGAAACCCCTGATCATCGATCATCTCCCGATCTGTAGTCGTACGGACGTGGTGGAAGAAAGAACCCGCATGAGGCAGCGGGGGCGCCGCGGAACTGGGCCTGCATCGACCACGGCACCCAGGACCTACCGGAGCGGTCGACCGGCGACGATCAGGTCCACGACACCGAGCAGTTCCTCGATGTCGTCGGCACTCGTGCGGCCCGTGTCTGCCGATGCGAAGAACGCGGCGTCGTAGTAGAGGCCGTCGCCGAGCAGCTTGACGGCACGCGCGGTCGTGCGATCGCCGAGCTGGGACTCGAGCGCGTCGAGCCACCGTTCCTGGATCTCCGCGAGCGAGGCTTTCGCCGTCGGGTGGTTCTGCTGGGCGAGACGCGCCATCGAGACGAGCGCACGGTCAAGGGCGCTGTCCTCGAACACGGAGGTGCGGACGTAGTAGCGCGCTGCTCCGTCGGGGGCAGAGACCATGATCTCGCGATCCCTCTCGGCCAGTCCGCGGAGTCGTTCGGCCAGGGCATCGACCAGGGCTTCCTTGGAAGGGAAGTGGTACAGCAGGCCTCCCTTGGAGACGTCTGCCGCCGCAGCGACCGCCTCCATGGTTGCGGCCCGCTCCCCGTCGCGGATCAACGCGTCTTCGAAGCTGTCGAGGATGCGCTCGCGGGAACTGGACACCTCCTGATGATACCGGTCACTTTTGTTGTACTGTACCGGCTGGACGGTATAGCTTGGATGGATGACCACAACACCTTCCGCTTCCGCAGGCGTGTCCGGGGTGAACCCGCGAGCCGCTGCTTCCTCCCGCTCCTCCCTTGCCGGCCGCCGCGAGTGGCTCGCCCTCGCCGTGCTGATGCTGCCGGTGCTGCTCGTCTCCGTCGACAACACGGTGCTGAGCTTCGCCCTGCCGGAGATCTCCCGGCACTTCGCGACGAGCGGTACCACACTGCTCTGGATCGTCGACAGCTACCCCCTCGTCCTCGCCGGCCTGCTCGTCGCCATGGGGAGTCTCGGTGACCGCTTCGGTCGACGCCGTCTGCTCATGATCGGCGCGGCCGGTTTTGCGGCCTTCTCCGTGGTCGCCGCCTTCGCCCCCACTGCCGCCTCCCTGGTAGCCGCTCGCGTGGGCCTCGGCGTCTTCGGCGCCATGCTCATGCCCTCGACGCTTTCGCTGATCCGCAACATCTTCACCGATCGCAACCAGCGCCGGGTTGCGATCGCGGTCTGGGCAGCAGGTTTCTCTGCAGGAGCCGCCCTCGGGCCCCTCCTCGGTGGCGTCCTGCTCGAGCACTTCTGGTGGGGATCCGTGTTCCTCCTGGCGGTGCCCGTCCTGATCCTCATGCTGGCCCTGACTCCCGCAGTCGTGCCCGAGTCCAGGGATTCGCATCCCGGACGCGTCGACTACGCCAGTATCGTCCTGTCCATCGCGACCATGCTCCCGGTCGTCTACGCCATCAAGAACCTGGCGAAGGGTGGACCGCTGCTGGTCTCGGTGACGGCTGCGTTCATCGGCCTTGCCGCCGGCGTCGTCTTCGTCGTCCGTCAGCTCCGACGCGATGACCCCATGCTCGACGTCCGGTTGTTCACCGTCCGGGCCTTCAGCGGCGCTGTCCTGGTGAACCTGCTGGCGATCTTCTCGCTCGTCGGCTTCCTGTTCTTCGTGTCGCAGCACCTGCAGCTGGTACTCGGCTACTCGCCGCTCGACGCGGGCCTCGTGCTCCTCCCGGGGCTCCTCGTGACGATCGTCGCGGGGCTCGCCGTCGTTCCACTGGCCCGCAGGCTACCGCCACACGCCGTCGTCTCGGTGTCACTGCTCTTCTCGGCAATCGCCTACGCGATGATCGCCCTTCTGGGCGAGGGCGGGTCCGCAGGGTTCCTGATGGTGGCCTTCGTCATTCTGGGAGTCGGGGTCGGCGCCTCCGAAACGGTGTCCAACGACCTGATCCTGTCGACGGTGCCTGCAGCGAAGGCAGGGGCGGCATCGGCTGTGTCGGAAACCGCGTACGAGGTGGGCTCCGTGCTCGGGACCGCCGTACTCGGCAGCATCCTCCTGGCGTCCTATCAGCGGAACCTCGTGCTTCCCTCAGGCCTCGACACAGAACAGGCCGGGAGGTCGACGGAAACGCTCGGCGGGGCCGTCGAGGTCGCCGCACAGCTTGACGCGACCGGCGCTTCGCTCCTGCGGGATTCGGCGTTCCATGCATTCGACAGTGGTGTCACGGTCACGTCGGGCATCGCCGCGCTGCTCATGATCGGCGCATCGGTGCTGGCGGCGTGGAGCCTCAGCTCGGGCGTGAGCCGAACCAGACCCGCACTGTCAGCCCGCCCCCGGGCGTCTGATCGAACGTGAGGCGCCCACCGTGCGCCTGGGCGATCCGGACGCACGTCGCCAAGCCGATACCGGTACCCGCAGGGTCCCCCTCACGCTCGAGGCGGACCAGCGGCTCGAGCACGCGATCGTAGTCCTCGGGCGGTATCCCCTTGCCGTTGTCCGCGACGTCCAGCCGCCAGGATTCCGGTGTGCCCGTTCCGGTGATGCGCACCTCCGGCGGCACCCCGGGCCGCGCATAGGCGACGGCGTTCGTGAGGAGGTTCTGGATCAGGACACGGAGCTGCTCGCGGTCGGCCTTCCCCTCGAAGTCATCCGCCGTGATCCGAACGCCGTCGACGGAGTGACCCAGATCGTCGACGGCGGCCCCGACCACTTCGGCGAGCGGGACGACTCGGGGGTGCGCTGCCCCGCCCACACGGGAGTACCCGAGCAGGTTCTCCACCATCGAAGCCATGCGCAGGGCGCTCGCGCCGATGCGTTTGAAGTAGGTGCCCGCGGGGCCCTCCTGGAGCGCGGGCTCGTCCTCCGCGAGTTCGGCGAGGCCGACGACGTTGGTCAGGGGCCCTTGCAGGTCGTGGCTGATGCGTCCTGCGAATTCGCCCAGGAGTTCATTGCTGCGCCGCAGCTCGGACACCGTGGCGTCCAGCTGCCGGGTGCGCAACTGGAGGTCGAGGACGTCGACGACCTGCGCCGCGAGCGTCTCGAGCCCGGTGACCTGCTGCTCGGTGAGGTCCCCCGGCACCTCGTCGAATATGCAGAGGGTGCCGAGGGGCACACCGTCCCTCGTGAGCAGTGGAGTGGTCGCGTAGAAGCGGACCTCGCCGAAGCGTCCGTCGACGAAGGGGTTCGAACGGAACCGCGGGTCCTCCCTGCAATCCGGCACCACCACGGTGTGCCCGTACTGGAAGACCTGTCCGCACAGGGAATCGTCGCGCGCGCACATGAGTGGTTCGAGCCCCAGCGCCGCGATCTGGTGGAATTCGTCCTCGGTGATGACGTTGATCGCACCGTACTTCGCGTTGCAGAGCTGCACCGCGAGGGCTACCAGGTTCTGCAGCGCGGCGGGCGCGTCGGCCGCTGCGGCCGGCTGCGGCGTGGAACCGGCGGGCGCCACCTCACCCAGGGCCACGCCGAGCCCGTACTGCGAGAGCAGTTCCGCGTGATCAGAGCCCCGCCCCACTCGTCGAACGGATGCCTGATCGGTCATGCGCCTCGTCCTCCCGGTGCCCACCTGCTGTGATCTGCCTCCTAGGGTAATCGCCAACGCCCACGCGCACAGCGAACACGTGCCTCCCCCGGACTGCTGGTCTCTATGATCGGGGACAATGGTGGTGTGGCCCTGCTTACCGAATCCCCCGTCCTCGACGCAGATGCCGTCCGCCGTGAGGCCGGGCGTCGTCGTACCTTCGCCGTCATATCGCACCCCGACGCCGGAAAGTCGACGCTGACCGAAGCCCTCGCCCTCCTTGCACGGGCCATCCAGGACGCCGGGGTCACCCACGGCAAGTCGAGCCGGCACGCGACCGTCTCGGACTGGATGGGCATCGAGCAGGAACGCGGCATTTCGATCAGCTCCGCGGCCCTCCAGCTGACCTACCGGGACACCATCCTGAACGTCGTCGACACCCCTGGGCACGCCGACTTCTCCGAGGACACCTATCGCGTCCTCGCCGCCGTCGACTCGGCCGTCATGCTGATCGATGCCGCGAAAGGCTTCGAGCCGCAGACCGTGAAGCTCCTGGCCGTCTGCAAGCAGCGCAACATCCCGATCATCACCGTCATCAACAAGTGGGACCGGCCCGGCCTCGACGCGCTCGGCCTGATCGACGACGTCGGTGAGCGCACCGGCATGACCCCGGTGCCGCTCACATGGCCCGCCGGTATCGCCGGTCACTTCCAGGGTTTGATCGACCTCCGGGCAGAGCGCGCCATCTCGCTCGAGGCCGTGGAGGCCGGGGCGCAGGCTGCGGAGGAGACGACCGTCGACATCGACGCGCTGGACCCGCGGGACGCCGGTGCCTGGCTCGACGCCCGCGAGGAGTCCGGCCTCGTCATCTCCTCCAACGGCTCCTTCGACCGGGAAGAGTTCGAGGCCGCACGCCAGACGCCGGTCCTCTTCGCGGCGGCGGCCAAGAACTTCGGTGTCTCGCAACTCCTCGACATCCTCGTGGACGTGGCCCCCTCGCCGTCCCCCCGGCCCTCGAAGGAGGACGAGCCGAGGCCCATCGAGGCGCCCATGTCCGGGTTCGTCTTCAAGGTGCAGGCGGGCCAGGACAGCGCGCACCGCGACCACATCGCGTACCTGCGCATCTGCTCCGGCACCTTCGAGCGCGGCATGGTCATCACGAACCAGCGCACCGGCAAGCCCTTCGCCACGAAGTACGCGCACCGTGTCCTCGGCCGGAGCCGCGAGGTGGTGGACACCGCATGGCCGGGCGACGTCGTCGGGCTGGTGAACGCGACGAGCCTCCGTGTGGGCGACAGCCTCTTCGCCGAGCAGCCCGTGCAGTTCCCCGACATCCCGCGCTTCTCACCCGAGCTGTTCGCCGTCGCGCGTGCCAAGGATCCGGGCCGGTACAAGCAGTTCCGCCGGGGCATCGAGCAGCTCGAGCACGAGGGCGTGGTGCAGGTCCTGCGCTCCGATCTGCGTGGCGACCAGGCGCCCGTCCTCGCCGCCGTCGGAGCCCTGCAGTTCGAGGTCGCCGCCGAGCGGCTGGGCACCGAGTTCAACGCGCCCACCTCGCTCGACCACCTGTCCTACACACTCGCGATGCGCGTGGCCCCAGAGAGCCAGGGCGTGCCGGAGACCTTCCGTGGCGGCGAGATCCTGTTCCGGTCCGACGGCGAGATCGTGGCCGTCTTCGGTGACAAGTGGAAGGTCGGGCACTTCAGGAAGGACTACCCCGACGTCGTGCTCGAGCCGATCGGCGCCGCGGTCGACGTCTAGCTGTTCCTTCCGCGCGCGGCGACGGTCCAGCGCTCCCTCAGGACGCCGTCGCGCACCACGTGCACCTCATCGACGAGGTTGACCGCCAGGCACACGTGGTTGGGGACGACCCGCAGCCGTGCACCGAGCGGCGGAAGGGCACCGGACGGCCATTCGACGGTGGCGTGGTGCTCGGACAACGCCACGATGCGCGCCTCGGGGTGATCGAGGAGGCGCCCGTAGCCGGTCGCCCAGGGCGCGCGGTCGCTGCCGAGGACCTTGCTGCCCGCGTCGACGATGAAGCGCCCGGGCTGCTCCGGCGCGCCGCGCCGATGACTCACGACCGTGCCCTCGACCGTCAGGGCGATGTCCTCCGGGCGGCAGTGGCCGAGCTCCCACTGCTGCGCATCACCGAAGACGTACACTCCCGGGCGGAGCTCGGTGATGATGCTGCCGGAGGAGAGACGGGCCGACGGCGTCGAGCCACCACTCACCTCGAGGTCACGGAAGCCCGCGTCCTCGAGGGCAGAGACGGCAACGGACAGGGCTCTGTCCTCGTCAGCGACGGCGGCTTCCGCGGCTCCCGGTCCGTAGCTGTGGCCGGGAAAGGTGAAGATGCCGACGACGGGGAGGCCGGCGGCAGACGCCGCTGCTGCCACCTCGGGCACTTCGTACGGTGGAACTCCGCTGCGGTGGTGACCGCTGTCCACCTCGATCCGCACATCGACGCGCGACGCCGACGCGCCGAGGCTGCGCGCCAGCCGCAGCGCCCCCTCGGCTGAATCCACGCCCACCGTCATGTGCGCATGGTCGGCGAGCGTCAACAGCCTCCCGGCGGCACGCTCGTCGACCCAGAGCGGATAGGCGATGAAGATATCGGCGACTCCGGCGGCGGCGAATACCTCGGCCTCGCCAACGGTCGCGACCGTCAGGCCGATGGCGCCCGCTGCGATCTGGTGGTGGGCGATCTCGATGATCTTGTGGGTCTTGGCGTGCGGCCGCAGAACTAGTCCGCGCTCCTGCACCGAGCGGGCCATGGCATTGATGTTGCGCCCGAGGACATCGGCGTCGACGACCACGGCCGGCGTGGGCACACCGGTCAGGATCGGAGCCACGAGCCCGCTCAGGCGTCGAAGTGCGTCTCGGGCACCTGCTGGCCGATCGACGTCACCACTGCCGCAGCGACGTCTGCGAGTTTCTTGTTGCGACCACTCGAGGCAGCCTTGAGGATGGTCATCGCCGTCTCGTGGCTGCACCGGTTCTGCCCCATGATGATGCCGGCCGCGACGTCGATGGTGGTCCGCGAGTTCATCGCGGCCTTGAGGTTCGAGGCGGTGTCGGCGAGGTGGGCGATCCGCACGGCCATCCGCAGCGACTTCGAGGCCTCCCTGGCGAGCTCGACGGCCTCGGCGATCGCCGCGTCGTCGAATGCATCGGGTCTCGTCGAGTAGAGGTTCAGCCCGGAGGCCGCGAGCCCGTCGAGCGGGATGGGAACTCCGAGCGCGGAGCGGATGCCGTGCTCGGCGATCGCCCTCGTGTAGTTGCCGAAGCGCGGCTCTGTGCGGAAGTCCGACACCGTGTAGACCTGGCCCTCACGTGCGGCACGCAGGCAGGGGCCGTCGTCGAACTGGTACTGCACCTCGTCCATCCGCTGCGCCTGCTCCGAGCTGCTCGCCACCGAGCCCTTCGACCGCGGCCGAAGGAGCGTGATGCCGCTGAACACCTCGCGGCCCTCGGTCGAGAGCTCACTGGCAGCCACCTTGGCCAATCCTTCGAGGAACTCGTTCACGTCCGCACTGTCCAGGACCATGTCCTGCAGCATCCCCGGAAGGGACACTTCGCCGAGAATCTGGCTGTCAGCCACAGCTTTCCACCTTCTGCTCGTAGAGGGCCGCAGCAAGCGGCCCGTGGTCCCACATTACCGGCCCGGCGCCCGGCCCGGAAAGCGGCGGACGGCGCGGAGGGAAACGGACCGCGCGGAAAGTGGCGGACCGAGCGGGAAGCGCGACAGGACGCGGTGCAGCAGGAACGACGACGACGCGACAGGCCGGAGGGCCCATCGCGCCGTTCGACGCGGTGCGGGGATCTAGGAGGCGCGACCGGCCGGCGTGAGCCCGCCGGAGCAGGCAGCACCCGGCTCGCGGGTCTGCTCACCCTGGATGTACTTGTCGAGGAAGGTGGTGAGTCTCTCGTCGTCGGCGGAGTCGACCTTCAGCTGCAGGCCCCACGCGCTTGCGGCGACGGGCGAGTCGAGGCCCGGGAAGGGGCTGAGGAGCACGTAGGAGCGGCTCCCGACGAGGTCGGTCAGTTTGTCGATCTCGGCCTGGCCGATGTCGGGGTTGTAGGTGACCCAGACGGCACCGTGCTCCATCGAGTGGACGGAGTTCTCGTTCGGGATAGGTTCCGTGTAGACGCCGCAGTTGGTCCAGACAGGATTGTGGTCCCCGCCCACGGGCGGCGACTGCTCGTACTGCACCGGAGCCTCCACGTGGTTGAACGTGACGTCGGGGAACTCCTGGACGTCCTGGATCGGCTCGGCGGCGGCCGCTTCGCGATCCCGGTTCACCTGCACCTGGTTCACGATCACGAGGGTCACCGCGATGATGATCGCCAGGATGACGGCACCGATGCCGCCGAAGATCAGGGCGCTGCGCTTGCGCTCGCCGGCCCGTTGCTGGGCTTGGATGGCAGCCAGGCGCGCTTGGCGGTCCTGGTTCTCCTGTGACCGTTTCTTGTTCAACGAGGTGTCCTTCAGTGCTGGAGTGGCTGCGGCGGTCGCCGCGATTCGGGGTGCGCCGGAAACAAATGTACCGGTGGGTGCCCTCGGTCCTTCAACCGGTCGCCGGAACGGTGGGCTGGAGTGCCATCTACAGGGCGTCGAGCATGGTCTGCATGAGCGTGATCTCGGCCTGCTGGCCCGACTGGATCTTAGCGGCCAGCGTTCGGACCTGCTCCGTGTCCGCAAGCTCCGCACCTGCCTCGGCCATTTCGACGCCGGCCTCGTGGTGGCTGATCATGAGATTCAGGTAGAGCCGCTCGGCGTCCTCGCCCCGGGCGGCGCGCAGTTCGTCGAGCTGCCCTTCGGTCGCCATCCCGGGCATCAGCCCTTCGGGGGTGAGCATGGAGCCGGCCCCACTCCCCGCACCCATGTCCATCCCGTCATGGTTGCCCGCTCCGGATGCCATCCATTCCATGCGCGGCTCGGCACTGCTCTGCGGCAGCCCCCACTCCTCGAGCCACGCGTACATCTGGCCGGCCTGCTGCTGCTGGGTGAGGGCTATGTCGTAGGCGATCGCGCGCAGCGTCTCGTCCTCGACGTTGTCGCGCACGATCATGGACATCTCGACGGCCTGGTTGTGGTGGACCTGCATGTCGCGGGCAAATCCGGCGTCGGCGCTGTTGGAGGCGGGGTAGGAAGGGCCGGCCGAGACGCGTCCGGCGGTGAACGCGAGCGCGAAGAGCGCGAGTACCGCGATCCCGGCGAGGATCAGGAGGACTCGCTTCTGCCAACCGGGCAGGGAGAGGGTCATGGAGGTCCTTGGAGTGGAAGTGTACCGATGAGCCAACCTACGGCATTCCGCTGGATGTTTGCTTGGAGACCATCGGTGGCCTGGTCAACGGTACCCCCGGGGGGTATAGTGAATTCCATGCGAGGAGCCACATCATGACCACCACAGCACACGATCACCCGGAGAACAGCGCACCGCACGGCTACACCGCGGACAAGGAGGCCTACCTCAAGCGCCTGCGCCGCATCGAGGGCCAGGTGCGCGGCATCGCCCGCATGGTCGACGATGACAAGTACTGCATCGACATCCTCACGCAGGTAGCAGCCGTCAACAAGGCACTCCACGCCGTGTCGATGGGACTCCTCGAGGAACACATAGCGCACTGCGTCGTCGGAGCCGCCCAGGAGTCCAGTGCTTCGGGCGACACCGAGGCAGTGCAGACGAAGGTCCAGGAAGCGACGGCGGCCATCGGTCGCCTGCTCCGCTGACCCGGATCCCCAGAACAATCACACCCTGAGGAGATCATCATGACCACCACCACGATCACCATCGCCGGCATGACGTGCGGCCACTGCGTCAGTGCCGTCACCGATGAGCTGTCCGGGCTGCCCGGTGTCGATTCCGTCGACGTCGACCTCGTCAAGGGCGGCACCTCCACCGCCACCATCTCGTCCTCCGCGCCGCTGGACCCCGCAGCGATCGGCGACGCCGTCACCGAAGCCGGCTACACCGTGGTTCCCGCGAGGTCCTGACATGACCACACAGCAGGTGCCGGCACAGGGCATCGAGCAGGAGCAACGCGTCGTTCAGCTGTCCATCCAGGGCATGACGTGTGCCTCGTGCGTGGGCCGCGTCGAACGGAAGCTCGGCAAGCTGGACGGCGTCGAGGCGAGCGTCAATCTGCCACTGGAGAGCGCCGTCGTGCGGGTTCCCGCGTCCATCACCGATCAGGACCTGGTCGACACCGTGGTCGCGACGGGGTACGGGGCGCACGTCGTGCATCCCGATCATGCAGGGCACCCCGCAGAAGGCGAACACGACCATACGCCCTCCCTGCTCGGAGTCCGGCTGCTCCTCGCCGCCATCCTGTCCGTGCCGGTGCTGCTGATCTCCATGGTGCCCGCCCTCCAGTTCGCGAACTGGGGCTGGGTGGTCCTCGCGCTGTCCCTGCCCGTCGTCACGTGGTCGGCCTGGCCGTTCCACCGGGCCGCGGCCATCAATGCGCGCCACCTCTCCTCCACCATGGACACCCTCGTCTCGATCGGCGTCACGGCGGCCTTCCTGTTCTCGGCCTGGCAACTCATCGTGGATCCAGCCATGACACAGCATGCCGGGATGGCGGGCATGGACATGACGGAGCATTCCCTCTACTTCGAGGTGGCCGCCGTCGTCGTGACCTTCCTGCTGCTCGGCCGCTTCCTCGAGGCGTCCGCCAAACAACGCGCCGGCAACGCCCTGAAGTCGCTGCTGAGCCTCGGAGCGAAGGAAGCCAACGTGCTCCGCTCCGTGGACGGCCGGCGCGTCGAGGTCACCCTGCCTGCCGACGCCCTGATCCCCGGCGACGAGTTCGTCGTCCGGCCCGGTGAGAAGATCGCGACCGACGGCGTCGTCCTCGAAGGCAGCAGCGCCGTCGACGCCGCACTGCTGACCGGCGAGAGCCTCCCGGTCGAGGTGGCCGCAGGCGACGCCGTCACGGGCGCGACCATCAACACCTCCGGCCGGCTCGTCGTGCGGGCGACCCGCGTCGGATCCGACACGGTCCTGTCGTCGATGGGCCGCCTGGTCAGCCAGGCCCAGGGCGGCAAGGCCAGGATCGCCCGGCTCGCCGACCGCATCAGCGCCGTCTTCGTGCCCGTGGTCCTCGTCCTCGCGATCATCACCTTCATCCTGTGGCTCGTGCTGGCCGGCGACCTCGACGCCGCCTTCACGGCCGCCGTCACCGTCCTGGTGATCGCCTGCCCGTGCGCCCTCGGCCTCGCCACGCCCACCGCGTTGCTGACCGGTACCGGCCGGGGCGCCCAGCTCGGCATCCTCATCCGCGGACCGCAGGTCCTCGAGGACACCCGGACCGTGGACACGATCGTCCTGGACAAGACCGGGACGGTCACGACCGGCACCATGGCGGTCGACGACGTCGTCGTGCTGTCCGACCTTCCCGCAGCGGAGGTGCTGCGCCTCGCGGGCGCCGTCGAGGCGGCCAGCGAGCATCCGATCGCCCAGGCCATCGTCAAGCGGGCCGCCGGTCAGGGTGAGCTCCCTGATGCGACCGCTTTCTCGAGTGCTCCGGGCGGCGGTGTCCGGGGAGAGGTGGACGGCGCCGTCGTCGTGGCTGGGCGGGCCTCCTGGCTGGAGCGGAACTCGGTCCGCGCCACGGCCCCGCAGGTCAAATCCTTCACTGCGGCCGAGGAAGCGGGGGCGACGGCGGTCTGGGTCGCAGTCGACGGCGTGATCGCGGGTTTCATCACGCTGTCCGACACCGTCAAGGACGGCTCGGCCGCCGCCATCGAGCGCCTTCGCGCGCTGGGGCTACGCCCCGTGCTGCTCACCGGGGACAACCGCGCCGTCGCGCTGCAGGTGGCCGCGACCGTGGGCATCGACCCGGCCGACGTCCGCGCCGGCGTGACTCCGGAGGGCAAGGTCGACGCCGTCCGCCAACTGCAGGCGGCAGGGGCGACCGTCGCCATGGCGGGCGACGGCGTCAACGACGCGGCGGCGTTGGCCCAGGCGGACCTCGGTATCGCGATGGGGTCCGGCACCGACGTGGCGATCGAAGCCGCGGACCTGACGGTGATGGGGAACAGCCTGGAGCAGGTGGCCCAGGCCATCGAACTCTCACGCCGCACCCTCGGCACGATCAAGGGCAACCTCTTCTGGGCATTCTTCTACAACGCCGTAGGGATACCGATAGCCGCATTCGGCCTGCTCAATCCGATGCTGGCCGGCGCTGCCATGGCGGCGAGTTCGGTGCTCGTCGTCGCCAACTCGCTCAGGCTCCGCAGCTTCGGCAGGTAGTTCCCGTGGGGGACGAGGCTACGGAGTCGCCGTCGTCCCGACCTCTGCAGCCGTCTGGGCGTACGACGCCGAGACCCTGCGATAGACCGGGGTGATGAAAGCCAGCGCCGCGGCAGCGATGATGATGATGCCGGCGACCAGGAACACCAGGGCGATGCCGCGGGACGTGCCCTCGCCCAGCAGCGGCGCCAGATGGGCTGCGCCGTCCGTGGACCGCGCGTAGGGGATGATCCAGAACTGGGCCATCGGCGCGATGAGGAACGCGGTGATCGGCGCGGCCGCGGACTCGAACGCCATCGCGAAGCCGAACACGCGCCCCTGCCGGTGCAGCGGTACCACCCGCTGGATCACCGTCTGCTCGGCGGCCTCGACGAATGGCACGAGAACCAGATAGAGCCAGATCCCGGCGACATACAGCCAGGCCCACTCGCGCACCGTGAACACCGCCCCCACGACTCCCATCAGGATCACGGCGAGCAGCATGGTGCGCAGCGGATTCGACCCCAGCCCGAACTTGCCGATCAGGGAGCCGCCCACGATGAACCCCGTGGCACCCAGCGCGAAGTAGGTTCCCCACAGTTCCACGGAGAACAGTTCCAGACCGTAGGGATCCATCAGCGCCATGTAGACGCCGCCCACGAAGTTGTTGAACGTGGAGAAGAGGATCAGCGCGAACAACCCCGAGATCGCCAGCACCGCTGCGAAGGAGCCACGCAGGTCGAACCCTCCGTGCGCGTCCGTGGTGGCTACCCGCACCTCTTCGGGCATGCGCAGCGTGAGCAGATGCGTGAAGGCCAGGGCCGTCAGCGCGATCGCGACGACGATCGTCCAGCCCATGCCGAGCAGCCCGACCGACAGGCCGGAGAGCACCGAGGTAATGATGAACATCAATCCCTGCACCATGCCCACCAGACCGTTGGCGTTGGCGCGTCGGTCCGGCTCGATGAGGATGGTGACCGTCGTGGACAGGGCGATGTTGCGCATGTTCTCCACCACCGCGCCGATCAGGATGATCAGGGTGAAGACCCAGAACCACGGTTGTCGCAGGTCCAGCAGGACGGAGGCAGGTGTCAGCAGGTACATCACCCCGGACAGCACGAACATCACCAGTGTGAAGCCGCCGGCGAAGCGCATCACGGCCAGCTTGCGGTAGCGGTCGACGAAGGTCCCGAAGCTGATGCTGGAGAGGGCGATGAGCAGCATGTATGCGCCGCCGATCACTCCCGTGGCGATGACGTTGCGGGTCTGGAGGTACGCCCAGAACGTCAGTGCGAACCACAGATAACTCGTGGTGATGTTCGCGACGCCGGTGTTCACCAGGATGCCGCGGAAGGTGCGGGACCGTTCCGCCGCACTACGCAGCACCGGGTCGATGGCCGCCGACTCCTCGCGCGGACCGCCGTCGTCACCGGGCTGAAGAACAGCGGCGCTCTCGGACGGGCCCGCACTGCCGCGCGGACCCGCAGCGGCCCCGGGTGGGGCCGGATCCTGCCCGGTCATGCGCCCCAGTGTACTGACATCGGTCGGCCGGCTACAGGGGGGCGACCGGTCGGTCAGGCGCGCGGAACCGGCTCCACGGGGTTCGCCCCACCGAGAGCCGCCGGAGTCACGGTGTCGTCGTCGCTCGCGGAGCGGACCTCGTCCAGACGCACGCACACCACGCCGGCGACGATGAGCAGGCCGCCCAGCAGCTGCACGACGCCGGGGAGCTCACCGAGGATCAGCCAGGCGGCCAGGACAGCGAACATCACCTCGGTCAGCGCGACGAAGCTCGCCACCTTGGACCCGAGTCGCTGCGCAGCCAGGATGCCCGTCACGTAGGCGGCCACCGTCGCCACCAGGACGAGGACCGCGACGGGCACGATCCAGCTGTAGGTCCTGCCCGCCAGTGAGACGTCGGCGAAGACGAACCGGAACGGCATGATGTTCACCAGGCCGAGCACCAGGATGGTGAGTGCGCCGACCACCATCCCGCCGCCTGCCATCACGAGGGGCGGGAGCGACTCGTCGACTTTCGCCGACATCAGGAAGAACACCACGAGGCAGACGGCCGCGCCGAGGCCGAACAGCACGCCGACCGGGTCCAGCCGAGCGTCCCCGGCGAGGTCCAGGACGAGCAGGAGTCCGAGGATCGCGGTGACCGACCCGATGATCGTGAGCAGGTTCGGCGCCTTCCGCGAGCGCAGCCAGAGGAAGCCCACGATCAGCACGGGTGCCAGGTACTCGAGCAGCAGCGACACACCGACGGACATGCGCTGCACCGCGTTGAAGTAGAACAGCTGGCACAGCGCGATCGCCGTCGTGCCGTAGATCGTGACGGTCAGCGCATTACCGCGCATCGTGGACCATCGGCCACGCAGAGCGATCAGGACCGGAATCAGGAGCACGAGGGCGGCACCGCCGATGCGGAGCCCGACGGCCGCTCCTGGGCTCCAGCCAATCTCGAGGAGCGACTTGGCGAAGGGTCCGGAGACGCCGAAGGTCGCAGCGGAGAGGAGTGCAATCCAGAAGCCGGTGGCGGGTCGCAGGGTCACGTCCGTTCCCTTCGGGGTCGATGATTGGTGTCAGGGGTGACAAGTGGTTATGGTCGTGACACTAGTGGTGCGGAATGTCAGGAGTCAACATGTCTTTCACCTATGACACGGAGGTGGCACTCTCGTCCGCGGCTGCCCTGATCAACACCGGGAAGGAGGACGTCGACCCGCTCGACACACTCGACGGCCTCGACCGGTTCCTGACGGAGCAGCGATTCTCCGGCTCCCGCACGCACACGGAGTCGGAGCTGGAGTCGGTCCGGGCGCTCCGATCGGAACTGGAGGTGATCTGGTTCGCGGAGGAGGACGACGCCGTGGCGCTCGTCAATGCGATCCTGCGCAGGGCCAACGCCCTTCCCCAGCTCGTGCGCCACGATGAGTGGGACTGGCACCTGCACGCCACCGCACCGGAAGCGCCACTGGAGGAGCGGATGGCGACGGAGGCGGCCATGGCCCTTGCCGACGTCATCCGCGGACATGAGCTCGACCGCCTGCGGTCCTGCGCCGCGGAGGACTGCGACGGCGTCGTGCTGGACCTCAGCCGCAACCGGTCGAAGAGATTCTGCGACACGGGCAATTGCGCGAACCGCACCCACGTGAAGGCATACCGCGCGCGGAAGGCCATGGGCGCCTGACGCGGCGGCATCGCGCAGGACCGAGCGGGGCAGCACTAGCGTTGGTCGTCGGGCTCCTGCTCGTCGGATGACAGCGTCAGGGTGGATCCGTAGGGGGACGCGGGGCCGTAGGTCGTCGCGGTCGGACCATAACCGGGCGATATCGCGGTGCCCCCAGCACGGAGGTCCTCGATCGGGCCGTTACTGCCGAGCAGGCTCCTGGTCAGGGAGGCGCCGTCCGACATCAATTCATCCACCGCGGCGAGCAGGTGCTCATCCGCGACCGGCACCTGCTCCAGGGCGGCGGCGAGCGTGGCCCGGCGCACGAGTTCGCGCGTGAAGGACGCAGTGGTGCCCTCGGTCCGGCCGGCGACCGTTCCGATCGTCTCCCTGCTGAACGGGAGGCTGCCTGCGTAGAGCCGAAGGAGCGCTGCGCGCTCGGCCTCCGCAGGCAGCGGCACTTCCAAGGCCAGGTCCACTCGACCGGGGCGCTGTGCAAGCGCCCGCTCGAGCATGTCGACGCGGTTCGTGGTGAGGACGAAGGTGACGTCGGCGTCGTCGTCGAGCCCGTCCATCGCGTCGAGCACCTCGAACAGCAGGGGCTGCGGGCCGTGCCCAAAGCTGCGGTCCTCCGCGATGAGATCGCAGTCCTCGAGCACGACGATCGATGGTTGGAGGGCCCGTGTCATGCGAGCCGCCTCACTCACATGGGCGAGAGTGCCGCCGGACAGCAGGATCGCCGTCGTGCCCTCGCTCGCACTCAGCAGGAACCGCACCGTGTGGGTCTTGCCCGTGCCCGGCGGACCGTACAGGAGGATGCCGCGCTTGAGGTGTTGGCCGGCGGCGACGAGCGCTTCGCGGTGTGCCGCGATGCCGAGGGCATGCTTCTCGACCCTGTCCAGCAACCCCGCGGGCAAGATGACGTCCGCAGCACTGATGCTCGGCCGATGGTGGAAGGTTACGCCCGCGCTGCTCGGCCCGAAGGCGTCCGTGCTGTAGGACAGGATCTGGCCCTTCAGGACGCTCTCGCTCTGCATGCGCCGCCGGAAGTCGGCAAGGAAGGCAGAGGTGACCTCGGCCTCCGTGCACAGGACCTCCACCGATGCAGTCTGCCGACCGTAGCGAGGCTCTGCGGAGCGTTGGAGGAGCGCGACGGGAACGCCGTCGCGCCGGAACAGCCGAAGTCCGAGCGCGACTGTCTGGCGCTGCTCGTCGGGCCCTATGGGCAGGTTCGCATAGTCCGGCTGTGAGAGCGGGAAGCTCGGGTACACCTGGGAGTGCTGCAGCATGTCGCTGAGGGACATGTGGTGGCGCTGGTCGCCGCCGCCGATGCCCACGAGCCGCGCGTCCTGACCCGTGATGCCCTCGAGGACGATGTCCGCATCGATGAAGCGGTGGGCCGGAACCTCTTCCACGACGATGGGCACCGTGTCGGCGGTGGCACCCAGATGCGCGGAGAGGGTATCGGCGAGCTCGCGTCCGGCTGCAGAACCCTGCTGCGCTTCCTGTGCGAGACGGACCATCGTGCCGAAGTTCCTGACGAATTCTGCTAGTTCTTCCCCCATGGGGGGAGGCTAGCAGGGGCGTCAAGAGGTCTTCAGCGGTCTAGGTGTCCTGTTTCGGCAGGCGCTGTCCGTAGCGGGGCTCGTCGTCGGCCTCCGGATCCCGCTCAGGCTTGGCAGGCCGCTTCTGGACGTCCGGTCTGGCGGACGAGCGATTGATGCCGGAACCCTTGCTGAGATGTTCCGCGTTCGGCGTTTCAGCCATCATGAGCATCGCGCAGATCACGAGGGATGTGATGAAGGCGATCCCCGCGGCAGTCAGTCCGAGATCGACGCGCAGCTCCCTGGCACCGCCTCCGGTGGCGAAGATGGACGTGGCGACTCCCGCCACTACCGCGAGGACGGCGGAGAAGACGAGTGGAGCCTTGATGCCGTGGCGGAATCGTCCCTGTGTGGGTTTCCCCGGTTGGCGCTTGGCCACGGGCACTCCTTCCAGTGATGCGATATTTCTACGGAACGTAGAGCACCTAGTTTACGGGGTCCGGCTCGCCGCGGACGCCGGAAGTGGGCGATGCGCCGAGCGCGGAATCGTGCCGGTAGCTCAGGGCCGCGATACCGAGCACGACGGCGGTGACCAGCGCTCCTCCCCCGGTCACGCCGAGCAGCGCATGCGCGCCGAGCTGCTCCACGAAGGGAAGGATGGCTCCGGTGGCCGTGCCGACCACACCGACGATCACGAGGTCACGCGCCGCCGGATGACCGTGCACGGCGAGGCCGCGCACCAGTTCGGCCAGGCCCGCGACGATCAGTGCTACGGCGCCGGCGAAGGCGAAGCTGCGGTCGTCGATGAACACGAGACTTGCGACACCCGCGCCGAGCAGGAGGCCGCCGCCGATGTCGGTCAGCAATCTCGAACTCGAACCCCAGTGCGCCATTCGGTGCGTCCAGAGATACGCACTGCCGACCAGCAGGAGGTACAGGCCTCCAGCGAGGGACATCACGAGCGTGGACGGCTCACGCCAGAAGATCGTCAGCAGACCGAAGAGGGCACTGACCACGGCGCGGACCAGGAACGGCTTCCACAGCTGTAGCTCGGTGGAGTCGGAACCGGTTCCGGCGGCGGGCGACGCGGCAGCCATCAAGGCCTCCCTGACTGAAAGTGGCCGGGCGGATTCCGGCGTGTCCAGTGTAGACCTCGAGGATCGGGGGCGTGCTGCAACAAGCTCTTGCGGTAGCTCTTCGAGGGCGCTCCCGTCGCGTGCCGCCCACACCGGACTCCTGTTCGCCCCGCACGGGTGGTGGGTAGGATGGTGAGTGACAGCCGTCACGCACCAGGGGAAGCGACGGTGGTGGTAGGTCTCTTCATATCTAGCCGGGACTGAAGATGAAGAAATTGAGTTTCCTCGCCTGCGCGCTCCTCCTCACGGGTTGCACGACCACTCCCTCCGACGGCGCGGTCGAGGGCGCGAACCAGTCCGAGGCTGCCAGCTCGACGTCGGCTCCACCCAGGACTGCCGTCGAGGAAGCTGACGCAGCGACATGTCAGACTCTCATCGGCACCGATGGCGGCCTGATCTCCGACTCCGCCGAGTTCCTCACCAACGTGTCCGAGATGAACGCTGCGACGGCCACGGAAGCAGCACGCCTTGCAGGCACCCTCGAAGGCGTTGCCGACACCTCCTCTGCGCGGTTCCGGAACCTCCTGACGGTGATGCAGGAACCGTTCCACGACCTCGAGGCCGCCTACGAGAACGGCAGGAGGTTCAGCCTGAACCCGGAACGCTTCAAGTCCGCCAGCAAGGAGGTCATTGCTCTCTGCGAGCCCTTGATGTAGAGGCTCATGGTGTTCCTCGTCGAGTCACCCAGCGTGGTCCCGCGTCGCTCCCGTCACCATCCAGCGGTCGTCGCGGACGCGCCACCCCAGGGTCACAGCCCGCGCCACCATGTACCCGATCCCGAACGCGACCCACAGCCAGACGATGCCCTCGCCGCCGGTCAGTTCCGCCCGACCGACCAGGGCCAGCAGCGGCAGGTAGGCGATGAGATTCACGACGCCGGCGATGGCCAGGTACCGAGCGTCACCCGCGCCGATCAGAACGCCGTCGAGCACGAACACGAAGCCGCATACCGGCTGCGACGCGGCGAGCACCCACAGGCCGGCGGCGAACGCCGCCTGCACGTCAGGATCCGTGGTGAAGACCCAGCCGATGAACGGTGCCACGGCGGCCAGCAGGCACCCGGTGAGGACGCCGAAACCCACACCCCAGATGACCATCCGCCGAGTCAGGGCGCGTGCAAGCGGACGATTGCCCGATCCCAATTCCTTGCCGATGAGGGCCTGGGCTGCGATGGCGAGTGCATCGAGCGCGAAGGCGAGGAAGGTGAAGACGGTCATGACCAGCTGGTGCGAGGCAAGACCCAGTGGACCCTGCGCCGTCGCCACGAAAACAGTGGCGAGGATCGCCACGCGGAGCGACAGGGTGCGCAGCATGAGCCAGGACCCCACGCTCGCCGTGCTCCGGATGCCCCGGAACGACGGTGCCAGGGAAACCTGCTCACGCAGGGAAGCACGCACGATCATCACGAGGTACACGGCCGCCATGCCCCACTGCGCGAGACTCGTTCCGAGTGCAGACCCCGCCACCGACATGCCGGCTCCGTAGACGAGCAGGTAGTTGAGGACGATGTTGGCGCCGAACCCGGCGCCCGCGACGATCAGCGGGGTCCGGGTGTCCTGCAGGCCACGCAATACTCCGGTGGCCGCGAGCACCATCAACATCGCGGTCAGACCGGGCATGGACCAGCGCAGGTAATCGACGGCGAAAGCATGCACCTGACCCTCTGCGCCCATGATGGAGGCCAGACGGGGCGCCGTAGCCCAGCCGACCACGGACAGGAGGACGCCGAGCACGACGGCGAGCCCGATGCCGTCCCGGCCGGCCGCGAGGGCATCGGGCAGCCGCCCAGCACCGAGCAGGCGGGCAACCGCCGGAGTGGTCGAATAGGCGAGGAAGACCATCAGCCCGACGGCGGTCTGCAGGACGGTGGAGGCGAGGCCGACGCCCGCGAGCTCATCGACCCCGAGGTGCCCGACGATCGCCGAATCGGCCAGGAGGAACAGTGGCTCGGCGACAAGGGCTCCCAGGGCGGGGACGGCGAGTCGCAGGATGCTGCGGCTGAGCTGACGGTTGGTGGGCAGTGTCTCGTGCACCCGTCCAGCGTAGGCGCGTCGGCGGCGGGGCCTAAGCTGGAAAGGATCCGACAAGCGCAAGGCCCCAGGGGAGACATGAAACTCGGCGTCAGGCAGTACCTTGCAGGACTGGTCCTGCTGTTCATCAGCACCCTCTTCGTCCCCCAGGCCGTGTCCGACTTCGCCAGGGCGGAATCCACGGGTACCCCGGCGTCCGCCGAGGCGCCGCTGCTCCTGGCGATCGGTCTGCTCATCATCCTGGCCGCGGCAGCGTGTATCGCCTGGGGCTACTGGCTCACGCACCGACGGGGAGCGCCCCGGAAGCGCAATCCCGAGGACGACCCGGACGAGCCCCTGATGCGGCCCGGGTACGGGCCCGGTCCTTCCGATCAGGACTCGTGGCGGAAGCACCCGCTGCGCCGTCCGGAGCGCGACACGGAGTGACCTCCTGAGACTCCACGGCGTCCGCGGTGGCGTCATGGTTACGCCGCTCGCCGCGCGTGTCCACCCCTGATCGGTCCGCTGCTCCTCCTTGTCCTGCCGTCTCCGTGCTTCGTACGGTCAGTACAGTGACTGCACGCACCCCTGGTCCTACGGTCACGATGCTTCCCGATGACCAACCAGCCCAGGAGGACCCGATCATGATGCCGAAAGCCCGGATCGCGACACCTGCCGCACTCATCGGTGTCCTCCTCCTCGCCGTCACGGGGTGCACGGACACCGGCACGAGCGATGCGGGATCGAGCGCACCCGCCCAGGTGCAGGGCGGCGACGGGAGCACGGCGTCGTCGGAGCCGTCGTCGGAGCCGTCGGATCGGTCCTCGCAGGGGGTATCAGGGGAGTCCGGCTCTCAGTCGGGCGACATGAGCATTCCGGACATCGTCGAAGCGGTGCAGCCCTCCGTGGTCACCATCTTCACCGAGGGCGGCCTCGGCAGCGGGGTGATCTACACCGAGGACGGGTTGATCCTCACGAACGAACACGTGGTGCGCGGGAACGACGACGTCGAAGTCGCCTTCGCCGACGGACAACGGGTGTCGGGGACGGTGGAGGCGGTGGACGCGGTGTCCGATCTCGCACTCGTGCAGGCGGACCGCACCGATCTTCCCGCGGCGACCTTCCAGTCCGGTCTTCCGCGTATCGGCGAGCTCGCCGTCGTCATCGGGTCACCGCTCGGTTTCGAGAACACCGCGACGTCGGGCATCATCTCCGGCCTGCACCGGGAGATTCCCGGCTCGGCGTCGACGAGCCAGTCGCTCGTCGACCTGATCCAGACCGACGCGGCGATCAGCCCGGGTAATTCGGGCGGCGCCGTCGTGAACGGCCAGGGCGAGATCATCGGCATCAGCGAGGCGTACATTCCGCCCTCGCAGGGCGCAGTCGCACTCGGTTTCGCCATCCCGGCTCCCACGGCGACCGAGATTGCCGAGGAGCTGCGGGAGGACGGCACGGCGGAACACGCCTTCATGGGTGTAGGCCCCGGTGCCATCACGCCGCAGATCGCCGAGCAGCTGAACCTCCGTGACACCACCGGCGTCGTGGTGCTGTCCGTCTCCGAGGGCGGACCCGCCGATGCCGCCGGGATCCGGCCTGGCGACATCATCACGAGGATCGGGGACGAGGAACTGTCAGCGCCGGAAGACCTGCTCGCCGCGTTGCGCCAGCGGGAGCCTGGCGAGACGGTCTCCGTCGAGACCAGGAGGGGCTCCGACACGAAAAGCGTGGACGTCCGGCTCACTGACCGCCCCGCCGCGCGCGGCTGATCGGTCGGCCGCACGCAGGAGGTCCGTTCGAAGCTCGTAGCCCACAGTGACGGCGCGTCGACCGCCGTAGGCCGCCGTCTAGGGAAGCAGGCTCCACGCCTTCCAACCCGGATACACCTCGTGCTGCATCTCCTGTGCCAACGACTCGAGATCCCTGAGGTCGGTATCGCCGAACGTCCGGGGCGAGGTGGACATAACGCAGAGCGTGCCCACGGTCCATCCGCCGGGCCCGCGCAGCGGATAGCCGGCGTAGAACCGGATGTACGGCTCCCCGGCGACGAAGGGATTGGATCGGAAGCGATCGTCCTGGCTCGCGTCGGTCAACACCAGCGGACCAGCCGACCGGATGGTCGCATTGCAGAAGGCCTTGGCGCGCTCGAGTCCCTGGTGCGCCTCGCCGACGACCGACTTGATGAACTGGCGGTCGTCGCCGATGAAGGCGAGCGTGGCGACCTCGCAGTCATAGCGCTCAGCAGCACGTCGGGTGATGCGATCGAACCGGTGCTCCGGAGGTGTACCCACCAATGCCAGCTGCTCGAGCGACCACAGCCGCTCGCGTTCGGCCGTCGTCGCGTCCAGGAGGACCGCACCCGCCGCGCCCAGTTGCCGAACGATCTCGGACGGAGGCTGGTCGCAGGACGGATCCGCCGTTGCAGGGTCGCTGATCGCTTCGAGATCGTCCGCGGCTGACCGCACACCTTCCGCGAGGAGTTCGCCCTCGAGCACTGGCAGCTCCGCCTGTCCGCGAAGATAGGCGTCGATCTCCAGCTCCGACAGCGAACCGCCGATCGCAAAATACTCGATCCATACCTCAGCGAGGGACAGATCAGCTTGCCGCATCGTTCCGGCGATACGGTCCCGCAGGCCTAACTCGTCCATGGCTCCTCCTGATTCCCTGGAGCGGGTCCTACTCGAAGTGCGTCTTCGCAGGTCCTTGGCCCAGTGACTGCACCACGGAGGCCGCAACGTCACGGAGCTTGATGTTCCGCGCGCTCGACGCGGTCTTCAGGATCGACATCGCCTCGTCCTGCGAACACCGGTTCTGGCCCATGATCACGCCGACGGCGAGGTCGATGGTGGTCCTGCTCTCCATCGCGGCCCTCATGTCCTCGCTCGATTCGGTCAGTTTCGCGATCCTCACCGCGAGCCGGAGTGACGCCGACACTTCCTCGGCGAAATGCTGCGCGGCCTCGATGGCGTCCTCTTTGAACGCGTCCACGAGAGGCGAGTAGAAGTTCAGCGCGGCCGTTGCTTCTCCCTCCAGCGGTATGGGAACTCCGAGGGCTGATTTGATGCCGTGGTCCGCGATCGCACGGCTGTACTCCGGGAAGCGCTCCTCGGCATCGAAGTCACAGACGTAGTGCACAGTCCCCAGGCGGGCCGCCCGCAGGCAGGGGCCGTCGTTGTACTCGTATTGGACCTCGTCCATCTTCTGGGCATCCGGACTGTTACTCGCGACCGTGGTCTTTGTGCGCGCCCTCAGGAGCGTCACACCGCACAGGACCTCGTCGTGTTCGGCGGACAGGGTGTGACCGGCGATCGTCACCAGTTTCGTCAGGAACTCCTCGACGTCCTGGCTGTCGAGGACGACGTCCTGGAGCAAGCCCGGAACCGCCGGGCTCTTGTCGTTTTCATGATCAACCAACGGATAAGCCTTTGCATCAACCCGATGCCGATGACGCGTAATGCGGGCAAGGGGAAGGTGAGTGCCGCCTGCTGCTAAACGACCTAGATGATATTACCCAATCGGACGGAGGTCGGGGCCCTTGTGGTGGACGTCCGGTGCGTCTTGGATGGACACATCCGTGCCGTCACCCCGAGAGGAAAGCACATGGCCACAGAACGTCCCGCTCTTTCGTTGTCATCCACCGTGCTCGGTGCGCCCGATGCCCAGGAGCTGGCTGCGTTCTACCAGCGGCTCCTCGGGTGGAACACGAGGACGGACGAGCCCGGGTGGGTCGTCCTCGGGCCCCCCGACGGCGGGGCGGGCCTGTCCTTCCAGACGGAGGACCGGTACACGCGGCCGACCTGGCCCGAAGAACCCGACCACCAGCAGATGATGATGCACCTCGACCTCGCGGTCGACGATCTCCGGGCAGCGGTCGACTTCGCCCTGTCCCTGGGTGCCGACCTCGCGGGCTACCAACCTCAGGACGACGTGCGCGTCTGTCTCGATCCGGCGGGCCACCCCTTCTGCCTGTTCCTGCAGTAGGCGGACCCTGCCGCCGCGACCCGCGAAGTCAACCCGGGGTCGGCGCACGCTGTTCACCCCGCGCACCGGGTAGCGCGACGCACACTGGAAGGACGCAACGTCCGTCCCGGACCCGTCGGGGACCGACGTTGAATACATCGACGTGCTCGCACGGACATGGGTCGTCGGCCAGGGGTCAAGCAGCCGGCTCCCGACCGACTGCTACGACGAAACGCCATCGAGGAGGCCGAGGGCGGCGTGCTGCCCGCGGTAGACCGCCGTTCGTAACTCGATGGCGTAGGGCTGCAGGGCAGGCATGCCCAGCGATTGGGCGACGGCGATCTCCGCCTCGATGTCGTACGCCACCCGCACGAACTGGATTCCGAACGGATCCCTCCGTTCGCCGTCGGGCTCCCCCTCGAGAACCACGTAGGACGCCTGCGGTTCGTCCAGGGGGTTGCCCACGCTTCCCACGTTGATCAGCGTCCGGCTGCGATAGGTCGACACGAACGCGTCGTGGATGTCTCCGTAGCAGACGACGTCCGGCGGCGGGCCGTTGCCCGTCAGGGCCGTCGCCGCGAACATGCCTTCGAAGGCGCGGTCATCGTGGCGGGCATGCACGCGGTGGTAGACGCTCTTCGCCGACGCGTGAAACATCCGGACGCGCCGCCCGCTGAGGATGATGTCGTGGGACAGCGGAAGCGACTGCAGCCAGGAACGGTCCTCCGGAGTCAGCTCGTTGTGCCACCACCAGCCGGCGTCGTCCCGCCACTCCGGCGTCTCGCTGGGCAGGAAGTCGTCCCAGTTGCCCCGCACCGTGACCGCGCAGTGCAGGCGGCTCAATCGCACGCATTCCGAACCGCGGGGGCCTTTTCCGGCCACGTCGCCCAGGTTGTACACCGTGGTGACACCCCTGCGACGCAGATCCTCGAGGACGGCCAGGAACGCCGTGGCATTTCCGTGGAGGTCGGAGATCACCGCAACGCGTTCCATTCCGTCAGGCTATCGCAGGCTCTGGTTCCTGATCTCCCCGTCATCACATCGGCTGAAGGAGCATCACTCCTGCGGGCGATGTGCGCAGGCCGGCCGCTGGATACGCTCGGTGGAGCAGGCCGGGCATCAGGCCGGCCTGAACACGAGGGACAGGACAGCATGGATCTGGCACAGGGCGTCGAGATCTTCACGGTGACGCAGAAGATCACCATGATGGTGAACCGTTACGAGATACGGACCGCGGGCGATGACGGCAGGCCCGGCGTTCTTCTGGCCTTCGCCCAGCAGAAGCGCACCGCCTTCAGGGAACACGTGACGTTCTACAGCGACGAGTCGAGGGCGATGCCCCTGTTCTCCTTCACGGCACGGCAACGGCTCGACATCGGAGCGACGTACGACGTCCTGGACGCTGCCGGCCAGCCGATCGGAAGCTTCCGCAAGGATTTCGGCGCCTCGCTGCTGCGATCGACGTGGCATCTCGATGCTCCAGGCGTCCGGGCGACGGGCAGCGAGCGGAGCATGGGCGTGGCCCTCGGCCGTCGGCTCTGGGAGATGCTCCCGGTTCTCGAAGCCATCCCCTCGCCGTTCCGCTTCCACTTCGATTTCGTCGACCAGGCGGGAGAGGTCGTGCTGACGTCGGAGCGTGGGCAGTCGCTGCGGGACAGGTACCTCGTCACCGTTCCCGGCGCACGGATCGATGGGCGGGTAGCAGCGGCGATGGCCGTGGCACTCGACGCCCTGCAGTCCCGGTAGGTCCATCCGTTCCGCCGGGTGCCTGCAGGACGCGGCCACGCCCGCTAGCCGTGCACGCACGCACCGCGATGGGGCTGTGCGGCTCGTCGGAGCACATGGCGCTATAGGGAGCGCGGCAGCAGGGTACGTCTCCGTTCCTGGCGCCGTCGTCGAGCAGTTCGTTCACCGCCTGCGCCACGAAGTCGGATTCGTCGTCAGGCAGGGTCAGCATGCCGTGGAGGTAAGCGTCGAGTTCGAGGTGCCCGATCACCCCTCCCATGTTCAGGAAGTGGTCGTGGACGATCGTCAGGGAGAGGTTCGCGTGCGTCATCGCGGTGTGGGTGTGCAAGCCTTGCATCTGGAGTTTCCTTCGGGCGGCCCGGACGTGGGCGGGAAGCCGCTCGGTAGCCACCACCCGGTGGGCAGCGCAACAAGGTACCTCCAGCGGCCGGCTTCCTGACTGTCTGGAGGATCACCGGCTTCGCCGTGCACCCTCGTTCCGACCATTCTGGCACTGACGCGCAGCTCAGGGGAGACTTGTCGCCTCATCGACGGCATCTGTGTTTCCCAGGAGACGAGCGATGACCACCGAGCTATCATCCATCGGCTTGAGTCGGGGGAATGCCGTGCATCTGGGGTCGTCGGACAGCCGGGCCACCAGGGCGCCCATCAGTGGCACCGGACCGCTCCGACGGAGTTCCTGGAGCAATGCGCCGGCCGTCCCGACGAGCCGGGCGACGTCGAGGGCTGCTGCATAGCCGTCCGTCATCAGCGCGACGTCGCGGACCTGTGCCGCCGGGAGAGTACGCGTCAGCGCGTGCCCGACGCCGGCAGCGCTCAGGTCAGCGATCCAGTAGCCCTCGGGCCGGTTCCGCAGTTTCCGGTTGCCGATGAGGAGGTCCTGGACCAACGCGCGTGCCTGGTCGATCGCCAGGTCGGTGCCTCGGCGGAGCTCCTGCAGGCGGCTGAGGACGGCGGCGTCGAGCTCTCCCACCGCACCGTCCCGTATCGACGCCACTGATCCGTCGGCCATGCCGACGAGCGCGAGGCAATCCCCGAGCGAATAGACCTCGAGTTCCGATCCGGTGATGCGGGCGATCAGCACGGATGCGGACGGGCCGAGGCCCCCGTCGTCGTCGTCCCCGTACTCGATGCGCAGCTCGTCGAGGCACTGTCCCAGCGCGTCCGCAATCGAGATATCACCGTCGAGCCGTTCCGTCAGGAGAGTGGCCAGTGAGTGCGCGAGCCACTGCGCGTCGCTCGGCCATCCCGTCCGCCGTCCGGCGGCCAGGCCGGTGGCGCCGTCGATCATGATGAGCGACGACGCCGACACCGCCACCGCGTCCTCGTTGACGAGGGCGCCGGGTACGGAGAGGGACTGCGGCTGGAACCAGCGGTACGTGGGAGCTGTCACTGCAGCCCGTCGTTCAGGGTCTGGGCATCGCGGTAGTACTCCAGCATCGTCAGCTGGGAGGCAGCTCCGGGGTCCAGGACGATGGTGGCCCGGGGGTGCAGCTGCAGCACGGAGCCCGGACAGAACGCGCTCACGGGTCCTTCCACCATCGCCTGCACGGCGGCTGCCTTCGCACTGCCGAGTGCCACGAGTACGACCTGCCGGGACTCGCCGATGGTGCCGAGGCCCTGCGTGAGGCACAGCTTCGGCACCTCCTCGTCGTCGCCCTCGAAGAACCGCGCATTGGCGGTACGCGTGGCCACGGCGAGCGTCTTCACGCGCGTCCGGGAGCGCAGCGACGACGTCGGCTCATTGAAGCCGATGTGTCCGTTGGCCCCGATGCCGAGGAGCTGTACGTCGACACCCCCCGCTCCGACGATCGCGCGGTCGTAGCGCGCGGCCTCGGCCACGAGGTCCTCGGCGTCGCCCCTCGGCGTGTGCAGGTTCGAGAGGTCGAGGTCGACGTGGTCCACGAATTCACGGCGGATCGTCGAGTGGTAGGACTGCGGGTGATCGGCCGGCAGTCCTGCGTACTCGTCGAGCGTGAAGGCCGTGACGTCGCCGAACCGGAGCCCCTCCTCCCGGTGCCGACGGATGAGTTCCGCGTAGGTCGACGCCGGTGAGCCGCCGGTCGCGAGGCCGAGGACGGCGGGGTCCTGCCGCACCCGGGCCTCGATGATGTCGGCGGCCCGCCGCCCTACCTGCTCCGCCGATTCACAGAGGATGATCTGCACGCGTGGTCCTTCCTGGTTCCGACGGTCACCGTCAGCCGGCGTCGGGGGTGGCGAGGGACGGTGCGCCCTCGTCCTCCCGGCCCAGCGTCTTCAGGTTCCAGCGCCGGATGACGAAGCGGAACAGCACGTAGTAGACGGCTGCGTATCCCAGTCCGATCGGGATGAGCCACAGCGGCTTCTCCGCGATGCCGAAGTTCAGCAGGTAGTCGATGGCCCCTGCGGAGAATCCAAACCCGTGGTGGATATCGAGGGCGTTGACGAGCATCATCGAGGTGCCGGTGAGGACGGCGTGGATGACGTACAGCGGCCAGGCGACGAACATGAACGAGAATTCGAGGGGCTCGGTGACTCCCGTCAGGAAGGCGGTGAGACCGGTGGAGAGCATGATGCCGCCGACGATCTTGCGCTGCCCGGGGCGGGCCTCCTGCCAGATCGCGAGCGCCGCGGCGGGCAGGGCGAACATCATGATCGGGAAGAAGCCGGTCATGAAGACGCCGGCCGACGGGTCCCCGGCGAAGAACCGGTTGAGGTCGCCGCTGGTGCCCTCATAGTCACCGAGGATGAACCAGACGACGGAGTTGAGGATGTGGTGGAGGCCCAGCGGAATGAGCATCCGGTTCAGGAAACCATACACGCCGCTGCCGACGACGGTGTTCTCGGCGACGGAGTTGCCGACCGCCGTGAGGCCGTTGTTGAAAATCGGATAGACCAGCGCGAGGACGACGCCGATGATGATGGCGGCGAAGGACGTGATGATGGGTACGAAGCGGCGCCCACCGAAGAAACCGAGCCAGTCCGGCAGCTTGATGCGGTGGTAGCGCTGCCACAGCAGCGCGGTCGTGAGGCCCATGATGATGCCGGCGAGCACGCCGTAGTTGATGACGGGTGGATCCTCGCCGTCCGCGGGCGCTCCGAGCACCACGGGTGCCATGGCCTCGAAGACGCCGGTCATGACGAGGTAGCCGACCACGGCGGCGAGTGCCGTCGAGCCGTCCCCCTTCCGGGCGAAGCCGAACGCGATGCCGACGGCGAAGAGCAGCGGGAGGTTGGCGAACAGCGCGTTACCTGCGGCTCCGATGACTGCGGCGACGGTGGTCAGCGATTCGAAGCTGCCGAGGAGATCGTCCTGGCCGAGGCGGAGCAGGAGTGCCGCCGCGGGCAGGGCGGCGATCGGCAGCATGAGGCTCCGACCGAAGCGCTGCAGGTTCTGCAGGGCCTTGCTGTCACTCTTCTTGGTGGCGGCGGGCGCCGGCGATGCGCCGCCACCTCCGGACAGCGGAGTCTGGTCCGTGGTCATCGTGGTCCTCGTTTCGGGGGCTGGTGGAAGGCCGGATGGTGCTGGGGCCGCGTCCGGGGGGGCGTACTTGTGACGGTGCGGCGGAGTCAGTAGAGTCTGCTGCAGCTGGTTATAACCAGTGAGTGTGATCACTGTGAAGCCTCGGGCGCGGATCTGTCAACAGGAGCAGCGAACTGCGATGGTGACGAACGAGCAATCACCGTGACCCGGACCAGAAGGAGCAGACATGTCGAAGGCCGAAACCATCCTCGCCGCACTCGGTGGAGCAGCGAACGTCGATGAGATCGAGGGCTGCATCACGCGTCTCCGCACAGAAGTCGTGGATGCATCACTCGTCGACCAGGCGGCCCTGAAGGCAGCCGGGGCCCACGGCGTCATGGTGGCCGGAACCGTGGTGCAGGTCGTCGTGGGGCCGGAGGCGGAGAACCTCGCCGAGGACATCCAGGATCTGATGTGAGCCCAGGCGAGGGAGGCCTCCTGCAGGTGGCCTCGCCCCTGCCCGGCCGCGTGATCGCCCTGGAGGACGTGCCCGACCCCGTGTTCGCGTCGGCACTCGTCGGTGACGGCGTCGCCGTCGTGCCGCACGACGACGCCACGGTCCTCACCGCCGTCGCACCCTTGGACGGACGCGTCGTGAAGGTCATGCCGCACGCGTTCATCGTGCAGCACGCGACCGGGCCGGCAGTCCTGGTGCACGTGGGCATCGACACCGTGCACTTCAAGGGCGAGGGCTTCACCGTGCACGCGGCCAAAGGAGACGTCGTCTCGACCGGGGCCCCCATGGTCAGCGTGGACCTCGCGTTCATCAGGTCGAAGGGCCTCGATCCCTGCTGTCCCGTCGTCGTCCTCGACACCAAGGCCGGAGCGATCGGCTCGAGCGTCGCCGGTACGGCGGTGGACGCCGGGTCGCTGCTGTTCACCCTCCCGGCTCCGGCCGCGGGAGCCTAGGTGTGGCTGCCGGATCCCCTGGTGCGAGCAGTGGCGAACTGAAGCATGTCTGGGTTCGCCGCAAGATCCAGGAACTCGTAGCGAGAGGCCTCCGGCCCGGAGACGCACTGCTCGGCGAGCGCCAGCTCGAGGAGGAGTTCGGCGTCTCCCGGATCACCGTCCGCCGCGCCATCGCCGACCTGGTGCAGGACGGCGCGCTGGTACGCATCAAGGGCAAGGGCACCTTCGTATCCCACGGGATGGTGCGTTCGACCCTCCACCTCGCCTCCTTCAACGAGGACATGCGCGCCGCCGGCCTCGAACCGAGCACGCGGGTCATCACGGCCAGTGGGGACGTCCCTCCCCCCGAGGCGGCCGAGCACCTCGGGCTGGCAGCCGGCGACCGTGCCCACCTCGTGGCACGGCTTCGACTGGCGAACGGTGCACCCGTCAGCGTGGACGAGTCCTGGCTGCCGCCTGCACCCCTGCCCGATCTCCTTTCCCACGACCTCACCGGCTCGCTGTACAAGGTGTTGTCCGCGAGTGGTTACCCGGTGGAGCGCGTGGAGCAGACCGTCCAGGCCGCGGCGGCGCCCGAGCCCGTCGCGAGGTTGCTCGACATCGAGCCGGGCGCGCCGGTCCTGCTGTTCCACCGGCGTTCCTTCAGCGGGCAGGGCGAACCCGGAACGGCGATCGAGTACTCCATCTCCACCTATCGCTCGGACCGGTACCAGATCTCCATGCATCTGGGTCCGCAGTAGTCGCCCACTGCACCACGCGACGGCCATTCCTGACGCAGTGATCGCTCGTGCCACGCGGGATCGGCGCTTCCGGCACCATCACTCGTGGCGGGGCAGGCAGCGGGTGAGCTCAGGAGGTCACGCGTGGGCGGCGTCCGCGAGCGGCTCCATCCGCGGTTCGGGCACGGCGTGCGCGAGCACCACAGATGCCCAGCACCGCGATTCCGGTCATGACGACGAGGGGTACACCGAGGAGCACTCCGATCAGGACGACGACGATGCCGACCACGACGACAAGTCTCGGCATGAGGTACCGGTAGGTCTCCGACGGAACTGTCAGGGTCCACGGCTCCTGCACAAGGGGGCCGGAATCACGGGAGACACCCTCGACCAGTGAGCGCTCGAGCTGGGCCCATGCGCGACGCTCTTCTTCCGACAGCGGCATTCGTCTCCTCCACCGATCCGGCGAGAACCGGGGGAACGCTTCGTCGCCCGGACGGGGTGTGATGCGCACCCCGGAAGCGAGGTTCCACCAGCACCAGCCCCGAATCTAGGCCGGGAACGTGGCCATCCGGGATCGTCCGGGAACCATCGGATGAAGGTCGGGTGAACAGGCTGTCGACCCGGTGAAGGCTCTCCATGCGCCTGCACCCTACGACCAGGGGCGGCACTGCACGCCGCTCCGTCAAGGCGTAGCGCCTAGGGAGAGCCCGGGACCACGCGCCCGGCGTCGAGCACGACGAGGCGGTCGGCGACACCCAGGGCGACGTCGTCGTGCGATACGCAGACGACGGTCGCCCCGCGGGCCCTCTCGGCCACCAGGACGTCGGCGACCACGGACCGCGTAGCCGCGTCGAGTCCTGTCGTGGGTTCGTCGAGGAGGAGGACATCGGCACGCCGGGCGAGCCCCTGCGCAAGGAACGCACGCTGCCGCTGTCCGCCCGAGAGCGCCCCCAGCGGGCGCCCCTGATGACCGTCGAGCCCGACGAGCCCGATGCACTCGTCGATGATCTGCCGGTCCTCCGGGCGCAGGCGCCTCAACAAACCCGCGTCCGCCCAGCGGCCCATCGCCACAGCATCACGGACCGTGAGCGGCATGCGGTCCGATACCTCGCTGCGCTGCACCACCAGTGCCGTGCTGCGCTCCCGAGGAAGGACGACGGTGCCCCTGCGTGGAACGAGCAGCCCGGCGAGCAGGGCCAGCAGCGTCGATTTGCCGGAGCCGTTCGCTCCTGCCACGGCAGTGACGGCACCGGCATCGACCGTCAGCGAGACGCCCCGGAGTGCCTCGACGCCGTCGTGGTCGAACCACACATCGTCGAGGACGAGCGGGCACGCTTCCCCTGCTGGTGGCAGGACGGGGTGTGATCGGGCGAGGAGCATGGTCCGAATCTAGCATGTTGAGAATGAGACTCAATTACGTCTAGGGTTGCCTCGTGACCCCGCTCCTCGAACCCTTCTCCGCAGATTTCATGCTGCGCGCCCTCATCGGAGGATCGCTGTGCGCTGCCATCTGCGCCGTCGTGGGAACCTGGGTCGTCATTCGCGGCATGGCCTTCCTCGGCGAGGCCATGGCCCACGGCATGCTGCCGGGCGTCGCCCTCGCGACTCTCGCAGGCGTACCCGTCATCCTCGGAGCGGCGGCGAGCGCGATCGTCATGAGCCTCGGGGTCAGCGTCCTGGCACGGAGGGGCCGGCTGTCACACGACACGAGCATCGGTCTCTTCTTCGTCGGCATGCTGGCCGCCGGCGTCATCATCATCTCGCACTCACGCAGCTTCGCCACGGATGCGACCGCGATCCTGTTCGGCGACGTCCTCGCCATCGAGTCCGCCGGCGTCTGGCTGCTGGCAGGAGCACTCCTCCTGACGATCCTCGTCGCCGCGACGTTCCACCGGGCCTTCGTTGCGCTCGTGTTCGACCGCCGGATCGCCCAGGTCATGGGGTTGAGGCCACGCGTGGCCCAGGTGCTCCTCGTGGGACTCGTGACGCTCGCCGTCGTCGCCTCCTACCAGGCGGTAGGCGCGCTGCTGGTCATCGGGCTGCTCCTCGCCCCGGCTGTCGCAGCCGCCCCCTGGACCTCCCGCATCCCGAGCACCATGGCACTCGCAGCCCTGATCGGCGCGCTGTCAGTGCTTCTCGGGCTGCTCGCGTCCTGGCACTACGGCTCGGCGGCCGGCGCGTCGATAGCCCTTGCCGCCATCGCGTGCGCAGCCCTGTCGAGCATCATCCGCGGTATCACCCGTCGACGCACCACCTCTTTTGACCGTTCTTCACAGAACGTCGATCGTTCCGCCGGTCCTGTGCCGGTACGTCCATCACAGAAAGCCCTTCGTGCGAACGCCTAAAACCCTCCTGCTCTGCTTCCCCCTGCTCGCCCTGTCCCTCACCTCCTGCTCGACCGCCGATCCGGCCAGTCAGTCCGAGTTCGCGAAGGACGCGACGGGCAATCCGTCAATCGCGTCCAGTTCCGCTTCCGCCGAGATCGGGGACGGCCACGGAACTCTCGAAGGATCCACCGAGGTCGCCGAACCACAGCTTCACCTGATGAGCGTGGACACCGACGGCCGAATCGATCTGCTGAACCTGGCCGACGAAACAACCACCTCGGTCGGCGACGTGCCGCAGGTCAGCGCCACCTCCACGGACGGGCGGTACCTCTTCGCCTCGTCCGCGACCACCGGCACCATGACGATCGTCGACAGCGGCATGTGGACCTGGGACCACGAGGACCACTTCCACTACTACAGCGGTGAGCCCAAGACCATCGGCACCATCAAGGGTGAAGGTGAAGCCATCGTCACCGCCGGCTCGTCGGCCACCGGCGTCTACTTCCCCGACAGCGGCAAGGCGACCGTGCTCGACAACGACGCTCTCGCCAAGGGCGAGATCAGTGTCCGCGCCGAACTGTCCACAGACCCGCACCCCGGGGTCCTCGTCCCCCTCTCGGACGTCACCCTCCTTACCGAACCGGACAGCACGGGGACGGCGGCGTCCGTGCAGGCGTACGACAAGGACGGCCAAGCCATCGACGGGGCGACCGCTGACTGCGCGGACGCCCAGGGCAGCATCACGACATCGGTCGGCGCCGTCATCGGCTGCGACGACGGCGCGCTCCTGGCGACGCTCGAAGCCGACGAGGTCGTCTACGAACGCATCCCGTACCCGGCGGAAATGAGCTCTCCGAAAGCCACGGAGTTCCGGGCCCGCGAAGGCCGCCCCACCGTCGCCGCCGTCGCCGGAAACCAGGGTGCATGGCTGCTCGATACCCGGGAGCGTTCCTGGCAGTTCATTCCCACCGACGTCCCCTTGCTGCAGGTCTCGGCCGTCGATGACCGAGAAGGGCATGTCGTCACCCTCGCCGACGACGGCCGTGTCCTCGTCCTGATCGCCGAAACCGGTGCAACAATCGCCGCTACCGAACCACTCCTGCCACAGACCCTGGCCAACCCTGCGCTCCTGGCCGGGATCGAGCTGACTACTGACCAGCAGCGCGCATACCTCAACGCCCCCGCGGAGCGAACCCTGTTCGAGATCGACTTCGCCGACAACGCCCGTATCGCCCGCACCTTCGACACCGACACCGTCCCGGCGCACATGGTCGAGGTCGGCCGATGAACAGGACGCGCCGGCAGTATCTGGCCCTCATCCTGGCTGCCACGACTCTCCTCGAGACTTCGGGATGCGCCGCCGCAGGGTCGGACGAGCCGGTCATCGTGGTGACCACGAACATTCTTGGCGACGTCGTCTCGAATGTTGTCGGGGAGGAAGCTGACGTGCGGGTTCTCATGCAAGCAAACGCGGACCCGCACTCCTTCGAGATCTCGGCGCAGGACGGCGCGATGATGCGGCAGGCCGACCTCATCGTCACCAACGGCCTCGGACTCGAGGAGGGACTGCAGCAACACATCGACAGCGCTCAGTCCGAAGACGTGCCACTGCTCGTCGCCGGTGACGTCATCGAGCCCCTCGCCTACACGGAAGGCGAATCCGAGGGCGCACTGGACCCTCACTTTTGGACTGACCCGGCACTGGTAGTCAACGTCGTCGACGAACTTCAGGAGCGCGTCGCCGGAATCGACGGCGTCGACACTTCAGCCATCGAGACGTCCGCCAATGCATATCGGGCAGAGCTCACCGAACTCGATACGTCCATGGCAGACGCCTTCGGAGCCATCCCTGCCGACCGGCGGAACCTGGTGACCAACCACCACGTGTTCGGCTACCTCGCCGAGCGGTACGACTTCCGCATCATCGGCGCCGTCATTCCGGGCGGCACTACCCTTGCCTCCCCCAGTGCCTCAGATCTCCGCGACCTCGTCGCGGCCATCGAGGAGGCGAACGTCAGCACGATCTTCGCCGAGTCCTCCCAGCCGGACCGGCTCGTCCAGGTCCTCGCGGACGGCGCGAACATCGACGTCGACGTCGTCGAGCTCTTCACCGAATCCCTTACGAACCCGGGCGAGGGTGCGGACACGTACCTCGCCATGATGCGCACCAATACCGAACGCATCGCCACCGGGCTCTCTCCTTGAGGGTCCAGAACACAGAAAGAATGATGATGACAGCGATTCCTCTGACGAAACGCCCACGGCGCCTTGCCCTTGCCGCCACGGTCGCCACATCCGCCCTGCTCATGACGGCCTGCGGCTCCTCCTCCGAACCGGCAGCCGAAGGTTCCGCTGCACCGGCCACCAGCACGTCGGCTGCTGCGGCCGGCAAGCAGACGCCCCGTGTTGCCCTGACCTACGATGGCGGGATCGTCGTCCTCGACGGCACCACGATGGAGCTCGAGGGAGACATGCCCATCGAGGGCTTCACGCGCCTCAATCCCGCAGGCGACGGGCGTCACGCTCTCGTCACCGTGCCCGAGGGTTTCCAGGTCCTGGACCTCGGCACGTGGACCGATTCCTCCGGCTCCCAGCAGGCGGAACCGAAGCTCACGGACCTGATGTTCGAGGCCGACACCGCTGGCCACGTGGTGCAGCACGGCGACAAGACCATCCTCTACGCAGACGGCACCAGCGACACCACCATCTACACGACCGATGATCTCCTCGAGGATCCCGAAAGCCTTCCGGCGACCGAGACCATCGAGGGCGAGGAGGCCCACCATGGCGTCTCGATCGTCCTTGAAGACGGCACCTTCCTGACCACCGTCGGTAATTCCGAGAGCCGCTCCGGCATCAAGGTTCTCGACGCCGACGGCAACGAGGTCGCCACCAGCGACCAGTGCCCCTCCGTCCACGGTGAAGGCACGGCGAAGAACGAGGTCGTCGTCTTCGGCTGCAGCGACGGCGCACTCGTCTACGACAACGGCGAGATCACCAAGATCGACGCCCCCGACGAGTTCGGCCGCATGGGCAACGCGTACGTCAGCGAGACCAGCCCCATCATCGCCGGCGACTACAAGTCGGACCCCGACCTCGAGGGCTACCTCCTGCATCAGCTCACGCTCATCGACACCGAGACGAAGACCATGAAGGTCATCGATCTGCCCGAGGGAGTCGAGTACACCTTCCGCGACGTCGCCCGCGGCCCGAACGACGAGGTGCTCATCCTCGCCTCCGACGGAGCCCTGCACTCCATGGACCCCGAGACCGGCGAGATCACCGACTCCCTGCCAGTCATCGACGCCTGGGAAGGCCCTGTCGAGTGGCAGGATCCGCACCCGGCCCTCAAGGTCGTCGGTGGCACGGCGTACGTCACGGAACCCGCCACGAAGAAGCTCCACGCGGTCGACCTCGCGACAGGGAAGATCATCTCGTCCGAGGAACTGCCCGGTACGCCGAACGAGATCGCGGTCGTCGAGGGCTGATCCCGACCTGACCAGCCAGGGGCCGGCGCCGTCGATGGCGCCGGCCCCTGCTGCTGTTCAGGCCTGGCCGAGCAACCCCAGCTCCCCGGTCAGGTTCCTCCGTGCGTTCCCGCTCCACAGGGCTTCGGCTCGCGCCGTCCTGTACAGCGGGTCGAGTGCCATCAGCCTTTCCAGCACGGCCCGTCGACCCACCCGGAAGGCTTCGTCGGGGATGTGGATGTATTCCTCCCTCACCGCCGCCACGTAGCGCGCGTAGTCCTCCGCCCGACCGCCGAGCACCGCGAGGTCGGCGTCGCAGAGGAGTTCACCGGCGCGGTCACCCGGCTCCGGATCGTGGTGCACGGTCAGGAGGACGAGCCGCTCGACCTCGCGCGCCGTCGCCCCGCTCGTCCGGTGCCCCAGCCGTTCGACGGCGAGGGCCGCCGAGGCACGCTCGTCGTCCCCCGCTGCACCCTGGTACACGGCGTCATGGAACCAGGCGGCGAGCAGGACGGCCTCCCGCACCGCGGCGTCGTCCGGTTCCAGCAGCCGGTCGAGCGCTTCGAGGACTCCCAGGAGATGGGAGGTGGTGTGGTACCTGCGGTGCGGCTCGCTCCAGCGGTTCAGTAGCTCCCGCCCCAGCTCGGGGTCACTGGGCAGGAGGGCCTCCCAGCGCGACAGGAGGGCGATGCGGAGCTTCGGCGCCCGTCGCCTCGCCGGAACCCGCAGTCCGCTCGCGATGAGCGCGCGAACGAGTTCCGTACCGCTGACCTCCAGGGCACCACGGTCCACGAGCTCCTGGTAGCGATGGGCAGGGACGTCGTAGTGGTCCTCGTCGAAGGCACGGCGCGGGACACCCGCATGATCGGCGAAACCGTGCAGTTCCTCGAGCGACGTCGTCGAGACCAGATGGGAGAAGACCGTTCCATGTGCCGGCCAGGACGGTGGGTCGATGAGGACGGCCATGATCAGCAGTCTAGGGCTCGGGCTACGGCCTCACTCTTCCCCCGCGCCTCCTGCGAGGACACTACCGACGAAGACCGTAGGAGGCCAGGACGTTGCCCTTGCTGGTGGTGCTGACCTCCTGCAGTTCGAGACTGGTCATCGGATCCGTTCCTTCGAAGAGGTGGCGGCCCGCGCCGGCGACGACGGGATGGATCATCAGGGTGAGTGAGTCGAGCAACCCGGCGAACATGAGTTGCCGGACCAGGGAGATGCTGGCGCAGACGGCGATATCCCCGCCGTCGGTCTGCTTGAGGGTCCTCACGAATTCTTCGAGCGGCGCATCCATGAGTGACGCATTGGTCCAGCCGAGATCTCCCTCGAGGGTGCGCGACGCCACGAACTTCCGGACGGGATTGATGAAGGACCCGAACGGGTCGGTGGGTTCGGCCGCCGGCCAGTACTGCGCCCACTCCAAATAGCCGTGCCGTCCGAGCAGGACCGTGTCCACCCTCCTGATCATCGCGCCCATCCCAGCGCCGAGTTCGGCGTCGAAGCTGTCCAGCTGCCACAGATGGGGGGATTCGACCACTCCGTCCACGGAGGAGAAGAGGCCTGCTGTGAGTCTGCGCATCGAGTGCTCCCGACGATCGGTGGTTTGCTGTCCCACCAGTAGACGGTATCGGGGACGGGTTTTCATCGATGTCGGCGGCTTTTGTGGCTGCCCACTCCTCCCGCGCGGCGGCCACGGTCGCTACGCTCGATGCATGCAGCCCGCCGCAGCGAACGATGTACAGGTCACCGACCCAGGAACAGGGTCTTTCGATCAGCTTCTGGAGGCATCACGGCGCGACCTCACCGGGTACTGCTATCGGATGCTCGGGGCGGCATCGGAGGCCGAGGACGCCGTGCAGGAGACGATGATCAAGGCGTGGTCCCGGCAGGAATCGTTCGCGGGTCAGTCCTCGCTGCGCACCTGGCTCTTCCGCATCGCGCACAACGTCTGCGTGGACATGCTCCGCAGTCCCCAGCGCCGCGCCAGGCCGATGGACCTCGGCCCCTCCACGCGGACGGCGGATGCGGTGCTCGGTACTCCGCTCATGGAGAGCGTGTTCGTGCAGCCGATCCCTGACGAGAGGGTCATCGACACCTCGGGTGATCCCGCCGTCGTCGCCGAAGCGCGTGACACCATCCGGCTGGCGTTCGTGGCCGCATTGCAGCACCTCCCGCCGCTCCAGCGCAGCGTGCTGATCCTGTGCGAGGTGCTCCGATGGTCGGCCGCGGAGGTGGCGACACTGCTCGAGGTCACCACGGCCTCCGTCAACAGCGCCCTCCAGCGGGCACGCAAGACCATGGCCGGATACGAGCCCAGCGCATCCATGCCGCTCGAGGATCCGGCGCACAAGGACCTGCTGGCGAAATACCTGCGTGCCTTCGAGGCCTACGACATGGCGGCGCTCGTCTCGTTGCTCCGGGACGACGTCGTCCTGTCCATGCCACCCTTCAACCTCTGGCTCAGGGGTCCCGACGACGTCCGCGCGTGGTTCGTCGGCGAAGGCAGGGTGTGCGAGGGCGGACGCCTTCTCCCCCTGCCGGTGAACGGTGCGGGAGGATTCGCGAACTACCACCTCGTGGAGCCGGGCCTGTGGGAGGCGTTCGCCCTCCAGGTCATCGAGACCGACGGCGAGCGCATCATCGGGCATCACAATTTCCTGTACCCGGACATGTTCGAAGCATTCGGGCTACCCCTCGTGATCGACGAGCGTGACGCACAGGTCGCGGACGAGCGCTGACGCCCCTCCACGGGGCCGCGGCGGGCATCGATCAGCGGAAGGGCAGCGATTTTCCACAGTGACGGAAAGGTACGGCGCTTCAGAAGATCGGCAGGATAAGGTCGGTGACCGGGGGTCCATGAATTCGTTCGGACGACACAGGAGATCATGATGGCTCAGCGCGTACAGGTTCAGTTGGTCGACGACCTCACCGGTGAACAAGCGCAGGAAACAGTGCGCTTCTCCCTCGACGGCACGCAGTACGAAATAGACCTCACGCAACAGAACGCCGATTCGTTGCGCGCCGCCCTCGCTGATTATGTCGACAAGGGGCGCAGGGCCGGTTCCGGCAGGCAGCCGGCACCCAGCCCGAAGGCGGGCTCCTCCCGCAGCAAGCGGGAGGATACCCAGGAGATCCGGCAGTGGGCCCAGGAGAACGGGTACAACCCGAGCTCCCGTGGGCGTATCACGCAGTCCATCATCGACGCCTTTAACGAGAGCCGGTAGCCCCCGGCCGCCGACGTCCGGCGATTGCACTACTGGTGGCGGTTCTGGCAGCCCGGTGAACCCGGTCGCTGGTCGACGAATACGGCCTTCGCGGCGATGCGGCCTTCGCGGCGATGCGGACAGGAACTGGTAGTGGAGCCTATACAAACGGGAGGGCGGGTGGCATTCTCCCAAGTGATCGACACCACTCGAGCCGGTATCGCGCCGGACTGACGCCAACGGGGGCAGCCATGTCAGCAACGGAAACCACCCTCCTTGCCATCGGTACCAAGAAGGGGCTGTGGCTCGCCTCGAGCACCGACCGGAAGACCTGGTCAGTATCGGAGCCGAAGTTCCTCATGGAGGAGATCCCGAGCGTGGGCATCGACACGCGTGGTGGACGGACGCGCCTGTTCGCCGGCAGGATGTCCTGGCACTTCGGCCCGTGCATCTCCCATTCGGACGACCTCGGGAAAACCTGGGCGGAGCCGCAGGAGGGCAGCATCCGCTTCGGGCCGGACGACGGCACGGCGCTCGAGCGGGTCTGGCAGATCCAGCCGGATGCGGAGAATCGTCCCGGGGTGGTCTGGGCCGGGTGCCAGCCCATCTCGGTGTGGAAGTCGACGGATCACGGCGAGACCTTCGAGCTCAATCGCGCGCTCTGGGACCATCCCCATCGTAGCGAGTGGGGTGCCGGCTTCGGCGGGGCTGCGGCCCACACCGTCCTCCCGAGCCCCGCCGACGAGACCGTCCACGTCGCGATGAGCACCGGCGGGGTCTACCGTTCCGACGACGGCGGCGCCTCGTGGCAGCCCCGCAACCGTGGCATCAGTGCATACTTCATGCCGGATCCGAATCCGGAGTTCGGTCAGTGCGTGCACAAGGTCGCCCGGGACGCCGTGGACCCGGACCGCCTGTTCGCGCAGAACCACCACGGCGTCTACGCAAGCAGTGACCGCGGCGATTCCTGGCAGTCGATCGCCGACGGCCTACCGGCCGACTTCGGCTTCGTGATGCTGGCTCATCCTCACCGGAGCGGCACGGCGTGGGTCATCCCGCTCAAGGCCGACGGCGAGCGCATCCCTCCGGACGGGCATCTGCAGGTGCACCGGACGGACGACAGCGGCGCGACCTGGCAGGCGAGCGCGGCCGGGCTGCCCGCAGCGGAGTACAACGCCGTGCTGCGCGATGCGGCCTGCGTCGACACGGCAGAGACTCCAGGGGTGTACTTCGGAACAAGGGGTGGTGCGGTGTACGCCAGCGCGGACGAGGGCCGTACCTTCCAGGAAGTCGCGAGCCACCTGCCGGACGTGCTGTCGGTGCGCGCCGCCGTCGTCCCCGCCTGACGGGAGGACCCTGATGTCCTCGGTGACGGTGCTCATCCCGACCCTCCTGCGCCCATACGTCGACGGCAGGAGCGAGGTCAGCATGACCGTGTCCGACGACGGTGACGTCTCCGCGCTGCTGGATGGACTGGGTGCCGGTCGGCCGCTGCTCGATCAGCGGATCCGCGAGGAGACCGGGGCATTGCGGCGCTACGTGAACATCTATGTGGACGGTGAGGACGTGCGCCGCCTGAACGGCCTTCGCACCCTCGTTCCATCGGGGGCCACCGTCATGATCATCCAGTCGGTCGCCGGGGGCTAGAGCCGGAACGAGGCGTAACACAGAGTTAACGGCGACCGCCGAGGGCTGAAACGTGCCGCTGTCTACCATTGCTCAGCGCGGTGTACCACTCCCGGTTCCCACCCACCCCCAGTGCGATCCCGGGCTCAGATCCCTCCGGCACGTGCAAGCGCTTTCACGGAAATGGACTTCCCATGGATTCAGGAAACGTCGCTTGGATTCTCGCCAGCGCCGCGCTCGTCTGTCTGATGATCCCGGCCCTGGCTCTGTTCTACGGAGGAATGGTGGGGTCCCGCCGCATCCTCAACATGATGATGATGTGCTTCGGCGGGGCGAGCCTGGTCGCCGTGTTGTGGGCCCTCTTCGGTTACTCGATGGCCTTCGGTGACTCGGTGGGCGGCTCAGGGCTGATCGGGAACATCGCGGAGTACGCAGGCATGGGCCAGCTGCTCACCGAGGACCCTGCCGCCCCCCTCCCTCCGATCCTGTTCGCAGCCTTCCAGCTCTTCTTCGCCTGCGTGACGACGGCACTCGTCGCAGGTGCCGCTGCCGGCCGCATGAAGTTCGGTGCCTGGATGATCTTCGCGGGGATCTGGGCCACGCTGGTGTACTTCCCCATCGCCCACTGGGTCTTCGCCTTCAGCTCGGAGGACGGCTCGGTCGTGGGCGGCTGGATCGCCAACAACCTCGGTGCGATCGACTTCGCGGGCGGACTGGCGGTGCACATGAACGCCGGCATCGCGGCCCTTGCGTTGTCACTGGTCCTCGGCCGCAGCCACGGCTGGCCGAAGGCGGACCACGCCAAGCCGCACAGCCGCCCTCTGGTTCTCGTCGGCGCCGGCCTCCTCTGGGTCGGCTGGTTCGGGTTCAACGCAGGGTCCGCGCTCTCGGCAGGGCATTCCGCGTCGGTCGTCTTCCTGAACACGGCGGTTGCCGCGTCCGCCGGGTTGCTGGCCTGGGCTCTCGTCGAGCGGATCCGCAACGGCGCGGCCACCAGCATGGGCGCCGCGTCAGGATTGATCTCTGCACTGGTGGCCATCACACCGGCATGCGGGGCGGTCAGCCCCATGGGCGCTCTGGCCATCGGGGCCATCGCAGGTGCCGTCTGCTCCCTCGCGATCGAGCTCAAGTTCCGCCTGGGCTTCGACGATTCACTCGACGTCGTCGGGGTTCACCTCATCGGCGGCATCCTGGGTACGCTCCTGATCGGGCTCTTCGCCACCGAGGACGCCCCGAACGGTGTCTCCGGGCTGTTCTATGGTGGCGGTTTCGACCTGCTGGGTGTCCAAGCGCTCGCAACGGTGGCCGTCCTCGCCTACTCCTTCGTCGTCACGTGGGTCATCGCGCAGGTCATCCAGCGCACGGTCGGCCTCCGTATCGAGCAGGAGGACGAGCTCCGCGGCATCGACATCTCCGCGCATTCCGAGTTCGCCTACCTGACGGATGAAGACCCCGTGGACCTGGGGGCTCCTCCCCGCAGGTAACCGCACGTCACCCGGCAGCAGCCATGAGGGCACCGGGCGCCCCCCCCGCCATTGCGGGCGGGTCGCCTGGTGCCCTCGTCGTCGGTCTGCTCTGGCGGACATCCGGCGTCGTCGCTGAGGCTTCCACCGCGTGCGGGATGGGACTCAGGGCTCGAACCCGGTGCGGGGGCGCGCAGGCCGGCAATCGGCTGAGCGCCGGCGCACCAGGCGTGGCTAGAGCCTCAGCGTGGTCAGCTGCGCAACAGCGTCCATCGGGCCGACCGTCGCGATGCCGTGCGCGCGCGCCCAGGACAGGAGTTCCTCCGTGATGGCAGCGGCCACGCCGGACCACCGCGCGTACGGCAGCACGTAGATGTAGTCGACGTCGGCGCGCGAGTCGTCGAGCAGCCGCAGGCCACCACAACCCACCGGCTGACCGGTCGCGAGCTCGTAGGCGATCAGGAAAACGGCGATGGATTCGCCGTCGTCGGTGGTCGGACGGAGTTCCGGCAGCTGCCCTCGGTCGTTCTCGGCCCGCAGCGCATCACGCAGCCCCATGCCGACCGGGTTGGTCCAGGGGACCCGTCGTACCCTCAGCGTCTGCATCGCGACCTCCTGTGGAAGTGGTGTAGGTCACCACGCTACGGAGCAGCGGTTTCGGCAGCGTTTCCGGTGGCGAAACTCCGTGTGCCCGGACCCCCACAGTCCACCCCCGCCTACGGGCCCGTGTTCCCCTCCGCCGCACGGTCCGCTCGCTGTGCTCCCTGCCTGACATGCTCTGCATGCCGCATGACGAGGGAGGCTCCGATCAGGACGGCGCCGAACGGCAGGCAGAACGAGGTCACCGCGGAGACGAGGGCCGCCCAGGAGTGGTACAGCGTGTTCGGGACACGGGCATCCTGGTGGACGGCGTCGAGCAGCGGGTACGGAGACAGCAGGAGCACGAACCCGACGACGCCGACCACCACCCCGGCGACGAGGGTCTTCTTCTGCAATGACGATCTATTCACAGCGGCTCCCTTGTCGGGGCAGGCTCTCCGCCCCTTCTCCTACTGCACGCGAGGCGACCGCGAATCCGACGAGGGGACGGGCCTGGGGTGCCCTCCGATGGACGCCCACGGCTGCGAGCGCACCCGATGCACCGAGGCTACTGGCTCCTCCGTCGAGTACCAATCGCCCCGCCGGGTGAACCAGGAATCGCCATCACGTCGCCGGTGGTAGCCGCGCAGCCCGTGCCTCTCGCATTGCTTGTGGAGAGCGGGGGACGACGAGCGCGGCGCGGGCCGGAACCACCAGGCCCGCTAGGCGCTCCCGGAACCGGCGAGGGCGAATCGGATCAGCGCTCCAGGGGGCAACTGGGCGGCGCGGTCCAGGTCCGCGGAGACGACGACGGCGATGACGGGGTAGCCGCCCGTGACCGGGTGGTCCGCGAGGAACAGCAGCGGCAGGCCCGACGGCGGCACCTGGAGCGCACCGCGCACTGTCCCCTCGCTCGGCAGTTCGCCTTCGCGCATCCTCGTCAGGGCAGGACCGGTGAGCCGAAGACCGATCCTGTTCGACTGCGCTGAAACGGCCCAATCCGTGCCGCACAGGAGAGCGACGGCGCCGTCGTCGAACCAGGCGTCCCGCGGACCGGGGACCACTCGCAGCACCTCGGGGGACCCGGCACGCCTCGGAGCCTCCGGCCCACCCACGGCGGATCCGGGCCGTTCCTGACCTACCGGCAGGGCGGTTCCCCGCATCAGGGCCGGCGGCCCGAGGCCGGACAGCGAATCCGTCGATCGGCTACCCAGCACCTGCTCCGCGGCGAATCCGCCGCGCACGGCCGTGTAGGCGCGCAATCCGGCCACCGGCGGGGACTGCCGCAGCACCTCACCGCTTCGCAGGAGGAATGGCGCGCACAGGGACGGTGAGTGCTCGACGCCGTCCGGCGTGCTGACCGTGAGGTCCACCTCGGCCCCGGTGACGGCGAGGACGTGGTCCTCCTCCGCTTCGAGCGCGAGACCGCCGTTGAGGCTTTCGATGACCGCGGAGCCGGCCGGGTTGCCGACGAGCCGGTTGGCCTGCCGCAGGGCTGCGCGATCGAGAGCACCGGCCCCGGCGACCCCGAGGTCCATCAGTCCTGGCCTGCCGAGGTCCTGCACGGTGCTGTAGAGGCCGGGATCGACGACGGTCAGGCCTCCCTGCGCGCCGGCCGGCCGGGTTGAGGCTGCGGAGCCAGGAACGACCGATGCATCCGCCGTACCGGGAGCGGCAGACAGCCCCCCGTCGTGCATCCCCTGCGCGGAAATCTGCACCAGCTCGCGCACCGCCGTGAACCGTACCGTGGTGCCGGGTCGGATGAGCGCTGGTTCGGCGCGGTGCGTATCCCAGAGCACAGCAGCGGTCCGCCCGATCAATTGCCATCCGCCGGGGGATTCACGCGGGTAGACAGCGGAGTACGGTCCAGCGAGTGCCACAGAACCGGCCGGGACCGCCGTCCGCGGCGAGTGCCGCCGGGGCACTTCGAGCCGTGGATCGCCCCCGGTGAGATAGGCGAAACCAGGGGCGAAGCCCCCGAAGGCTGCCACCCACGGCGTGCCGGTATGGGCTGAGACCACGGCTTCCTCGCTCAGGCCGGTACGCCGGGCGACGTCGGCGAGGTCGACGCCGTCGTACTGCACCTCGATGGTGACGAGCGAGTCCCCCTGCTCGGACGGCAGGGAAGGATCGATGGATCGCAGGCGCGCGGCAAGGGCGTCGATCTGCCGCGCCTCCCGGACGGTCACGAGCACGGTGCAGGCAGCAGCGACGACATCCGCCTGACCCTCGACCGGATGCTCCTGGAGGTGGGCCTGCAGGCTGAGCACTTCCGGCAGGCCGGGGAGCTCGACCAGTAGCGCGCGATCACCGACCGGCCGGAGGACCAGCTCCGCCGGGCGGCTCACGTCGGCAGGCTCAGGCAAAGGCACCGACCGTCACACCCGCCGAGACCAGCGCCTGCCGCACTGCTGCGGCCATCGCGACGGCACCCGGAGTGTCTCCATGAACGCAGATGCTCTCGGCTGCGATCCGGATCCGGGTTCCGTCGATCGCGACCACCTCTCCCTCCGTCGCCATCCGCAGCACGTGATCGACGACGTCGGACTCGCGGTGGAGGACTGCACCCGGCTCGCGCCGGGACACGAGGGCACCATCCGGCGTGTAGGCGCGGTCGGCGAAGGCCTCGACCACCGTGCGTAGTCCTGCCGAGCGCGCCTGCTCCTCGATCACGGTGTCGGGCAGCACGAGCAGTGGCAGGGACTCGTCCACCTCGAGGACGGCCTGCACCACGGCGCGGGCCTGCCGCTCGTGTACCGCGATCGCGTTGTAGAGGGCTCCGTGGGGCTTCACATACCGCACGGAGGTGCCGGCTGCGTGTGCGAGCGCCTGGAGCGCGCCGATCTGGTAGACGACGTCGTTCGTCAGTTCGACGGGGTCGACGTCGATGAATCTCCTCCCGAAGCCCGCCAGGTCCAGGTATCCCGGGTGGGCTCCGACGGTGGCACCGGCGGCAGCAGCCGCCGCGCAGGTCGCCCGGATACCGGTGGGGTCGCCGGCGTGGAAGCCGCAGGCCACATTGACGCTGGACACGGACTCGATGATGCGGGCGTCGTCCCCGAACGTCCAATGACCGAAGGACTCCCCCACGTCGCTGTTCAGATCGATCGCCGCCATCCGGCCTCCCTCCCGTGTGCCTCCAAGCTTGCCCGACCGCTCCGCATTGTCCAACAGGGCGCACCTACGGTTTTCCTGCCGCACCCGGGCGGCACTGCATCGCAGGTGCGGACGCGAGGTGTCGAAGGACGGCGCTCCGGCGCGCGGTCTGTCACGGTTCGGATCTGAACCCGATCAGCTTGTGGGACCCGTCGCAGTAGGGCTTCAGCACCGACGCGCCGCACCGGCACAGCGCCACAGTGCGCCGGGTGCGCGGCAGTTCCTCGCCGTCCGGGCCGACGAGCTCGAAGTCGCCGCGGATGAGGAGCGGCCCGTTCGGGCAGGCGACAACGGAGGCGGGGGCGGCCTCGCCCGAGTTCAGGGAACGCATCGGTGCCGGGCCGGCACCGTCGGACGGCGACTCGTCGCTCACGAGGCCATCGATTCCGAGGGACGCAGCGACGAGCGTCCCGACTCCCACGCCTCCATGATGTGGACCGTCATGAGGGTGTCGACGGCGAGTCCGGCAGCTGCGCCGAAGAGGACGTCCTGCAGCAGGCGTGGTTCGGATTCCACGAGGCCGCCGGCCATGTCCCTTCCCGCGATCTGTTCGTGCACGGCGTCGGCCTCGACGTGTTCGTCGAAGTACTCCGTGGCGTCCTCGCCGTACCCGTGGCGTTTGAACCCGCGCGAGTAGAGGCGGTTGGGCTGGGAGGAGGTCATTTCGTACGCAGCAAGGTGACCGACTACCGCGCCCCGAAGCCGACGGTTCAGGCCGAACAGTGACATCAGGTTGTTAACGGCCAGGGTGATTGCAGGGGCCGCATCGAGGTAGGCGCCGTAGGAGTCATCCATACCGAGTGAACGCATGGTGCGGGCGAAGAGCGCGGAATGCATCCGGGCCGGCAGGCCGTTGCCGTATTCATCGGCCTGGATCTCGACCATCGCGGCCTTCGAACGCCCTGCCAGCCGCGGGATGACCCAGGTGTGCGGGTCGGCTTCCTTCAGCTGGTAGATCGATTTATGCACGAGGAACTCACGCAGTTGCTCCTCCGTCGCGGACTTCGCTACAAAGCGGGACATGCTGGGGCCCGAGTCCTCTCCGGTCATCCGGAACAGCTCCTGGCAGACCGCTTCGCTCGTTGCTTCGGGCAGGCTGCCGAGGACGACTTCGTCCCGCACCCTGGCCTCGAGGGCCGCCTCGATCCGGTGCCGCACCCGCAGGAGGTCGGGATTCCACTCCCAGTCGTCGCCGGCCCCGTCGATCCCGCTGTAGTGCAGCTCGTACAGGCAAAAGAGCGCCAGCTGGAGGTTGTCGTCGTGCAGGATGTCAGCCGTCGCGGCGACGGCGCTCTCGACCAGCCGATCGAGTCGGAGAAGCGGTTCCTGCTGCGATTCCACGGTACCGCTGATCACGGCCAGGACGAGGGCGCTGATATCTCCTCGGGGTGACGGCTGCTTCATCGAGGTCCTTCTCTCTCGGCTGCGCGCCCCACTGGGAGGGGCATTGATGCTAAGCGTACTTCGTATCTCCATACTGTGGAGCGAGCCTTCAGGGGCCGAACACGACGACGCCGGACCGATCGAGCCCCAATGGGCGACCGCCGGTCCGGCGTCGTCATGTCATTTCAGCAGCACTCGTGCCGCTCGGATCCGCTCCTCGGAACGGGTTTCCGGTTGGATCAGGCGCGGGCCTTCGTGCGGTCGCTGCGGGTGAGCAGGAGCGCAAGCGCGATCATTGCGACGGCCAGCAGGAAGTGCAGCCAGTTGTCCGCGCCGTTCAGGGGAACGAAGTTCGCAGCGGAATCCTGGCCGATGACGAGGCCGTAGATCCAGAGGATCGCGTAGATGATGCCACCACCGAGCAGGTAGTTGCGCGCACCGGAGACGGTCTTCGCCATCGCCAGGCCGGCGATACCGAAGAGCAGATGCACAATGTTGTGGAGGATCGACACCTGGAAGATGCCGAGCAACTTGGCCTCGGACGTGTGGCCGGCAAACTGCATCGTGTCGTAGTCCGAGGTGATTCCCGGAATGAACCCGAGGATTCCCACCAGCAGAAATACGATGCCCATTGCCTGTGCAGCGCGCTGTACCTTCGTGCGGCCGTGGTCCACCGTACGGTTGTTCGTGCTTGTCATGACGATCTCCTTTTCTTCGGGTTGGTCGTGCAGTTATTCGCGGTTCAGCTTATCTTGGATTGTTCCCGCCATTTTTTCGACGGTGTTGGGGATCTCCGTGGTGCCGTAGAAGCGTGAGTCCGGATGCGTGGCTGGCGGCATCGGGGCACTCGTCGTCGGACCCTCGTGATACGTGAATTCTCCCTTGCCGTCAGGGGTCGGGCCGGAGGCCCAGCTGCCCTCGGACGCGGCCTTGCCGTCGGAGAAGTTGAGGTACTGGTAGGAGACCTCGCGTGCTTCCTTCTTGATGGGGAAGTTGCTCGGCACGGGCAGCTCTTCCAGCTTCGCCTCCTGAAGTTCCTTCGCCGCTGCGATCCACTGGTTCTGGTGCATGGTGTCGCGAGCCAGGAGGAAGGACAGCATATCGCGGATCCCGTGGTCGTCGGTCATGTGGTACAGGCGGGCCACTTGGAGCCGACCCTGCATCTCGGCGTTCGCGTTGGCGGTGAAGTCCGCGAGCAGATTTCCGCTCGCCGTGATGTAGCTGCCCTGCCAGGGGTTGCCGTTGCTGTCCGCGGCGCGCGCTCCGGCTCCGGCGACGATGGCCTGCTGCATGTCCGTGCCACCGATGACGGCAGCGATGGCGGGATCAGCCTGGATGGAATCCTCCGTGATGCCCAGGGGCGCCTTCTCGAGCAGCTGCGCGATCATGGTCGCAAGCATCTCCACATGGCCCATCTCCTCGGCACCGATCCCGAAGAGCAGGTCGCGGTACTTCCCGGGGATGTGGGCATTCCAGGCCTGGAAGCTGTACTGGAGCGCGACGGTGATCTCGCCGTACTGTCCGCCGAGCACCTCCTGGAGCTTGCGCGCGTAGATGGCATCGGGCTTGTCCGGGCTGGCCTTGTACTGAAGTTCTTGCTTGTGGAAAAACACGGGTGGTTACCTCCCCACGTAGCGACCACCCGGGGTGATCCCCGCTCCTTCTGGAAGCGGCCACCGAGGGTCCTCTTGATCCGACGCTAGCCGCGCACCTAGGATCTATGGAAGATACTAAGCGTACTTATTTAGATGTTGCAGTATTTCCGGGAAGAGCTTGCATCGGGGAATGTAAGCATGCTTAGCTTCAGAGATAAGTCCAGCACGAGATGCCGGACCATCGCGCAACATCACGATGGAGCGTCCGCTACAACGGCAATATCAACGTTAGGAATGAACATGACTACGCAGAATTGGCCGCAGGATCCCCTGGTTCCCTCCACCACCGGAACCGAGTCGTCCACTTCGGACCTCGGAACCCACGAGCTCGGCACCACGGAGTTCACGGGTGGCTCGACGGGCTCCGGCGACTCGAAGGCGTCGGTCGCGAAGGACCAGGCCAAGCAGGTAGGCCAGGACGGCAAGGAAGCTGCCAAGAACGTGGCAGGCACGGCCGCCTCAGAGGCGAAGAATGTTGCAGCCGAAGCCGGCTCGCAGGCCAAGAACCTGTTCGGCACGGTGACCTCCGAGGTCAAGAACCAGGCCGGCACGCAGCAGCAGAAGATCACCGAGGGCATCCGGAGCATCTCCGATGAGTTGAAGTCGATGGCGGACAAGTCGGACAACCAGATGGTGTCCAGCATCGTCCAGCAGGCCTCCCAGCGTACAAGCTCCGCCGCAAGCTGGCTCGAGGGCCGCGACGCCGCTGACATCCTCGAGGACGTCAAGGCCTTCGCTCGCCGGAAGCCGGGAGCTTTCCTCGCCATTGCAGCAGGCTCCGGCCTCGTGGTCGGCCGCCTCACGAAGGGCCTCACGGGCAACCGGGAGTCGACCAGCACCTCCGGCAGCACTCAGGACTCGACCGCAACCGGAAACTACCCCACCTACTCCGAGTCGGATTCCGGCCTCTACAGCGGCACCCCCGCCACCGCCACCTTCGGTGAGACCACTCGCGGCCAGCACGTCGCCGAGCCGACTCCTGCCTTCGTGGACCCCGCTGACGACTACCCCACCATCCCGCCGGGAACCCCTCCCGTCGGCACCCTCCCGAATGACGGGAGCCTGCGCTGATGAGTGAGGCATACACGAGCGGCTCCCACCAGGCCGCCGCTCCCCTGCCGTCGGAGGCCGAGCAGCGCTCTGCCAACGCGTCGGTGGGCGAGCTGCTCGGGGAGGTGACCAAGGACCTCTCGAAGCTCATGCGTCAGGAAGTGGCACTGGCGAAGGCCGAGGCCACCGAGTCGGCGAAGGATGCCGGAAAGGGTGCCGGCATGTTCGCCGGTGCCGCGGTCGGCGGTCACTTCGTCCTCCTGTTCCTGTCTCTCGCCCTCATGTGGGGCCTCGACGCGCTCATGCCGATCGGTTGGGCTGCCGTCATAGTAGCTGTCATTTGGGGCATCATCGCCGCGGTGCTGGCCATGCAGGGCAAGAAGGAAATGAAGAAGGTCAAGGGTCTCCCCCAGACAGCGGAGACCGTCAAAGAGATTCCGCCGACACTGAAACCAGGTGAGCACACACGATGAGCCAGACACCAGATGAGATTCGCGCAGATATCGAACGCACCCGCATGGAACTGGGTACAGACGTGGATGCGGTGGCGGACAAGGTGAACCCCGCCAACATCGCCCACCGTCAGACCGAGAAGGTCAAGAACAGCTTCAGCAATGTGAAGGAGACCGTCATGGGCAAAGCCGAGGACGTCAAGGATTCCGTCATGGGAACGGCCGGAGATGTGAAGGACTCGGTGTCCGACAGGGCCGGCGGCGTGAAAGACAGCTTCAAGAGCACAGCCGGCAGTGGAAAGGGAGCCGCCCAATCGGCCACCGGAACCGCGAAGGACAAGGCCCTGCAGGCCGGTCACGCGGTTCAGGGTGCGCCCCGCCAGCTTTCGAGCAAGGCCGCCGGCAACCCGCTTGCCGCCGGGTTGATCGCATTCGGCGCCGGCTTGCTCGTCTCCTCGCTCATCCCTTCGAGCCAGAAGGAGCAGCAGGCCGCTTCCCAGCTCAAGGAGCAGGCAGCCCCCTTGAAGGAGAAGGTGACCGAAGCCGCGAAGCAGGTTGTCGAGGACATCAAGGAGCCCGCGCAGGAGGCCGTCCAGTCCGTGAAGGATACGGCCGCCGAGTCGGTTCAGACGGTGAAGGACGAGGGCCAGCACGCAGCCAGTGACGTCAAGGGTAGCGCGCAGGACGCGAAGTCGAGCGTTCAGCAGGGCTGATACCGGATCGATTGAAGGGAGGCCGCCGGGACGACCCGGCGGCCTCCGCTGTTGTCGGTAGGAACTCCGCAGGCGGCCGCCGGCGCAGAGCGGAAGCAGCCCTCGGTTGAGCGAAGCGCTGCTTTCGACCGCGGGAGGTCAGCCGAACCGCGCCTCCGCCTCCTCCTGGCCGATGATTGGCTGCCTGTACTCGACGGAGAGGATCTCCAGCATGGCAGCGGCGTAATCGTCGTTGGTGCTGCCGATGGCGTCGAGCGCATAGCTCACCCGAAAGTTCTGGGCAAAAGCGTCGGCTCCCGTGTGAGCGACGCAATTGTGCGTAGACACTCCCGCGAGCACCACGCTCTCCACACCTTGGGCTCGAAGACGCTCAGCGAGGTCGGTGCCGAAGAAAGCGCTGTCGCGCGTCTTCGTGACTGTCTCGATTCCCTCGACATCGAGGCCCTCCACGAACTCCGCCTGTCGGGTGCCCCGGAAGATGAACCCCTGGTCGTCGTCGAGCATCGACAGGGTCCACGTCGACCGGTCACGCAGGTGCTCGGTCCTCGCCAGCAGCACGGGTACGCCGCCGGCGCGGGCCGCCGTGATCAGGCCGTTGCACGCGGCAACGAGCGTGTCCTGTGCCGCGCCGAGCTTCTCGTCCTCGAAGAATGCGTTCTGCATGTCGATCACGAGCAGGGCCGTGCCGCGCGTGGTCCGGCCAGCCCCGGAGCTGAGGTCAGACTGCCGCATCGGACGTCCTCGGAGTGGGGAATGACAGGCCGTCAGGGACTGGCTCGGCTCCTGTCGGCGGCACATCCGCGAGGCGACGAACCTCGGCCTCGGGCAGGTTCGCGGCGCGGGCGATCTGAACGTGCGTATGGCCCGTGGCCAGCGCTTGCCTGATGGCTTCTCCGAAGGCCATGGCGAGCCTGTCGCGCTCGAACTCGGCATCCTCCAGATCCGCAGCGGCCACCATCACGTCGCTGATGGTGGATGGACGAGTAGCTGACATGTCTGCCCTTTCGGTGGGCTCGGGCACGGAACCAGGCGCGCTGCCCGGGCCCGAAGCGTGATCTTCGCGAAGGACGTCAACCCGGCGCAGGCCATCCTGCTCGGCCGGTAATCGTCGTTCCATAAGAATCTGCATGACGGCCCCGGTGTAGAACCTAGTTCGTCCAGGGAACATTCGGCCGCTTGCTGGACCTTGTCGCCATCATACGGAAGCCCTGATCACGACGAAAGCCGCAGGCTCCGGCAGCGGACGGCGCAGCACCCATCCTGCCGTGGCGAGATCCGGAAGGGAACGATAAGCATGCTTCCAATTAACTACTAAGTGTGCTTACCCTAGAGACCGGTGGTTCGAGGGGCTTCGGTCCCATGGAACCTATAGCCGAGAATCCCATACCCCTCACAGTGAGAATGCTCAGAAGGAGAAGGTAATGATCGCTCAGGAGAACATCGACACGCTGCTCGGCAACGGCGGCAACGTCCTCGGTTCCGACGGGGAGAAGATCGGCTCGATCGGCCAGGTCTACCTCGACGACCAGACCGGCGAGCCCAGCTGGGTCACGGCGAAGACGGGCCTGTTCGGAACATCGGAGTCGTTCATCCCGCTGCAGGGTGCGGACATCGAAGGCCACGACGTCCGCGTGCCCTACACGAAGCACCAGGTCAAGGACGCTCCCCGGATCGACTCGGACGGCAGCCTGAGCCCCGAGGAAGAGGATCGCCTCTACCGCCACTACGAGATCGGCGGCGGTACCGCCGACTACAGCGACACGACGACGGTCGGCACCGTCGGCCACGGAGAGCGCGACGTCGACATCGACACCACTTCGGGCCGCCACGCCGGTGTCACCGACACCGACACAAGCACCTACTCGGGCACTGACCGTGGCACGGTCGGTCACGACACCTCCGGCCCCACCACCGATGACGCCATGACGCGCTCCGAGGAGCAGCTCCATGTCGGCACGGAACGCCGCGAGGCTGGCCGCGCCCGCCTGCGCAAGTACGTTGTGAGCGAGAACGTCACCCAGACCGTACCCGTGAGCCGCGAGGAGGTCCGCGTCGAGCGCGAGCCCATCACGGATGCCAACCGCGGCGACGCCTACGACGGCCCCGCGATCAGCGAGGAGGAGCACGAGGTCACGCTCCACGCCGAGCGCCCCGTGGTCGAGAAGGAGGCGGTTCCCGTCGAGCGCGTTCGCCTGGACAAGGAGACCGTGACGACGAACGAGACGGTGAGCGGCGAGGTCCGCAAGGAAGAGATCGAGATCGAGGGCGCGGATGACACCCGCCGAGGCAACAACCTGTAATCGATTGATGCCGTAGAGGGCCCGGGGCACAGCTCCGGGCCCTTCGTCGTCCCGTGTGACGCGCCGCCGGGCTGCCGCGCGCGCCGGTCGTGACGGCAGCATTCACTGCCCTGCGACCCGATAATAAGCCTGCTGTCTATTTGGGGCGAAGTTGTCTAGAGTAAGTAGAAGGAACAAGCGCATCCACCGCGTACAACCGAGGGGAAGGAAACGCCATCGTGCCGGAGTTGAACGATTGGTCGACCAGCCGCCTGCTAACGACCGCGGCCCGCATCGTCGAGCATTCATGGAACGAGAAGCTCCTGAGCATCGGCATCACGCACGCAGGGCTGACGACATTGGGAGTACTGGAGCGGGAAGGAACCCTTACCGGGGTACGTCTGGCGCAGCTCGTCCACGTACAGGCGCAGACAGTCGGGCGGACCCTCGACCGCCTCGAGAAGCGCGGTCTCGTGACACGGCTCCGCAACACCGCCGACCGGCGTAGTCAGCGGATCACCATCACCTCGGCGGGGCTCAAGGCTCTGGAACGCGCCAAGAACATCGAGCATGAACTCATGGCCGAGGACGGCCTTGCGTCCGAAGACCTGCGCGACCGGCTGAAGACGGTCATCCAGGAGCTCGGTCCGAAGAAGGACTAGTAGCCCCCGCCGTCGGCGGCCATGTTGTTGAAGCGCGAGTAGTGCCCCTGGAAGCCCACCACCAGGGTCTTGGTGGGTCCGTTTCGGTGCTTGGCCACAATCACATCCGCCTCGCCGGCACGGGCCGACTCCTTGTCGTAGACGTCGTCGCGATGCAGCAGGATGACCATGTCGGCGTCCTGCTCGATCGATCCCGACTCTCGAAGGTCCGAGACCTGCGGGCGCTTGTCCGTTCGCTGCTCGGAACCGCGGTTGAGCTGGGACAGGGCGACCACGGGCACGTTCAGCTCCTTCGCCAACAGCTTGAGGGCGCGGGAGAACTCCGACACCTCCTGCTGGCGGGACTCCACGCGCTTGCCGGACGACATGAGCTGCAGGTAGTCCAAGACCACGAGCTTCAGGTCATGCCGCTGCTTCAGGCGCCGGCACTTCGCCCGGATCTCCATGAGGGACATGTTCGGGCTGTCGTCGATGAAGAGCGGAGCGTCGTTCATACGACCCATGGTCGTGGCGATCTTCCCCCATTGCTCATCCTTGATAGTCCCCTTCCGCAGGTCCTGGAGACCGATGGTGGCTTCAGCGGACAGAAGGCGCATCGCGATCTCGTTCCGCCCCATCTCGAGGGAGAAGAAGACGGTGGTCATGTTGTGCTTGATGGCTGCCGACCGCGCCCAGTCCAGGGCGAAGGTCGACTTCCCCATCGCGGGACGGGCCGCGACGACGATCATCTGACCACCATGAAGCCCCTGGGTGAGCTCGTCGAGCTCGTAGAAACCGGTGGGCACCCCCGTCATACCTTCCCCGCGGTGCCCGGCGGACTCGATCTCGTCGACGGTTCCCTCGATGATGTCCTTGAGGGCCACGTAGTCCTCGGCTGTCCGGCGCTCGGCTACCGCGTACACCTCGGCCTGGGCTGCATTGACGAGGTCATCCACCTCGCCGTCGTTGGAATAGCCGAGCTGGACGATCTTGGTACCCGCGTCCACGAGGCGGCGGAGGACTGCCCGTTCACGGACGATCTCCGCGTAGAAGCCGGCGTTGGCCGCCGTCGGAACGGACTGGATCAACGTGTGGAGGTAGGCGGGTCCGCCGATACGCGAGATCTCCCCGCGTTTCGTGAGTTCGTCCGAGACCGTGACGGCGTCGGCGGGCTCCCCGCGCCCGTACAGGTCGATGATCGCCTCGTAGATGCTCTCATGGGCCGGCCGGTAGAAGTCGATACCCCGGAGAACCTCGACGCAGTCCGCGATGGCGTCCTTCGAGAGCATCATCCCGCCGAGTACCGACTGCTCCGCGACGAGGTCCTGAGGGGGCGTGCGCGAGAACTCCGGGGCGCGTGTGTCCGATGATGAATCTGCATGTGCCAGGGACACTGAAGGGCCTCTCTCCTACTGTCGAAGCGACGGTCGCCGTAACGCACCGCCGGACACCCGGGCCGGGTCCGACAGGACATGCCTATCACCCGACACCCTCACTATTGGGAATCTCCCGCAACGCTAGCCCTCCTGCCGGGCACCACAAAGCGCGGTGCCAACAGGGGGTGTGGGTAAGTGTGAATAAGCTGTGGATTAAGCAGGAAGTATTGTGCACAGGATGGGGAGAACTCTGTGGACAAGTATCTTCAGTAGCTTCGAAGTAGCCCCTGACCTGCGGAAACGTTATCCCCCGCCTGTGGAGCGGAATTAGTTCTGATCGACTCTCATCCACAGGCGCGCTGTTGACAACTCTCGGGAAACCACTTCGCTAAGTTCCCTAGCCGCACATATCGCCGCAACGCCACACTCCGTCCCGGGCGCTACCCAGCACCAGAACCGGTGGACGTGGGCGTATGCACGAAGCAGTACTTGAAAGGAGGCTGAGGAAAGCGCCGGCGGCTCGAGTACCCCCGCGAGTAGTCGCGACAAGGCATGGACAGCAATCCGGCTCCGGCCTCATGCGGGCGGGAGCAGAGTCCTTAACCAGAGAAAGCCCCCGCTTGTGCGGGGGCTTTCTCTGGTGGTTCTGATCTGGCAGAGCAACGAGCGCTAGCTCGCGACGACGTCCAGATCGATGACGGCTGCTACGTCCTCGTGGAGACGGACGTTGGCCTGGTAGGAACCGACCGACTTGATATGAGCCGGGAGCTCCACCTTGCGCTTGTCGATCTTGCCGAGACCAGCAGCCTCGACAGCCTTCGCGACATCGTCGGCCTTGACCGTGCCGAACAGGCGGCCGGAGCCACCCGCCTTGACGGTGAGGGTGACAGGCTTCGCCGACAGTGCGGCTGCCTGGCGCTGGGCGTCCTCGAGCGATGCGTGCTCACGGGCGGAGCGGGCAGCCTTGATCGACTCGACCTGCTTCTCGCCACCCTTGCTCCACATCAGGGCGAAACCGCGGGGCAGAAGGTAGTTACGTGCGTAACCGTTCTTCACCTCGACGACGTCGCCTGCGGCACCGAGTCCGGTGACTTCCTGGGTCAGAATGAGCTTCGACATAGTGTGTCCCTTTCCCTAGCCGCGGCCAGCGCCGGAGTACGGCAGGAGAGCGACTTCGCGGGCGTTCTTGATTGCCTGGGCGATCTTGCGCTGCTCCTGGACCGTCACACCGGTGACGCGACGGGCGCGGATCTTTCCACGATCGGAAATGAACTTGCGCAGCAGTGCTACGTCCTTGTAGTCGATGACGGTGACGTCAGCGGCCTTCAAGGGGTTGGACTTTGGTTTGGGCTTACGGAGTTCAGCCTTAGCCATCGTGGTGCTCCTTTTTCTGTTGGAGCCCGCAGAACGATTCTGCGGGATGGGAATTGCCAGTTCCACGAGGAACTGCGGCAGGGGTCCCGGGAACGGGACCCTGCTGCCTAGAAGGGAGGCTCGGAGTCGGGGCCGTTGCCCCAGCCCTGCGAGTTACCACCCGCAGGAGCGCCCCAGGGATCATCCGCGGGCTGCTGGGCCTGCTGGCCACCACCGCCCCAGCCCGAACCGGAGTTCGAGCCGCCGGAGTTGCCACCGAAACCGCCACCGCCGGCGTTGCCACCGGAGTTGCCGCCGAAACCGCCACTGTTCCCGCCGCCGGAGCGCTGGGTACGGGTGACCTTCGCCGACGCATAGCGCAAGGATGGACCGATCTCGTCCACCTCGAGCTCCATGACGGTGCGCTTCTCGCCTTCTTTGGTGTCGTACGAACGTGACTTGAGTCGGCCCTGGGCCACCACGCGGGTTCCCTTGGTCAGGGTCTCTGCAACGTTTTCCGCAGCCTCGCGCCAGACCGACGCACGGAGGAACAGCGTTTCGCCGTCCTTCCAGTCGTTGCTCTGGCGATCGAAGGTGCGGGGAGTGGACGCGATGGTGAAGTTGGCAACCGCCGAACCCGACGGCGTGAACCGCAATTCGGGGTCGTTGGTGAGGTTGCCGATCACCGTGATGACTGTTTCGCCTGCCATGGTGCCTCCTTAGTCACTTCCCGCAGGAGCGGGATGGGTGGATGAGGAATCTGCCGAATCTACTCGGCGGAAACCTTCTGCTCCTCGGGGCGGATGATCTTGGTGCGCATGATCGTCTCGTTGAGGCTCAGCTGGCGGTCGAGCTCAGCAGCCACGGCCGGAGTCGCGGTGAAGTTGACGACGGCGTAGATGCCTTCCGTTTTCTTCTGGATCTCGTACGCGAGGCGCCGGCGTCCCCAGATATCCACCTTGTCCACTGTGCCGCCGCCGTTGCGGACGACATTCAGGAACTTGTCCAGTGTTGGGTCGATGGAGCGTTCCTCGACGTCGGGGTCGATGATTACCATCAATTCATATGCACGCATGTGTGAACCCACCTCCTCTGGGCTAAACGGTCGCGGTCCTTCCGCAACAGGAGGTTCTTTAGCGTTGGTCCGGCCGCCGTCGCGGTATGAACCGCCGACCGGTTGTGGCACAGACGTATCAATGGTACCGGACGATTCGATGGAGGCGGGTCCGAGCTACTGTCCAGCGCGGAAGAACGCCGTCGTGGCCGTCGCGAGGTGGCCGGGGTCCTCCACGCCGCAGAGCTCGCGGGCCGAGTGCATCGACAGGAGCGGCGTCCCGACGTCGACCGTCCGGATGCCGAGCCGGGTCGCGGTCAGCGGCCCGATGGTCGACCCGCAGGGCATCACGTTGTTCGACACGAACTCCTGGTACGGCACGCCGGCGGCCCGGCACAGTGCAGCCCAGTAGGCGGCGCCCGGCGCATCCGTGGTGTACCGCTGGTTCGCGTTGATCTTCAGCAGTGGGCCCTGGTTCAGCACAGGCAGGTTGACGGGGTCGTGCCGCTCGGCGTAGTTCGGGTGTACCGCGTGTCCTGCGTCCGCCGAGACACAGAACGAGGACGCCAGGGCACGCAGGCGCTCCTCGGTCCCTGCGCCGAGACCCAGGGCGATCCGCAGGAGCATGTCTTCGAGGAACGGGCCACTTGCTCCGGAACGCGAGCCGCTGCCCACCTCCTCGTGGTCGAATGCCGCGAGGACTGCGATCGGCCCGTCCGAAGGGCCGGTCGACGCCGTGTCGATGAGCGCCGTGAGCCCGGCGTGCACCGAGGAGAGGTTGTCGAGCCGCCCGGACGCGAAGAACTCACCCCGGGCGCCGAAGACCCGAGGATCCTGAGTGTCGGCGACGACGACGTCGAATCCGCCGATGTCCTCAGCACGGACACCTGCGCTTCCGGCTAGCATCCCGAGGAGATCGGCGTCTGCCGGCTCTCCCAACCCCCAGACAGGATTCAGGTGGCGCTGCTTGTCCAACGCCAGGCCGTCGTTGACCGCACGATCCAGGTGGATGGCCAGTTGTGGGAATCGCAGCAACGGCCCGGTGGCCACGAGGTGTTCGCTTCCGTCGTGCAACGTGAGCCGGCCGGCGAGCGCGAGCTCGCGGTCCAGCCAGGAGTTCAGCAACGGCCCGCCGTACACCTCGACACCGGCCTGCAGCCAGCCGTACTTGCCCGTGGTCGGCTTGGGCTTGAGTTTGAACGACGGGGAATCCGTGTGGGCACCCAGGATGTGGAAAGCCGTGGTGGCACCAGCGCTCTCGGGAACCACCCAGGCGATGAGCGCGCCGTCGCGGATGGCGTAGAAGGACCCGATCGAGGCGTCCCAGGCGTCCCGCTCCTCGAGCCGACGGAACCCGGCGGCGGCAAGGCGCCGGCCTGCTTCCGCCACGGCATGGAAACTCGACGGTGACGCGGTGACATAGGCCGCGAGGTCCTGGATGTGCGCTGTGGATGGGCTCATCCCCCGATTCAACCAGATGGGGTCCGCACCACCGGAGATACCTCCCGCCCGAGCAACGGCCTCGGGCCCCCGTGGTCCCGCGTCCGGCGCTCTCTGATGTCCGGCACGGTATTTCTTCTCTTTCCCTTCGGTTTCCGCACGGTCTTCGGTTTTCTTTCGGCAAGGGTTCGCAGCATGCGCAGGGCCAGGTTTAGCTGCGCGTTCCAGAGTTGGTACCAGAAGCACCGGGATCCGAAGGAGACCGGAGAAGGCATACCAACCACCGCAGCACTCACGAAAAGGGTCAACCTCATGGCACGCACCGCCCGCAGCTCACGAATCAACATGAAGTCCACCTCCGGTAAGGTCCTCGCCTCCGTCGCCCTCCTCGGTGTGGCTGCCTCGGTTGCGGGTCTCGGGACCTACGGTTCCTTCACGTCCACGACGTCCGCCAGTGAGACCGTCACAGCCGGCTCCGTGAAGATCGAGCTCGGCGCGGCCGGCACCGCCGCCAACCGTCTCTCGGTCCCCGCCGTCGGCGTCATCCCCGGCGACACCATCCAGCGCGCTGCCACCCTGTCGAACACCGGCAACCAGAACTTCGGCGGCGTGACGCTGAGCACCACCGCCGCGGCTCCCGCTTCCAAGCTCACCACGGACGGTGTCAACGGCCTGCAGGTCGCCGTCGATGCCTGCAGCGTGCCCTGGACCGAAGCCGGCACGGCGCCTGCCTACACCTACACCTGCACCGGCGTGACCACCTCGGTTCTGCCGACCCGCCCGATCATCGGGACGGATGTCGTACTCTCCAACCTGGCGTCGATCACCAACCCCAACAGCAGCAAGGCCGACAACCTCCGGATCACCGCCACTCTGCCCACCGCTGCGGACAACACCTTCCAGGGCCTGACCAGCACCGTCGACTTCGCCTTCACGGCTACCCAGCGCGCAGCAACCAGCCGCTAGCCAGACGTGGCCCGGTGTCCTGACCCCCACCAGGACCCCGGGCCACGTGCACGACACCGCCGGACCGAGACCGCACCAGGAAGGACGAGCATGAGCCAGCACCGCACCGTACGCCGGCTGGGCCCACTGCGCCTGGTTCGCTTCGTCGTCCAGGTGCTCCTCGGAGTCATCGTCCTCACTTGGGCGCCCACGGTCGCGCAGGCCGCGTTCTCCGGCGCTACAGTGGCTCCGGTCACGGTCGGCACCTACGCGATTCCAGCTCCGGCCGGTGTCACGGGCAACTTCAGCTGTACCACGAACAAGCTGTCGATGACGGTGAACCTGACGGATTTCGGTGCCGTCAATCGCGCGACCGGCTACACCGTGTCCCTGACGGCACCCAACGGGCAGGTCACCACCAACAACCTCGCGGCGAACACCCGCTCCACGGCGATCACCCGCTCGTCGAGCACCGTCGGCAACTACACGCTGCGGATCCGGGCGAACGTGGGCACCTGGACAGGACAGAACCTCGAGCGCGTGCTCACCTGTCCATGATCAGGAAAAGGATCAGTGCGGACCGGCAGGACCGGGCACCACGATCCCGTTCTCGTACGCATACACGACAGCCTGCACGCGGTCCCGGAGATCGAGCTTGGTGAGGATCCGCCGCACGTGCGTCTTGATCGTCGCTTCGGACAGGAAGAAGCGAGCGGCCAGTTCCGCATTGGACAGCCCTTCGGCGATCGCCTCCAGCACTTCGTGCTCCCGCGGCGTCAGTTCGGCGAGCCGGCGGTCAGGCACCCTGGCCGGGTGTGCCGGGGCCAACGACCTGACGTACGTCTCGAGCAGGCGCTGCGTCACGCGAGGGGCGACGACGGCATCCCCGCTGGCGACGACACGTACCGCGTGCACCAGGTCCTCGGGGGCGACGTCCTTGAGGAGGAACGCGGAAGCACCCGCCTGAAGGCCCGCAAAGGCGTATTCGTCGAGGTCGAACGTCGTCAGGATGATGATGCGTGAGCAGGACCCCGAGGCGGTGATCTGGCGTGTGGCCTCGATCCCGTCTCCCTCGGGCATCCGCACGTCCATCAGCACGACGTCCGGCAGCAGTTCAGCGGCAAGGCGAACGGCCTCGGTACCGGTCGAGGCCTCGCCCACGATCTCCAGGTCGGACTCCCCCTCGAGGATCAGCCGGAATCCCATCCTGAGCAGCGGCTGGTCGTCAGCGAGCAGGACCCTGATCGGCGTATCCGGCGTGATGTCGTGCGCTGTCATCTTTCTGTTTCCCCCGTTCGTGTCCCGACCCGTCGTCATTGTCGGGGACTGTCAGATCCACTTCGACGAGCCACCCACCCGAGGGACGGCTTCCGACCTCGACCGCGCCCGCGTAGATCGCGGCCCGCTCGCGCATGCCGGCGATGCCCTGCCCGGAGCCAAGGGAGACGACCGGCCCCATGGCCCCGCGACCGTCGTCGGCGACGCGCAGTGAGACGGTGTTGCCGGTTCTGGCGATCGAGATGTCCACCAGCGTAACGCCCTTGCCGTAGCGCAGTACGTTGGTCAGCGACTCCTGCAGGATTCGGTACACCGTCAGCTGGAACGCCGGGTCATCCGGCAGCCGCGGGCCGCTGGTGGTCACCCGGAGTGGCAGGCCCGCGGCACGGAAGCCGTCGAGGAGCTGCGCCAGGGAGCTCGACGCCGGTAGCGGCTCGAGCGACTCACTGGCCGCCTCGGCCCGGAGTACACCCAGGACGCGTCGCATGTCTGCGATCGCCGTACGTCCGGTGCCCGACAGCTCCCGCAGGACCGCGACCGCGCGGCCCGGGTCGCGCTTCATGACGACGGCTGCTCCGTCGGAGAGCGCCACCATGACGGTGAGCGAATGCGCGACGACGTCGTGCATCTCGCGGGCGATGCGGTTCCGCTCGCCCGCCGAGGCCAGCTCGGCGTTGCGGGCCGCCCACTCCCGCAACTCGCTCTCGTGCTCGCGATCGCGCCGCACCGTGACGCCGACTCCGACGGCGATCGCGAGGAACATGACGACGAACCCGCTCAGCAGCCAGATCACTCCCGGGGCATCGGCGAAGATCCCCACGGGAATGAGGAAGAGTGCCCCCACCGAGAGGATCACCGCTGCGCCCGCCGCCAGCAGTGCCTTCTTCAGTGGATAGGTCGCTGCCACGGTGTAGAGCGCGATCATGGTGGCGACCGCTACGCTGCCGGCACCATCGGTGAGGAAGCTGACGGGTGGATCGAGCAGCGCGACGAACGCCAGGACGAACATCGGATGGCGCCGACGGAACACCAGGGCGCCCGCCGCGAGGATGATTCCCGGCAGCCCCAGCCAGCTGCCGTCCTCGAGGATCAGGAAGAGCGCATTGGGAAGAGCCACCAGGAGGAACGCCAGAACCACGACGGCGTCCATAGCCCTCGGGTGACTGCGGAAGAACCGCCGGACGGGACCCAGCCGGCGGGCGTTGAGCTCGGTGAAGGAAACCGCGGCCGTTCGTTCCGCGATTCCCTCCACCGAGAGTCTGTTACTCATGGGCTGGAGTCATGAGAGGTGTTCGGGGATTCTCACACGTCCCGCTTCTTGGCGACCACGAGTGCGATGACCAGGAGTACGAGGGCCCAGGCGGCCATGACGAGCCCGCCCTGCCACTGGGTCAGGGCGTCCTCGGCGACCTCGACGGCAACCATCTGTTCCCCCGCGTCCGCCGGCAAGAATCGCGCGGCGTCCGGGATCCAGTCTGCGATGCCGGAGAGGAGTTGAACGATGATCGGCAGGACGAAGAAGATGCCGACGGCGGTGACCACGCCACCGGCGGTGTTGCGGAGCAGGATGCCGATGGACATCGAGATCACCGCGACGAGTGCCAGGAATGTACCGGTGTTGATGACGCTCGCCAGGACGCCGTCCTCGCTCAGCGCGAAGTCCAGGTTCTCACCCCGCAGGATGGGCTGGGCAACGAGGTAGGACATCAGCGCGCTCACGAATCCCACGACGAAGGCGACGACTGCGATGATGACCGTCTTGGCCAGGAGAGCCGGGACGCGCTTCGGCACGGCGACCATGGTGGACCGGATCATTCCGGTGGTCCATTCGGAGGCGATCAGGACCACGGCCAGGGACGCGATCAGCAGCTGACCGAAGGCGAGCCCCGACGACGGCGTGGTCAACGCCTGGAAGCCCGGACTGCGGGGGCCCTCGGTAGGTGTGCGGAACTCTGCCGGCACACTCGGGTCGTTGATGGACTGGGCCATGATCGTGAGCGACCAGGCGAACAGCGCCGCGAGGCCCACCATGACGACGACGGTGGAGACGATGAGGATGACCGTCGAGGGAACCGTCGTGACCTTGATCCACTCGGACTTCACGACGCGGCCGAAGTTCACGCCCGGGCCGGTTTCGCGGTGCTGGCGCGGCCGCGACGGAGCCGGCGCGCTTGATGTCGACGTTGCCATGGTCAGCGTCCTTCCAGTGGAGCCACGGCCTCGGAGGCGTCGGGCAGGGAGTGTGAGTGGTACTCGACTTCTGTCTGGGTGAGCTGCATATAGGCGTCCTCAAGGGACACCTGCAGCGGAGTGAGCTCGTAGACGAGCACGCGGTCGCGCAGCGCGACCTCCGCGATGCGGCGGGCGTCGACTCCGGTGATCTCGATCAGCTCGGGCTCGAGCACCTGCGAGGTCACGCCCTCTCCCGCGAGGCTCGCGAGGAGGTCCTGGGGTCGGTCGGCGCGCACGCGGACGCGGGCCCTGCCCTGTCCGTCGATGATCGACTGGATGGGCGCGTCGGCGATGATGCGTCCGCGGCCGATGACGATCAGATGGTCTGCCGTGAGGGCCATCTCCGACATGAGGTGCGAGGACAGGAAGACGGTGCGGCCCTCGGCTGCCAGGCCCTTAGCCAGGTGGCGGACCCACTGGACGCCTTCCGGGTCGAGCCCGTTGACGGGTTCGTCGAGGATCACCGTGTGGGGGTCACCGAGCAGGGCGGCTGCGATACCGAGCCGCTGGCCCATGCCGAGGGAGAAGCCGCCGACCCGCTTCTTCGCCACGGGACCGAGGCCGGTGAGCTCGATGACGTCCTTCACGCGGCTGTTCGGGATCCCGTGGGTTGCTGCCATGGCCCGGAGGTGGTTGTAGGCCGAGCGTTTGGTGTGGACGGCCTTCGCGTCCAGGAGCGCGCCCACTTCGCGCAGAGGGGCCTTGTGCTGGGCGTAGGGCTTGCCGTTGACGGTGACGTGCCCGCCACTGGGGTTGTCGAGGCCCACGATCATCCGCATCGTGGTGGACTTGCCGGCTCCGTTCGGGCCGAGGAAGCCCGTCACCCTTCCGGGCTTGACGGTGAACGAGACGGCGTCGACCGCCGCTTTCGCGCCGTAGCGCTTCGAGAGGGCCTGTGCCTCGATCATGGTGCGTCCTTTGCCTGTCGACGTCGTTCCGTGCCGCTGGTGCGGCTCCTGTCATCAACAGTAGGTCGGGGACTGCGGCCGGTCACCGCCCCCAGGGATGATCACTGCCCCGGCAGCAGTACGTCTTTCGGACGACTGCTGCCGGGGCAGGACGGCTCGTCAGCGGCTGCTGATCGATGCGAATTTCCTGATGCACAGGGGCACGAAGACGACCAGCATCAGGATCGCTCCGACCAGGACCGTGAGGACCGCGTTCTGCATGGGCCACGCATCCGGGACGGGAACGGTGCCCGTGTTGCCGAACAGCTCTCGGACCGCCTGCACCAACGCCGACACGGGATTCCAGTTCGCGAAGGCCTCCAGCGGCCCGGGTAGGTTCTGGGCCTGGACGAAGGCGTTGGAAATGAAGGTCAGGGGGAACAGGATCATGAAGGACGCGTTGTTGATGACCTCCGGTGACTTCACCGACATGCCGAGGAGCGCCATGACCCAGCTGAAGGCGTAGGAGAAGAGGAGCAGGAGCCCTATCCCCGCGACCATGCTTGCCGGGGAGGTGTTGACGCGCCAGCCGACCAGTGCTCCGGTGCCCATCATGATGACCACCGAGAGCGTGTTCAGCACGAGGTCGCTGTTCGTCCGGCCCACGAGTACGGCGGAGGAGCTCATGGGAAGCGTCCGGAAGCGGTCGATGATGCCGTCCTTCAGGTCCTGCGCCATGGCGGAACCGGAGAAGGTGGATCCGAAGATCACGGTCTGCGCGAAAATCCCCGCCATGAGGTACTGCGTGTAGTCACTCCCCTCGACCTGGATGGAACCTCCGTAGATCTGGCTGAAGAGCAGCACGAACATGATCGGCTGGAGGACGGCGAAGACCAGCATGTCCGGCGATCGCTTGAGCTTGATGAGGTTCCTCTTGGTGACGGTCCATCCGTCAGAGAACCACATCGACACGTCCGACGGCTGCTGCGGAGCACCGGCCCCTGCAGGGCGGGAGTGCTGGTTGTCGGGCTGCCGGTCGTTCGGCGCCAGGACGCTCATGCTGCAGGCTCCTTCTGGTGCGACGCTTCCTCGTTGTCCTCCGCGCGGTGTCCGGTCAGCTGCAGGAAGACGTCGTCGAGGCTCGGGCGCCTCATGCCGGCGTCGTGCAGCTCGATGCCGCGCTCGCCGAGCTCGGACAGGATGTACTGGAGGGCCCGTGGGCCCTCGTTGACGGTCACCTCGATGCTGCGGCCGTCGCCGCCGACCACCGGATCCCCGGAACCGTGGCGTCCCAGAATTTCGCGTGCTGACGCGGCGTCGGCGGCATCGACGAGGGACACCACGACGCGGTGCCCGCCGATCTGCGCCTTCAGCTGGTCCGCCGTACCTCCCGCGATGGCCCTGCCACCGTCGATCACGGTGATGTCATCGGACAGCTGGTCCGCCTCCTCGAGGTACTGCGTAGTGAGGAGCAGTGTGGTGCCGTCCCGGACGAGCTCCTTGATGATGCCCCACAGCGAGAGCCTGCTGCGCGGGTCCAGGCCCGTCGTCGGCTCGTCGAGGAAGAGGATCTTCGGGTTGATGACGAGGGCCCCGGCGAGGTCGATCCGCCGCCGCATGCCACCGGAGAAGCCCTTGACCGGGCGGTTGCCGGCCTCGGTGAGTTCGAACTGGTCGATGAGTTCCTGCGCACGGCGCCGGGACTCGCGAGCACCCAGGTGGTAGAGCCGGCCGACCATGTCGAGGTTCTCGAAACCGGTGAGGTTCTCGTCCACGGCGGAGTACTGGCCGGAGACACCGATGATGCGACGGGCTGCCTTGGGGTCACGGACGACGTCGATACCGTCGATGTGTGCGGTACCCGCCGTGGGCTGGATGAGTGTGGTCAGGATCTTCACGACGGTCGTCTTACCCGCGCCATTCGGCCCCAGGAGGGCCTTGACCGTGCCCTGCGGAACGGAGAGATCCATGCCGTCGAGAGCGTGGACCGGCCCGCTCTTCGACGAGTAGGTTTTCTTCAGACCTTCTGCCTCGATGATTGCCATGCTGCACAGCGTAGGACCAGCACGGCGGCTCTCCTAGGGACTTCGGTCAGAACCTGTCCGCAATGCTTCGGGCGCATGGTCGGAGCGCTCCCGGGCGGCTGGAGCGACCAGGAAGGACGCCAGGACGGCGACCCCGACGGCGAGCAGCGCGTTGCGGATGCCTACGACGTCTCCGAGGAAACCGATGAGGGGTGGGCCGGCGAGGAATGCGGTGTAGCCGATGGTGGACACCACGGACACACGCGCGGCTGCGCGCTCGGGTTCGTCCGCTGCGGCGGACATGCCCATGGGAAACCCGAGTGCCGCCCCCGCACCCCAGAGGATGGCGCCGACGGCGGCGAGCGGAACGGTCGGGGCCACGACGAACAGGACGAGTCCCGCGAGGGACGAGCCGAGGCTGGCCTGCAGCACCCGGACACGGCCGAACCTGTCGATCAGGCCTCCGCCCACGAATCGCAGCGAGGTCATGGCGGCCACGAACACCGCGAACATGATGGCACCCGTACTCTCGGTGGTCCCCAGACCGTCCACACTGGCCTTCGCGACCCAGTCGTTCGCTGCGCCCTCTGTCAGTGCCGCCCCCAGGACCACGAGCCCGATCAGGAGGGTACGCGGCTCTGCCCACGCACCGAATCCCCTGCTACTGGACCCCTGCTGCTCCGTTCCGACGGCTTGGGGCACTTCCTTCTCCTCGGGCAGGAAGTATCGCGGCGTCCACAGCGACACGACCAGGCTGAGCACGGCGACGGCCACCAGGTGGGCGGGCAGGCCGACCTCCAGAGCGGACAGGCCGGCGCCTATCAGCGCGCCCACGAAGGCCCCTCCACTGAACGCCGCATGGAACCGCGGCATGATGGTGCGCCCGAGCCGTCGTTCGACGTCGGCTCCCTCGATGTTCTGGCCCACGTCCCAGAGGGCTATGCCGCACCCGAAGAGGAACAGGCCGATGGCGACGAGGGGCACCGAGACCGCCCCCAGTCCCGACGCGACGGCGATCGCGCCCAGAGCGGCAGCGGTTCCACCGAGGCGGACCGTATTCGCGGTACCGAAGCGGGCGGCAACGACGCCGGCCAGCGGAAGGGAGAGCACGGAGCCGACGGCGCCGATCAGCAGGAGGCTCCCCATCTGCCCGGATCCCAGGCCGAGCGTACTGGAGGCGGCGGGGATGCGGGCGGCCCAACTGGCGAAGACGAGGCCATTCAGTCCGAAGATGGCATAGGTGGCGAACACGGCGGATCGGACGGGTGGCTTCACCCTGCAACCGTAGGCGGGCGTGACGTCGCACCACAAACGCCCGTTACGAGCAGCCCCGCGGGACGGCAGCTGCCCTGGGGCTGGAGACACGACGTGGCACCGAGGAACAGCATCGACGCCCCAACCGCCGCGAAGTTATCCACCGATTGTGGACAAGGCTGTGGAAGGACTGTGGACGAGCGGCGCCCCTAGCGTGCCCGGACGACTCTGTTCTCGTCCCAGACGGGCTCCTTGGTCTCGTAGACCTTGCCGTCCGACCCGAAGACGAGGAACCTGTCGAAGCTCCGCGCGAACCAGCGGTCATGGGTGACGGCCATGACCGTGCCTTCGAAGGCGCCGATCGCACGCTCGAGGGCCTCCGCCGAATGCAGGTCCAGGTTGTCGGTCGGCTCGTCGAGCAGCAGCAGGGTCGCACCGGACAGTTCGAGCAGCAGGATCTGCAGGCGAGCCTGCTGGCCACCGGACAGGGAGTCGTAGGGCTGCTCCGCCTGCGGTGCCAGTCCGTAGCGGTCCAGCACCGCTGATGCGGCTTCGCGGCCCAGGCCCGACCGGTGCTCGTCGCCACGATGCAGGATGTCGATGAGGGTGCGCCCGAGGAGGTCGGGACGCGAGTGTGTCTGAGCGAAGAACCCGGGCCGGATGCGGGCCCCGAGCTTCACCGAACCCTCGTGGGGCACGTGGGCGATGTCGACCTCCGACACCGGCATGTGCTCCTTGTCCGGATCGGACCCACCGGCCGCCAGGAGCCGCAGGAAGTGTGACTTCCCCGAGCCGTTCGAGCCCAGCACACCCACACGGTCCCCGAACCAGATCTCCGTGCTGAAAGGCTTCATCAGGCCGCTGAGTTCGAGTTTCTGGGCGACGACGGCACGCTTGGCGGTCCTGCCACCCTGCAAGCGCATGGACACGTTCTGCTCCAGCGGGATCGCTTCGGGTGGCCCTGCCTCGAGGAACTTCGCGAGGCGGGTCTGCGCTGCGTGGTACCTGTTGGCCATGTCGGACCGGAATGCCGCCTTGTTCTTGTACATGTTGACGAGTTCCTTGAGCTTGATGTGCTCCTCGTCCCAGCGTTTGCGCAGTTCCTCGAACCGAGCGTTCCGGTCCTCGCGCGCCTTCAGGTAGGTCTCGAAACCGCCTCCGTGGGTCCACGACGACGCTCCCAGCACTCCGGGTTCGAGCGTCACGATGCGCGTCGCGGCGTTGGCCAGCAGTTCCCGGTCGTGGCTGACGAACAGGACGGACTTCTTGGACTCGCGGAGCTTTGCCTCCAGCCAGCGCTTGCCCGGGACGTCGAGGTAGTTGTCGGGCTCGTCGAGGAGCAGCAGTTCATCGGGCCCGGAGAACAGTGCTTCCAGCACGAGCCGCTTCTGCTCTCCACCGGAGAGCGACGACGCCGCACGGTACTGCGCGCGGTCGAAGGGTATTCCCAGGGCCGCCATCGTGACCTCGTCCCACGTGGTCTCCAGTTCGTAGCCGCCGGCGTCGCCCCAGTCGGCGATGGCCTGCGCGTACTTCATCTGCGTGGGCTCGTCGTCGGCCTCCATCATGGCGAGCTCGGCGTCCTCGACGCGTTGCGCGGCCGCGGCCAGGACCGGCGGGGCTGCGGTGACCAGGAGATCCCGGACCGTGGTGTCGTCGCGCACCTGGCCGACGAACTGCCGCATGATACCCATGCTTCCCGACCGGCTCACGGAACCCTCGTCGGGCGCGAGGTCGCCGGAGATGATCCGCAGCAGCGTCGTCTTGCCGGTACCGTTCGGCCCGATCAACGCCGTCTTATGGCCGTCACCGACCTTGAAGGCGACGCCGTTGAGCAGTTGCCTCCCGTCGGAGAGGAAGTAGTCGATACCTGATACGTCGAGATGTGCCACGAGTCCAGTGTTCCATCCGGAACGGACCCGCTGCGTCGACGGATTTCAGGACCGGGGATCGTTCGGCATCATGCGGTACCCCACGCCGCGTACCGTCCGGATGAAGCGGGGGTTGCTCATGTCCTCGCCGAGCTTCTTGCGCAGGTTGCGGATGTGCACCTCGACGAGGTGATGGTCCTGGCTCCAGCCGTCCCCCCACACCCGATTGAGGAGCGCCTCCCGCGTCCAGACGCGCTGGGCGCCGGTCAGGAGTGTCTCGAGGAGGTCGAACTCGATGCGCGTCAGGGCGAGCTCCTGCCCGTGCAGCGTGACGACGCGGCCCTCGACGTCCATCACGAGGTCGTTGTGGCGGAGCATCTCGTTGCCGGCGGGCTGCTCCTGCACAGCCGGGGCCGGGCCCGTGCGGGGACGGCGGAACATCGCCGAGACGCGCGCCGAGAGCTCGCGCGGGCTGAAGGGTTTACCGATGAAGTCGTCCGCGCCGGTCTCGAGCCCGATCAGGCGATCGATCTCGTCCTGCCGCGCGGTGACCATGACGATGTAGGCGTCGCTGATGGCCCTGCACTGACGGCATACCTCCACGCCGTCGAGGTCCGGCAGATTGAGGTCGAGCGTGATCAGGTCCGGCTGGTGCTCCTTCAGCGCGGCCAGGCCGTCGTGCCCTGACGCGGCCTCGACGACGGTGAAGCCGTTCATGCGCAGGGTGGTGGCGAGCAGCTCACGGATATCCGGGTCGTCTTCGACGATCAGCGCAGTGCGCTGCGGCGCGGAAACGGACATGGTGCAAGACTTTCATAGATCGGCGCCCGCGAGGGCCCGACGCGGGAACTTGCCGTGATCGAATCCTGCTGGTGCGGTACCCTGCCCCCGTAGAATGCCCGGATGCAGCCGATCTCCCTGAGCACCCTGAGCACGGTGCAGGCGCGGGGCTGGACCGTCCGCATCCGCACGACGCCGGCGCCGGTCGCTCCTTCCGACCCTCGGCGCGGCCCGTACGTCCTGGTGCACGGGTTGGGCATGACCCATCGCTACCTCGACCGTCTGGCGGCGGAGCTCGCGGCCGACGCCGTCGTGCATCTCGTCGACCTCCCCGGTTTCGGACCTGATCCCCGGCCCCGGATCCACCTCGGAGTGGAGGACCACGCTGCTCTGATCATCGATGCACTCGGCGCCATGGGGATCCGGAAGTGCACGCTCGTCGGGCATTCCATGGGCGTGCAGTTCATCACGGCTGCCGCGATCCAATCACCGGCACTCGTGGAGCGCCTGGTCCTCATCGGGCCCGTGGTGGATCGGCGCCGCCGCACCGTCATCCAGCAGGCCGTCTCCCTGGGCCTCGATACCTTCCGTGAGAGCGCATCCGCCAATGCGATCGTCTATACGGACTACCTGCGCACCGGCGTGCGCTGGTACCTGCGCCAGCTACTGCCCATGATGCGCTACCCGCTGGAACGCGCGATCGAGCGCGTCGAGTGTCCCGTCCTGGTGGTGCGCGGCGGGCGTGACCCGGTCGCCCGGCGTCACTGGTGCCGGGAAATCGCAGGGCGCGCCAAGCACGGTTCCCTCGTCGAGATCCCCGGGCAACCGCATGTGGTCCAGCACTCGGCGGCCGCCGAGGTCGCTGCCGAAATTATCGCATTCGGCTCACGTCCCCACCGTGGCGGGGATCTCTTTCCTGAAGCTTCGGACGGGGCAACGGTAAAACTTGAAGATTGAAGAGCATAGTGGAGCTATTGCACGACGCCCGGCCGGTGCTGTAGGCCAGTACCGACCGGGTGTTCCAAGACTTCGGGAGGAAGATCACATGTCTGAACTGGAAGAGTGGTCAACCAGCCGCCTGCTCACGACGGCCGCTCGTCTGGTCGACCATGCCTGGAACGAGCGCCTGCTCGACATCGGGATCACCCACGCCGGCTACACGACGCTCGGCGTCCTCTCCCGACAGGGCACGATGACGGGCGCGAAGCTCGCCGTAGCGGTGCACGTCCAGGCGCAGACCATCGGCAAGACCATCGAGAAGCTGGAGCGGCAGGGCTTCATCTCCCGCATACGCGACAGCATCGACCGCCGCAGTCAGCGCATCACGATCACTCCGGCGGGCGTCGAAGCGCTTGCCAAGGCGGAGAACATCGAGCGCACGCTCATGGTGGGTGAGGGCCTGGAATCCTTCGAGTTGCGCAGTCTGCTTCGTGGCATCGTCGGTGAGCTCGCCCCCCAGCGGCAGAAGAGCGCGGCCGTCGTCGTCTGACCCCTGCCGATCGACGACGTTTCGCGAGCATGAGGAGCGACCACCCCTCCGGGGGTGGCCGCTCCTCAGCGTTACGGCTTAATGACGAAGGCCTCGGTGGTCCTGCCTCAGAGGTACGGCTCTACGTTCTGCTCGTACGATCGCTGGATCGCCGTGCTCGCCGTCGCGAAGGCTTCGGCCGGATCGCCCTGCTGCAGGATGATGCTCTCCAGGGCCGTCGTGAGCTCCTTGTCCCCACCCGGAACGAACACGCGGCCCCAGTCCTGGACGCGCGTGGTCTCGAGCTGGTCGACGGCGGTGCGGAACTGGGGTGAGGTCTTGTAGACCTCGGCCATGATGTCGCTGTCCCGCGCGGAGGTGCGCACGGGCATGTACCCGGTGTTCGAGGAGAAGTACGCCGTGCTCTCGGTGCTGGTGAGGAATTTGAGGAACATGCCGGCGGCGAGCTGCTGTTCCGGGGAGCGGTTCGAGCTGATGGCCACTCCTGTGCCGCCGGTGGGGCAGGCGGGTCCGGCGGGCCCCTCCGGCAGGAAGCCTGTCCCTACCCCGAACTTCGCCGCTTCGAGGATGCCCGTCAGCGAGCCGGTGGAGCCGATGGTGCACGCCGTCAGTCCCGCACCGAAGTCGGCTACGTTGTCCGTGGCCGCCACGGCCGCGATCTTGTCGTCGAAGATCATGGACTGCACGAACTTCGCGGCGTCCAGGGCCTCGGGGGAATCGAGCGTCATGGACCACTCGTCGGAGTAGGCGCCACCCCGGCCCCAGAGGAAGTTGCAGAACCACCACGCGGTCCAGGACGTGCCCTTGCCGAGGCCCAGTGGAATCATGGACGCCGACGCCAGCTTCGGAGCCCATTCGGTGAACTCGTCCCAGGTCTTCGGTGAGCGGTCCGGCAGGCCGGCTGCGGCCCAGGCGTCCTTGTTGTAGTAGAACAGCGGGGTCGAGCGGGCGTACGGCACGGCCCAGTGGGCGTCGTCGTACCTGTAGTCGCTGTAGAGCGTCTCGTTGTAGTCGGCGGTGTCGAATTCCAGGTGCTCCGCCAGCTGGTCCATGGGCAGGATCTGCCCGTTGATCATGTAGCGGAACCACCACACGTCACTGGAGACGACGACATCGGGCCCGTTGTCGGTGCCGGTCGCCGCCTGGAACTTCTGCGCGACCTCGTCGTAGTTGGCGCCCGCCGTGACCAGGTTGACCTTGATTCCGCTCTCCGTGGTGAAGCGCTTGATGAGTTCCTCCTCCACCGGGCGTGAGGCGCCGGGATGGTTGCTCCACCAGGTGATCTCCTTGGCCGGGGTCACGGACGCCCAGTCGGTCGCGGCGTCCGTCGCCGCGCCTCCCGCCACGTCGGATCCGACGGAAGGGCCTCCGCAGGCTGCGAGCGCTGCTGCGCCGCCGAAGATGGCGGTGAGCTGGATGAGTTGGCGGCGGTCGAGGTCGAACTGCGGGCGCGGGGACATGGGGACTCCTTGATGGTAGGGAACTGAGGGGAGGAAGAGGTTGGTCAGCCTGTCACGGCACCGGCGGTGAGGCCGGAGACGATGCGCCTTTGCAGCGCGAAGAACGCGAGCAGGACGGGTGCGGTCACCAGGACGGTCGCGGCCATGAGCACGCTCCAGTCGGCGATGCCGTCGTTGTTCTGCAGCAGCGTGAGCCCGACAGGCAGGGTCATCATGTCGGCACGGTCGACGACGAGCAGCGGCCACAGGTACTCGTTCCACTCGGCCACGATCGAGACGAGGGCGACTGCCGCGATGGTGGGCGCGGAGATCGGCACGATGAAGCGCCACAGGCGCGTCCAGTGCCCGGCCCCGTCGAGCGCTGCCGCCTCGAGGATCGAGACGGGCAACGTCAGGAAGTGCTGGCGGAACAGGAAGGTGCCGAAGGCGCTCGCGAGACCGGGGACGATGATGCCCTGGTACGTGTTGACCCAGCCCAGTTCTGCGACGAGCGTGTAATTGGGGATGATGACGATCTGCTGCGGCACCAGCAGCGCGAAGATCACGACGCCGAACACCACCTTCTTGAAGGGGAACTCGAGGAAGACGAGCGCGTACGCCGTCGTCAGTCCCAGCAGCATCTTCAAGCCCGCTCCGATGACCGTGGTGATGGCGCTGTTGATGAAGAAGCTACCGAACGGTACGGCGCTCATCGCGGTCTCGTAGTTCGAGCCGTCCACCGCCGCGGGCAGCCACTGGATGGGCGAGGTGTAGATCTCGTCGCGCTCCTTGAACCCCGCGAGCACCATCCATACCAGCGGCAGGACCATGACGGCGACGGCGACCAGGAGCGTCAGGTAGCTGCCCCAGGGCGTGGGGGTCGGGCGGCGCGTCGTCGCCGCTGCCTGCACGATCGCGGAACCCATCAGTAATGCACCTTCCTGTCGACGTACCTCACCTGAGCGAATGTCACGAGGAGCAGGACCACGAAGAGGATGGTCGCGACGGCGGACGAGTACCCCGCGCGGCCACTCTGGAAGCCCTCCTGGTAGATCTGGTACATCATCGTGGTGGTGCCGCCGAGCGGGCCGCCCTTGGTCATGGCCTGGATGATGTCGAACGACTGCAGCGACGTCAGCAGCGTGGTGATGGCGAGGAAGAACGTGGTCGGCCCGAGGAGCGGCAGCACGATGGACCGGAACGACCTGATCGACGACGCGCCGTCGATTGATGCCGCCTCCACGAGATCGCGGGGTACGGACTGCAGCGCGGCCAGGTAGATGAGGGCCACGTAGCCCACGTTCTTCCAGAGGTAGACCACGATCACCATGACGAGAGCCCACTGCGGATCGTTGTACCAGTCGGGCGAGGCCAGGCCTACCAACCGCAACAGCGCCGCGGTCACACCGAAGTTCGGATCGAAGACGAAGAGCCAGAGCAGGCCGACGGCGACGCCGGAGAGGACGTAGGGTGCGACGACGACGGTCCGCGCCACACCGGTCCCGCGCAGCCTCCGGTTCAGGACGAGTGCCAGGAGGAGGCCTATCACCATCCCGCCGCCCACGGTCGCGACCGTGAAGAGCACGGTGACGCTGACGATCCCCGGCGTCGTGGGGTCCGTGAACCAGTCGACGTAGTTGTCGAGGCCTACCGGCATCGCGACGGGTGACCCGATGTTCCACTGGAGGGTGGAGTAGTAGAGCGACTGCATGAGGGGTTTGTAGGTGAAGATCACCAGCAGTGCCACGTTGGGTCCCGCGAAGAGCAGGAACAGCAGCCACGATTTCCAGGGGGTCCGCCGGCGCTGTCGGGCGGGAGCGGTTCCGCTCGGGCCCCGCCCGGGTGACGACGGCGGTGCCTGGTCCGCCGTCCGATTCGCCCGCGCCCCTTGAAGCACGGGGATGTCCGCCACTTGTTCCATCGATCGCCCTTCGCTCGGCCTCCTGAACCTCTGCAAGGCTAGGGGCGCGATCCGTCCCATAAGCCCCGGATCCGGCTTCTGAGCCGACTTGTGCGTCAGAGTTCACGCGTCATTAAGTCGGGCGATCTGCTGTTTCCCTGCCCGTTGCCGCCCGCGGTGCAGCGCACCCGAAGGAGGCCCGGCTGGAGCCCACGGGGACACGTGCCGGACGACCGGCAGGCGCCACGAGCGCGGGAGCAACGCGTTGCTAGACAATCTAACTAACCGTCGTAAGATGACCGGGTGAACGAGGAGAACCCGAATGCGCAGTCGGTAGCCCAACTGCAGGACCTCATGCTCAGCAACGAGAGCGTCGACCAGTTCCTCGAGGACCTGGCGAGCCTCTCCTCACGGATCCTCGGCGGCTCCGTGGAGGTGCAGTGCGGTGTCACGTACCGGCACCAGAACCTGGCGACGACCGTGGCCTGCAGCAGCGACGAAGCGAGGATCCTCGATGAGCTGCAGTACGGATTCGGTGACGGGCCGTGCCTGCACGCCATCAGCACCGGCAACACCGTGATCGTCGACGACGTGCGCACCGACAGCCGCTGGCCCGACTACTTCCGCGCCGTCGCGGACCACGAATACTTCGCCATGATGGGCGTACCCCTCGTGTTGGGATCGGAGGGTGGGGCAGCCCTCAACTTCTACGCCGCCCGCCCACGGACCTTCACCAGCAGCACGCAGCTCCTCGCGGAGGGCTTCGCCACCCAGGCCGCCAAGGCACTCCAGATGGTGCTCCGCGTCTCCAGGCATGCCAACACGTCGACCAACCTCAAGGCGGCCATGGAGTCGAGAACGACCATCGATATCGCGATCGGCATCATCATGGGGCAGAACCGCTGCACCCAGGCGGAGGCCTACGCGATGCTGCACCGCGCCTCGAACGCCCAGAACAAGAAGCTCCGCGACATCGCGGAGCGCATCGTCACCGGCATCTCAGCGGAACCGACCCGAACGCATTTCGCCTGACAGTCCCGTCACCGCTGGCGACCCGCCTCCGGGACGGAGTCATCAGGGCCCCGCGGCTCCGCGGCAGTCGTGGACGTCAGCGGGCGGGGAACGTCACGTCCGAGGCTGCGAGCTCTGCCAGGTCGTTGAAACTGTAGACGTGCAGGCCCGCGTAACCGGCGTCGTCGAGCGCTGCCACCAGCGGTGACGGATCGTATGACGCGCTGGAGAGCAGCTGCCGGACCACGGAGCCCGCGTTGGCACTTCCCGCCGACCGGCGGAGGAACCCCAGGGACGGACCTACTCCGATCTTTCCTGCGAGCCGTAGCAGGCGGCTCATGCGCACCGGTCCGGGTATCCCCGCCCACACCGGCAGGGTGATGCCCTGCCTCCGCAGCTGCGACGGGTAGCGGCGCAGGGTGTCCGGCGAGAAGCAGAGCTGCGTGACGCACCACGACGCCAGCTCCTGCTTCCCCAGCAGAGTTCTGGCCAACTCTTCCTCGTCCGTCCCCGGATGCCCCTCCGGGTACACGGCGATCCCGATCCGGAGGGCCCCGCCGGACAGCTCCGCGACGTCCTCCATCAGGGCCCCACCCCACCGGTACGGTCCCGCGGCATCCGCCGCGTCCCCGCCGACCACGAACACGTCGGTGATGCCGGCGCCCAGGCATCGGTCCACGTACTCCCCGAGCTCCTGCCGGCTGTGCACGGATCGTGCTGCCAGGTGCGGGATCGCCGTGTACCCGGCACCGGCGAGTTCCACCGCCGCTCGTACGGCCTCGCTCGGCCCATGCTGCGGCAGGCACGTGACGGTCACGACGGCGGGGGCGGGCAGATGGGCTCGCAGCCGCTCCGGGAGACCCTCGCTCGGGATGACTTCGACGTGGATCGAGGGGTCACCCACAGCGCGTCAGCATTCCACGACGTTGAGGGCGAGCCCGCCCCGCGCGGTCTCCTTGTACTTGTCCATCATGTCCGCGCCGGTCTCGCGCATCGTCTTGATGGCGACGTCGAGGGAGACGTGGTGCTGGCCATCGCCCCGCACGGCCATGCGGGCGGCCGTGATCGCCTTCATCGCACCCACGGCGTTCCGCTCGATGCAGGGGATCTGGACGAGCCCGCCGACCGGATCGCAGGTGAGCCCCAGGTTGTGCTCGATCCCGATCTCGGCGGCGTTCTCGACCTGCTCCGGGGTCCCACCGAGAACTTCCGCCAACGCTCCCGCGGCCATGGCGCACGCGGAGCCGACCTCACCCTGGCAGCCGACCTCCGCGCCGGAGATCGAGGCATTCTTCTTGAACAGCGAACCGATCGCGGTGGCTGCGAGCAGGAAGCGCACGACGCCGTCATCGTCGGCACCGGGCACGAAGTCGACGTAGTACTTCAGAACCGCCGGGATGATACCGGCCGCGCCGTTCGTCGGCGCCGTGACCACACGTCCACCGGCGGCATTCTCCTCGTTGACGGCCAGCGCGAAGAGCGTGACCCACTCCATGGTTCCGAGGCGGTCGTTCGGGTCGTCGGCCTTCTCGAGCAACTGCCGCTGCCGTTCGGCGCGGCGCCGGACGCTCAGTCCGCCCGGAAGGATCCCGCCCGTGGTGGTGCCTCGCCGGATGGTGTCCTGCATGACGGACCAGATCTCCAGCAGGCCGGTCCGCACGTCGTCCCGCGAGCGCCACGACATCTCGTTCGCCAGCACGACGTCGGAGAACGACCACCCGGTGGAGCGGCAGATCTCGAGCAACTGGTCCGCGGTCCCGAAGGGGTGGGACACCGGTACGGGCTTGAGCGCAGCCGTCTCGGAGCCGATCTGGTCCTCGTCCAGGACGAATCCGCCGCCCACGGAGAAGTATTCCCGCGTCCGCACGAGCTCGCAATCGGCCGAATATGCCGAGAAGCGCATGCCATTGGTGTGATAGTCGAGGCGCTGGCCCCGGTGCAGCACCACATCGGCTGCCGGATCGAAGGCTATCCGGCGTTCGGCCCCGAGATTCAGGGACCTGCCCGCGCCGATGTCCGCGACACGCGCATCCGCCGTCGTCGGATCGACGAGGTGGGGCTGCTCGCCTTCGAGTCCGAGCAGGACGGCCTTGACCGTTCCGTGCCCGTGGCCGGTCACGCCGAGCGAACCGAAGAGGTCCACCCGCACACGCCGTACGGCATCGAGAATGGCGTCGGACCGGAGCAGTTCCGTGAAGAGGTAGGCGGCGGTCATCGGTCCGCCGGTATGGGAACTCGAGGGACCGATGCCGATCTTGAAGAGGTCGAACGCGCTGATCGTCACGGCGCGGGCTCGGAGGGCTGGCGCTTGTAGAACGGGGTGGGGACGACGGTGAAGGGTTCCGGCCGCCCTCGAAGATCCACCTGCACCTCGGTGCCGACGGCGGCATGGGCCGAATCCACGTACGCCAGGGCGACGGAGTATCCGAGCGTGGGACTCGGCAGTCCGGACGTGACCGTACCCACTCGGGCCCCGTCGACGACGACGTCGTAGCCGGCACGCGCTGACCGGCGACCCACCGCCCGGAGACCGACGAGACGTCGGGAGGGCTCGATCGCCTTGAGCGGCTCCAGCACCGACCGGCCCACGAAGTCAGCCGCCTTCTTGGTACTGACGACCGGTCCGAGGCCGGCCTCGAAGGGATTGGTATCGAGGCCGAGTTCGTGCCCGTACAGCGGCATTCCCGCCTCGAGGCGCAGCGAGTCGCGGGCGGCGAGTCCGCAGGGTCGGAGCCCGTGCGCTTCTCCTGCCTGCAGCGCGGCGTCCCAGAGGCGCACTGCGAGGTTGGTGCCGACGAAGATCTCGAAGCCGTCCTCGCCCGTGTAACCCGTGCGCGCCAGCAGGACAGGGAGCCCTGCCAGTTCGAGCTCCACCGCGGCGTAGTATCTCAGGGTCCGGATGGCATCGGCGTCCTCGGGGCGCGAGAGCTCGAGCAGCACCGCCTCGGCCCTGGGACCCTGCACCGCGATCAGCGCGGTCACCTCCGACTGGTCCTCCACAGCGACGTCGAAGCCCTTCGCGCGCAGGCGCAGTTCCTCCGCGACAGCCGGAGCGTTGGAGGCATTCGGCACCACGAGGAAGGAGTCCTCGGCGAGGCGGTACGTGATGAGGTCGTCGATCACGCCGCCCTCGGCGTTGCAGATGAGAGAGTACTTCGCCTTCCCCACGGCCATGATCGCGAGGTTGCTCACGAGCGCGTAGTCGAGGAACTCCGCAGCCTGGGGACCACTGACGAGGACCTCGCCCATGTGGGACAGGTCGAAGAGGCCGGCTGCCCGCCGGACCGTGTGGTGTTCCTCCAGTTCGCTCCGGTACTTCAGGGGCATCTGCCAGCCCCCGAAGTCGGTGAAGGAGGCGCCATGCGCCTCGTGCTGCGTGTACAGCGCTGTGTGCTTGCTCTGCTCGCTCATGGAGTCCGGTCCTAGTCTTCGAAGGCTTCGATGGGCGGGCAGGAGCACACCAGGTTGCGGTCGCCATGCGCGCCGTCGATCCTGCGCACCGGGGGGAAGTACTTGTCGTGGCGAAGGGATCGCAGCGGGTAGGCGGCGAGCTCGCGCGGGTAGGCCTGCGTCCACTCGTCGCTGACGAGTACCTGTGCGGTGTGCGGCGCCTGGCGCAGCGGACTCTCCTCGATGCTGAATTCACCGTCCGCGACCCGGTCGATCTCGCCCTTGATCGCGATCATCGCGTCGACGAAACGGTCCAGCTCGGCGAGGTTCTCGGATTCGGTGGGCTCCACCATGAGCGTTCCGGCGACGGGGAAGGACAGCGTGGGGGCGTGGAAGCCGTAGTCGATGAGCCGCTTGGCCACGTCCTCGGCCGTGACACCGGTGGCGGCGGTCAGCGGACGGAGGTCGAGGATGCACTCGTGTGCCACGAGTCCCTGGACGCCCGTGTAGAGCACGGGGAAGTGCTCGGTCAGTCGGGCGGCGACATAGTTGGCCGCGAGCAATGCGTGTGCCGTCGCGCTCGTGAGGCCGTCGGAACCCATCAGGGCGATGTACGCCCAGGAGATGGGGAGGACACCGGCCGAGCCGTACATCGATCCCGACACCGGGGTGCCGCCCGCTGCTTCCGGACCACCGTCGGTCGCGATGTCCCGGTTCGCGTCACCGGGCAGGAACGGGGCGAGGTGCTCGGCCACGGCGACGGGACCGACGCCCGGTCCTCCTCCGCCGTGCGGGATGCAGAAGGTCTTGTGCAGGTTGAGGTGGGAGACGTCCCCGCCGAACTCCCCGGGCTGGGCCAGACCCACGAGTGCGTTGAGGTTGGCGCCATCGATGTACACCTGGCCGCCGGCTGCGTGCACCTTCTCGCAGACCCACCGCACATCCTCCTCGAACACACCGTGCGTCGAGGGGTACGTGATCATGATGGCCGAGAGGTTCTCCGCGTGCTGCTCGATCTTGGCGAGCAGATCGTCGTGGTCGATGTTGCCGTTCGGCGCGGTGCCGACGACGACGACCTTCATGCCGGCGAGTACTGCCGACGCCGCGTTGGTGCCGTGCGCGGACGAGGGGATGAGGCAGACGGTGCGGTTCTCGTCGCCCCTCGAGCGGTGGTAGCCGCGGATGGCGAGGAGGCCGGCGAGCTCTCCCTGCGACCCCGCGTTGGGCTGCAGGGAGACGCGGTCGTACCCTGTGATCTCCGCGAGGCGCTCCTCGAGATCGGTGATGAGCTCACGCCAGCCCTCGGTCTGGCTCTCCGGCGCGAAGGGGTGGATCGAGGCGAACTCGGGCCACGAGATCGACTCCATCTCGACGGTCGCGTTGAGCTTCATGGTGCAGGATCCCAGCGGGATCATCGTGCGGTCCAGCGCGAGGTCCCTGTCCGAGAGCCGGCGGAGGTACCTGAGCATCGCGGTCTCGGAGCGGTGCAGCGAGAAGACGGGGTGGGTCATGAACGCCGAGCTGCGGTGGAGTGCGTCGGGGATGCGGTTCCCGCCGGCTCCCGATTCCGCCGTGGAACCCCCGAAGACGTCCGCCACCGCGGCGACGTGTTCCCGCGTCGTCGTCTCGTCACAGGAGATGCCCACGTGGTCGGCGTCGACGCGCCGCAGGTTGTAGCCCAGGGCCTCGGCCTTGTCGGCGACGTCAGCGGCCCTGCCGGGGACGCGGACCAGGAGCGTGTCGAAGAAGGCGTCGTGCACGACGGCGGCATCGGTCCCCTCGAGTGCGGCGGCGAGCTCGACGGCCCGCTCATGGGTGGCGCGAGCGATCGCCTTCAGGCCCTCGGGACCGTGGTAGACGGCGTACATGGACGCGACGATGGCCAGGAGCGCCTGCGCGGTGCAGATATTGCTCGTCGCCTTCTCGCGGCGGATGTGCTGCTCGCGGGTCTGGAGGGCGAGGCGGTAGGCGGGTGCGCCGTCCGCGTCCTTCGAGACGCCCACCAGACGGCCGGGCAGCATGCGCTCGAGCCCTTTGCGGACGGCCATGTAGGCGGCATGGGGGCCGCCGAAGAAGAGGGGGACGCCGAAGCGCTGGGCAGAACCGACTGCGATGTCCGCGCCCTGTTCGCCCGGTGGCGTGATGAGCGTGAGCGCCAGGAGATCGGCTGCCACCGTGACAAGGGCGCCGCGGTCCTTGGCCGCGCTGATCACGGCCGCATGATCGCGGAGCGCTCCCGATGCGCCGGGCTGCTGCAGGACCACACCGTTGATGTCGCCGTCGGGCAGGCCGTCCGTGAGGTCAGCGACCTCGATGTCGAAACCGAGCGCCTCTGCCCGGCCGCGCACGACGGCGACGGTCTGCGGGAGCGCGTCGGCGTCGATGACGGTGCGGCCCTTGTTCTTGCCGGAGCGTCGCATGAGCAGCACGGCTTCGGCGACGGCGGAGGCCTCGTCCAGCAGAGAGGCGTTGGCGATGTCGAGGGCCGTGAGGTCCTGCACCATCGTCTGGAAGTTCAGGAGGGCTTCGAGCCGGCCCTGGGAGATCTCCGGCTGGTAGGGCGTGTAGGCCGTGTACCAGGCGGGCGACTCGACGACATTGCGGCGGATGACCGGCGGTGTGACGGTGTCGAAGTAGCCCTGGCCGATCATCTGGACGGCGGTGCGGTTACGGTTCGCGATGCGCCGCAGCTGCGCCAGCACCTCCGTCTCGGTGAGGGCTCCGGGCAGGTCGAGTGCCCGGTCGAGGCGGATGCTCGCGGGAACGGCCATGTCCACGAGCTTCTCGAGGCTCGGGTAGCCCAGAACCTCGAGCATATGCGCTGCGTCAGCGGATCGGGGACCGATGTGTCGATCGGCGAAGGTGGACGCGACGATGCCGGATACCTGATCGGGTGTGGCGGTCATGGGGAACTCCGTAGGTCAGAAAGGGGGCGCGTGCGCGCGTGCCTGGTCGGGTTCCTCCCCGCTCTGTGTGGGACCTGAGAGTTTCCGCAGGGCTCCGCGCCTGCTTGCACCGTCGGTGAGCGCCGGGCCTGCCCGATGCTGCTTTCCAGAGTTGCCTATCCGTAGCGGTACTGGGCCTGAGAGATTCCTGGGGAGGATTTGCTCCTACGGCGCCTGCCGGTTGTGTCTCGACGGCAGAACTCTCCCGCTGCAGATCATTGGCGTATTCAGTTGAGGTGTTCGGCGTGTGAGCCGTCCCACAGCTTACCGCGCGGTCGGGACGTGAGGCAAAGCTCGGCCACCCGAGATAGATACCTTTGCATGGAATAACGCCGTCCTGCCCTCCGTTCTATGAGCAGGCCCAGGGTGGGCCGGAACGGCAAGCACGGGGAGTTGCACCATGGCACGCGAACTGGAACTCGGACTGGACACCTTCGGGGACGTCACGCGCGGACAGGACGGCAACCCTGTTCCCTATCCGCAGGTCATCCGGAACGTCATCGCCGAGGCGGTCCTCGCCGACGAGGTCGGCGTCGACTTCATCGGGATCGGCGAGCACCACCGTGACGATTTCGCCATCTCCGCCCCCGAGACCGTCCTCGCCGCCATCGCCGGCCAGACCGAGCGCATCCGCCTCGGCTCCGCGGTGACAGTGCTGAGCTCGGACGACCCCGTGCGCGTGTTCCAGCGTTTCGCCACGCTGGACGCCGCGTCCAATGGTCGCGCCGAGGTGATCCTCGGCCGTGGATCCTTCACGGAGTCGTTCCCCCTCTTCGGCTACGAGCTGTCCGACTACGAGCGGCTCTTCGAGGAGAAGCTCGATCTGTTCGCGGAGCTCATCAAGGAGGGCCCCGTGACCTGGTCCGGGAGCACCCGCCCCGGCCTCGACAACCACGAGGTGTACCCCAAGACCGACGGCGGTCGCCTCAAGACGTGGATCGGTGTCGGTGGAAGTCCCGAGTCGGTGGTGCGTGCCGCACGCTACGGGATGCCCCTGATGCTCGCGATCATCGGTGGTGATCCGGCCCGGTTCGCGCCCTACGTGGATCTGTACCACCGGGCGCTGACCCAGCTCGGCCAGCCCACGCTGCCGATCGGCGTCCACTCGCCGGGCTACGTCGCGGACTCGGACGAACAGGCCCGCGAGGAGCTGTGGCCCGACAACCGCATCATGCGGGACCGCATCGGCCGTGAGCGCGGCTGGGGCCCGACGACGCGCGCGGAGTTCGACCAGGAGGCCGACTTCGGCTCCCTGTACGTCGGTTCGCCGGAGACCGTTGCGAAGAAGATCGCCGCGACCGCGCAGACGCTGGGCATCGACCGCTTCGACATGAAATACAGCGCGGGTCCGCTGCCGCACGAGAAGCTCATGCACAGCATCGAGCTCTACGGTACGAAGGTCATCCCGATGGTCCGCGAGATGCTCTCCTAGGACCATCCCGCCCGAGTCCCTCGCACTGTCCGCCAGGACGGTGCGGGGGACTTCTGCGTTCTCGTCGCATGGCTCGACGAGACCCCTCGATTCCGCCTTCGCCCTTTCTTCGGTTTCTTTTCGCCCTTCCGCCACTCCACTTTTGAGCGACCCGCGCCAGAGTAGTAATCAGAAGTTCGACACTCTTCCCGCCGGCTCCGCACCGTCCACCGGAGCCGGCGGGTAGCCTCAGCCGGGCAGGAGTCCGGTCGATCAGGCAACCAGCAGCAACAAGAGGAGCAGGCGTGACCACGATCGACCTTTCGTCCATCGGTCCCGGGTTCCGAGCGAGCGCTCGTAACCGGCAGCACACGGACGGTGCGACGACGGCTACCACGGCGACACCCGGGGCAGTGCGTGCGACCTTCGATCGCCCGTCCGTCGCCCAGCGCATCGCCAGCCTCCTGGGCACACTGCTCATGGTGCTCGCGATCGCGGCCGTCCTGTTCTTCGCGATCGGTCCGCGCTTCCTCGGCTACCAGACGGCGACGATGCTGACCGGCAGCATGGCCCCCGAGATCATGCCCGGTGATGTCGTCGTCACCACGGTGCAGCCGGTGAGTGACATCGCTGTGGGAGACGTCATCAGCTACCACATCCCCGTCGAGGACCACCGCGTCGAGACACACCGCGTGATCGAGGTCATCAGGGGAACCGACGGCAGCACGGCCGTGCGCACCAAGGGTGACGCCAACCAGGCCGCCGATCCCTGGACCGCCACGCTCGAGGGGGACTACGTCTACGAGGCAACGGCCACCATCCCCGAGGTCGGCAACGTGATCCGCGCCCTCCGTACACCCGTCGTCAGCCAGGCCCTCGTGTACGGCGTGCCGGCCGTGCTCGTCGGCAGCCTGCTCCTCATGATCTGGTCACGCCCCAAGGAGGAGGACGACGACGCCTCGGCCGCGCCTGCCACGGCCGAGGACCGTCCCGGTTCACCCCTCATGCCCACGGCCGGGGGCACCGACGTCCCACTCCTCCCGGTCCTGGACCGGGAGGTCCTGCAGAACCTCGGCGTCGAACTCTCCAGTCACGCCGGAGCGCTCCACTTCGCTGAGACGTTCGTCCAGCTGCTGCCGCAGCGCATCGCGGCTGTGGAGTCCGCGTTCAGGGCCGAGGACACCGATGCCGCCGTCGTCGCGCTGCTCAGCCTCAATGTGAGCGCATCCATGGTCGGCGCCAGCCGGCTCGAGGACTCGACGTCCGCAGCACTCCGCCAGATCGAGGACCCCTCGGCCCACCCGGGCCTCATTGCTCGGCTTTACAGCCTCGGGGACGAATTTCAGTCGGCGCTCGGCGGGATCATGCGGTAGCCGACACCGCGTACGGTGCGGATGAAGCGCGGGGCCTTGGTATCCTCGCCCAACTTCTTCCGCAGGTTGCGGATGTGCACCTCGACCAGATGCTGGTCATTGACCCACCCGTCGCCCCAGATGCGCGACAGCAGCGTCTCCCGCTGCCAGACCCGCCGCGGCCCCGAGACGAGGGTTGCCAGGAGGTCGAACTCGATGCGTGTGAGCGGCAGTTCCACACCCTCGAGCATGGCGATCCGCCCCTCCGTGTCGATGCTGATCGGTCCGTGCAGCAGCGATCCCTCGACCTGCTCGTCCCGGGGGGCGACCAGCGTGCTTCCCGTCGCAGGCTGCGTCACCTCGGTCTCCTCACCGCTCCCGGTCCCCAGGAGGGGCTGCGACACGTTCCGCACGGTGCTCCTCGGGCGCCTGAACATCGCGTTGACCCGTGCACCGACCTCACGCGGGCTGAAGGGCTTCACCACGAAGTCGTCGGCTCCGATCTCCAGGCCGATCAGGCGATCGATCTCGTCCTGACGCGCGGTGATCATGATGACGTAGGCGTCCGTGAGCGGTCGGATCTGACGGCACACCTCGACGCCGTCGATGTCGGGAAGATTGAGATCGAGGGTCACGAGGTCGGGCTGGCGGTCGCGCACGAGTGCGACACCTTGCCGCCCGGTCTCGGCCTCGAGGGTGGTGAAGCCGTTCATGCCCAGAGTCATGACCAGCAGCTGCCGCACGGCGGCGTCATCTTCGATGACGAGGGCAACACGCGAATCGGGGTCGGAAGTCATGATTACACAGTGCCAGATGTTCGGAGCACGGCCGAGTGCATCAGCACTGTTGTGTCGATTTTTTGGCTGATCCGCTCGTCGGACACGCGATCAGCACTGCCGTCGGCTGTGGTGGCTGCGTCACCCGCCGTGTCACCCGCTGAATTATGGGAATGGTCGGCATCGGGGGCGAGGGTCTCCGGATCCCCCAGCGGGAGGCACCGGGGCCACCACGAGCAGCGGGCTCCTAGCCCAGATGGACCGCTTCGCCCGACGTCGTGAACTCGTTCCTGGCGACCCTGATCATGAACCATGAGATCGGTGCTGCGAGCGCAAGGGCGACGGCGGCGGCGAGGAACACGACCGAGTAGCCATCGACGAGGGACTGGGGTCCGCCTGCGGCTCCCTCTGCCGTGCCGGTTCCTGCGCCCACGGTGTAGAGCGCGGTGAAGACTGCCGTACCGATCGATCCGCCGATCTGCTGGGTCGCCGTCACCGCGGCACTCGCCACCCCTGAATCACGGGGAGCGATCCCGAGGAGCGCGACGTTCTGCAGTGGCACGAAGATGAACGCGAGACCCATGCCCAGCAGGATCTGCGCCGGCAGGACCTCCAGCACGTAGGATCCGTCGACGGTGATGCGGCTCAGCAGGAGCAGCCCCGCCGCGGCAATCAGGGGACCGACCGTCATGAGGATGCGGGGTCCCACCGTCGTCAGCAGGCGCGAGACCACTCCGGCGCAGACGATGATCGCTGCCGTCATGGGCAACGATGCCAGGCCGGACACGAGCGGACTCATCCCCAGCACGATCTGGAAGTACAGCGTCAGGTAGAGCAGCGCACCGAGCAGTGCGGCTCCCACCGCGATCGACGCCAGGTATGCGCCGGCCCTCGCAGGATTCGTGATGATGCGCAGCGGAAGCAAGGGGTGCGCCGATCGGGCCTCGACGAGGACGAACAGCGCCAGGAGCGCGACGCCGAGGGCGAGGAAGCCCAGCGTGTCCACGCGGACCCAGCCTGCTTCGGCCCGGGAGAACCCGTAGACCACGGAGGCGAGACCGAGACTGACGAGGACGGCACCGGGGACATCGTACTGGGTGCTTCCCTCGGCGCGGCTCTCGCGCAGGACAGGTACACCCACCGCGATCGCGACGACCGCGATGGGCACGTTCACGAGCAGGCACCAGTGCCAGCTGAAGTACTCGGTCAGCACCCCACCGAGCAGGAGTCCGACGGCTGCACCTCCTCCGGCGATGGTCCCGTAGACCGCGAAGGCCCGCACGCGGTCCTTGCCGCCGGGAAACGTCACGGACAGGATGGCGAGCGCAGCCGGCGCCAGCAGGGCGGCGAAGGCGCCCTGCAGCCCGCGGGCCACCAGGAGCAGTTCTCCCGTCGTCGCGATGCCGCCGAGGGCGGACGCGAGGGCGAAGCCTCCCATTCCCACGAGGAACGAGCGCTTGCGGCCCCAAAAGTCCGCGATGCGTCCACCCAGCAGCAGGAGGGCACCGAAGGTCAGGGCGTACAGGGTGACGACCCAACTGCGATCGCTGTCCGACATACCGAGTTCCGCCTGCGCCTGCGGCAGGGCGATGTTGACGATGGTGCCGTCGAGCACGACGGTGAGCTGGGCGAGCGCGACGATCGCCAGCACGAGCCAGCGGTTCGCGGGGGCCTCGACGGAAGCATCGCCCGGGGTGGACGTGCCGGCGGGGCCCGAGGGTGGGACGGTCATGGATCTCCTCAAGAACAGGTGGATTCCGAGGTTAGGACAGCCTTGCAACGGAGTCAAACGAACTAGTTCGTTTGGGTATACTGGCAGGATGTCTTCGACGACGGACGTACGGACCCGCCTCCTTCTGGCTGCCCGCGGCGAATTCGCTGCCTACGGCCTTGCAGGTGCCCGCATCGATCGGATCGCCAAGGCCGCGAATGCCAGCAAGGAGCGCCTCTACGCCCACTTCGTCGACAAGGCAGCCCTCTTCCAGGCCGTGCTCGACGTGAATGCCATCGAGTTCCATGAGGCGACCGTGCTTGATCCCGCAGATGTTGCAGCCTTCGTAGGCCTCGTCTTCGACCATACGCACGAGCACCCTGAGATCCTCCGGATGCTGACCTGGGCGCGACTCGAGGGCATCGACTACGACCTGCCGGGCCACTGGCCCGCCCCGGACGTCAAACTGACGGCTCTCCGCGAGGCGCAACGGCTCGGTCTCGTCGACCCGACATGGGCGCCCGAGGAACTCCTGCCCATCCTCTTCGGCGTCGCGCAGGCGTGGGCCCAGGCTCCTCTGGTCGCACATCTCAACGCGCAGGACACCCCCCGGGCCGCCCACCGCACGTCAGCGGTCGAAGCCGCACGTCGGATCCTTCGCCCAACGCCGTAGAAGGCTCCGCCGAGGTCAGCGCCCGGAGCGCGCAGCTTCCACACGGGTGCTTCAGGACCCTCGCCCCGACCCTCGTCGGACGACCGGCTTTGTCCTCAGACGCCGAGGACAGGCACGGGAAGACCGAACTCGCGCCTGAGCGCCAGCCGTGCTGCGTTGAATCCCGCCATGCCGTGCACGCCGGGACCGGGAGGGGTCGACTGCGAGCAGAGGTACACGCCCTTGATCGGCGTAGCCCACGGCTGCAGGGACGGCACGGGCCGGGCGACGATCTGGCGCAGGTTGACGGCCCCGCTGCTGAAGTCCCCGCCCACGTAGTTGGCGTTGTAGGCCTCGAGCTCGCTCGCCGTCGTCGTATGGCTGCGGACGACGACGTCGCGGAAGCCGGGAGCGAAGCGCTCGATCTGCGCGGTGATCGCCCCGGCCATGTCCCGCGTGGACCCGCGTGGCACATGGCAATAGGTCCACAGCGTGTGCCGACCCTCCGGAGCGCGGGTCGGGTCGAACGACGACGGCTGCGAGAGGAGCACGTACGGGCTGTCGGGATGCTTGCCCTGGTTGACCTGCCTCTCCCCGGCAGCGATCTCCTCCCTCGTTCCGCCAAGATGCGCCGTCCCGGCCCTGTGCAGGTCCGGATGCGTCCATGGAACGGGGGCGGACAGGATGAAGTCGACCTTGCAGGCAGCATTCCCGTAGGTGAAGGCGGACAGCGCCGCGTCGTACCCCCATGGAAGGCGGCCACGGGACATCGTCCGGAAGGTCTTCGGAGCCACATCGAGGAGCACTGCGCGGGCATCGGACACCTCGGCCAGTGTCCCGATCCTGCTGTTGGTGACCACCTCTCCGCCGTGCTCCCGTAAATCGAGCGCTAGGGCATTCGCGATGGACTGTGACCCGCCGACCGGGATGGGCCATCCCACGGTGTGCGCCAGGAGATTCAGCACCAGGCCGGCTCCGGCTCCCGTGATCGATGGAAGTGTCCCGACCGGGTGCGCCATCACGCCGGTGACGAGCGCTTTCGCTTCGTCCGTCCTGAAACGGCGGTTCCAGGAGGGCAGACCCTGGTCGAGGACCGCGAGGGCGAAGCGCACAGCAGCCTCCGGTTTCGCGGGGACGCGCACCACATGGTTCAGGGTGAACGCGAGGATGTCCTGCTCCCGGTCACTCAGCGGCTGCAGCAGGCGCCGGTACGCCTCGCCGTCCGCGCCCAGCCCCGCCACGGTCTGCTCCATGCTGCGGTAGGCGATTCCTGCCCTGCCGCCGTCGAGCGGGTGGGCGAAGGACACGTCGGGGACTGCGAACCCGATCCGTCGGCTGAGCTCGAAGGCGCGGAAGAACGGCGAGGCCAGCGCCATGGGGTGGACCGCGGAGCAGAAGTCGTGGAGATGTCCCTCCTCCATCAGTTCGAGCGACCGCGACCCGCCACCGAGCGTAGGAGCGGCCTCGTGGACCCTGACGGAGAGGCCCGCGCGCGCCATGACGACGGCCGCGGCGAGGCCGTTCGGTCCAGCTCCGACGACTTCGACATCTGCCATGATGCTTCCTCTCCTATGCCGTTGGGACCCATTCCCCTCCGACTATGTATCGGCTTTCTGTACACCCGCTGCGGACCGCGCACCCCTGCCCCGCCGCACGAGCACACCAGCACAGCGCAGGGCCGCTCGTCCAGCCGTCGGCACTGATCGTCGCGCAGAGAGGAGGGACGCCACCGCTGCATAACGGGCCGGACGCAGCGGGATGTCGTACGTGGTCGGCACCACCACCACGTTCTTCGAGAAGTTCCGCTTGAACGTGGTGACGTTAGCGAGCCCCGGGTAGTTCTCGCTCTCTATACCCGTGAGCCCGCACGCGGTGTTGCCGGCGGCCTTCAGCGTCCTGAAGGCCTCCCACAGCAGCAGGTACGGGGCGAACGTCTTGCGGGCCTCGAGGGTGCTTCCCGCGAAGTAGTAGACGGCGTACCCGCGATACTCCGTGGTGATCAGCCAGCTCACGGGAACTCCATCGCTGTAGGCGACGAGAAGACGCACGTGGTCACCCAGCACCGTCAGCAGGGTCTCGTAGTACGAGGAATCGAACGACTGGAACCCGTCCCGATCGGCGGTCTCCTGCATGATCGGGTACAACTGCGTGGCGAAGACTCCAGTCCATTCCTCACGAGGGATATGCCTCACCTCGACGCCGCTCCGCTGTGCCCTCCGGATGCTGTTCCGCGCGTTCGGCCGGAAGCTCTTCAGCAGCTCTGCCTCGGACGGTCCCAGATCGACGACGATCTCGCGCTCGTACCAGCCGTGCTCGATTGGTCCGGTGGCGGGGGGCTGCAGCGTAGCGACCTGCATCCGGACGTAGAGGGGATGTACGGAAGGATCGTGGCGGAACTGCTCACGTACCGTCTCCATCAGCAGCCGCTCTGCTGCCGGCGTCCGCTCCGCGAACCACACAGGGCCGTTGACGACGACGACCGACTCCCTGAAGCGACGCACCACGCGGATATAGCTGGCGGTCGCCACGAGGTTCCCGGCCGCATCCGTGTACGCCCAGATACCCAGCGGAGCCCGTCCTAGCGCGTGCTCGAACTCGACCCAGTCCGGAGTCTGCTCGATCGGGATCACGACGCCGGGGTGCGCGTCTGCGATCGAGTCGAAGCCGCTCCTGGTGAGCCTGCTGTAGGTAAGGGATGCTGCTCTCACTGATGATCTTCCGCTGGAGGTGTCGACGGCGCACGGACGGATCGACTTGGCAGCGACTCCGGCTCGCCTGCGTCGGCCGCTCCGGAGTGCGTGGCGTCGACGCCGTCCCGCCAGCCTATCGGAGCCTGGCCGCCCGACGCCCGTACCGGCGGCGGGGCAGGGCGCCTCCGATTCGACGACGAACCCGTCCCGAGCGCAGGGTGAAGCGGTCGGGCGACCGGTCGAAGGGACCACCCTGTGGATCGTCGATCCCGATGCGCCGCACAGCGTCCAGCGACGGCGAACGGATCTCGACCACCACGACCGCGGCAACACATGCAGTGGCCAGAATATGCGCGACGACGGCCCAGACGTAGAGGCCGAGCCCCAGGTTGTTCTCCGGCGGACCGCCGCTGGTCTGTCCGCCGAGGTACAGCCAGACAGCCGCCCAGTGGAGTACTTCCACCAGTTGCCAGGCGACGACCACGCGCCACCGGGGGACGGCAAGTGCCACCAACGGCACGAGCCACAGAGCGTACTGCGGTGAGTAGACCTTGTTGCAGAGGATGAAAGCGATCACGATCAGCAGGGCGAGTTGCGCCAGCCGGGGCCTGCGCTGCGCCTGGAGGGCCAACACCGCGACGGCGACGCAACACGCGCCGAAGAGGATTCCTGCGCCCGCATTGATCGCACCCGGCGAGAGCACGGGGGCACCGGCTTCCCGTGCGAGGGCGTTGAAGACGTACCAGCCGGATGAGAAACCGGCGTCGCGCGTGCCCGAGAAGGTGAGGAAGTACGCCCATCCGTTCGGATCGCGCAGCAGGAAGGGCAGATTCACCACGAGCCAGGTGACCGCGGCACCCAGGAGAGCGGCTGCAAACGGCCGGTACCGGCCCGTACGGATGGCCAGCACCAGCACGGCGCCGAGCAATAGGACAGGGTAGAGCTTGACCGCTGTCCCGAGTCCCCACAGCACGCCCGCCAGGACCGGCCGATCCCGCGCGAAGGCCAGCATCCCGGCCGTCGCCAACAGCACCGCCCACAAGTCCCAGTTGATCGTCCCGGACAGGATGATCACAGGAGCCGAGGCCACGATCGCAGCATCCCACGGCCGCCGGTGGGACAGGCGCATGGTGACGAGCACCGTCATGATCCAGACGCCGGCCACCACCACGGCGTTCAGGTCGAAGTAGAGGAGCGACTTCGCCTCTGGTGCAACTCCATGGGCCGCGAGTTCGACGAGAACCGCCGTGCCCGACGCCAGCAGGCCGAGCAGCACCGGGTATTCGAACAAGGCTCCGGGGGTGACGAACGGGAGGACGCCCTCGCCGAAGCCGCGGCTCTGGTAGAGCTCCGCCCAATCGGAGTAGCAGGCGCGATAGAAGTAGTCCGGGGAGGACCACCCACCCAGTCGGCAGCGATTCTTGGCCGCGACGGCGAGGATCGAGGAGCACACCGTGATGAGGATGAGGACCCGTTGGACCGTGAACCATTGCGGGGCGACGCGGCCCGGGTCCGCGTGGCGGCCGAGTGGGCCGCCGACGCCCTCGACGAACTGTCGGAGGAGCGGGTCCGACCGGCTCGGGATGCTGATGCGGTACGGTCCGCGCCTTCCCGTACCCGACGTCATTCATCGAGCCTAACCCTCGGGACCGATCCCGATGCCGTGGGACGGGCGGGCTTGACGCGACGGCCGTGACGGGCACGGAATGGACCTGCTTCCGCCGGCGTTGTGAACTGAACGTAGACTGGCACTTCCTGCCGACCGCGCCCAGGGCGATGACGGCCGGGGCATATTCAACGGGCTTTCGAGGAGAACTGTGGGACAGAACCCCATTCGCGTGGCAATCATTGGAGTCGGCAACTGCGCCGCATCGCTCGTGCAGGGTGTGCATTACTACCGTGATGCGGATCCGGCAGGCAGCGTTCCGGGCCTGATGCATGTCGAGTTCGGCAAGTACCACGTGGGGGACGTGCAGTTCGTGGCGGCGTTCGACGTCGACGGCAAGAAGGTCGGTCACGACCTCGCCGAGGCGATCGGTGCGAGCGAGAACAACACCATCAAGATCACCGACGTACCCCCGACCGGTGTCATCGTTCAGCGGGGTCACACCCTGGACGGCCTGGGCAAGTACTACAGGGAGACCATCGTCGAGTCCGACGAGGAGCCCGTGGACATCGTGGGCCAGCTCAAGGCCACCAAGGCCGATGTGCTCGTCTGCTACCTCCCCGTCGGATCCGAGCACGCTGCGAAGTACTACGCGCAGTGCGCCATCGATGCGGGCGTCGCGTTCGTCAATGCGCTTCCGGTGTTCATCGCCGGCACGAAGGAATGGGCGGACAAGTTCACCGAGGCAGGAGTGCCGATCGTCGGAGACGACATCAAGAGCCAGATCGGTGCCACGATCACCCACCGCGTGATGGCGAAGCTGTTCGAGGACCGCGGCGTCACCCTAGACCGCACCTACCAGTTGAACGTCGGCGGCAACATGGACTTCAAGAACATGCTCGAGCGCGACCGCCTCGAATCCAAGAAGATCTCCAAGACCCAGGCTGTGACCTCCAACGTCAAGGCGGATCTGCACGCGAACGACGTGCACATCGGCCCCTCGGACTACGTGGCCTGGCTCGATGACCGCAAGTGGGCGTTCGTTCGTCTCGAAGGCCGCAACTTCGGCGACGCTCCCGTCTCCCTGGAGTACAAGCTCGAGGTGTGGGATTCCCCGAACTCGGCCGGTGTCATCATCGACGCCATCCGCGCCGCCAAGATTGCCCTGGACCGCGGCATCGGTGGTCCTATCCTCTCGGCGTCGAGCTACTTCATGAAGTCGCCGCCCGAGCAGTACGCCGACGACATCGCCCACGAGAAGGTCGAAGCCTTCATCCGGGGCGACCTCGACCGCTAGTCCGGTCCGTAGCCGCCAGTCCGATTCATCGAAGGGCTGGGACGCATCGCCGTCCCGGCCCTTCTGCGTGCTGACGCCGATCACGGCGGACACCACCGCCGCCGTCGGGCAGAGCTAGAACAATCCGACGGCGTTTCCCTCTGCGTCGACGTCCATCTGCAGCGCGGCCGGCTCCTTCGGCAGGCCCGGCATGGTCATGACCGACCCGGTCAGGGCCACGATGAATCCTGCGCCCGTCTTCGGGATGAGATCCCTCACGTGGACCGTGAAGCCCTTCGGCGCTCCGAGCAGGCTCGCGTCGTCGGAGAAGGAATACTGCGTCTTCGCCATGCAGACGGGAAGACCTGACCACCCGTTGTCCTCGATCTCCTTCAACCGTCTCAGCGCCGGAACGGAGAACTCGACGCCGTCGGCGCCGTAGATCTCCTGCACGATCGTCCGGATCTTGTCCTCGATCGAGAGATCGAGCGGGTAGAGGTGCGAGAAGCGGACGGGCTGTTCGAGAGCAGCGAGGACTCTGGCCGCGAGTTCGTCGCCGCCCGGTCCCCCACCGCCCTGCCCCCAGACATCGGCGACCGCCGCATCGATTCCCTCCGCCGTGCACCAGGATTCCAACCAGTCGAGTTCCTCCTGCGTGTCCGTGCCGAACCGGTTGATGGCCACGACGGGTGGAATACCGAACTTCTCCACATTGCGCACGTGCCGGAGCAGGTTGGCCGCACCACGTCCGACCGCTTCGACGTCGGGGGCGGCGAGGTCGGCCTTCGCGACCCCGCCGTGCATCTTCAGGGCGCGGATCGTCGCAACGATGACGACCGCGTCGGGAGCAAGGTCGGCAGCCCGCGCCTTGATGTTCATGAACTTCTCCGCGCCGAGATCCGCCCCGAAGCCCGCCTCAGTGACCACGATGTCGGCCAACTGCCGGGCAGTCCTGGTAGCGATCACCGAGTTGCAACCGTGGGCGATGTTGGCGAACGGACCGCCGTGGACGAGGGCTGGAGTACCCGCGATGGTCTGCACCAGGTTCGGTTTGATGGCGTCCCGGAGCAACAGGGCGAGCGCGCCCTCGACCCTCAGTTCGCCCACCGTGACGGGCCTGCGTTCATACGTGTACCCGAAGGTAATCGCGGCCAGCCGTTCCTTCAGGTCATCGAGATCCCGGGCGAGGCAGAAGACAGCCATGATCTCGGACGCGACCGTGATGTCGAAACCGTCCTGGCGCGGCGTGCCCTGCGCGGGCCCCCCGAGCCCGACGACCACTTCGCGGAGGGCCCTGTCATTGACGTCGAGTACCCGCTTGAACGTGATCCGCCGCGGGTCGATGCCGAGTTCGTTGCCCTGGTGGATGTGATTGTCGATCAGCGCAGCGAGAGCGTTGTTGGCTGACGTGATCGCATGGAAGTCGCCGGTGAAATGCAGGTTGATCTCGTCCATCGGCAGCACCTGCGAATACCCGCCGCCCGTCGCACCGCCCTTCATCCCCAACACGGGTCCGAGCGAGGGCTCGCGCAGGGCGATCATGACGCGCTGCCCGGCACGGGCCAGCGAGTCCGCGAGGCCCACGGTGCAGGTGGACTTCCCTTCTCCCGCGGGTGTGGGACTCATGGCACTGACCAGGACCACCTTTCCCGGGATCCGGCCATCGTCCGGCAGAAGGCGGGGATCGATCTTCGCCTTGAAGCGCCCATGCAGTTCGAGCGCCTCCCGCGGGATACCCGCGGCGTCGGCAATGTCCCCGATGGGCCTGACCGCGGCAGCGCGGGCAATCTCGAGATCGCTCATGGGGAAAACCTACCAGCGCTCCGGGATCAGGGGCGGGGCAGACCGGCGCGCTCGAGGACGTACGCGATGAGCGGCTCGTACAGGCCCGGACACACGTTGTCGTCGAGCGGCACGGCGACGTCCACCTGTCCCTGCGCTTCCGAGACGAACAATCCCGGATCGTTGCAGTCGGCGAACCCAATGGTCGGGATGCCCGAGCTGGCAGCCTGCCCGGCCCACCCGTGATCCGCCACCACGAGGTCGGGCAACCCCTGTCCGGCCTCGGCGAGCGTCTCGAGACTGAGGCGCATGGGCTCTGGGAAGTGCGTGTGCATGAGCCCGCCGTGCTGATGCCACACGAGGACGCCGAAGACCTGCCGGATGTCGCCGGCACCGAAGCGCCGGCCCTCCCGGACGCTCACCACCGTGGCACCGACGGCGGCGACCGCACGTGCGAAGGCCGCGTGGACGGGCAGCAGGCCGGCCGGATGGCCCGTCGCGAAGAGTATCCGCTCACCACGACGGGCCGAGGAACCCAGCCGGTCGGCGAATCGGTCGAGGGCAGCCACGCACTTGCCGGCGTCGATCGTGTCCTGGCCCTCGGTATGGCTGCGGTCCGCGCTCGTTCCCACGCGCTCGTGCATCAGGTCGAAGACGTCATCGTACGTCCACTCCCTTGTGCGGGTGACGCCGAACTCGAGGTGTTCGTTCCCCTCCAGGAACAGCTGCATGTGCCTGAGGTTGTCCTGCCGGGGAGTGGCAACCTGGCCGGTGATGCGGACGGAATCGAGGTACTCGGCGAGCTCGGTCGGGTTCACCTTCCCATCCTAGGGGCCCTGCGGGCGTGCCTCAGTGTGCGGTGGCGGCGGAGAAGCGCTCGACGGCTGTGCGGTAGCTCTGGGCTGTCAGCAGGGCAGTGCGCTGCCAACCGAAGGCGAGCGCATGGGTCGCGGCCGCCCGGCCGAGATTCTTCCGGAGGGGGACGTCGTCGTACAGGCGTTCGAGGGCGGCCGCCCAGCCCGTCGCCGAGTGACCATCCACCAGGAGCCCGGTGCGTCCATCGCTGATCGCCTGCGGGAGGCCTCCGACGTTGGCAGCCACGACGGGTGTGCCGCAGGCCTGCGCCTCGAGCGCCACGAGCCCGAAGGACTCACTGAAGGAGGGCATGACGACGGCGTCGGCTGACCTGAACCACTGGGCCAGCCGCGCTGCCGTGACGGGCGGGTAGAGCCGGATGTCATCGGAGAGACTTTCAGCATCGATGAGGGGCTGCAGTGCGAGGGCCTCCGAACCGCTGCCCGACCCGAGGATGCTCACGTCGAGCGGGATGTCCGGTCTGCGGTGGCGGAGTTCCGCCGCAGCTGCCACCAGCACCTGCGGGCCCTTGAGCTTCTGGATTCGGCCGGCGAACACCACGTGGAACCGTTCCGGGGGGAAGGCGAGCGCAGCGCGGGCCGCAGCGCGGTCACCCGGATGGAAGGTCGAGAGATCGACTCCCGGGGCCACCACGTCGACGCGATCCGCGACCGCCCCGTAGAGGGAGACCAACTCGGAGGCCTCGGTACGGGTGTTGGCGATGAGGCGTGCCGCGCCGGCCACGATCTCCTGCTCGCCGGCGATCCTCTCGCCCGGCTCCGGGGAGCCGAGCGCCTTCATGTGCAGGTTCTTGACCTTCGCCATCGTGTGCATGGAGTGGACCAGGGGCAGGCGCATCTCCCGGCTGAGGGTGAGCCCGACGGTGCCGGAGACCCAGTAGTGGGAGTGCAGGACGTCGAAATGTCCATCGGCGAGGGCATCGGCGACGTCGGTGATCGCATCGGCGAACGTATTCCTCAGGCCCGGCAGGGCTTCCTTCGGGATCCGGTGACGGGGCCCGGCATCGAGGTGATGCACAATCACACCGTCACCCAGCACCTCCCGGCGGGGGCGTCCCTCGCCGGCCTCGCGCGTGAAGATCTCGACGTCTATGCCTACCCTGGCCAATTCGAGCGCGGCGCTCCTGACATAGACATTCATGCCTCCCGCGTCGCCCGCACCGGGCTGCTCGAGCGGCGAGGTATGGAGGGACAGCATGGCCACGCGCCTGACGCCGGACACACCCTCTCCCTTCCGACGGGCCGACGGATGGCCCGGTCGATTGACCCCATGACCCTATAACGCGATGTTCCCGCCCCACATTCCGGACGCCGCCCCGAGCAGACTGCCCCTCTCCCGGCCACCGGAGGGCGCAGGGCCGATGACGAGCCAGGACCGCTGACCTGATCGCTGGCGACTGTCTCGGCCAGTGCGACGTTCATCGATGCACGGCGTCCTACTTGATGAACATGGTGTGGTGGGGATCCCGGAATCGATGGCAGTCGTCCCATGGACCACGGGACGGACTGGACAGGATCCGGCCCCAGAACGACAGCCCGCGACGCCACCTCTTCAGCATGCGCTGCACCTTCTTCCTGCGGTGGAATCCGGGCATGGCGGTGGCAGGGGTAGCTGGGTCGTCCTGCACTGTCCCGGTGTCCTGCAGGGAGGGTGTCAGTGATCCGCTCATGATGAATTCCCCCTGCACGGACCCCCTACCGGCGGGAGGAGGTTTAGTGGTGGGGGACATCGCTGACGGTTCGGTGAATTGGGCAGGAATGCCCCGTGAATTGGACATGACAAACTCTCAGTGGATGGTGAAGGGCACGATGAAGCCCAGGAAAAGGCAATTCCTGAAAAGGAAAGGCCGCAAGAATCACGGAAGGAAGTCGCGCACGGGCGCGGGGTGATGGGTGGATCAGCCGGCTGGAGCCGGTGCGCTGACTTCCTAGTGCGAACGGATGACGAAGGCGGGATTGGCGCCGCGGGCAAAGGCTCCGCTGAGCATGGTATTCACAATCTCCACCTCCATTTCGCTGAGTGCACCTACTGATGTCCAGCCACGACGTTCCCGAGATGATCGGTTGGGAAGGCCCAATGGCATGTAGATAAAGCTACCTCATGAAATGCTGATCGGCATAGCCCACGGAAAAATTTGCCGATGGATTCTCCCTCGACGGGACTTTGCGTGCAATTTCGTACAACCGGTTCGGAGCCGGCTACAAATTCCAGTGCACGATCGCGGGGGTGCGCTTGTCCCACCCGAGGGCGCAGACCGCGGCTGTGCCGAGGACGAACCGCCTCCCTTCGATCCCGCCGAACTGCAGCCAGCGAGCCGCGACGATCCGAAGGAAATGACCGTGGGCGACGAGCAGGGCGTTCTGCACGGGCTGCGCCTCGGGATCCCTGTCGGCAGGCGTGCCGCACCCGGCCTGCACCCGCGCGATGACACGGTCCGCCCGCTCGGACACCTGGTCGAGGGTCTCGCCGTGCGGGGCGCCGTCGTTCCAGATCAGGTAGCCCGGGTTCTCCTCACGGACTGTCGCACTGTTCCTGCCCTCGTTGTCCCCGTAGTCCCATTCGTGGGCGAACGGGAGTACCTCCGCGTCGGGAAACCCTGCCAGTTCGGCCGTACGGACCGCGCGCTGCAGGGGCGAGGTGACCACGAGATCGAACTCGACGTCCTGGAGGTGCTCGCGGGCCGCCAGCGCCTGCTGCTCGCCGTGCCGGGTCAGCGGAAGATCCGTCAGCCCGGTGTAGCGCCCGTCCCTCGACCACTCCGTCTCGCCGTGCCGCAGCAGCCACAGCCTGGGCAGCGGTGTCCCGGCCGGAGTGAGATCCGGCGCTGCTGCGCCTGTCATGGGCTTCATGGTGTGCTCTCCTGTGACTCGGGCTGCTCGGTCCACCACTGGCGGAGCTTGGTCTCGGCGTCGGCGGGGTCATGGGGTCCGTGCTCCATGCGTTCCTCGAGGAGGTACCGGTAGGCGCGGCCCACCACCGGGCCGGGGCGGATGCCGAGGAGTGCCATGATCTGTTCCCCGTCCAGGTCCGGCCGGATCTGAGCCAGCTCCTCCTGCTCGGCGAGATCGGCGATCCTGGCCTCGAGATCGTCGTAGGCGAAGGCGAGACGCTCGGCCTTGCGTCGATTGCGCGTCGTGACATCCGAGCGCGTGAGGCGGTGCAGGCGCTCGAGCAGGGGGCCGGCGTCGTTCACGTAGCGCCGCACGGCGGAGTCGCTCCAGCCTGCCTCTCCGTAGCCGTAGAAACGCATGTGCAGCTCCACGAGGCGAGCCACGGCCTTGATGGTGTCGTTGTCGAAGCGCAGGGCCCGCAGCCGCTTGGCTGCCAGCTTGGCGCCGACGGCATCGTGGTGACGGAAACTGACCGCACCGCCGGGTTCGAACTTCCGCGTCGCGGGCTTGCCGATGTCGTGCAGCAGCGCGGCGAAGCGCAGGACGACGTCGGGCGCAGGTACCGGGCCGTCGTCGTCCGTCTCGAGCTCGCACGCCTGGCGCAGGACGGTCAGCGAATGCTGGTAGACGTCCTTGTGTCGGTGGTGCTCGTCCGTCTCGAGGCGCAGCGCCGCGACCTCCGGCAGCACATGATCGGCAAGTCCGGTGTCCACCAGAACGTCGATCCCGGCGTCGGGCGACCGCCCCTGGATGAGCTTCACGAGTTCGTCCCGGACGCGTTCCGCGGAGATGATCGAGATGCGCTCGGCCATCGCCGTCATCGCCTCCGATACGTCGGGCGCGACGGCGACCCCCAGCTGGGAGACGAAACGCGCCGCGCGCATCATCCGCAGTGGATCGTCGGAGAAGGACGACGACGGAGTTCCCGGGGTGCGCAGCATCCCGGCGTGCAGGTCCCTGACACCGCCGAACAGATCGACGAGTTCGAGCGACGGCAACCGCAGCGCCATGGCGTTGATCGTGAAATCACGGCGAAAGAGATCGTCCTCGAGACTCGTTCCGAAGGCGACCGTCGGGTTCCTGGACTCCGGGTCGTAGGCTTCGGCGCGGTAGGTCGTGATCTCGATCTGGAACCCGTCCTTCCGCAGCCCGATGGTGCCGAAGGCCCGGCCGATCTCCCAGTAGGCATCGGCCCAGCGCCTGATGACGGCGAGGGTCTGGTCGGGGTCGGCGCTCGTCGTGAAATCGAGGTCGGGCGAGACCCTGCCGAGGAACAGGTCCCTCACCGGCCCGCCGACGAGGGAGAGCTCATGGCCCGCTGCATCGAAGAGCTCACCGACCTCGAGGACTACGGGAGGGAGGGGTGCGGTAAGGGTCGAAGTGTCCAGCAGGTGCGCCATAGTCCCTTAAGGGTGCCAGATCAGCCCGTGTTTCCCACACCGGTGCCGGCCCCCGCGGCTGGTACACAGGCCGGTGCGCAGCGCGTCGCACCGTCATCGCCGCTCCTTAAAGATCGTTAGAGTGGTCTCCATGGACCGACCCGTTCCAAGTGCTCCAAAGCGCACCCCGTTGACAGTGTCAATGGGAACCACGGGTATGCCTGCCGTGCAGCACCAGCTGCCCACGGTGGAGGAGGTCTCGGCTGGTGGGATCGTCGTCGACACCACGAAGGACTCCCTGGACGTCGCCATCATCGCTCGTCTGAACCGCGGCGGCCGCCTGGAATGGTGCCTGCCCAAGGGCCACCCGGAGGGCGTCGAGAACAGCGAAGAGGCAGCCATCCGTGAGATCGCGGAGGAAACCGGGATCGAGGGGCGGATAGTCTCCGCCCTCGGCAGCATCGATTACTGGTTCACCGTCAGCGGTCACCGCGTCCACAAGACGGTGCACCACTTCCTGCTGATCGCCACCGGCGGTTACCTCACCATCGAGAACGATCCGGACCACGAAGCCGTCGACGTCGCCTGGGTCCCTCTCCAGGAACTGGGCCGCCGCCTGTCCTTCCCCAACGAACGCCGCATCGCCGACCTTGCGCGCGAGGTCCTGCCCGAGCACCTCTGAGCCACTCGCCGAGGGCGCGGACGTCGTCGTCGTTCCTCGGGTGAGACGATGGGGAGCGATGTCTGAAACGAACACAGCCTCGATACCACTGCAGGATGCCGGGCAGCCCCTACGGGAGACCCGCCCTACCCCGAGCAGCGGTTCCACCGCACGCTCGAGCGCGATCATGGCCGCCGGGACGCTGGTCTCGCGGATCCTCGGCCTGGTCCGCGTGGGACTGCTCGCCACCGCGATCGGAGCCTCGGGGCAGGTCTCGGACCTCTTCACCTCCGCGAACAACCTTCCCAACTTCATCTACCTCATGCTGGCCGGCGGCGTGTTCAATGCTGTCCTGGTACCGCAGATCATCCGTGCGAGCAGGCAGCCCGACCGGGGCGCGGACTATGTCAGCAGACTGCTCACGCTCGCCGCCGCGGCCCTCCTCGTCCTCACGGTGCTCGTGACTCTCGCCGCTCCCGTCATCGTCGGGCTGACCACGAGCTTCACGGGAGCCAACCTCGCGCTCACCACCGCCTTCGCCTTCTGGTGCCTTCCGCAGATCTTCTTCTACGGCATGTACGCGGTGACAGGGCAGATCCTCAACGCCAACGGATCGTTCGGGCCGTACATGTGGGCGCCCGTCGTCAACAACCTGGTGTCCATCGCATTCCTGGTGGTCTTCATCATGCTCATGGGGACCGAGCAGGTGGAGCGGCACAGCCCGGAGACGTGGACGACGGAGCAGACGGTGCTGCTCGCCGGCGGGACCACGCTCGGCATCATCATCCAGGCGGTCGTGCTGTTCGTCCCGTTGAAGCGTCTGAACCTGGGCCTGCGGCCGAAATTCGGGGTCCGCGGCACCGGGCTCGGTCGGACCGGGAAGCTCGCCTCCGTCACGATCGTGACCATGCTGATCGGCAACGGCCTCTACCTCGTGAACCTGCGTGTGGCGACGATCGCCGCCGATGCCCGGCCGCGCCTTCTCGCCCAGGATCCACCGGTGCAGATCGCGGGCTCGACGAACCTCGAATTCGGGTCGATGGTGTACCAGCTCCCGCACGCGGTCATCGCGCTGTCCCTGGCGACGGTCATGTTCAACCAGCTGGCGTCCGCACATGCGGACGACAACCTCGCCGCCGTCCGGGCAACGCTGTCCCAGGGGTTGCGCATCATCGGTGTTGCCACCGTCTTCGGTGCTGCCGCGCTGCTCACCTTCGCCGGACCCCTGGGGATGCTCTTCAGCGAATCCGCCGAGGTCGCTGCCATCAACGGCGTGATCATCGCGATCCTCGCCGTAGGAGCGCCGTTCCTCAGTGCGAACTTCTTCCTCAATCGCGTCTTCTATGCCAGCGAGGACGTCAGGACCCCCCTCAAGATCCAGCTGATCCTGTCCGTCGTCGGGGTCGCATTCGCGCTCCTCGCCGCCATGTTCGATCCTCGGCTCATCGTGCCGATGCTCGCAGTGGCATACACGCTGGGCAACGTGATCGCCGTCGTCATCAGCCACGTCTTCCTCAAGCGCGCCATCGGATCCTATGGCGCCGGGCACGTCTTCGACGTCCACGTGCGGCTCATCATCGCGGGCCTGGTCTCGGCGCTCGCGGGGACGGCCCTGTCCTGGGCGTTCGGCGGATACGACGCCGGCGGGTACCTCTGGCAATCGAAACTTCATGCCCTCCTCGTCCTCGCGATCGGAGGAGTCCTGATGTCCGCCGTGTACCTGGGCATGCTCAAACTGCTCCGCATCACCGAACTGAGCGAGTTCCTGGAGCCGCTCATGGCGCGATTCCGCCGGAGCGCCGCCTGACGTCCCAGCCCGGGAAAGGCGTGACCGACCGGTAGCATGGTGAGAAATCAGCCAGGTTTGCCGGGAGGAACACGTGCCAGAAGCAGTAGACGTCGGTTCAGTGCTGGGGGGCCGCTACAAGGTGACCGCCTATGTGCTGGCATCTGCTGAGAAGGATCTCGTGCTCGACGGCGTCGACCAGGTGCTCAACCGCTCGGTGAGCATCCTCGTCGCATCAGCAGGGAATGCTTCCCAGGTAGCAACGAGTGCCCGTGAGCTGGCGACCGGCGACCGCAGCGGGAACATCCAGGTCCTCGACCTCGGGATCACCGAAGCGGGCACCTACCTGGTCACCAATCGGGCACCGGCTGCCGACATGCTCGACCTGATCGTGCAGCAGGACGCGCCCGCGCAGGAGGCGCCATATGTCGAGCCCTTCTTCACCGACACCCTCGGTTCGGAGATCTTCGGCCGCCCCCGGTCCATGGAACCCGAGACCTATGAGGACGACGACGACCAGTACGACGAGTACGACGACGAGCAGCCCCACCGGAAGTCACGCCTCTCCGGCCTGACGCGGCGATTCGGGCGCCAGAGGTCCGACCAGGAACGCCAGGACGACACATCCGATCTCCCACCCGTCGTGGCCTCGCCGGTGGCCGAGCCCCGCCGCACACCTCACCTCGTACCACCGCCGCCCAGCAGGAAACCGAGCGGTCCTCCGGCCGGGCAACCGTCCGGGCGCGACGGCGGACCCGAACAGGATGACGCGCGTCCCCTGCGCGCGGCAGCGGCAGCAGGAGCCGCAGGTGCCGGGGCAGCCGGCGCGGCATCCGCCATGGCGTCGCAGCAGCCCGAACGGGCGGCGTCCCGCTTTCCGCTGTCAGGACACCAGAGTGCGTCCGTTGGCACACAGCACCCTGATGGCCATGGCCGGAATGACGACGACGGCTACGGGGATGACTACGACGACACCGACACCGGGGGGCGCAGGTTCAGCCGCGTGCTGGTCGGCGTCGTCCTCACTATCGTGCTCGTGGTGGCTGTCGTCCTCGCGGCGACACAACTGGGAAAGATCTCCGGGGGAACCGACCTCGCGGGCGGCGGGACCGAGCAGGCCACGAGCGAGCCGGCGCCGGAGGAATCGGTGGCGCCGCCCACTCCCTCGGCAGAACCGACACCCGAAGCAGTACCACCCGTCGTCACCGGGATCACCCGGCTCGTTCCTGACAATCAGGCCCTCGACGCAGCGAACGACGTCAATCTGCCGCTCATCATCGACGGGAATCCCGCCACGTTCTGGGGCAACCAGGTCTACGCCAGTGACACGTTCGGCGGGCTGGCCACGAACCTCGCTCTCGTCGTCGAGCTCGAGCAGCAATCCGCTGTGTCTCGCGTCACTATCGATCAGCTCAACGGGGCAGGGGGCGGCTTCTCCGTCCTGGTGAACGACCAGCCAACCCTCGACGGCGCTGTCCAGATCGCGCAGGGAAGCTTCACCGCACCCACGGTCACCCTGCCTATCCCCGCCGGCACCGACGGTCCCGCGAGCGGTCGCTACGTCATCGTCAACATCACCCGATTGCCACGGCTCTCCAATATCCAGGCCCAGTATCCGTTCGGCCTCAGGATCGCGGAGATCCGCATCGAATAGATGCAGTGAGGCAGCGCCCCCGCCCAGCGGGGCCGCGCAATCGCACAGGTGACGGACACACCGGGGCGACGGAATAACATCCCTCGTGCGCCCGTTGACGGAAGTGTCCGCGGATATGTCCAGCTCGGCCGTATCAGCGCATGAAAAGACAGAAAGGTCTTTCGAGAACGTGACAACGCAAACCGGTGTCCAGCTGGACACGCCTACAATCAATGGCTCTGCTAGCGAGCAGAAGATCCATGACGTCATCATCGTGGGCTCCGGGCCGTCGGGCTACACCGCTGCGGTGTACACCGCACGCGCAAACCTGAAGCCGGTCATGCTCGCCAGTTCGGTGAAGGCCGGCGGCGAACTCATGAACACCACCGATGTCGAGAACTTCCCCGGATTCCCTGAAGGCGTCATGGGACCGGAACTCATGGAACAGTTCGAGAAGCAGGCGCGTCGCTTCGGTACCGAGATCCTCTTCGAGGACGTGGTGACCGCCGAGCTGTCGGGTGAGATCAAGAAACTCACCATCGCGACAGGCGAGGAGTTCCTGGCCCGCGCGGTCATCATCTCGACCGGCTCGGAGTACCGCGAGATCGGCCTCGACGACGAGAAGCGGCTGTCGGGTCGCGGGGTCAGCTGGTGTGCAACCTGTGACGGTTTCTTCTTCCGCGACCAGGACATCGCCGTCGTGGGCGGTGGGGACTCAGCCATGGAAGAAGCACTCTTCCTGACGAAGTTTGCCCGCTCGGTCACGGTCATCCACCGTCGCGACAGCCTTCGTGCCTCTAAGATCATGCAGGATCGCGCCTTCGCCCACGACAAGATCCGGTTTCTCTGGAATTCCGAGGTCGTGGGTATCCACGGCACGGACAAGGTGACCGGCGTGAAGGTGGCGAGCACAGTCGACGGAACGACCAGCGATCTCGACGTGACAGGCATCTTCGTCGCCATCGGCAACGACCCGAGGGTCGATCTCGTGAAGGATCAGCTGGAACTCACGAGCGAAGGCACCATCGCGGTGCTGGGCCGCACGTCCAAGACTTCGCTGCCCGGCGTCTTCGCGGCCGGGGACGTGATCGATCCGACCTATCGCCAGGCTATTACCGCCTCCGGTAGCGGCTGCGTAGCAGCCCTGGATGTCGAGCACTATCTGGCTGACACGGTGAGCGCAGCACAGACGGCTGCCCGGGTGCCCACCCCGCCGGCTGAAGCCGTCTCCGAAACTGCTTCCCTCTGATTGATCATCAACTACAAGGAGAACTCGAATGAGCAACGCAAAGGATGTGACTGACGCGTCCTTCGACGCGGACGTCCTCAAGGCCAGCAAGCCTGTCATCGTCGACTTCTGGGCTGAGTGGTGCGGCCCTTGTCGCATGCTCTCCCCGATCCTCGACGACATCGCGACGGAACACTCGGAGAAGGTCGACGTCGTCAAGGTGAACGTCGACGACAACCCCGCAATCGCCGCCAAGTACGGCATCACCTCGATCCCCGCGGTCTACGTGTTCCAGGGTGGAGAGGTGGCGGCCACGTCGATCGGGGCGAAGCCCAAGCACGTACTCGAGCAGGAGTTCGCCGCCTTCATCAACTGAAGACGATGAAAAGGGGCCCGTCGGTATCGACGGGCCCATTTTCATGTCTCAGAATCGTTTGGAGACCGCCAGTAGGTATGATTCGCTCGTGTACCGGCGCTGTTGAAAACACGCCGGCAATCATGACCGATCCAGGGAGCCCTCATTCCTGCGTACGCGCAGAACATCAGGGTAAACCTGCTGCACGCCTTGGTGTTCCTTCTGTTCTTGTCTCTCGCATAATGGATGGACTGCTATCGGCACGGCCTTCGGATGCGGTCGTTTCACGTGAAACGGAGTGGGGCAAGTGCGGTGTTGATTCTTCTGTGCAATGCTCCAAGTAGAAGGTGCAGCCGCGAGGCCTGGTTCGAACTTACGCCCTCTTCTGGCCGCCGCCTCTCGCCCCAGCTCACATAGCAGGGCCTCACAGGGCCGCGTTCACCCCCTTGGAACCGCACCGTCGACCTTGGAAACGCACCGTCGACCGGACGGCCCTTGGCGTACCTCCGGACAGCCGCGTCTCGCGGACCCGTGGGGCAACCGCCCGTATGGCTGTTCTGCAGTTCTTCCTGACTGCCGCGCCCAGCCCTTGGGGACCGCTGCTCCTTGACGCCGTGGCGAATTAGGGTGCAAGGACAGCAGGCGAGCCCCGTCCAAAGGCTGGAGGAGTCAAAGGATAGTCAGCGCCGATTCTGAAAGCATCTGCTCTAAGAGCGCCCTGCCTGATCTCCTCGGCCTCGGCCTGTGCTCCAAAATCGCCGTGGCCGCTTGTGACGACGCAACCGGAACGGATGAAAGAAGGTTCGACAATTCGTGGGAGTGGGAAACTCCGGCTATCGGCACGACACCGGCCGCAGCGCCTTCAAGAGCACAGGGATCATCACGGCTGCTGCGAGAGCCATAATGACCTGCGGAGCTGCTGTGATAGCGGTCGCACTGCTATTGCAAGACACGCCTCCTTCCGGGTTGCGGTGTTTCACGTGGAACGAACCGGTGAACGCGAGACGAGTACCGGGACCAGTCGCGGAGGCTCTGGCAGACCTGCGCTCGAGTCGGTGTTTCGACTACTCGGGGCCTTCAGCAGGAATGCCTTCTCGCCGATCGCGATAGTGCTGCATCAAATGCAGCTAGTAGTAACGCCGGTCCAAAGCTGTAGTGCGGTTCTGTCGCCACCCGGCCGGACGGGAGTACACCGCGCTCCTTGCATTCTCACCTCCTGGCCGGAGTACCTCCGAAAGGTGCACACGTCGATCGAGGGGCTCGAAGGGGTATCTGCTTCAGGAAGCAGCCTGACGAGACAAACCGCTCTGTTCAGCCTGCTTCCAGTTATGGCCGGATTTCGCTAGCTGTTCCACACGATCCCTATGCGCCAGGCGCGTGCGCAAGGCCCGAATCAAACCCTCATGTTCCACGTGAAACACTTCTATGCGCTTTGCGCATCGGGGACGCTTCAAAGATTCGCCCAGGCGACCACCGTCTCGGATAAGGCTACCGCCGCCCCTCAGCCCGGACGCGGTCCAGGGCTCGGACTAGGACTCGGACGAGAACTCGAAGTCAGACTCGGATTGATGAGCCGCGTTGGCAGGAGAAGCCCTCATTCGCTTGAGTTGCGGCGAAGGTCGAGGATGGCAGCACATACCCTCCGCTTGGTTAATTCAGCGCCCATCTCACGGAGGAGGGGTGCGCCACCATCTCAATTCGATGGCGCAAACAACTCGTAGACACCGACGCTTCGCCACCTCGGATCAGGGCTGCTGACTTCTACGGAGTTCGCTATCCCAGCTGCCCGACGAAGCGAAGCCAGCAACCGGCGCGGAACCTCGGCGCGAACAGTCTCGTACGTATACGCAGGTCACCCACAGACCCCAAGTGATGGGACAACGTGGGGAACGCAGACGCGGCAGTGCATAAATACGGGTCCCCAGGACATCGAGGGTCAATGGTGAGATACAGGCCATCATTCGTGGCATGAGTGCCTACTCATCAAATCGCTACCGCAGAGACAAAACTTCTGCAGCGCCATGAGACAGACAGAGCGGATGGCTTGCCAGCGGACCCGATGAACCCAGAAAGCGGCACCTGCTGGCAATTTCGTGCGAGTACCGTTCCACGTGGAACCAGCCCTCCACCTGGCGCAACTCCCTGCTCCTATCATCTGCATCGAGCTGAAGAGCAGCGCTCTGTCTGAACATCAGCGCGAGGGCTCCAATAATTCAACTGTCCTAGCAACCGAGCGCTTGGTGAGGACAGTAGAGCTCAGCACGCACACGCTCGCGACCGATGACTCCCGGGGCCTATGGCTTTCAGGGATCCCGCTGTTCTAGGCTATAGCATCGGTTTGCTCCGCAGGACGGCTCACCAGACGTCAGGCTCGAGTTGCAACCACCCGGGCATCACCCTCCCTCCAGTAAGAGGTGTCTGCCGAACGACGAAAGCTCGACCGATCCGGCTAACTAGGCGAGCCACTAACGTCGAACGTCGCCTAGCGTTCCACATGCAACATCCTTGCCCTGCTGAGGCATTACGCGCCGCTACTCAGAAGTGGGCGACAGAACTCCCACGATTCGGTTCAAATCATCGACGCTAGCGAACTCGATGCTCACTCGTCCCTTTTTGGCTCCCAAGGTGATCTTCACATTGGTGTCCAATCGGTCTGACAGCGATGTTGCCAGGTAGTCGAGACGCTCGTGACGAGCACCATCGCGAGGAGCGGAGGGCTTGCTGGCCCTTCGGAGTCCACCGCTCAGGGCTACGATCTCTTCCGTCGATCGAACGGACAGGCCCTCCGAGACAATCCTCTGAGCAAGCTTCTCCATCTCTGCGGGCTCACCGAGGCCGAGCAGGGCACGCGCGTGGCCCGCCGACAGAACGCCCGCTGCCACACGGCGTTGCACGAGTGGGGGCAGCTTCATCAAACGGAGGGTATTTGAGATTTGGGGACGTGAACGGCCAAGGCGACCCGCCAACTCGTCATGGGAGCAACCGAAGTCCTCGAGGAGCTGCTGATATGCGGCAGCTTCTTCCAACGGGTTGAGGGCGCTCCTGTGCAAGTTCTCAAGGAGGGCGTCGCGCAGCAGATCATCGTCGAGGGTGGATCGTATGATGGCCGGCACGTTCTCCATGCCCGCCTCACGAGAAGCGCGCCACCGCCGCTCACCCATTACGAGCTCGTACTTCGCATCACCGCCCTCCTGAGACGGACGTACGACAATCGGCTGCAGGACGCCGATCTCCCGGATCGAATGGACGAGCTCGGCTAGCTCATCCTCATTGAACTCGACACGAGGCTGCTTCCGATTCGGATGGATGCTGTCCAAGGGCAGGTCAGCGAAGGTCGCACCGGGTACATCAACGAGCGCGGCCTGGTCGCCTCGTGGCACGCTATCAAGCGGCGGGCGCGGCTCTGCTGTTGTCGTTTCACGTGAAACGGCATTGTCCTGATCACTTTCGACGGTGCTTCCAGAGGGATCACCCTTCGGAGTACCACCATGGGCGGCGGCACTCGTGTCTCCATCGGTAACGCTCGCATCGGGGTGAGCAACGGTGGTGTCAGGCTCGACGACACGACCGTCATCACCCGTCAGACCAGGAGAATCCATTGCGGGTACGGACGCGGCAGTGCCAGAGGCGCCCTTACCTACTACCGCATTGTTGGTACTCCGCGGAGTAGACGGAGCCTCTCCGCCGTCTGCGCCAGCAGTTTTGCGGGTACCTCGAGTCGCAGCTCTTTTCGATTGCGCAGCCGTGACATTCTTGTTGATTCCATTCCGCAATGCGGTGGAGTAGGAGCGAGGCTGCTCCGCCACGTCGTCCTCCGTGACGCGCTCGAAGAACAGGTCGACAGGGCGCCCGACAGGCTTGCGAGAGTCATCAGGGCCTCCACCAACGGACTTCGGCTGATCCTCCTCGGCGGGGAGAACCTCCGCTGTCTCGGAGACATCCTCAGCAGGGGCACTCGGGATCAGGGCTCCCAACCCTCGACCGAGTCCGCGCCGCTTTTCTGCCATGTCTTTCCTTCCACAGTGTGGAGCAAACCTCCACTGCTACATCGTGATGGTCCTTGGAGGACCGATAGTACTGACTACTGGGACCGAGAAGCGATCTCGGCCGCCGCTTCCTGGTAGGAGAGCGCACCGCTGGATGAGGGGTCATACGTCATCACGGTCTGCTGATAACTCGGGGCCTCGGAGATGCGCACGGACCGGGGTACAACAGCCTTCAACACCTGCTGCGGGAAATGCTCCCTGACTTCGGCCGCTACCTGTGCAGCCAGATTCGTCCGTCCGTCATACATCGTCAGAAGGATCGTGGAGACGGTGAGCTCTGCGTTGAGGTGCTTCTGAATCATCTCGATGTTCTTCAGCAACTGACTGAGACCCTCGAGCGCGTAGTACTCGCACTGGATCGGAATGAGCACTTCCTTGGCGGCGACGAACGCGTTGACCGTGAGAAGCCCAAGACTCGGCGGGCAGTCGATGAAGACGAAGTCCAGGCGTGGTTCGCCCTTTTCCTCGCGTTCCTTCGCATATACATCGATCGCTCGACGAAGGCGCTGCTCCCGCGCCACCAGCGACACCAGTTCGATCTCGGCACCGGCAAGGTGGATGGTTGCCGGAGCGCAGATCAGGTTCGGCACATCCGGGCAGGGAGCAACGACCTCACCGAGCGGTACGTCGTCGATCAGGACGTCATAGATGGAGTCCACGTCAGCGTAATGATCGATGTTGAGGGCAGTGGAGGCATTGCCCTGTGGATCAATGTCGATCACCAGCACGTGAAGCCCAGCACTCGCAAGTGCGGCGGCGATGTTCACCGTCGTGGTCGTCTTACCCACTCCACCCTTCTGGTTGCTGATGGTCATGATCCTGGTGTTCTTGGGCTTGGGAAGGGTCTTGCCGAGTAGCTTCTCCCGACGCCTTGCCTCACTTGCCAACTCCCGGCCGAGGGGTGATGAGTCGTCCATCGCTTCCATCACGCTTTTTCCCTTGCTCGGCCTACCCGCTGCCGGCGCCTTCCCGCCTGCTGCAGGCACCTCCGTGGTTTCACGTGAAACCACACCTGTATTCGCCGGGTCCGCAAACACGCCTGGTTGTATTTCTCGGAGACCGACGGCGAGCGGGGATCCTGCCACTCGGAAAGGCTCGGACTTCTTCGCGGGGGCGTCCTTGATGGTCACTCAGCAACTCACTCTCACATGCCAGACGTCATTACCTACAAGGGTAGCCGCAAGCGACCGGCGTACCTGCCTGGCGTGCCGAGCACGCCCCCGGAGCATTCAGGCCGAGCGGAGCGGAATCCGGACAACAGTCGTCGGCTCGGCGAGCACTTCCGCGCCTGCCGAAACAATCTCCGCACTTCCTCCACTGAGTTTGCGGATCAGCTTGCGCGCCTTTTCGATCTCCTCCGCCGCGCTCCGTCCCTTAATCGCCAGGACCTCCCCGCCAGGTTCGACCAGCGGCAGTGTCCAGCCTACGAGCGTGCTCAGAGCCGAGACGGCGCGAGCGGTCACGTAACGTCCGGACACCCTACCGACCACTTGTTCAGCACGAGCCCGGTGAACGCTGACATTCGACAACCCGAGGTCTGCCACCACCTCGTTCAGCCAGATCACCCGTCGATCAAGAGGCTCGACGAGCTGCAGCTGGAGGTCCGGGCGTGCGATCGCGATGGCAAGCCCGGGAAGGCCGGCACCGCTACCGACGTCGACGACGGATGCGTTCTCGCTCATGAGTTCCGCCACCACCGCGCAATTGAGAACATGGCGCCCCCAGAGACGCGGGACTTCCCTCGGCCCCAGGAGGCCTCGTTCGATACCCGAGGAAGCCAGATGCCCGACGAATCCACGAGCCAGATCCAACCGACCACCGAAAACAGCCTGTGCGGCCGTCCGTTCCTCCGGCGAGGGCTCCGGAGCTCCGCCCGGATGAGAGGGAACGGTCTCAGTCATCACTGGGCGATACGACGATATGCCGCGCCTGGCCCTCGCCCTCGGACTCACTGACGAAGCCCAGATCAGCGACGACATCGTGCACGATCTTCCGCTCGTAGGCGGACATGGGCGCAAGCGCGACGTCGTCGCCCGTTTCCCTGACCGTCTCAACGGCGTCCTGCGCGATCTTCGTCAACTCGCGTCCGCGTCGGTCGCGATACCCGTCCACGTCGAGCACCAGGCGCGAGCGGGTTTCGGTAGCAGTAAGGACGCTCAGCCGCGTCAACTCCTGCAGAGCTTCGAGCACCTCGCCGTTGTTCCCCACCAGTGAACCGAGGCCGGAGTTCGACGGATCCTCCGACACGATCGAGATGTACGTGCGTCCACTGCGCACCTCGATGTCGATATCGCCGTCGATGTCAGCGATGTCGAGCAACTCCTCGAGGTAATCGGCTGCGACATCGCCTTCTTCGTCCAGCCGTGCAGCTTTGCTGCCTCCGACTGCCTCGGCCTCGGCAACAGGTTCTGGATCACCAAGCTCCGGGGTCTGCTCTTCGTTGTCTACCGTCATCGCCTCTTCCTCTTCTTGCGCTGGGGCTGGACTCGCTGGCCGCGGGGCTCAGGTACCGCTTCGATCGCAGGTTCGGTTTTCCGCTCACCGAGGAGCGGCACCACCGGCAGGCCCTTCTTCGCTCGCCTCTCGGCAAGGGCTTTCGCCGCCGGCGAGCCGGGCGTCGGCATACGGCGGATGACGTAGAACTGCTGAACCATGGTCCACACGTTGGTGGTCGTCCAGTACACCAGCACGCCGATCGGGAAGTTGATACCACCGACACCGAACACCAACGGGAGGATGTACAGCATGATCTTCTGCTGACGCATGAAGGGGCTCTGCATGGCCTCCTCGGACATGTTCTTCGCCATGATCTGCTTCTGCGTGATGAACTGCGACGCCGTCATCGCGATGATCATAATCACGGACAGGATGATGACGCTGATGTTGCCGTTGGCACCGAAGCTGCCGAGGAAGGTCGAGGAGAGGGGAGCACCGAAGATCGTCGCATCATCGAACTGGCGAACCGATTCCGGCGATAACGCACCGATCTCGGCGCCTTCCTCGCTTGCACGGGAGATGCCGTTGAGCACAGTGAAGAGTGCGAAGAAGAACGGCATCTGGATGAGGATCGGCAGACATGCAGCAAAAGGATTGGTGCCGTGCTTCTTGTACAGGGCCATCTGTTCCTGCGTCATCGCCTGGCGCGAGAGCTGGTCCGTCTTGCCCTTGTACTTCTGCTGGAGCTTCCGCAGGTCCGGCTGCAGAGCCTGCATGCCTCGCTGCGCCTTGATCTGCTTCACGAAGACGGGGATCAACGCGGCACGGATGACGACGACGAGGCCGACGATCGACAGCACCCAGGTCCAGCCCGATGCGGGATCCATCCCGAGGAAGGAGAACCCCTCGTGGAACATGAACATGATCCACGACACGAGCCACCTGAACGGCGCCAGGATCGTCTCAAAAAAACCCATAATCAGTTAGCTCCTCAAGCCGCCGGGCGGCTTTCGTCATCGGCCGGGATGACCGGATGGTTCAACACAACAATCGAGGGGACCTTCCCGGAGGGGAAGGTTCTGGAACCGGCGGGTACGTGATCCACTCCACCAGCGTTCCAGGGGTGGCAGTGCACCAACCGCCTGGCAGCGAACCACATTCCCCGAACGAGCCCGTGGACGGTGACGGCCTCGAGCGCGTAGGCCGAGCAACTCGGATAGAACCGGCACACCGGTCCGTACAGCGGAGAAATGACCTTCCGGTACGCGATCAGGAGTCCGATCACAGCCAGACGAGGGAACCCGATGAGGGACTTCATCACGCTGACAGCGACCTTCCTCACGATACTCCGCTTACCCTTTCCGGTGCCTCCGAGCGATCGAGCCGGCGGACCACGGTCACCATGCAGCCGGTGAAATCCTTCTGCAGGCCAACCCAGTCGCTCTCAGCGGCTCGTGGCAACGCCCGGACCACGACGTCGTAGCCGTAGGGATGTGCACTGATCCACTCCGCCGAGGCATGACGCAGCCTCCGTTTAACGAGGTTCCGGGTGACCGCGTTCCCCACGTTCTTCCCGACGATGAAACCTACTCGGGAAGGCTCGGAATCGGCGGTCCTGGACCCGTATAGCACGACGTTCCGGCGCCCTGACCGGGCACCGGAACGTACGGTACGTGCAAAATCCGCTGCCGTTCGCACCCTGTGGATCATCGGAAGCACTGCGGGTCCCTGTTCATTGCTGACGTGAGGAACCCCGTGCCGGCGCAATCACCCGAAGGATGCATGGCGAGGGAGGAACCGCTTATGCCGAGAGTTCGGTACGGCCCTTGCCGCGGCGCGCCGACAGGATGGCGCGACCAGCACGGGTGCGCATGCGAAGTCGGAAACCGTGCTTCTTGGCACGACGGCGGTTATTCGGCTGAAAAGTCCGCTTGCTCACTGTAGTTACTCCAGAACGATCTTGAGATGCGTCCGGCCCATTGCAACAAGGGGGAAGAACAGACTGACGCGATGAAGGTGTACATCCGACATTCGCGTTGGAGCTGTCACATCCCGAGGCCTCTTAGTACCCGGGAACATCTGTGATGGCATGCGAAATGCAGACATGTTGGACTACATAACGTTAGGGGACGCGGCTCAGGGGCGTCAAACTCGCCGTCGTCCGCCTGTGGGCACAGACCTGTGGACAACCGGGGTCGAAAACACACTACACGCATACGGACAGCACCGAGTGAGGCCTCTTACGGGGCAGTGTTCGGCGCTCCAGTCCGCTATCTTCCGCAGTTTTGATCCTCTAGTCTTGGCCATGGTCCGTTTATCCACGCCTTGTGTACAACTCTGTGGATGACGGACCTTTTCGAGCGTGGACGGCACAGCCAAGAGGGGTCTTTGTGGGTACAGATGAGGTAAACGACGTCGGGAGCTCCTGGCGTAAAGTCATCCGGACCCTCGAACAGGACGATCGCGTCACCCCTCGGCAGCGTGGATTCATGGTCCTTGCCCAGGCGCAGGGCCTCATCGGAACGACGATGCTCATCGCGGTGCCGAACGAATTGACCCGCGAAGTACTCCAGACCCAGCTCAAGGGAGCGCTGGATGAAGCGCTGCGGGACGTGTTCCGGGAGGACATCCAGTGCGCGTTCGTGATCGATCCCGAACTCACGCCCGTCGACGAGGAGATCTCGGAGCAGGAACCCGAGGAGATCTCTCCGGAGCCGAAGGGTGAGGTCAAACCGTCCCCGACGCCTCCCAGCAACTCGCACGAATTCGGCAGGCTCAATCCCAAGTACATCTTCGACACCTTCGTCATCGGCTCTTCGAACCGGTTCGCGCACGCTGCGGCGGTGGCCGTGGCCGAGGCGCCGGCCAAGGCCTACAACCCGCTCTTCATCTACGGGGATTCCGGTCTCGGTAAGACGCACCTCCTGCACGCCATCGGCCACTACGCCCGGCATCTCTACACCGGTATCCGCGTGCGCTACGTGAATTCCGAGGAGTTCACCAACGACTTCATCAACTCCATCCGCGACGACGAGGGCTCGAGCTTCAAGCAGACCTACCGCAACGTCGACATCCTGCTGATCGACGACATCCAGTTCCTGTCGGGCAAGGACCGGACCATGGAGGAGTTCTTCCACACCTTCAACGCCCTGCACAACCACAGCAAGCAGGTGGTCATCACCTCCGACCTGCCGCCCAAGCAGCTCATCGGATTCGAGGAACGCATGCGTTCCCGCTTCGAGTGGGGACTTCTGACGGACATCCAGCCGCCTGAGCTGGAGACGCGCATCGCCATCCTGCGCAAGAAGGCCATCAGCGACAGCCTCAGCGCGCCCGACGACGTCCTCGAGTACATCGCCTCCAAGATCGCCACGAACATCCGCGAGCTCGAGGGAGCATTGATCCGGGTGACGGCCTTCGCAAGCCTCAACCGGCAGCAGGTCGACGTGAACCTGGCCGAGATCGTGTTGAAGGACCTCATCTCCGACGACGGCGCCCAGGAGATCACCTCGACGGTGATCATGGCCCAGACGGCCGACTACTTCCAGATCAGCATGGAGGAACTGTGCAGCAAGTCGCGGACCAGGACTCTCGTGACCGCTCGTCAGATCGCCATGTACCTGTGCCGCGAACTGACAGACATGTCGCTGCCCAAGATCGGAGCCGAACTCGGGGGACGGGACCACACCACCGTCATCCACGCTGACCGGAAGATCCGTGAACTGATGGCGGAGCGGCGAGCGATCTTCAACCAGGTCACCGAACTGACCAACCGGATCAAGCACAAGCAGCGCGAGGCCTGACAGCGCAACGGCACCGCCTGGTTGCGGGGCCGTAATTAACAGGTGTGGACACAGCTGTGGATAACTGGGGGAACATCGAGGGTCAGCCTGAGGAAAACCGGCCTCCTGCCTGTGGATCCCCGAAATCACACGGGCGGCGCCCACAACCAGCTCCTGTGCGCGGCTCTCCGGACACACACCTTGTCCACAGGGCGGATCCGCATCAACGCCCGGGTGAGGGCACTTATCCACAGAATCCACAGCAGTTATTAACACTACGAACCTTAAACTTCAAAAAGTTCGTCAAATAACATTCTGTGTTCCGGCCGACCCTCGCCCACCTCCACGGCGCCTGCTGCTCCGCTCCACTGTCCGGCTAAGCTGTGAGCCAGTAGGGTTGTAGTTCCCCGTGCCCGGGTACCCCCGTGGACGACGCTGCAGCACATGTACCGACCATCCGCCGGTGTTTCGCCGGTGGCTGTTTTTTGATCTGGCGAAAGGCGGCACTGCTCCGTGAAATTCAGAGTTGAGCGGGATGTACTTGCAGAGGCTGTGTCCTGGACCGCTCGTTCCCTGTCACCGCGACCTCCCGTGCCCGTCCTGGCAGGACTCCTCATCAAGGCCGAGGGTGGTTCCCTCAGCCTCGCCAGCTTCGACTACGAAATCTCGGCGCGGCTCGAGATCGCTGCCGACGTCCTGGAAGAGGGCACGATCCTCGTCTCCGGGCGCCTCCTCGCCGACATCTGCAGGAGCCTTCCGTCAGCACCCGTCGAGGTCGCTACCGATGGGTCGAAGGTGACCCTGACATGCCGCAACAGCCGCTTCAACCTGGCGACGATGCCGGAGGGTGAGTACCCCGAGCTCCCGAAGCTTCCGGCCGTCAGCGGAGTGGTCGACGGAGATGCCTTCGCCCAGGCCGTCTCGCAGGTGATCATCGCAGCCAGCCGGGACGACACCCTGCCGATCCTGACCGGCGTCCGCATGGAGATCGAGGACGATCTCATCACACTCCTGGCCACCGACAGGTACCGGCTCGCACTGCGCGAAGTCTCCTGGAAGCCGACGACTCCCGGAATGTCGACGAGTGCGCTGGTCAAGGCGAAGACGCTCAACGAGGTCGCCAAGACCCTGGGCGGTGCGGGAGACCTGAACATCGCCTTCTCCGAGGACTCCGAGCTCATCGGCTTCGAGTCGGGAGGCCGGCGCACCACGTCGTTGCTGGTCGACGGCGACTACCCCAAGATCAGGTCGCTCTTCCCCGACAACACCCCGATCCACGCGACGGTCCAGACCGGGGCGCTCGTGGAGGCCGTGCGGCGTGTATCGCTCGTCGCCGAGCGCAACACACCCGTCCGGCTCGCCTTCACCGAGGGCCAGGTCACTCTCGACGCCGGTACGGGTGAGGACGCGCAGGCTTCCGAAGCAATCGAGGCAACTCTGGACGGCGACGACATCACCGTCGCGTTCAACCCGCATTACCTGAGTGAGGGACTCGGCGCCTTCAACAGCCCGTTCGTCCGTTTCTCCTTCACCTCACCGCCGAAACCGGCCGTGCTGTCGGCTCAGGAGGACGCATCGGGCGAAGACAGGGAAGATTACAGGTACCTGCTGATGCCCGTGCGGTTGCCCAACCAGTAACCTCCCGGCAGGATATCGACCGGCCCGACCGGCCGTCGGACACATCGTCAGAAAGAGAAGCGCATGCACATCGGCCTCATCGGACTCGGAAAAATGGGATTCAACATGCGGGAGCGCCTTCGTGAGAAGGGCGTAGAGGTCACCGGCTTCGACCGCAATCCCGATAAGACCGATGTGCCGAGCCTGACCGATCTGGTCGCTGCCCTTCCGTCGCCCCGCATCGTGTGGGTGATGGTGCCCGCCGGGCAGATCACCGACGCCGTCGTGAAGGACCTGTCCGAGGTCCTGTCCGAAGGTGATCTGGTCATCGACGGCGGCAACTCCAAGTTCACCGATGACCAGATCCATGCCACCCTGCTCGCGCAGAAGGGCATCCGCTTCCTGGACTGCGGCGTCTCCGGCGGGGTGTGGGGGCTGGAGAACGGGTACGGCCTCATGGCAGGCGGTAGCCAGGACGACGTCGATCTCGCGATGCCGATCTTCGATGCTCTTCGTCCCGAGGGTGAGCGCGCAGAGAGCTTCGTCCATGTCGGCGACGTCGGAGCGGGTCATTACGCCAAGATGGTGCACAACGGCATCGAGTACGGCCTGATGCAGTCCTATGCAGAGGGCTACGAGTTGCTCGAGGCGAAGGACATTGTCAAGGACGTCCACGGGACGTTCGCCGCCTGGCAGAAGGGCACGGTCGTCCGCTCCTGGCTGCTCGACCTCCTGGTCAAGGCGCTGCAGGAGGACCCAGGACTCTCCCGTATCGCGGGCTACGTCGAGGATTCGGGTGAAGGCCGCTGGACCGTCGAGGAAGCGATCGCCAATTCCGTGCCCGCTCCTGCGATCACGGCGGCACTCTTCGCGCGCTTCGCATCACGCCAGGAGGACTCGCCGTCGATGAAGATGGTGTCGGCATTGCGCAACCAGTTCGGCGGCCACGCAGTGAAGCCCGCACAGCCGACATCCGAGTAAGTGGGCACCGGGTGTACGTTGAGCACCTCTCGCTCACCGGGTTCCGGAGCTATGCGCACCTGGATACGGCGCTGGAGCCGGGTATCACCGTGTTCGTCGGGCCCAACGGCATAGGCAAGACCAACATCGTCGAGGCCATCGGGTACCTCGCCACGCTGTCCTCGCACCGTGTCAGCACCGACAAGCCGCTCATCGCATTCGGCGAGGAACGGGCGATCATCAGGGGGAAGCTGGTGCGCGGATCCCAGCGCACGAGCGTCGAGGTGGAGATCAACGCCGAATCAGCCAACCGGGCCCGGATCAACAGGTCCAATCCCGTCCGCGCGAGGGATGCCGCCGGCATCCTGAAGACGGTGCTCTTTGCTCCGGAAGACCTTGCGTTGGTCAAAGGGGACCCGTCGGGCCGCCGTCGCTACCTGGATGACGCCATGGTGTCGTTGCTGCCGCACCACTCAGCCCTCCGTGCCGATTATGAGCGCGTCCTGAAGCAACGGAACGCGCTGCTCAAGTCCGCTCGGGCGGGAGGCAGGTTCTCCTCCGCGCATGAGGCGACTCTCGATGTGTGGGATCAGCATCTCGCTGAAGCGGGTGCACGGCTGCTATCGGCCCGCATCGTCCTTGTCGACAAGATCCGTCCCCACGTGCAGCGCGCCTACGCCGAACTGACCGACGGTTCGAAGCAGGCCGACATCTCCTACATCTCGACCGTGTCCTCGTCGTCGGACCTCCTGAATGTGGATGACGACACAGCAGCCACCAGCAGCGCGCCCGAAGGGCTACTGCGCAGCGTGTCCCTGCCGGCACTCACCGAGTTGTTCGTCGAATCCCTGGTGCGCCACCGTAAGAAGGAACTCGAGCGAGGGATCTCGCTCGTCGGTCCCCACCGCGACGAGCTCGCGCTGCTGCTGGGACTGGTGCCGGCCAAGGGCTACGCCTCGCACGGTGAGACATGGTCGATGGCGCTGGCCCTGAGGCTCGCCTCCTACTACCTCCTGCTGGAAGAGGACCGGACGCCGGGCGGAGGTCCGGTGCTGATCCTCGACGACGTCTTCGCGGAGCTCGACGCGCAGCGGCGCACCCGCCTGGCAGCGATCGTGGCGCCTGCCGAGCAGGTGCTCGTCACTGCGGCCGTGGGTGACGATATCCCCGGTGCCCTGCTCGGTCGTCAACTCCGCGTGGTGTCGGGTGCGATCGCAGACTCACAGCCGGAGGGCGCGGGTGAGCCGCCCGGGGTGAGTGCCACCTCGGGTACGGAGACAGCGACCAGTGCCTGAGCAACGATCCGCAGACGACCCCGAGTCCGACGGCCGGCCGCGCGGACAGCATCAACCGCTGACCGGGCCCCCTGCTGATGTGGTCGGTCAGCGTGTCGATGGCCCTGCGGGTGACGAAATCCAGCAGTCTCCCGGCGACGGAGCTTTCCCCGAGCAGGATGCACCCCGCGCACTCCTCAACAGGCTACGGAGTGCTTCCCAAGCCAGGGGAACCCCTCGTGAGGCTCAGTCGAAGCGCGTGGGGAAGACCGCGCGGCGTCGCTATTCCCCGGAACCCGTGTACGGGGGACGGGATCCCGAGGGAGTCGGCAACGTCTTCTCGAAGATGCTCGCCGAACGTGGGTGGAAGTCGCCGGTGGCCATCGGATCGGTTCTCGCCCGCTGGGACGAGATCGTGGGTGCCGACATCGCGGCTCACTGCGTTCCGGAGAGTTTCGATGCCGACACCGTCCTCGTCAGATGCGATTCGACGGCCTGGGCCACCCAGCTGCGCCTCATCACCCCCCAGGTGCTGCAGAGGTTCGAAGCCGAACTCGGGGCCGGCGTCGTCACGCGCCTGTCCGTCATCGGTCCGGCCGCGCCGAGCTGGCGCAAGGGTGGACGATCGGTCAAGGGCCGCGGGCCGCGCGATACCTACGGGTAGGACCGCGACCGGATACTGCCCCGCTGGACGGCCTTCAGCGCAATCGGGGGTCCGCCCGGCGTATCCGTCCTCATGGAAGGTCCCTCTATCGGCTCTGGAGCCGCTTTAGTGGCCAATGAGGGGCTGTTGGTGACGGATTGTAGCCCTCCACAGGGTAGAATGGAGACAGATTGTTTTGGTCTATCCAGCTGAGGAGCCTTCTACGCCTGTGGCACACGAGAACGAGTTGAATGCAAGTGATGTCCTGATCGGCGAGGGCGAATCCCCGATCCTCGAAGCAGCCACCGAACATGCATACGGTGCCAGCGAGATCACCGTCCTGGAGGGCCTCGAAGCGGTTCGCAAGCGTCCCGGTATGTACATCGGGTCCACGGGACCGCGAGGGCTCCACCACCTTGTGTACGAAGTTGTGGACAACTCGGTCGACGAGGCGTTGGCCGGGTACTGCGACCACATCCAGATCACGCTGCAGGCCGATGGCGGCGTCAAGGTCATGGATAACGGCCGCGGAATCCCCGTCGACATGCACCCCACCGAGGGACGACCCACCGTAGAGGTCGTCATGACCATCCTCCACGCCGGCGGAAAGTTCGGCGGTGGCGGCTATGCCGTATCCGGCGGGCTGCACGGCGTCGGTATCTCCGTCGTCAATGCACTCTCGAAGCGGGTCGAGACGGAAGTGCGCCGCCAGGGGTATGTATGGCACCAGTCGTTCGCGGACGGCGGTAAGCCGGTCGGTGAACTCAGGAGGGGTGAGGAGACGACCGACACCGGGACCACTCAGACCTTCTACCCCGACGACGCGATCTTCGAGAGCACCGAGTTCGACTTCGAGACCCTCCGTGCGCGGTTCCAGCAGATGGCCTTCCTCAACAAGGGTCTCCGCATCACCCTCACGGACGAGCGCGCGGACGCGGTCGAGACCGACGAGGTGGTCGAGATCGAGCAGGCACAGGAGTCGGACGGACAGCCGAAGCACCGGGCCGTGGAGTACCTGTACGAGAACGGGCTCCTGGACTACGTCCGCCATCTCAATTCCTCGAAGCGCGTGGATGTGATCCATGAGGACGTCATCGCGTTCGAGACCGAGGACACGGACAAGAGAATGGCAGTCGAGGTCGCGCTGCAGTGGACCTCGGCGTATTCCGAAAGCGTGCACACCTATGCGAACACGATCAACACGCACGAGGGTGGAACACACGAAGAGGGCTTCCGCGCAGCCATGACGACGCTGATCAACAAGTATGCGCGCGAGAAAAACATCATCAAGGAGAAGGACGACAACCTCACGGGTGACGACATCCGCGAGGGATTGACGGCTGTCATCTCGGTAAAGCTGTCCGAACCGCAGTTCGAGGGCCAGACCAAGACGAAGCTCGGCAATTCCGAGGTCAAGGGTTTCGTGCAGCGCGTCGTGGCCGACCAGCTCGGTGACTGGCTCGAGCGCAACCCGGGACCGGCACGCGACGTCATCCGCAAGTCGATCCAGGCATCGCAGGCGCGTCTCGCCGCCCGCAAGGCGCGTGAGTCCACGCGCCGCAAGGGACTTCTCGAATCGGGAGGCATGCCCGGAAAGCTGAAGGACTGCCAGTCCAAGGACCCTGCCCGTTCGGAGATCTACATTGTCGAGGGTGACTCGGCCGGTGGTTCTGCGGTCCGTGGGCGGAACCCCGAGACCCAGGCGATCCTGCCCCTGCGCGGCAAGATCCTCAACGTGGAGAGGGCACGCCTCGACCGTGCCCTCGGAAACAGCGAGGTTCAGGCCATGATCACCGCCTTCGGTGCGGGGATCGGCGAGGACTTCAACGTCGATAAGGCGAGGTACCACAAGATCGTCCTGATGGCCGATGCCGACGTGGATGGCCAGCACATCACGACCCTCCTGCTGACACTCCTGTTCCGCTACATGCGGCCCCTGATCGAGAACGGTTTCGTCTACCTGGCGCAGCCGCCGCTGTACCGCATCAAGTGGTCCAACGCGAAGCACGACTACGTGTACAGCGACCGTGAGCGCGACGAGGTCATCAAGATCGGCCTCGCCAAGAACCAGCGCCTGCCCAAGGACAACGGCATCCAGCGCTACAAGGGCCTCGGCGAGATGGACTACACGGAATTGTGGGACACCACCATGGATCCGGACCACCGCACTCTGCTGCAGGTCACCATGGACGACGCCGCGGCCGCCGATCAGGTCTTCTCGGTGCTGATGGGTGAGGACGTCGAGTCCCGCCGCAACTTCATCCAGCAGAACGCCAAGGACGTGCGTTTCCTCGATATCTGAGTGCCGCTACCCGGCATCTTGCCGGCGCAACGAGATTTGCTCGTACCTCGCAGATATCAAAGCGCCTACACAAGATGTCGGGTACCGGCCCGCGACCGCGTGATCTCTTGTGGTCGAGAACCTTTCATGAACGGAACTGACTTATGAGTGACGACATCACCGGTAACGGCAACGGACCGAACGTACCCCTCGAGGGCGAGGTCCTGACGGACCGCGTTGAGCAGGTCGACCTGCAGACGGAAATGCAGCGGTCCTATCTGGACTACGCGATGGCGGTCATCGTCGGTCGCGCCCTGCCCGATGTGCGCGACGGCCTGAAGCCGGTCCACCGCCGGGTGCTCTACGCGATGTTCGACGGCGGCTACCGCCCGGACCGCTCGTTCAACAAGTGTGCCCGCGTTGTCGGCGAAGTCATGGGGCAGTACCACCCGCATGGTGATTCGGCCATCTACGATGCCCTCGTCCGACTGATCCAGGACTGGACCATGCGGTATCCGCTGGCACTCGGACAGGGCAACTTCGGGTCACCCGGGAACGACGGCGCGGCGGCCCCCCGGTACACGGAGACGAAGATGGCTCCGCTCGCCATGGAGATGGTGCGGGACATCGATGAGGAGACCGTCGACTTCCAGGACAACTACGACGGCAAGAACCAGGAGCCGACGATCCTTCCGTCGCGCTTCCCGAACCTGCTCGTCAACGGATCGTCCGGCATCGCCGTCGGTATGGCCACCAACATCCCTCCGCACAACCTTCGGGAGGTCGCCGACGGCGTCCAGTGGTACCTGGAGCACCCGGACGCTTCGAAGGAGGAGCTGCTCGAGGCCCTCATCGCCCGGATCAAGGGTCCCGACTTCCCGACCGGAGCGCAGATCCTCGGCCACAAGGGCATCGAGGATGCCTACCGGACGGGGCGTGGTTCGATCACCATGCGCGCCGTCGTCAACGTCGAGGAGATCCAGAACCGTACCTGCCTCGTTGTCACGGAGCTGCCCTACCAGGCGAACCCGGACAACCTGGCGATCAAGATCGCCGAACTCGTCAAGGACGGCAAGGTCAGTGGTATCGCGGACCTGCGCGACGAGACCTCGGGACGCACGGGCCAGCGCCTCGTGATCGTCCTCAAGCGCGACGCCGTCGCCAAGGTCGTTCTGAACAACCTCTACAAGCACACCCAGCTGCAGGACAACTTCAGCGCGAACATGCTGGCGATCGTGGACGACGTGCCGCGCACGCTCAGCCTCGACGCCTTCATCCGTCACTGGGTCACGCACCAGCTCGAAGTCATCGTGCGCCGCACCCGGTACCGGCTGCGGAAGGCGGAGGAGGAAGCGCACATCCTGCGCGGACTGCTCAAGGCGCTCGACGCACTCGACGAGGTCATCGCCCTGATCCGTGCCTCGACGACCACGGATGAGGCCCGCGACGGGCTCATGGGTCTGCTGTCCATCGACGAGCTGCAGGCGACCGCCATCCTGAACATGCAACTCCGCCGCCTCGCGGCGCTCGAGCGGCAGAAGATCCAGGACCGCCACGCCGAACTCGAATCCATGATCACCGAATTCAACCGGATCCTCGCTTCCGAGGATGTCCAGCGCGGCATCGTCAGTACGGAGTTGTCGGAGATCGTGGCCAAGTTCGGCGATGATCGGCGCACCGAGATCCTCATGGGCTATGACGGCGACATGAGCATGGAGGACCTGATCCCGGAGGAGGAGATGGTCGTCACCATCACCCGCGGCGGGTACGTCAAGCGCACGCGCAGCGACAACTACCGCCAGCAGGCGCGTGGAGGGAAGGGTATCAAGGGCGCGCAACTGCGCGGGGACGACGTCGTCGAGCACTTCTTCGTCACCACCACCCATCACTGGCTGCTGTTCTTCACGAACCTCGGTCGGGTCTACCGCGCGAAGGCGTACGAACTCGTCGAAGCTGCGCGGGATGCCAAGGGCCAGCACGTCGCCAACCTCCTGGCCTTCCAACCGGACGAGACCATCGCCCAAGTCCTCGACCTGCGCGACTACCAGCAGTCACCGTTCCTGGTGCTCGCCACCAAGCGGGGACTCGTGAAGAAGACACGGCTCGAGGACTACGACACCAACCGGTCCGCCGGGGTGATCGCGATCAATCTCCGCGACAATGACGAGCTCGTGTCGGCACAGCTCGTCGCGAGTGATGACGACATCATGCTTGTGTCCCGCAAGGGACAGTCGCTTCGCTTCACGGCGGACGACGACGCGCTGCGGCCGATGGGTCGCGCCACGTCCGGCGTGACCGGGATGAAGTTCCGCGATGACGACGAGCTGCTCGCCGCCAGCGTGGTCACCGACGACTCCTATGTCTTCATCGTGACCGAGGGTGGCTTCGCCAAGAGGACGAAGGTCGACGACTACCGCGTCCAGGGCCGTGGTGGGCTCGGAATCAAGGTGGCCAAGCTGGCCGAGGAACGCGGTGACCTCGTCGGCGCGCTCGTCGTGCAGGAGGAAGACGAGGTGCTGGTGGTCATGGGAGGTGGCAAGGTGGTCCGTTCCGCCGTTGCCGGCGTACCCGCCAAGGGCCGTGACACGATGGGCGTCATCTTCGCCAAGCCCGACAAGAGCGACCGCATCATCGCCGTGGCCCGCAACAGTGAGCGTAGCGTTGCCGTCGAGGAGGGGTTGATCGAGGATCCCTCCGAAGCGAGCCCCGACGTTGACGTTATCGATACGGTCACGCCGCAGGAGGAACCTGCGGAGTTCACAGACGATGAAGTACGGTTGTCGACAGAGGAAACGGCTGAGCCTGACGCTGAGTCGCCGGAACACGGAGGTAGCGAGTGAGCTCGGCCAACACCAACCCGCGAGGTCCCAGTGGACAAGTGCGGACGTCCGCTGCTCCTCCGCGGGTGAATGCTCCCGCTCGTCCCGCCCAGCGCCCTGCGTCAGCGGGAGGACAGGGAGCCCGTCAGGGACAGCGTCCTGGACTGGTCAAGCCGGCTCCGAAGGCAAAAGCCCGCAAGGCTCGGCTTCTTGTCAGCAAAGTCGACCCGTGGTCCGTCCTCAAGATGTCGTTCCTGCTGTCGGTGGCACTCGGGATCGTGACCGTGGTGGCGTCCTTCGTCATCTGGACCGTCCTGGACCTGACGGGGATCTTCGACGGCGTCAACGAGCTTCTGCGGGAGATCGCCGGTTCGGAGAGTGGCGGGTTCGATCTCCGCCAGTTCGCTTCCCTGCCGCAGGTATTGTCCTTCGCCACGATCATCGCTGTGGTGAATGTGGTGCTCCTGACCGCGCTGGCCATGCTGTCCGCGGTGCTCTACAACATCTCGTCCACCCTGGTCGGCGGAATCGGCGTGACGCTGACCGACGACTAGGAGACCGGCCTCTTCGTCGCCTGAGAGCGATTTGAAGAATGGCGAGACACTACTGTAAAGTCGTATCTCGGCCCGAAGAGGTATCGGGGCGTATAGCTCAGGCGGTTAGAGCGCTTCGCTGATAACGAAGAGGTCCCAGGTTCAAGTCCTGGTACGCCCACGGATCCACCACTCGCAGGTACCTGCAAGGAGGACTGTTGTGAAGAAGTTGCTCATTGCGGCAGCTGCTGCAGCAGGTGTCCTGGTGTACAAGCGGTGGCAGGATGCCGAGAAGAGCAAGAGCGTGTGGAGCAATGCGACGGACGACGTCGCGTAGCCAGAACGGTTGTCCGGTGCAGTTATACTGGACGAGGTTCATTTCGGGGGCATGGCGCAATTGGTAGCGCACCTGCTTTGCAAGCAGGGGGTTCGGGGTTCGAGTCCCCGTGCCTCCACCGAAAGGGAAGTCCCGGTCATACGACCGGGACTTCCCTGCTTTAAGACGTGTGTCGGTGACCCCGGAACGGTGTGCAATAGGGTTGCCCGGTGACGGTTTTCCTTTCGATCCTCGGCGTCATCGGTGTGTCCGCTTCAGGGCCCATCATGGCTGCGACAGCTGCTCCCGTGCTCGCCATCGCCTTCTGGCGCAACCTGTTGGGGGCCGTCCTGATGGGCGGACCCGCCGCTGTGTGCAAGCGGGCGGAGTTCGCGGCACTGACTCGAGCGGACTGCCGGCGCCTCGCCATCGCAGCGGCAGCACTCGCGCTTCACTTCGCCTGCTTCATCACGGCTCTCAAGCTGACCTCGGTCGCCGCGGCGACGGCTCTCGTCTGCCTCCAGGTGGCGTGGATCGCGCTCTTCGACGCATTGCTCGGGTCGAGGACCCAGGGGACGGTGGTTGCGGGACTGGCTGTCGCCTTCGTCGGCGTCGTCATCATCACCGGATTCGATCTCTCCCTGTCGCGTGAGGCGTTGCTGGGGGACATCCTCGCTCTGGCGGGAGGCGCGCTGGCCGGTATCTACCAGATGGCAGGTGCCGCTGCCCGCAGGACCTTGTCCACCGGCACCTACACGACCCTGTGCTACGGGGCATGCGCCGTGATCCTTCTCGGTATGTGCGCGGTGACCAACCAGCCGATCATCGGGTTCACCCCAGCGGCCTGGGCCGGCATCCTCGCCGTGACGCTTCTTGCGCAGATCATGGGCCACTCGGTCTTCAACCACCTGCTGGCTGTCATGAGCCCGCTCGTGGTGTCGATGATCATCCTGCTGGAGATACCCGGTGCCGCGATCCTGGCAGCGGTCTTCCTCGGGGAGAAACTACCAGCCGGTACCTACGGTGGGCTCGCACTGATTCTCGTCGGTCTGGCGGTCGTGATCCGTGGACAGCAGAGGCGGCGCAGCCGCCGGAGAACGCTCGGCCAGGAGGGCATCGCCGCTCCCCCGCCTGTTCTCGGCGGTGAGTAGCGCGGAGTACGGGAACAAGAAGACCCCCGAGCGTCTGCCCGGGGGTCCTCGTCGTCGCGATGCTCGGTTCTGTCAGGCCTGAGTGCCGTCGGATGGCTTCGCGGCATGCTTGGCGGTTTCCGTGACATCCTTCGCCCGGTCAGCGACTGCTTCCGCAGCGTGGGCGGGCTTGTCCTTGGACTCACCCGTCTCGTTGTCGGACGTCGCGGCACGCTCTGCCGCCTCCTTGATGCTCGACACGACGTCCTTTGCGTCCTGCGAGTTCTTGCCGGATCCCGCAGGCGTCGTCCTGATCGGGGCCGGTGTCTTCCAGGGATCCTCGACTGGCTTGGAAGCCCGCCAGGCGGCGACGCCTGCAACGATCGCAGCTGAAATGATGCCGAAGATCAACCAGCCCTTGCCGGACTTCTTCGCCTGGCTCCGGTTGAGCTCCTTGGACGCCTGCAGGGTCGCGGCGACGAGGCGTTTCTGTGCGTTCTTGACGGTGTTCTTGTCGCCGGTCACCTTCGTGACTGCCTTCTCGACGACGGGAGGCACAGTGGCGGCAGCCAGCGATCGCGAGGCGGTGTCGGCGGCTTCCCCGAGCTTGCTCGACAACGCGGGCAGGTAGTCGTCGACGACCTTGCCCTTCGCGGAGTTCAGCACGGGAGTAGCCTTGTCGAGCGTTTCCTGGATCCGAGGAGTCGTCTCGTCGATGACCTGCGTGATGCGCGGGCCGACGCTGTCGATTCCGTCCTGGATCTTGGGGGTGACGACGGCGATGCCACTTGAGATACCTTCGGCCGCTTTGCGGACGGTCTCCTGCAGAGCCGGTCCGGCGGTCTCGATGCCCTTCTCCCAGCGGGGCTTCGCCCAGCCGTAGGCGGCGTCGACGTGAGGGGATGCCCACTCGCGGGCTGCCACCACTCCAGCAGCGAATGCTGCTGCAAGAGCGGCGCTCTCCTCGAGTTCGTGGGTGACACGTACGTTCTTCTTCACAAAGACCTCCAGGGGATGGTTGCTCGTTCTGATCAGCCTACGTTGCATGGGCAGGGGGTGCTATCAGCTCAGTGCGCAAATACTCTGTTTCGCGGACCTTTCACTGTGCGCGGAATAGGTCTCCTCCAGCTTATTGTCAGGAGCCGCGTGGAAGAATGGCCCCATGACTGCTATCCCAACTGCCACAGCCACCATCCACACGAACCAGGGCGACATCAAGGTCAACCTCTTCGGCAACCACGCCCCGAAGACGGTGAAGAACTTCGTCGGACTCGCCACCGGCGACATCACCTGGACCCACCCGCAGACCGGCGAGGAGAGCAACGCCCCCCTCTACAGCGGCACGATCTTCCACCGCATCATCAAGGACTTCATGATTCAGGGCGGGGATCCGCTGGGCCAGGGCATCGGCGGGCCTGGCTACAAGTTCGACGACGAGATCAACCCCGACCTCACCTTCAACGAGCCCTACAAGCTTGCGATGGCCAACGCAGGGCTCCAGGGTGGTCGCGGCACCAACGGATCCCAGTTCTTCATCACCTCGGTGCCGACCACCTGGTTGCAGGGTAAGCACACGATCTTCGGTGATGTCACGGACGAGGAGTCCCGCAAGGTGGTCGACAAGCTGAATGCGATCGCGACCGATATGAGGGACAAGCCCCTCGACGACGTCGTGATCGAGAGCATCACCGTGGAACAGCTCTAGCCGAATGTCCTACGGTGTGCCCGCGCCTGACGCAGGCAGCCAGCAGGCTCCGGTGTGCCCGAGGCACCAGGACCGCGTCAGCTATGTGAGATGCCAGCGGTGTGGCCGTCCCGCGTGCCCGGACTGCCAGCGGCCGGCCGCCGTCGGATTCCAGTGCGTGGATTGCGTGCGTGAACAGGCGGCGAGTGCGCCTGCATACAAGAACGCGTTCGGGGGCGTCGCGCGCGGGAACACCATGATCGTCACCTACACGCTCATCGGTCTATGCGTCGTGGTGTTCCTGCTCCAGCTCGTCCTGCCTGGGATCACCCGAAGCTTTTCCTACGCGCCCGTGTTCACCGCGGGCGCAGGGGGAGTCATTCCCGCTGAACCCTGGCGCATGGTGACCGCGGCGTTCCTCCATTCGCAGGGATCCTTCCTGCACATCGCGCTCAATATGTACGTGCTCTACATCCTGGGCAAGGTGCTCGAGCCCGCCATGGGCCGCGCGCGATTTCTTGCGCTGTACCTCATCTCGGCGGTAGGAGGATCTGTCGGCGTCCTGTTGCTCAGCGGACCCATGCAGTACGTCGTCGGTGCATCCGGTGCTGTCTTCGGCCTGTTCGGAGCGTTGTTCATCGTTCAACGCCGGCGGGGCGGCGACGTTCGGCAGATCGTCGTCCTGATAGCGATCAATGCAGTAGTCGGTTTCCTCGTGCCGAACATCGCGTGGCAGGCACACCTCGGTGGTCTCCTCGCCGGTGCGGCCTGTGCTGCCGTGATCGCGTATGCGCCGAAAGGTGCACGCCAGGCTCAGGTGCAGTGGCTCGGACTCGGGGGCGTCGTCGTACTCCTGGCTCTGTCCACCTTCGTGGGAGTGTCACTCCTACCGTTCTAGCCTGCTCGAAGCGACAGTGGGGCCGGTACCTGGTACCGGCCCCACTGCGTTATCCACACCAGTTATCCACACAGGGGATAACTTACACACATGTAATTCCACACCTGTGGATATCCGTGGCCCGGAATCTCGGCCCTGTTCCTGACCCATCAACAGTTCTGTGCACATCTGTGGATAACCTCATGCACAGCGTGTGCACAGCGCTTGCCCTATCAGTACTGGTTCCGGGGCAGCAGTACCGACTACCGCCAGCGGGTCGTCATGAGGAAGCCGACGATCGCGATCCCGAAACCGGCGAGGATGTTCCATGATCCCCAGGCAGCCACCGGAAGAGTGGACTCCGAGATGTAGAAGGTGATGATCCACAGAAGCCCGATGATCATCAGGCCGAACATGACCGGCTTGTACCAGACCGGGTTCGGCTTGGGCTGCGACGACTTTGCAGCAGGTGCAGCGGAGGTGGCTCTCTTGCGGGGCTTCGATTCGGGCACGACTTCTCCTCGACAGGGCACGACTGCTGATCAGCAGCGCCGGTGGTCTCGCGGGCTGCCGCAGGGCATCTGTTCCCGCAGGCTATCCTGAGGGAACAACACCATCCGGCGGCCCGGCTTTCCGAACGATTCTAGCCAAGAACCGCCGGATACCCGTGCATCCCGAGTGGCAGGAGCGGCAGTGGTCAGGTCAACCCTTGATCCGGCACCTGGACACGCGACCAGGCGCCCGAGGGCGGCGAGGCGTCGCCGGTCGGTGCTCCAGTCGATCATCCAGGTCCTGGGAGAGCTGCTGATCACCGCAGGGATCGTCCTCCTGCTCTTCGTCGGCTGGGAATTGTGGTGGACCAACATCGACTCGGGTATCAAGCAGGAGCAGGCCCTCGAGCAATTCTTCGCCGATGCGCCCGCGATCGATTCCGGACTCGAGGCGACTGACGACGTCGAGGTCCGGGACTTCGGTGAGCCCGTCGTTCTCTCCCCGACCGATCTCGAGGGAACTTTCGGAGTCGTCTACATACCCCGGTTCGGCGCCGAATACTCGCGGCCGGTGTCGGCAGGAGTAGGGACGGACGTCCTCGACAACCTCGGTCTCGGCCACTACCCCGGCACCGGCGCTCCGGGTGAGGTCGGGAACTTCGCGCTTGCCGGGCACCGGCAGACCCACGGCCAGGTACTCGACCAGATCCACACGCTCGTCCCGGGCGACCGCATCTACGTGCAGACGCGGGACGGTTTCTATACCTATGTATTCCGCAACACCGAGATCGTCCTGCCGGATCGCGCCGACGTCATCGCGCCTGTCCCCACCGATCCGGCCGCTGAGCCCGTGGACAGGATCCTGACCCTGACCAGCTGCAATCCGCGCTTCGGTGCGCAGGAGCGTATTATTGCTTATTCGGTCATGGAGTCATGGCGTCCTTCGGATGCAGGCCCGCCACCCGAGATCGCAGAGCAGGTAGCACGCGCAGCAGGACAGGGATAGTCGCGATGTATGGATGGATATTCCGGGCCCTCCCCGGTCCGCTCTGGATGCGCGTCATCCTCTCGCTGATCCTCGTTCTCGCGGCCGTCGCAGTGCTGATGGTCTTCGTGTTTCCCTGGGTCTCGCAGTTCAATCCGCTCACAGATTCAACGATTGGTTCCCCGTAGCTCATGGCTCACACCACCAGAATCCTCGTCGTCGACAACTACGACAGTTTTGTCTACACGCTTGTCGGGTACCTTCAGGAACTCGGCGCGGAGACGACCGTGGTCCGCAACGACGACGTGACCCTGGCCGAGGCAGCGGACATGGCTGCCTCGCGCGACGGGGTGCTGATCTCCCCCGGGCCGGGCACCCCCGCCGAGGCAGGCGTCTGCGTGGACCTCATCAAGTGGTGCGGCGCGCATGCCAAGCCGATGCTGGGCGTCTGCCTGGGTCATCAGGCACTCGCGGAGGCATACGGCGGCACAGTGACCCACGCTCCCGAGCTCATGCACGGCAAAACATCCCTCGTGGAGCACGATGCGACCAGCGTCTTCGCAGGGCTTCCCTCGCCTGTCACGGCCACGCGGTACCACTCGCTCGCAGCAGTCAGTGATGACGTCCCGGCCGACCTCACGGTGACAGCACGGACAGCCAGCGGCATCATCATGGGCCTCGAACACAAGACCGCGCCCCTGTGCGGCGTGCAGTTCCACCCGGAGTCCGTCCTCACCGAGGGCGGTTACCAGATGCTGGGGAACTGGCTCGAATCGCTCGGCCTCGAGGGTGCAGCAACCAAGGCGAAAGGACTCAGCCCGCTCATCGCGCGCTAGTCCCTGCCCTCCGTGGGTCGGGGTTGGTTCTCGGCGCCCTGCGTCGAGCGGGGATTCGATGAACCGGCGGACTCCTCGGTGGGTTCGCTGCTCGGGCTCTCCGCCGGCTCCTGTGACGGCTCGACGGCGGGCGCTTTCGCCACGGTGAGCACGATCTCCGTTCCCTGGTCCACCTCGGACCTCGCTGGTGCGGATTGCGCAGTGACGATACCGGGTGCCACGACGCTGTTCTCGACCTCACGGACGGTGAACGGGAGCTGCACGGCAGGATCGGAGAGGAGGGCCTGCGCCTGTTCGACGGTCAGGTCGGTCAGCAGCGGAACGGTCACCTTGCCGTTGGACAACACAAGATCCACTGCACTCCCGACAGGCACGGTCTGCCCCGCCTGGGGGCTTGTGGTGATGACCCTTCCCTCCGCGACGTCCGCGCTGGTCTCCTCGGTGATCTCGCCGCCACGCAGGCCGAGTTCCTCGAGCGCGTCACGGGCAGAAGACTCGGTGAGCCCGGCGAGGCTGTCGGGCAGCACCACGTTGGCGGGTCCGAGGGACACCGTGATGTTGACGCGCGACTCCCTTTCCACGGAAGCACCCGCAGACGGGTCGGAACTGATGACGTCGCCGGCCTCGACCGACGCGTTGTACGCCTCATCCGTGGAAGGGACCAACCCCGTGTCCACGATCGCATTGCGGGCGTCGGCTTCGGTCATGCCCGCGAGGTCGGGGACGACGACGGTGGTGACCTCCGCCGCAGGCTGGTTGTCGGCGACGTTGTTGAGGACGAAGTAGCCCCCGGCGAGGACGAGCAGCACGGCGACGAAGAACACCGTGATCCAGGCGATCCTCGATGAGGTGCGGCGCCGATCCTGGTGGCGGTCGGCCTCGTCGGACGCGTGCAGGAGGTCGAGCCGGTCGTCGTGCACGTCCTGCTGGCCGACGCGTCCGGCCGTGATACTGGTCATGGCCCGTGTGTGCGGTCCGGTTGCTTCCGAGTCGGGGGACGCAGTCGACAGTGCAGCGCCGACAGCTGCAGCACGCGTACGGGGAGCAGCTACGTCCAACGCATCGGTGCTTGCTCCGGCACCGCCCGCGACGACGACGCCCCGTGCGGCGTCCGACAACGCTTTCCTGAAGGAGGCCGCATCCTGGAAGCGGTGTTCGCGGTCCTTCTGCAGCGCTTTCGCGAGCACGGAATTGAGGGCCGGTGTGACCGCCGGGTTGAGGCTACTCGCCACGGGCGGTTCCTCGCGCACGTGCTGATACGCGACGGACACGGGACTGTCCCCGATGAACGGCGGGCGCCCGGTCAGCAGCTCGAACAGGAGGCACCCCGCCGAGTACAGGTCACTGCGGGCATCCACCGTCTCGCCGCGGGCCTGCTCGGGCGACAGGTACTGTGCCGTGCCCAGGACGGCCTGCGTTTGCGTCATCGTGGCCTGCGAGTCGGCCATCGCGCGCGCGATGCCGAAATCCATGACCTTGACCGCACCGTCGGGCGTGATCATCACGTTGGCGGGCTTGATGTCCCGGTGGACGATCCCTGCCTTGTGGCTGTATTCGAGCGCGCCGAGGACCCCGGTGAGGTACGCGATGCTGGCCTCGGGCGTCAGGTCTCCGGATTTGACGTGGTCACGCAGCGTGCGGCCCTCGACGTACTCCATCACGATGAAGGGCACACGCACCTCATGCTGCGGGCGGTCCGGGATCTCCTCCTCGCCGGTGTCGTAGACGGCGACGATGTTCGGGTTGTTCAGGCCGGCCACGGCCTGCGCCTCCCGACGGAAGCGCGACTGGAAGAGGGGATCACGGGCGAGGTCCTGCCGGAGTACCTTGATGGCCACCGACCGACCGAGCCGGAGGTCGTGACCGAGATGTACGTCCGCCATACCTCCCCGGCCGATGAGCTCGCGGACCTCGTAGCGACCGTTCAGGATGCGCTCTGTCGCCATCATCGCCTATCCTTCCGGCGCGGGCTCTCCAGACGGGTCATGGTCCGGACGTCGTGGTCGGCGAAGGGGTCGGGCTGCTTGGGCTCGTGGGACTCGCGGGAGGTTGCGAGGGAGGTGGACCGGAGGACACCGTGTACCCGACGCTCGAACCCGCCGGCAGGACGGACCCGGCACCGGGGTTCAGGGCGAGAACAGTGCCGGCCGGCTCCGTCGACTGCTGCGAGCCGGTGTTGACGGGCACGAGTCCGAGTTCCACGAGGATGGCTTCCACCTCGGCGGCGGACCGTCCCTGCAGCCCTGCGGGTACGGTTACCTGTTCGGGGCCGGTCGACGACGTGATGGTGATCGTCTCACCGGTCCGCAGCGTACCGACGGGCTCGATGGCGAAGACGAGTCCGGCCGCGTACTCGGCGGACGGTTCGCGCTGGGTCACCACCCGGAAGCCGAGGGCTCCGAGCTCCGCGGCGACCTGTGCCTCCGGGCGGCCCAGGTACTGGCTCGGCGTGATGATGACCTCGTCCGCGTCCTCCGTGCTCGGGGACGGCGAGGGCGTCGCCGATGAGGACGACGGGGAAGGGCTGGGCGTCCGTGACCGGGACGGGGTGGCGCTTGCGGATGTCGTCGTCGCGGGAGCGTTGTCACTATCATCTCCGGCCAACAGCGGCTGAAGGACCAGGAAGGCGATGGCGATCAGGGCCAACAGCAGCAGGACGATGAGCGGAATGAGCCACGGGCTCCGCCTGTTTTCGTCCTCCCGGCCGTATGCCGGTGCGGGATCTGCGGCGTCGACGTCCTCTTCCGACCAGTCCCGGGATGCGGCGATACCGGCCGCGGCGCCGGCTGCGGCAGGTGCGGCAACCGTGGGCAGGGCCGACGTCGTCGGCGCCGGAACCGCCGTCGTCGCCTGTGTGTCCTGGCGCGGCACCGCCGCGGTTGCAGCGTCGCCACCGGCGGCGAACGCAAGCATGCCCGGCACTGCTGCTTCCGCCTGCCGGATGTCACCGGCGCGGATGGCGTCCACAGCGCGTGCCAGCGACTCGGCGTCGGCCGGTCGGTCCGCGGGGTCCTTCGCCAGCATGGAAGCGATGAGGGCCCGCACGGGACGCGGGATCGATTCCGGCAGGGGCGGAGGTGCGTCATTGACCTGTGCGAGGGCGATCGCGATCTGGGACTCGCCGGAGAACGGACGGCGCCCGGCGAGCAGCTCGTACCCGATGACACCGAGGGCGTAGATGTCCGAGGAGCCGGTTGCCGGCTGACCCGTCGCCTGTTCGGGCGCGAGGTACTGGGCGGTACCCATGACCTGTCCGGTCGCCGTCAGGGGGACCTGATCAGCCAGCCGGGCGATGCCGAAGTCGGTGATCTTGACCCGACCATCGGGCATCACGAGGATGTTCCCCGGCTTCACGTCGCGGTGGACGAGGCCCTGGCGGTGTGCGACGGCGAGAGCCGTGGCGGTCTGCCCGATGATCGAGAGCGTCCGGTCGGGAGAGAGCACCTGCTCCTTCTCGATCACGGCGGAGAGGGGCTGACCCGGCACGAGTTCCATGACCAGGTAGGCCGATCCGCCCTCCTCGCCGTAGTCGAAGACGTTGGCGATGCCCTCGTGGTTGAGCAGCGCCGTGTGGCGCGCCTCGGCACGGAAGCGGTTGAGGAACGCCGGGTCGCCCGAGTACTCCTCCTTCAGGATCTTGATCGCCACGATCCGACCGAGGATCTGGTCACGTGCCTTCCAGACCTCGCCCATACCGCCGATGGCGATGCGCTCGGTCAGTTCGAACCTGCCGCCCAGAGTGATTCCTGACGTGGGCCTCATCTGCTCAACACCGCCTCTATGAGTCTCTTGGCACTGGGTGAGGTCAATTGCTGACCAGTGGGAATGTCCACGTTCTCCATCACGATCGAAAGTGCTACCTGCGGGTTGTCGGCCGGGGCGAAGCCGGTGAACCAGGCGTTGTCACCGGTTTCGGTGACCTCGGCCGTTCCGGTCTTCCCGGCGACCTGCACACCCGGGACCTGTGCTGCTGTGGCGGTCCCGTTGTCCACCACATTGACCATCCAGTCCGTGAGCTGATCGGCCGTTTCCTGACTGACCGACTGGCGGAGCACTTCCGGTTCGGGCGATTCGATCAGTTGGAGATCCGCCGCGCGGATGGACTTGATCAGTTGGGGTTTCATCTGCTGGCCGCCATTGGCGATGGCCGAGGCCACCATCGCCATCTGGAGCGGCGTCACCCGGGTATCGAACTGCCCGATGGCGGACTGCGCCAGCTCGGTATCCGCCAGGTCCGATGGGAAGTCGCTGGCTACGACCTGTGTGGGGATCTGCAGTGCCTCGCCGAAACCGAACTTGGCGGCCTGATCCTGGATCGCTTCCTCCCCCAGTTCCAGCGCGATCTGCGCGAAGGGGGTGTTGCAGGACTGTTCCAGCGCGAACTCGAGGTCTGCGGTGCTCCTGCTTGCACAACCGCCCGTGACGAAGTTCGGCAGGGCGTAACCGGTGCCGGGGAACTCCAGGGCGGGTGGGTTCGGGATCTCGGAATCGGCGTCGTACTGACCGGACTCGAGAGCCGCAGCGGCGTCGATCAGCTTGAAGACGGAGCCGGGGGCAACCAGTGATTGCGTCGCGGGATTCGTGTAGATCGACAGACCGGGCTGCTCGGAGAGCCTCGCAGCGTTCTCCTCGATGATCGCGGTGTCATGGCCCGACAGGAGGTTGGGATCGTACGAGGGTTTGGAGACCATCGCGAGGATGTTGCCGGTGGAGGGCTCCATGACCACGATGGAACCGCGTTGGCCCTCGGGGATCAGATCGAAGGCCAGCCGCTGGATTTCGGGATCGATGGTCAGTTCGATGGAAGCGCCCTGTGCGTCGACACCCGAGAACATTCGTACGACGCGGTCGTAGAACAGCGAGCTGCTGGTGCCGGCCAGGATCTCCGATTGTTCGGCCTCCAGCTGCGTGGATGACAGGGACAGCGAGTAATAGCCCGTGAGGTGGGCGTACAGCTCCGGCTCGTTGTACACGCGCTGGTAGTTGAACTCGTCGTTCGACGGGACGGACTCGGCGATGGCGCGACCGTCGACGAGGATGGCCCCGCGCTGCCGGCCGAAGTCCTGGTACAACTGTCGGCTGTTCCAGTCGTTGTCATTGAGCTCCTGCGCCTGGAAGAACTGGACGTAGGTCAGAGAGCCGAGGACGAGGGCGAACATCGCGATGGCGACGACCCATGCGCTGCGGATGGCCTGGTTCATCGGGTGGCCTCCTCGGCGGCGGTCTTCTTCACGGGCTTCCCGTTCATACCGAGGGCCTCGGGGAACGAATCCTTCATCGGCCCCGAAGGCGCAGGTCGTCGTGCCGTCTCCGAGATGAGCAGGATCAGGGCGACGATGAGCCAGTTCGCCAGCAGCGAGGAACCGCCGGCGGACATGAAGGGCGTGGTGAGGCCCGTCAGGGGGATCAGTCGGGTGATTCCACCGATCACCACGAAGCACTGGAGGGCGATGGTGAAGGACAGGCCACACGCGAGGAGCTTGCCGAAGCCGTCCTTGGTACCGAGTGCGGCGCGGATGCCGCGTGACACGAGCAGGACGTAGAGCATCACGATCGCGACGATGCCGATGAGCCCCAGCTCCTCGCCGAGCGCGGCGATGATCATGTCGCTGTTGGCATAGGTGACGAGGTCCGGCCGCCCCTCGCCGAGTCCGGTGCCGATGAGGCCGCCGTTGGCGAGCCCGAACAGGCCCTGCACCACCTGCGCGCTACCGCCCGGCGCCCTGTTGTAGACCTCGGGTGCGAAGGCGTTGATCCAGGAGTCGAACCGGAGCGCGACGTGGCTGAACAGTTCCAGAGCGACGAAGACGCCGACGCCGATCATCGCCAGTCCGATCAACACCCAGCTCACCCGGCTCGTCGCCACGTAGATCATGACCATGAAGAGCCCGAAGAAGAGGATGGAGGAACCGAGGTCACGCTGGAAGATGAGCACGCCGATACTGACGAGCCAGGCTGCCGCCATTGGCGCGAGGTCGCGGAAGCGCGGAAGCTGGAGAGGACCGATCTTCTTCCCCGCGAGGAGGATGAGGTCACGGTTGGTCGACAAATACCCCGCGAAGAATATAGCGAGGGTGATCTTGGCGACCTCTCCCGGCTGGAACGTGCCGATCCCCACCGAGATCCAGATGCGGGCACCGTTGATCTCCAGGCCGAGCGGAGTGAGTGGCAGGAGAAGCAGGATGGCGCTGACGATCAGCGAGATGTAGGTGAACCGCCGAAGAATCCGATGGTCTCGCAACAGGATGAGGAGGATCGCCGCAGCGCCGATCGCAACCGCGGTCCACAGGACCTGCTGCGGCGCGACGGGTGTGAAGTTCGGATTCGCCATGGCGGCGGACAGATCGAGGCGGTGGATCATCGCCAGCCCTATGCCGTTGAGCGCGATCACGATCGGCAATATCACTGGGTCGGCATACTTTGCCCGCACCCGCAGGACGATGTGGATGAACAGACCCATGAGTCCGAGGGTCAGGGCCTGCGACCAGAAGTAGTCACCGAGGCCGTCCTCGCGACCGCTTCCCGCCAGGTAGTTGGCGACGAATGCGACGGCCAGCGCGAGGAGTAGAAGGAGGAGCTCGATGTTGCGCCTCGACCGAGGGACCGTCAGGACGTCACTCATGTGCTGCACCTCCGCACTCGATGGCCTGGGATGGGGGATCAGCGGTAGGCGTGGCGCCGGCCGATGCGCTGGAATCCGGGGAGGCAGCCGCGGACGCGTCGGCGCTCGGCTCTCCCGTCGGATCCGCCGGGGGGGGTGCGCTGGCCGACGGGCTGGGGCCCGCAGCGGGAGAGGCGCTGGCCGTGGGGACAGCCGTGGGGGACGCCGTACCGCTGCCTTCGGGATCGCAGGAGACGGCCCGCAGCTCGGAGCGGAGGTCACCGACGATCCGCTCGGCTTCTTCCAGGCTGGCCGCGGGCAGCGTGCTCGACAGCTGGGACCGCTGGTACTCGGGCAGGTTCGAGACGGGTATGTCCGTCGTCTCGTACAGCTCGCTGAGGCTGACCGGTCCTATCCGCTGGGGAACGCCGGTGTAGATGGCAACCCTGTTGTCCGTCTCGGCAACGTAGTACCGCGTCTGGGTCCAGGTGTAGCCGAGACCGAGGACGGTGATCAGGATCAGGGCCATCAGCGAGAGGAACGCAGGCATGAGCCAGCGCCGCTTCCGGGCGGGTGTGTCGTCCTCGCCGTCGTCCGGCTTGTCCGGATCGGCCCGGTGAGTGAGCATCATCGCTGCCCGGCGTTCTGCGGATCGCTGCGTCACGATCGGGATCTGGCCCGTCTCGGTGGCGAGCGCGGCGGATCCGACCAGGATGTGGGGCCTTGTCAGGAGGTCCTGTCGGATGATGTCTGCCCGGATGGCGGTGCCGGGGAAGTCGCCCTTCTGGTCGATCTCGGTGGAGACAGCATCCGCACCGTCGGCCGGAGGCTTCTCTCGTTCGCCCGCCGCCTCTCGGGCAGGGGGCATCGACGCCGGCGGCGCGTCGTCGCCGTCGTCGTCCGCTTCGATGACCTCGACCACGGCAATCGTGATGTTGTCCGGCGAACCACCGGCCAGGGTGAGGTCGACGAGCGTGTTGACGCAGTCACGGATGCTCGTGGTCTCGCGCATGACCTGCTCCACCACGCGATCGTTGAGGACAGCATTGAGGCCGTCGGAGCAAAGCAGCCAGCGCTCTCCGGGTTCGGCGTCGAACTCCTCGAGGTCCAGTTCAGGACTCGCGTCGACGTCTCCCAGGACGCGCATCAGCACGTTCTTGTGCGGATGGATCTCCGCTTCCTCGGGCCGGAGCCGTCCCTCGTCGATGAGCCGCTGGACGAAGGTGTGGTCCTTGGTGATCTGCTCGAAGATCCCGTTCTTCAGGCGGTATGCCCGTGAATCGCCGATGTGCGCGAGTTGCAGCTTTGCGTCCTCGAGCAGGATGGCCGTCACGGTGGTTCCCATGCCCGCCAGTTGGGGATTGGCGGCCACGAGTTCGGAGAGCAACGAGTTCGCGGTCTGGATCTCGTCGGCCAGATGGGTCGCGGCGGCTCCGGCGTGCTCGGCGTGATCGAGGTGTACGAGGTCCAGGACTGTCGAGGCGGAGGCGACATTACCGCCGGCGTGCCCGCCCATGCCGTCGGCTACGACAGCGAGGTATCGCCCCACGTAGGCGGAATCATCGTTCTTCGCACGCACCATGCCCACGTCCGAGCGGGCGGCGAACCTCATGGCAAGCGGCACGCCTACGGCCTCAATTCGATGACCGTCTTACCGATCCGGATGGGGACGCCGGGCTCGACCGGCAGTGCGCGCGTGAGTTGCGTACCCGCGAGGTAGGTGCCGTTGGTGGAGCCCAGGTCCTCGATGAACCAGCGGCTGCCCTGCGGGAACAGACGCGCGTGGCGGCCGGATGCGTAGTCGTCCTCGAGGACGAGGGTGGCCTCTTGCGCACGGCCGAGCAGAATAGGGCTCGACGCGAGGTCCAGTATGGTTCCGGTGAGCGGACCCTCCGTGACGACCAGCCTTCGGGCGGGAGTCCGCGCGGGCGCCGGTTCCTCCCCCAGATCGGGGTTCTTCCGGATCTCGCGCGCCGTAGGGGTACCGACCTTGTTGCGGCGTCCGACCGCGAGGTCGCGACGCAGCGCTCCGACCGTGCTGAGGACGAGGGCCCACAGCAGGATCAGGAAACCGAAGCGCAGGAGCGTGACGGTCAGCTCTCCGGCCTCACTCATCGCTGGACACCCCCGTTCTGCGCCGGCACGAGACGGAAGGTCAGGCGGGAGCGACCCATGGTGATGACGGAGCCGTCCGTCAACTCGGCCTGCCCATTCACGCGCTGCCCGTTGACGTAGCTGCCGTTGGTGGAACCGAGGTCGACGGCATAGACCCGGCCTTCCTGCGCACGGATCTCCAGATGGCGCCTCGACACACCCGTGTCGTCGACGAGGATGTCCGCCTCCGACGACCTCCCGAGCACGATGGACCCCGAGTTGATCGAGTATCGCCGGCCGTCGATCTCGAGGATGGGCTGGTACCGGGTGGGCTGACGGCGTGGTGCTGCCGGTGCTGCGGGGCCGGCAGGCCTCCGGGGGGCGGCCTGCTTCTCGATCGATGAATCGATCTCGAAGATTCCGGCTTTCAATTCGGGATCGTGCTCGAACGAGACGCGGACCGGGCCCTGCAGACTGTACTGCTGGCCGTTCACATGGGCGATGACGACGTCGCAGAGTTCCTCGGCCAGGGCGGAGCCCCATTGCTGGGCACGCTCGAAGTCGGAGTCGGACAAGCGCGCAGTGAAGACATTGGGTGCGAGGGTGCGGCCCTGCGAGAGGACGAGTGAGCGGTTGTCGAGTTCCTTGCGCAGCGCGCTGGCAATCTCGAGGGGTTGCACCTCGGAGCGGGAGCCCGTGGAGAACGCACCGCGGACCAGCTTTTCGAGTCCGCGCTCCACGTTGTCGAGAATGCCCATTTCGCCTCCTCCCCCTGTCGCACATCGGTTTCGGGCCCAGCCCGCGGTGTGCGGCGGGGCTTCTCCCGGTCCTCCGGACGGCATGGTCCAGCCGGGCATCTTCCATCCGATACTACTGGGAGCGTCTGGTAATGAGCTCCAAGCGACCATTCGGAGCATTACTTTGTCCTAACGATCGAGGCCTCGTCGGGTTGCCCCGGATCACCCTCGAGCCGTGTTCGCGGTGCGGTTTAGGTAATTGCGCCTGCGCTCGGCTATGCTTGTTTCTGCTGTTCACATCTCATGCGCCTGGTGCGCTGAGTTGGAATCTCGAATTGCGCGAGTGGCGGAACGGCAGACGCGCTGGCTTCAGGTGCCAGTATCCGAAAGGGTGTGGGGGTTCAAATCCCCCCTCGCGCACGGTGCAGTACATGGAAGGGCCTCCACTGGGTGGGGGTCCTTCCCTATATCCTCACCCACTCCGAAAAGCCAGTATGCGAAGTATTTGATTGACACAAGCAACGGCCGCCGTTTAGCTGTCTCCATCGCATCCGCACTTCGAAGGAGACCGAGCATGAGGACAACCAGGGCCACCCGCCGTTCCAGGACGATCGCCGCTCTATCGCTTGCAGCCCTGCTGGCATCGGGAACGGCCGCAGCACCCGCGATCGCGGTGGGTGAGGGTCCGAACTACGGCGGGAACGAGACCATCAACACCTCGATCCTGCACACCTACGACGAGATGGTCGCCGAGCTCCAGAAGCAGGACGCCCGGCAGCAGGCGATGGAGCTGGAGGTGATCGGGCAATCGGTCAAGGGCCGTGACCTCTACCTCGCGAAGTACATCACTGACCCGGACAACCCGACCATCCTCTACCTGACGCAGCAGCACGGCAACGAGCAACTGACCACCGAGGGCGCGCTCGAATTCATCAAGCATCTCGGCTCCGGGAAGACGAAGGGCGTGTTGGACGGCGTCAACATCCTGGTCGTGCCGATGCTCAACCCCGATGGAGCGATGGGTGATGTCGATTTCCCGCTCGACGACTACATCGCTGATGGGGGCAGGCACCTGACGCGGGCGAACGCGGTGGGGGTGGACCTCAACCGGGATCACGTCGGCAAGGTGCAGCCCGAGACGCGGGCGCTGCACGAGAACGTCATGAGCGCCTACGACATCGACTACATGATCGACCTGCACCACCAGGGCACGCAGAGCGAACGGGACGGCAAACTCGTCTCAGGTTCGATCCTGTACCCGACGACGCAGAATGCGTCACCCGCCGTGGTGGAGGGATCGAAGCGGCTCGGGGCCGTCGTCTTCGATGCCGTGGACTCGACGGGCTGGGGACATCTCGGGCGCTACGTCGGTGGGTCCGCCGAGACGATCAGCCGCAACGGTATCGCCGTCGAGTACGGCATCTCGACGCTGCTGTTCGAGATGCGCGGGATGTCGGACCACAGCAATGAATCAGCCGTACTCGGTCAGAAGAGCAACGGCTACCTGATCAAGCAGACGGTGACGACCCTCGACGCCACGGCGAGGGCCATCGCGGATGGTTCGATCGATTCCGCCGATACCTCCTTCTGGGACACGCTGGCGGAACAGACGACGCGCGACACCGAGTGACACAGGGCTTCCGCTGGCGGGCCCGTGCCCGTCAGCGGAAGTCCCGTGATTTGGTGGTGGCCTTCAGCTGCAGCACCTCGATACGGTCTGCCACGACGTTGACGATCCCCTCGGAGGACCGTTCGAGCAGGCCGCGCACGATCACGCTGCTCGCTTCCCGCGCCACGCGGCGGTAGCGCTGCCAGACGCCCACCGAGCAGATGACGTTCACGAGCCCCGTCTCGTCCTCGAGGTTCATGAAGGTGATGCCACTAGCGGTCGCCGGCCTCTGCCGATGTGTCACGACGCCCGCGACTTCGATCCGCCTGCCGGATTCCGCCGTCCTCAGTTCCAGGGCCGTGAGGGCGCCGCGGCGTTTCAGCCTGTTCCTGGCGTGGCGCACCGGGTGGTCGTCCGGGGTGATGCCGGTAGACCAGAGGTCGGATCCCACCTTGTCGATGTCCGAGAGCTCGGGCATCAGCGGAGGTTGGATATAGACGGCTGTCCCCTTGAGCTGTCCTTCCTGCTCGGCGGATGCGGGCCCTGCATTCCACAGTGCTTCGCGCCGGCTCAGGCCCATGGAGTCGAAGGCCCCCGACGCGGACAGTGCCTCGAGCTGCCCTGCATTCACACCCGTGCGCCGTGCCAGGTCAGGCATGTCCTCGTAGGGTCCGTGCCGTTCACGTTCGGCGACGATCTTCTCGGCCAGCTTCACCCCGAGGGATTCCACGCTGGCCAGGCCGAGCCTCACCGCGTAGTTGCCGTCACGGCGGTGCACCGTCGAATCGAAGGGGGTGTCCCGGTCGAAGTAACCCACCGGAGCTTGCTCGTCCTCCGTGCAGCAATCCATTCCGGTGGTGCGTCCACCAGGATCGTCCGGAGGTTCGAAGCCCTCCAGCGGTTCCAGGTCCGCATGCACGCCGGAGTGCAGGATGTCCGGACGCAGGACGACGGCGCCGTGCCGCCGGGCATCCGCCACGAGTGTCTGTGGTGAGTAGAACCCCATGGGCTGAGCGCGTAGGAGCGAGGCGAGGAACGCTCCGGGATAGTGCAGTCGCAACCAAGCGCTGACGTAGACCAGCAGGGCAAAGCTGATCGAATGGCTTTCCGCGAACCCGAAGTTCGCGAAGGCGTGGATCTTGTTGTAAATGGTGTCCGCCAGTGCGCCGGTGATCCCGTTGGATTCCATGCCCTTGTACAGCTTGGCCTTGAGCGAGTCGATCCGTTCCTCACCGCGTTTGGACCCCATGGCGCGGCGCAGCAGATCGGCATCGGCCCCGGTGCAGCCGCCCACCACCATGGCCATCTGCATAAGCTGTTCCTGGAAGAGTGGTACGCCGAGGGTCCGCTCGAGCACGGGTTTGAGGTCGGGATGGATGTACCGGACCTCTTCCTCGCCCATCTTTCGCTTGATGTAGGGATGGACGGCTCCACCCTGGATGGGACCGGGCCGCACGAGGGCCACTTCGATGACGAGATCATAGAACTGACGGGGCTGCAGGCGTGGGAGCATGCCCATCTGTGCGCGGCTCTCGACCTGGAAGACTCCCACCGAATCCGCGAGACACAGCATGTCGTAAACCCCCTGTTCCTCCTTGGGGATGGTGTGCAGCTCCCATTTCTCCCCGAAGTGCCGCTCCACGAGGTCGAAGTTGTACTGGATGGCGGCGAGGATCCCGAGGCCCAGGAGGTCGAACTTGACGAGTCCCATCCATGCGCAGTCGTCCTTGTCCCACTGGAGGACGGTCCTGCCTTCCATTCGTCCATGCTCGATAGGGCATACTTCGCCGACCGGCCTGTCGGTCAGCACCATCCCCCCGGAGTGGATACCCATGTGCCGTGGGAACTTCAGGACTTCCTGTGCGAGACTCACCACGGACTCGGGGATGTCGTGGTCATCGCTGGAGACCAGCCCACCCCACCGTTCGATCTGCTTCGACCAGGCATCCTGCTGGCCCGGACTGTGCCCGAGTGCCTTCGCCATGTCCCGGACGGCGAACTTGGGGCGGTAGGTGATGACGTTGGCGACCTGGGCGGCGTTGAAGCGTCCGTACTTGCGATAGACGTACTGGATGACCTCCTCACGGCGGTCCGAATCGAAGTCCACATCGATATCGGGTTCCTCGTCGCGCAGGCTCGAGAGGAACCGCTCGAAGGGCAGCCGGTACTTGATGGAGTCGACGGCGGTGATCTCCAGGAGGTAGCACACCGCCGAGTTGGCTGCGGATCCCCGCCCCTGGCACAGGATGCCGTTGCGGCGTGCATAGTGCACGAGGTCGTGGACGATCAGGAAGTATCCGGGGAAGTTCTTGCTCTCGATGACCTCCAGCTCGCGCTCGATACGCTCTCGGACATCGTTCCGGCCCGCATAGAGCTTGTCGGCCCCCTTCCACACGAGTTCCCGGAGGTAGCTCATCTGCGTGTGGCCCTCCGGCAATTCGATGTTCGGCAGGCCCGGTGTGACGCTACGCAGGGTGAAGGAGAGATCGGCGGCGATGTCCACGGTACGTTCCACGGCTCCGGAATAGTCCCTGAACCGTCTCGCCATCTCGGCTCCACTGCGGAGGTGGGCGGATCCAGCGGCCGGCAGCCATCCATCCATCTGGTCGAGGCTACGGCGGGCGCGGACGGCCGCGAGTGCGGAAGCGAGCCTGTGCTGCTTCGGGGCCGCGTAGTGCACGTTGTTGGTGGCCACGGTAGGCAGCTTCAGGCGTCCCGCGATGGTGGCAAGGGCGTCATTGTGGGCGGTGTCCAGCGGATTGCCCTGATTGATCAGTTCGACGGCGACGCAGTCCCTGCCGAACAGCTCGACCAGTTTCCGGAGTTCTGCCTCCGCTGCGGATTCACCGTCGCTGACCAGGGCCGAGCGCACCGTCCCCTTCCGGCAGCCCGTGAGGATCATCCAGTGGCCGCCAGCATGCCCGGCGAGGTTCTCGAGGTCGTAGCGGGGCTTTCCCTTCTCAGCGTCGGTAGTGAGCTGGGCCTCGGTGATGGCCCTGGACAGCCGGTGGTAGCCGGCCGATCCGCGGGCGAGCACCAGGAGGTGCCGGCCCTCGGGATCGGCTTCGCCGTTCTGTGGCTTGGACAGACCGAAGGACAGTTCGGTGCCGTACATGGTCGAGAATCCGGGGTATTTCTCGGCTGCCTCCGCGAAGTGCACCGCTCCGTACAGTCCGTCATGATCGGTCAGGGCCATGCCGGACAGGCCGAGCCGCTGGGCTTCCTCGGCGAGGTGTTCCGGACTCGAGGCGCCGTCGAGGAAGCTGAAGTTGGAGTGCACATGCAGTTCCGCGTACGGAACCACGGGTCCCTCGGGGGCCGAGACCTCCGCCGGAGCCGCGTAGGGTTGCCGCTTCCGTGACCAGGCGGGGCTGTCCCCACCATCGGCGCCAAGCGGCGGAGCGCCGGGCCGGGTGCCGGAGAGGTTCCGCTCGAAGTCGGACCACGGAATGGGTGGGTTGTTCCAGCCCATGGTGTTCCCTTCCTGTCCTGCTGTTGTCGTCGTGCGGCATTTCCGCGTGATCAGTCGTAGCTGGCCTCGACCCACCATGAATGGTTCTCGAGCAGCAACAACCAGGCAGAACCCGACTGGTCCACCAACTGGAAACGGTTCAGGACGCGGCCCTTCGGGTCCCACCACCGCTCGTTGATGGGCCAGGGGCCGGCCCAGGAGTGCACGGGCCGCCGGCCGTCGTCGGACCCTGTACTGAAGAAGGCAGGGTCGGCGCTCAGGAGGCCGCGGGGATCGACGTCCACCGGATTACCGCTGGAGTCGACGACCGCGGCGGGTACGGGATCGGCGAAGACGGTGGCCGGCGCCGGACCGGGCAGGCGGCCGGGCCAGGGCTGGTCGCGGTCCTTGACGGGCACTTTCGCGGGGGACGACGGTGCATCCCCCCAGGGGATGAAGACGCGGCGGTCCGCCAGGAGCCGCCCTCCGGCGATGATCGCGGTGAGCACGGCGCCGTGTCCCAGCATGCTCTGTACGCGGGCGAGGCCGTGGTGGATTCCCTCATCCGGTCCGGTTCCCCACAAGCCGTCAGCGTGGTCAGCGAGATCCTCGACGATGTCCGGCACGATATGGACCCGCGAGATGCCGGACGTCAGGCCGTGGTCGGATGCCTGGGTGCCCTGGAGCTGCCAGCGCACGCGGTCGACGACGTCGTCCGCATCGAACCAGCGTGGGTGCTGCCACCGGCGTTCCGACACCTCACCCGACTCCGTGTGCAGTGAGACGTGGAGTGCGGTGCAGACCAGTCCCGCCTCCCGCAGTGTGTCGACGAATTCGCCGGCCCTTGTCCGGAACGCGAAGGCGAGCTGGTCGATGCGGGCGAGGGGTGGCTCGAAGTCGGCCACGGTGTCGAGGTGCGGCGGTGGTGTCCGGGCGACGACGTTCCTGTGGTCGAGTCCGCTCGCCTGCCGGTGGGCGATAGCTCCTTCCAGACCGAAGCGGTTGCGGACATCGGATGCCTTGAGCGCAGCGAAGTCACCGAGGGACCGGATGCCGAGACGCTTGAGCAGCACGGTGAGCTTCGGCAGCTCCAGGACCTCCAGGGGGTAGCTGCTGAGGAACATGGGCGAGCTGCCACGTGGGATGATGACGAGTTGTTCGGCCTCGGGGTCCTCCAGCTGATCAGTCGCTTTGGCGGCCTGTTCGGCGGCGAACGGACCATCCGCGATGCCGATGCGCACATCGGTGAGGCCCATCGCCGCCAGTGTTCCGAAGACCACGTCCGCTGCCTTGTCCTCGCCCCCGTAGTAACGCGAGGGCCCCTTGACCAGAACGGCGCATAAGCCGGGCCGGATGACCTGGACGCCGGGCATGATGGTCTCCACCGCGGCCGTCACGGGTTCGAAGGTGCGTTCATCGAGCGAGGGATCGTACGGAAGGGACATCAGTCCCGTGCTGCGGGCCTGGGCCTCCCTGATACGCAAGCCCCTTCTCACGCCGTCCTGGCGTGCTGCGGGAGAGCAGGCGAAGACCTCCCCGCGGTCCACGAGGGCGAGGGCCGCATCGGCGGGCAGTGCGTGCTCGCGCAGCGCAGCGGTAATGGGCCAATCAGGGCACCACAGCATCATGGTCCGGGTTGCGGGGGCCGTGCCGGCGGGGACGGCGGACAGGGTGGGGCTCATGAGGATTTCATCAGCTGGGGTTCGAACAGGGTTCCGGGGGTAGTGGCAGGAGCGGTACCCGACGGGAGTCCCTGGGGGCCCGGTGAGTTGTGGAACGCGACGTCATCCGCGGCGGTGCCCTGCAGGTCCGTCAGCCCGACGTAGGCATGGCGGAGCCTGCCCGAGGGCTGCGTTGCGGTGATCTTCATGCGGCGGGCCCGTAGGTGGCCGGACCCCGAGCCGAGGCCTTCCCACGCGCTCTCTGCCACTCCGAGCGTCGAATCGCTCTGCTTCCAGGCGCCCAGGGTGACCAGTGCGGCTCCGCGCTGGCGCAACCGGGCCTTGAGCCGCGCCCACTCGGTAGGGGCGAGGTGCTCCGGGGCGCGCGTCAGGACGATCGAGACGACGTCCACGAGGGCTGCCGTGACCGTGAGCCACTGGGATCCAGGATCGGGAACCAGGATGAGGCGATCGGGATTGATGCCGAAACCCTGGGCCGCTTCCACGCTGAAGTCCGGCATGCCGATGACACTGCACCAGGCCCCCGTGGCGGAAGGACCGGCGAGCAGGGCCATGGCGAGGGTGGTGGAGTTCCGGACGGCGTATGAGCCGCCGGACTGGAGCCCTCCGCCGGGCAGGATCCGCGCGAGGGCCGGAACAGTGGGCATCCGGCGGGAATCGAGTTTGCTGGCCTGCATGCTGTTGATGCGTGCCTGCAGGTCGAGCCTGGCGTCGGCGGCCGGACTGCCCTGGCGACCGAGGAAGTTTGGGCGTGACGCGTCCTCGAGGTCGGGGGAGGGCTCATCCCATTCGAGGGCAGAGCCGGCAGCTGGAGGCGTCACCCGTTAATATTCGAATACGTGTTCGATTAAGTCAATCGGCGCGCCTCCGCCGAAAACCGTTCTTCTTATGGTAGGCGCGCGCCTGTAGGGGGAGTGGTGATGGTGTCCGGGGGAGCGAAGGATTCAGCGGAGTACGTCTGCAGGGACAGCTCGGCCCGGCGTCGAGCCTCAGGCGTCCGCGGACTTCTTCCCGGCGTCGCGCTCCTTCACCCGTGCGGCCTCCGCGCGGACGGCCGCCTGCGTGGATCGTTCGGCCACCAGCCATGCGGGTGGTTCCTGCAGCAGGGCGGTGATCTGCTCGCTCGTCAACGGATCCGTGATGCCCCCGCGGGCCAGCCCGCTGATCGAGATGCCGAGCTTCTGGGCGACGACGGGGCGCGGGTGGGGGCCCGTGCGGCGCAGTTCTGCCAGCCACTCCGGCGGGGTCTGCTGCAACTCGTTGAACTCCGCGCGCGTCAGTTCGGTCTTCTGGAAATCCTGGGGAGCGGCGGGCAGGTAGATTCCCAGCTTCTTCGCCGCTGTGGCGGGCTTCAGGGTTTGGGGGTTCTTCGCGGGAGTCATGGTCCAAGCTTAACGGTCATGGGCAGGCGCTACTGTGATCAGGTGCCCAGCGACCAGCCCCGAACCCTGTCCGTCGGCTTCGTGCCGGGTGTGACGCCGGGGAAGTGGGTGGCCAGGTGGCGTGAGCGGCATCCGGACGTACCCCTGGAGCTCCACCAGCACGACGACGCCCTGGCGGCATTGCGCGACGGGTCCGACGACGTCGTTTTCGTCCGGTTGCCGGTGGATCGCACGGGGTTCCACCTCATCCCGCTCTACGAGGAACAGCCCGTGGTCGTGATGTCGAGGGACAACGAGCTGTCGCTCTACGACGATGTGCCGCCCGCGGAGCTCGAGGGGGAGATGCTGCTCGACGTCGTCGAATGCGGCGGTCCTAGGACGGCTGTGGAGGTGGCGGCTTCCGGTGCGGGCGTCGTCGTCCTGCCGATGTCCGTCGCCCGTCTGTTCGCCCGGAAGGATGCCGTCCACCGGCCCGTTCCAGGTCTGCCCACGACGACCATCGGCATCGCGTGGCGGGTGGAGGACGAGTCCGACGACGTCGAGGAGTTCATCGGCATCGTCCGTGGTCGGACGGCACAGAGTTCACGGCAGCCCTCCCAGCGCGAGGCACCCAAGAAGTCCGCGTCGCAGAAGGCAGCCGCGAAGAAGGCGGCCGCCGGCGGGGGAACCAAGGAGCAGAAGGGTGGCCGGAAGCCGCAGCCGAGGAAGCCGGCCCGTCCGTCCGGCTCGCGCGGAAAGCGACGCTGACCTCGCATCGATGCTCCCGCGCTACTGCTCCGGCAGTCCTAGGGTCCTCAGGCCTGTGCCGGTTGTCCGTTGCTCGCCATCGTCCCGCCATCCACGGGAAGGACGACGCCGGTGATGAAGCGCGCGTCCTCGCTGGCGAGGAACGTGATGGCGGCAGCGACCTCGTCAGGTAATCCACCGCGCCCGAGGGCGATGCGCCGGGAGAACTCGTCGGAGAGCTCGTGCGCCTCGCCGTCGTCGCTCGTGAGGTCGGTCCAGATGAAACCGGGAGCGACGGCATTGACCCGCACGCCGTCCTTGCCGTGGTCCAGGGCGACGGCGCGGGTGAAGTTGCTGACGCCTCCCTTGGCTGCGTTGTACGCGCTCATGTGCCAATCGCCAGCCAGCCCTGACACCGACGAGACGTTGACGATGCACCCCTTGCTCTCCAGCAGGTGTCCGAGCGCGGCCTTCGTTCCGTAGAACACGCCGGAGAGATCGGTCTCGATGACGCGGTGCCAGTCGGTGATGCTGGTGTCCTGGACGGTTCCCTGCGTGATCGTCCCCGCGTTGTTGACGAGGACGTCGAGGCGGCCGTACCGGTCGATGGTGGCCTGCACCATCGCGGACACCTGGTCGAAATCGGAGGAGTCGGTCCGTACCGCCGTCGCCTGTCCCGGCGGCAGGGATGCCGCGACGGCGTCGATCTTGTCCGCGACGGTATCCGTCAGGACCACGCGTGCTCCCTCGGCTGCGAATCGCCGTGCCGTCGCCTCGCCGATGCCCGATCCGGCACCTGTGACGATGACGACCTTCCCATCGAATCTGCGGTCCATCCCCCACCATCCTCTCTTCTCGTTCCACCGTTGCATCCGGATCGCACCCCCGCAACGGCCGCCTGCCGGTTGCATCCGCTCCCGCGGGGGTGCCACACCTGCTACCGGGCAGACGAAAGGCCTGCCCCGAGATGTTCGGGGCAGACCTTCCAGTGCGGTACCGACCCTTCGGTCAGGCGAGGGACGCGAGTGCGAACACGGCGGCCGCGATCGCGAAGCCCATGACGCCGATCGTCGTCTCCATGACGGTCCAGGTCTTCAGGGTGGTCTTGACGTCCATGTTGAAGAAGCGGCCTACCAGCCAGAAGCCTGAATCGTTCACATGGCTGGCCACCACGGATCCGCCCGCGACGGCGACCACGAGAGCGGCGAGCTGAAGCGCGTTGTAGTCACCGGCCAGGATCGCCGGGGAGATGAGGCCCGCAGCGGTGGTGAGTGCGACGGTCGCGGAGCCCTGGGCGATACGGAGGATCGCCGCGATGAGGAAACCCGCGAGGATCAGCGGGATGCCGAGGTCTCCGAGGGCATCGGCCAGGGCATCCCCGATGCCGCTGGTACGCAGCACGCCGCCGAACATGCCGCCCGCACCCGTGATGAGGATGACGGAGCAGACCGGACCGAGTGCGGACTCGAGGGTGCTCTCGAGGACGGTCTTGTCGATACCGCGGCGGCGTCCGAGGACGTAGGACGCAACGAGGAGGGAGATCAGCAGGGCCACGGGAGTCTCACCGAGGGTCCTGAGCAGCTGGAACCAGGCCTGATCGGTCAATCCCTCGTCCGCGGCACCCGAACGGGCCACGGTGTTCAGTCCGGTGTTGAGGAAGATCAGGACGAGCGGGAGCAGGAGGATGCCGACGACGGTGCCGAACTTCGGAGGGTTGGCCTCGGCGTGCTCATCCGCCGTGCCCAGCAGTTCGGGGACCGGCAGGACGTACTTCTTGCCTGCCCACAGACCGTAGAGATAGGACGTGACGTACCAGGTGGGAATTGCCGCGACGAGGCCGACCATGATGACGATGCCGACGTTGGCACCGAAGAACTCCGAAGCGGCGACCGGTCCCGGGTGGGGCGGCACGAAGATGTGCATGACGGAGAACGCGCCGGCAGCAGGCAGTCCGAAGCGCAGGACGCCGCCCCCCAGGCGCCGGGCAACGGAGAAGACCACCGGCAGCATGACCACGAGACCCGCATCGAAGAAGATGGGGAAGCCGAAGATCAGGGAGGCGACACCGAGCGCGAAGGGTGCCCTGTTCTCACCGAAGACCCTGATGAGGTAGTCCGCCAGGACCTTCGCGCCGCCGCTGGTCTCGACCAGGCGGCCGAGCATGGCACCGAGTCCGACGAGGAGCGCCACCGCGCCGAGGGTCGTTCCGAAGCTACTGACCAGGACGGTCACGATCTGCGAGGTGGGGATCCCGGTGGCGAAGGCCGTAGCGAGACTGATGATGATCAGGGAGACGAACGCGTGGACGCGCAGCTTGATGATCAGGAACAGCAGGGCGAGGATTGCCGCTGCGGCAATCAGGAGGAGCGGACCGGCGGTGAGGCTCTGGGTCCATCCTTCGATGGTCATGTTTTCTCCGTTGAAAGGGTTTGGTGGGGGCTAGTTGCTGCGCAGGGCGAGCTGATCGATGACCAGTTCGGTGACCTCGTCCGGCGTGCCGGCGTTGTCGATCTTCACGCCCTGCTCGTCGGGCTCGAGTGGTTCCAGCGTGCTGATCTGCGATGGCAGCAGTGATTGCGGCATGAAGTGGCCACTGCGGGTCTTCATGCGTTCCAGGATGAGATCGGTATCGCCGACAAGGTGGACGAATCGAACCCGTCCCTCGGCTTGCGTCAGCACGTCGCGGTAGGAGCGCTTGAGGGCCGAGCAGGTGACGACGGTGCTGCGACCCGAGTGCGCCTGGGTTGTCATCCAGTCCCGCATGGACTCCAGCCACGGCCAGCGGTCCTCATCGGTGAGCGGTGTCCCGGAGGTCATTTTCGCGATGTTCTCCGCGGGGTGGAAGTCATCCGCCTCGGCGAACACCCAGCCGAGCGCTTCCGCGAGCCGGGTGGCAATGGTGGTCTTGCCGGACCCGGAGATCCCCATGACGACCACGTGGCGAGGTTGTGCATCCATGCTGACTCCCTTGTCGATGTGTGACTGCTCACGATCTCGAGTAAAGGTAACACCATTCGCACGGCAAAGGTAGTACCTTTGCTCGGCCCCCGTATCGATCTATGGTTGGGTGACCGGGTCGAACGGCCCCGGAGCACAGCGAGGAGGACGATGACGGCGCAGTCAGCTCCGACGGGGATGCCGGCGGCAACCGCAGAGGTCTTCCATACGCGGATCATCGACTCGCTGGGCCAGGACATCGTGGACGGCGTCGTGCCCGAGGGAACGCGGCTGACGATCGAAGGCCTGCAGCAGCAGTTCGGCGTCTCGCGCACCGTGGTGCGGGACTGTATGCGGGTGCTGGAGTCGATGAACCTCATCGTCCCCAAACGCCGGATCGGGCTCGTGGTGCAGGGGCCCGGGCGCTGGAACGTCTACGACGCCCGGATCATCCGGTGGCGGCTCAACGGTCCCGGCCGGGCAGCCCAGTTCCGCTCCCTCACGCACCTGCGCCGTGCCGTCGAGCCGGTCGCCGCAGCCCTTGCCGCGCAGCAGGCTTCACCTGCGCAGCGCACGCGCTTCGTCGAGCTCGGTCAGGACCTCCGGCGCCTGGGCGAGAGTGGCGAGCTCGTCGAGTTCCTGGGCGTCGACATCGAATTCCACACCCTGGTCCTCGAGGCCAGCGGCAATGAGATGTTCGACGCCCTGCGTGGGGTGATCGCCGAGGTGCTCTCCGGCCGGACGCACCAGGGGCTCATGCCACACAATCCCAAGGAACACGCGCTCCGGACGCACGAGCAGGTGGCCTCCGCGATCGCGGCCGGTGATTCCGCTGCGGCCGAGGCCTGCATGGCGTCACTGCTCGCCGAGGTCAGCAGCGCCATCGACTGACGGACGCCCGCGGTGGTCAGCAGTGCCACCGAGCCCCACGTCAGGGGTCGAAATGGGTCTCGGGTTCCGCTTGCCCGATGGATGCCACCACCGATGCCGCGATGTCACGCAATTTCTCGTTCCGGCTGCTGGAGACCGACTTCAGGATGGAGAAAGCCTCCGCCTGGGTGCAACGGTTCTGGGCCATGATGATCCCGATCGCGATGTCGATCGCGGTCCGAGACTTCATCGCCGTCTTGAGGCTGGCGGCAGACTCGTTGCGCTGCGCGAGTCGGACCGAGAGCATGAGCGCCTTCGATGTCTGGGCCACGAAGGTCTCCGCGGTGGTGATGGCGTCGGGATCGAAGCCCCCTTTCTCCGTGGAGTACACGTTCAGGGCCGCGCGGGCGCCCGCCTCGAGCGAGAACGGGACGGCCAGGATCGAGCGGACCCCGTGCTCGGCGACGCGCGACAGGTAGCCTTCCCAGCGTTCATCCGTTGCCACGTCGGCGACGTGCACTGTTTCCTGCGTCTTGCAGGCGGTGAGGCACGGACCTTCGGCGAAGAGGTACTGGAGTTCGTCGAGCGTCCGCGCGGCGTCGCTGCTGCTGGCGACGGTACCGGCTCGCTTGTCTCGCAGCAGGGTGATGCTGCACAGCGTCTGCCCTCCGCGCTCGAACAGGCGCACCGCAGCGAACTTCGCGAATTCGGTGAGGAATTCCTCGACGTCGTCCGTGTCGAGGAGCAGGTCCTGAAGGTAGTCCGTGACGATCTGCCCGGCAACCTGGTCGGCCATATGTACTGATCCTGTATCGCTCAGCCGCCGAGCATCGCGTGCACCGCGCCGTCGGGGCGCTTGGAGAGCTCCGGAACCGATACACAAACCCAGGGTGTCTGTGATCGGCCTTCTGCTAGACCTCTAATCAGCCTACATAGTACTAGAGGTCGTACCAGCAGAAGGTCCGGCGCGGACGCAGACGGAAGGGAGGCGCAGCAGGCGCCCCCCTTCCCGCGTCGACCCGGGTCCCGGCGTCAGACCGTGGCGTGGTCCGTGCCGACAGGAGTGACGACGTCGGCGGTCGGTTCCATGTTCTCGGCGTCGACCATCCAGGCGTACTGCTCGAGCTTCGCGATGAAGCCGTGCAACAGGTCAGCGGTGGTGGGGTCTTCCTCGTCGATCTGGTCGTGCACGTCGCGCATGGTCTTCACGGTGGCGTTCAGCATGCGGACCACGAGGCCGACCGTATCCTCGGTGGAGACCAGCCCGGCCGGGAAGGGGGCGATCCTGGTGGCTTCGGCTACTGCAACGCTACGGCCGTCCGGAACGGCATGAAGCGCGCGCATGCGCTCGGCCATCTCGTCCGCGAAGAGGCGGGCGTCGTCGATGATCTCGTCCAGCTGCAGGTGGAGGTCGCGGAAGTTCTTGCCGACGACGTTCCAGTGGGCCTGCTTGCCCTGGAGGTGCAATTCGATGAGGTCGACCAGAACGGCCTGCATGTTGTCTGTGAGGGTGGGTGAAGCCTTCATTGATCCTCCGGTGCTCGAGACGAGTGCTCCTCCGGCAGGGCGCGGACGCACCGATCTCCACCGGGTGGGCTCTCTTCACCCTAGACCTGCGCGTTGGCCAAAATCCACCCGACCTGCCTACGCTAAGGGTACTTACGGTTCAGCCTGCCGGATCCCCGACAGGGGGCTATGGCAGGCGCCGGAGTCTCTACGAAGGAGGAACCCTTTTGGCTTCAGTGCAGGAATCTATCGACGTAGCAGTACCGGTCAGCACGGCCTACAACCAGTGGACGCAGTTCGAGAGTTTTCCCCAGTTCATGGGTGGCGTCGACTCGATCACGCAGACCTCGGACACCCACACCCACTGGGTCACGAGCATCGGCGGCGTCAAGCGCGAGTTCGACGCCGAGATCACGGAGCAGCACCCGGACGAGCGTGTGGCCTGGAAGAGCACCGACGGTGAATCGCACGCCGGGGTCGTGACCTTCCATCGTCTCGACGAGAACACGACGCGGCTGATGGTCCAGATCGACTGGCACCCCGAGACTTTCACCGAGAAGCTCGGTGCCGTGGTGAACGCCGATGCAGCCCAGGTGAAGGGCGACCTGAAGAGGTTCAAGGAATTCATCGAGAAGAGCGGCGGCGAGACCGGCGCCTGGCGCGGGAATGTCGAGGCTCCGCCCACCGGTGGCAGCCCCGATGCGACACCGGCGAACAGCACGGTCCCGGACGCGTCGACCAATGATCCCGATTCAGGTGGTCCCCGCGTCGTCTGACGCTCCTCTCGGGTAGGGCGGATCCCTTCCCGGGGTCCGCCCTACCCGTCCCGGCTGTCCTAGGAGATGTCGCCGACCTCGATGGAGGCGATCGCATCCGTCGCCTGGCGGGACAGCTCCTCCGAGATGGGCGAGCTCTTCGCGGCTTCCGCCGCTGCCGCCTGCCCCTCCGCACTCACCGCGTAGCTTCCGAACGCCCGGACGACGGCGGCGGTCGCCTCGTTCTCGTACCGCGCGCAGTACACGTGGTAGGACACGAGGACCAGCGGGTACACCCCCGGCTCGCTGGTGGTCCGGTCGAGGTCGAGCGCGATGTCGTAGTCCTCGCGGCCGGAAACGCGCCCGGCCAGGTCGACGGCGGCCGCAGCGGCCTCGGAACTCACCGGCACGTAGGCCCCGCCGACCTTCAGTGCCACACGGCCCAGGGGATCCCCCACTGCGGAGTCGTCGGCATAGGTCACGGCACCGACCGTGCCCGCCACGGTGCTGACGACTCCTGCATTGCCCTTGGCATTCTCGTTCTCGAGCTCCGAGGGCCAGGTGCCGTCGGGCTCCTCGGTCCAGATGTCGGGGACCACGGCGTGCAGGTAGTCGGTGAAGTTCTCGGTTGTACCGGAGTCGTCGGACCGGCTGACCGCCGAGATCGGCAGGGAGGGGAGATCGACGTCGTTCTGGTCGGCGATGGCGGGATCGTCCCACGAGGTGATCTCGCCGCGGAAGATGCGGGCCACCGTCGCGGCGTCCAATCTCAGTTCCGAGATGCCGGGCAGGTTGAACGCCACGCTGATGGGCGAGACATAGGCCGGAATGTTGAAGGCGCCACCCGGCCCGCAGGCCTCCGTCGATTCGGCGAGCTCCTCGTCGCTGAGATACGCGTCCGACCCGGCGAATCCGACCGCTCCTGCAAGCAGGGCGCCACGCCCCGCCCCCGATCCGTCCGGCGAGTACTGCACCTGGGCGCGAGGGTAGAGACTCGCGAATCCTGAGCGCCACGCATCCATCGCCGGCCCCTGGGCAGAGGATCCGGCAGCGGTCACCGCACCCTGGAGGGATGTGTCCCCACGTTGTGCGGCGGCTTCCTGCTCCGGTCCCAGCGGATAGTCGGATCCGCAGCCGGTCAGTCCGAGGAGGACGGCGAGGGGCAGGTAAACGGTGGCTCGGGTTCTCACCCCAGCAACGTTACAGGTGGCTGAAAGATGAACCCAAGGTGGACATCAGGTGAACGAGCGGTCCGCGAGCGGCGTGTGCTCAGCCGCGGCGCAGGCGATAGCCGTCGGCCCGGTGTACGAGGCGCCGCCCACCGCCGTCGTGCAGCTGGATCCAGACCACCGAGGCGTCGTCGGTCCTCATGTCCAGTACACCGCTGAGCTGCGAGCCTGCCGGGTGCTGCAGGGTGATGTGCTCTCCGCGCCGGATGCCCGACCAGTCCTGAGCATCGGATTCGAGGGAAGGAGGAGGGGAAGCATCCATGGGTGCGCCTTTCGGGAGGATAGGACTCACCACGCTAGCGGTGCTCCCTGAACGCCTTATGAACGAGCGCTGAAAGTTGTGGCAGTGCTCACACGCTCCCGGTCAGAGAGTGCGCCAGTCTCCGCTCGAGAGGTGCGAGCCCGCCTGCGGTCCCATGAGGAGCATTCCGCCGTCCACCACGAACGACGCGCCGTTGACATAGCTGGAGGCACCCGATGCGAGGAAGGCGACGACGTCGGCGATCTCCTCCGGCGCGCCGGGGCGGCCCAGCGGGATGCCCGGGCGGTCCATGGTGTGTGGATCCTGTTCCGCGGAGTTGTTCATGGGAGTGTTGATCTCGCCGGGCAGCACGGCGTTGGCGGTGATGCCACGGTCGGCCAGTTCGAGCGCGACGGTGCGGATGAGGCCGCCGAGGCCGTGCTTGGAGGCGTCGTAGGCTGCGGATCCGACACGAGGCTGCTCCTGGTGGACGCTGGTGACCGCGATGATGCGACCGCCCTTGCCGCCGTCGATCATGTGGCGTGCAGCGCGCTGGATGCACACGAAGGCGCCGTCGAGGTTCGCCCCCACGGTGCCCCGCCACGTGTTCCAGTCCGTCTCCATGAACATGGTTCCACCGTTGACGCCTGCGTTGTTGACGAAGACGTCGAGCCCGCCGAGTTCGTGGGCCAACTGGTCCACGACGTCTCCGCACGCCGGAGCGTCCGTCGTGTCCAGCTGGGCGACGGCGGCCCGCACGCCCTTCTCGCGGACCAGCCGCGCGGTCTCCTCCGCGCCCTCCTGGTCCGAGTGCCAGGTGATGCCGACGTCACAGCCCAGGCCTGCGAGGGCCAGGGCTGTGGCCCGGCCGATGCCGGAGTCGGAACCGGTGACTATTGCTGCGCTCGGTGTGAAGTCCATGACTCCATCCTTTGCATTCGCAGCATCAGCCCGCAAGCAGATTCTGGCTCTTCAACTCCTGCCCCCTTAACTGCAGCACCCCCGGACACCGCCCGGGGGTGCTGCAGTTCGGCGAGGATTATGCCTCGACCGCTTCCTGGCGTTCGGGGGAACCGACCGCCGTGGACTCGACCGGCACCGAGGACTCACCGCTGATGATCTCGATCTTGCGAGGCTTCGCGCGCTCGCTCACGGGGATCGTCACGCTGAGGACGCCGTTCTCGTAGCGGGCGGAGATGCCCTCGGTGTCGACGCCCTGGCCGAGGTTGAGCTGGCGGAGGAACGAGCCGCTCTCGCGCTCGCGCGTCAGCCACTTGACGCCCTCGGCGCCGCGCAGTGTGCGCTCGGCGCGAATGGTCAGGAGCTGGCCGTCGACGTCGATGTCGACCGAGCCGGGATCGATGCCCGGAAGATCCGCGGAGAGGACGTAGTGGTCCTTCTCGCGGTACAGGTCCATCGGCATGAGACGGAGACCGGGACGGCTTTCCAAAAGAGCGCCGGCAACGCGGTCCAGCTCGCGGAACGGATCAAACTTCATGGCCACTGGAAACAACTCCTTCGTCTGTGCCACCGGCAGGTGGTCGGTTTTGGGTTGAGCGCCCTTCGCTCAACTAGGAAAATATTAGCACTCACGCCTTTCGAGTGCTAAGCGTTTCTGTTCGCCCAGAACGAACGCCCTGGCACGCAGAAAGGCCCGTACCGATGTATCGATACGGGCCTTCCAGATGATCCTCGTGCCTGCGCGGGGCCTCGATCCCCGGGCCTTCCGCGTGTGAAGCGGATGCTCTACCAGACTGAGCTACACAGGCAATTGGTTCTCCAACAGCTTAGGCCATCCGGGCTCCGCTCCAAATTCTGCGCGTACCGGCGCCTGCGTCCCCCGTCCTGCGGGCGCTGGTCTTTGCCCCCCGTCCTCAGTAGCCTGAACGGGAAGCCGGGCGGGCGTTCCGCATGCCGCGGCACGCCATGACGAAGGGAACGCACCATGGACAACCAGGACATTCTGCAGCGCATCCAGGCACTCGTGCAGGAGGAGCACGAGCTCCGCGACCAGCCCCAGGACGCCGGCGCCGGCGAGGCCCACCAGGATCACGCTGCCAGGCTGAAGCGCGTCGAGGAGGACCTCGACCAGTGCTGGGACCTGCTCCGCCAGCGCCGGGCGAAGGCCGACGCCGGCGAGAATCCCGCTGATGCCGATGCTCGTCCGATCAGCCAGGTGGAGGGGTACCGCCAGTAATGGCACCGCCCCTAGCGCTGTTCGACGTCAACGGCACCCTCTCGGACACGGGCCGCATGTCCCAGCATTTCGAGGAGATCGGAGCGCCGGCCCCGTTGGCAGCCCTGTGGTTCGCCTCCGTGCTCCGGGACGGATTCGCGCTGACCGCCGTCGGACAGAACGTAGCCTTCCATGACGTCGCAGCGGAAGCCCTGCGGGTGGTCCTCGCGGATCAGGTCCTGAACAGGGGCGTTGATGATGCCGTGGAGCACGTGATGGCGGCGCTGCAGGACCTCCCGGTGCACGCGGACGTCGCCGACGGTATCCGGGCACTGCGTGCCGGAGGAGTCGCCGTCGCGGTGCTCACCAACGGTGCGGCGTCCACGGCAGAAGCGCTGCTCGACCGCGGCGGCATCAGGGACGCCGTCGATGCCGTCCTGTCCGTCGAGGACGCGCCGCGCTGGAAACCTGCGCCGGAGTCCTACTCCCATGCCCTGGAAACACTGCAGAGGTCAGCGGACGACGTCGTGCTGGTCGCCGTGCACCCCTGGGACGTCGACGGTGCAGCGCGTGCGGGTCTCCGCACCGTCTGGCTCAACCGGGAGGGCACGCCCTACCCGGCCACCATGACGCGTCCGGATCATGAAGTCCCCTCGATCCGTGACCTGATCCGCGTGCTAAATGGCTGACAGCGTTCTGCGTAGCCGGGTACCCGGGAACCTGCTGACGCGGAGGGCGCGCCGGTAGGGCCTGCATCAAGAAAGCGTAAAGACGCCGCTCCGGCCACCGGGCATCGGATTGAATGATCGATTGGTGCGACCGCCGCACCGGTCACTTCATCACCCGGAGGTCGGAGCATTCCCGTGAGTTCGAGCAGGGATACCCTCCGGAGATCGGTACCATCCGTCGCCGCCGACGCGCGCAGGTTCGTCCGAACCACCGGTGCGTGGGCGAAACACCTCAGTCCACGTCACCCCGCCCAGGTGATCGTGCTCGGGTTCGCGGCGGCAATCCTCGTCGGCACAGGCCTGTTGATGCTCCCGACGTCGAGGGTGGGTCCGGGCAGCGCCACATTCCTCGAGGCTCTGTTCACCGCGACCTCGGCCGTCTGCGTGACCGGGTTGATCGTCGTCGACACCCCCGTCTACTGGACCGGCAGCGGGCACGTCATCATCCTCGCCCTGATCCAGGTGGGCGGGTTCGGGATCATGTCCTTCGCCTCGCTCCTCGGTGTGCTCCTGGCCCGCCGCATGGGCCTGCGATCACGGATCTCGGCGGCAGCCGAAACGAAGAGCGTAGGTTTCGGCGACGTGCGCAACGTGCTCCTCGGCGTCCTGCGGATCACGCTGCTCGTGGAGTCGGTGACTGCGGTGCTGCTCGCCGCGCGCTTCTTCCTCGGTTACGGCTACGGGCTCGGGGAAGCGGTGTGGCTCGGGGTCTTCCACTCGATCTCGTCCTTCAACAATGCGGGCTTCGCGCTCTTCAGCGACAACCTGATCGGCTTCGTGGGCGATCCATGGATCTGTCTCCCGATCTGCGGCGCGGTGATCATCGGAGGGCTCGGGTTCCCGGTCCTCTTCGAGTTGCGGCGGAACTTCCGGTATCCGCGGAAGTGGCACACGAACACCAGGCTGGTGCTCGGCGGCACCATCATCCTCCTGGTCGTCGGAGCGCTCTTCATCACGGCCGTCGAGTGGTCCAATCCTGCGACCCTCGGTGCCCTGCCTGCGGAGGAGCGCATCCTCGCAGGGTTCTTCCAGTCCACCATGACACGCACGGCGGGCTTCAACAGCGTGGATTTCGCGCACCTCGATCCGGTCACGCTCCTGGCCATGGACGTGCTCATGTTCATCGGTGCAGGTCCCGCCGGTACGGCCGGTGGCCTGAAGATCACGACGTTCGGCGTGCTGTTCTTCATCCTCTACACGGAGATCAGCGGCGGCACGGCGGTCAACGTCTTCGGCAAGCGTCTGCCCCGCTCGGTGCACCGGCAGGCCATCTCCATCGTCCTGCTCGCCGTCGGACTCGTGACCGCGGCGACGATGTTCCTCATGCTCGTCACGGATTTCGGGCTGGACCGCATCCTCTTCGAGGTGATCTCCGCCTTCTCCACGGTCGGGCTCTCCACCGGTATCACGGCAGGCATCCCACCCACGGGCCAGGTCGTCCTCATCGTCGTGATGTTCGCGGGGCGGCTCGGTCCGGTGACCCTCGCCTCAGCTCTCGCACTCCGCTCGAAACCCCTCTACTACGAGTACCCGAAGGAAAGGCCCCTCATTGGCTAGGCAACGCATCTTCTCCTCCACGCCGACCGAGGCGATCGCAGCCGCCGATTCTGTGGCAGTGATCGGCCTCGGCAGGTTCGGCGGCGCACTCGCGCTCGAACTCGAGGACGCGGGGACGGAGGTCCTCGGGATCGACAACGACGAGGACATCGTCCAGTCCTACAACGGGCGGTTGACGCACGTGGTCCGGGCGGACACCACCAGGGAGGAGGCGCTGCGCCAACTGTCACTGCCCGAGTTCGACCGCGTCGTCGTGGGTATCGGCAGCGACCTGGAGGCGAGCATCCTGACGACGTCGATCCTCCTGCGTTTCGACCGCCCTACCATCTGGGCGAAGGCCATCAGCGAGCCGCACGCGCAGATCCTCTCCCAACTCGGCGTGGAACGCGTGATCCGGCCAGAGCACGACATGGGCAAGCGCGTGGCACACCTGGTCCGCGGGACGATGCTCGACTACGTGGAGTTCGAGGACAACTTCGCGATGGTCAAGACCCGCCCGCCGCGCGAGTACTGGGACCGGGAGCTCGGCACCACCGGACTGCGCGCCCGGTACGGCGTCACCGTGGTCGCGGTCAAACGGAAGGGCGGCGGATGGGACTACACGACGGCCGAGACCACGCTGTACGACGACGACGAGATCATCGTCGCCGGGCCGACGCGCAAGGCCGAGCTGTTCAGCTCGCTGGTGTAGGACCGCGGAGACAGCGACCGTCCATTCAGGCTAGGCTTGAAGCTCTGGTGAGCCGGGAAGTCTGGTCGGCGCTCCCCTGAGCGTGCCCGACCGAAGGACTCCCGATGAACACACAGCCAGCCTCTCCCCAACCCTCCGCACCGCCCGGCAGCCACGTCTTCACACGCAGCAGCTACCCGGAGCACCTGCGGATCTCGACGATCCTGCGCAAGGAGACGGTGGGCGGCGCACTCCTCCTCCTGGCCACGATCCTGGCCCTGATCCTCGCGAACTCGCCGGCCGCCGACGCGTACTTCCTGGTGCGGGACTTCCGGTTCGGCTACGAACCGTGGCACCTCGAACTCAGCGTCGGGGCCTGGGCCGCGGACGGTCTGCTCGCCATCTTCTTCTTCCTTGCAGGGCTGGAACTGAAGCGCGAGTTCGTTGCCGGTGATCTCCGGAAGTTCGACCGCGCCGTCGTGCCCGTCGCTGCCGCCGTCGGCGGTGTCGTCGTTCCCGCGCTGGTCTACGTCGCCATCACTGCCACCGCGGGACCGGAGGCGCTGCGCGGCTGGGCCATCCCGACCGCCACCGACATCGCCTTCGCCGTCGCGGTCCTCGCCGTCGTCGGTTCGTCCCTGCCGAGCGCGCTGCGGATCTTCCTGCTCACGCTGGCCGTCGTCGACGACCTCCTCGCTATCAGCATCATCGCCTTCTTCTACTCCGAGGACATCCAGGCGCCCCCGCTGCTGTTCGCGATCGTCCCGCTCGCGCTCTTCGCCTTCCTTGCGCAGCGCTTCCCCACCTTCTTCCAGCGCAACGTCTGGGCGCCCTGGCTCATCCTCCTGCCCATCGGCTTCGTGGTGTGGGCACTCGTGCACGAGTCGGGGGTGCACGCCACGGTGGCCGGTGTGCTTCTCGGATTCGCCATCCCGGTGCTGCCGAAGGGCAGGAAGGCGGCTGGGGACGTCGTGGTGCACCCCATAACCGTGCAGGATGACGACGGGCCCACGCAGGCGCACGACGTCGCCCCCGACGGCCTCGCCGACACCCTCGAGCACCGCATCCGCCCCGTCTCGGCCGGGTTCGCGGTGCCGGTGTTCGCATTCTTCAGCGCAGGAGTCGCGATCGGCGGCATCGAGGGACTCGTCAGTGCTATCACCGATCCCATCGCCATCGGCATCATGGTGGCACTGGTGATCGGCAAGCCGGTCGGCATCCTGATCGCGACGTTCGCCGTCACGAGGACCACGAAGGCCAGCCTCGACCCGGACCTCGCCTGGGTGGACATCATCGGCGTGGCTCTGCTGGCCGGTGTCGGGTTCACGGTGTCGCTGCTGATCAGCGAACTCGGGTTCGGGCAGGGAACACCGGAGGACGACCACGCAAAGGTCGCGATCCTGGCAGGGTCCCTGATCGCCGCGCTTGCAGCGGCAATCCTGCTGCGGCGGCGCAACAAGCGCTACCGCGAGATCGAGGCGCAGGAGCAGATCGACGCCGACAACGACGGCGTGCCGGACGTGTTCGAGGGGCGCTAGGGGCGCATCAGTCCTGGATACGGCGAGCAAGCCAGGACAGCGTCAGGGCGCCGGCGCTGCGACGGAACCCGCTCCGGCCCGAGACCACCTCGAGCGCCGCCCAGAGGGCGAGACAGGCTGCACTGGCCCGGCGCAGGCGCTCGCGGTTTTCCTCCTCGAGCGCCATGAGGGACGCGGCGCCGAGCAGTGCCCAGCCGAGGATCGGTGCGTTGGGCTTCTGGGCGATCGTCTGGCGCCCCAGGCTGTCGGTGAAGAATCCCATCACGCGCCCTTCTTCTTGGAGGTGCCGGAGGTCTTCTTGGTCTCGGCCTTCTTCTCACGGTTCTTCTCGACGCTCCGGCGCAGGGCCTCCATGAGATCCAGCACGTTGTCGCCGTCGTCCTCGCTCGCGTCCGTACCGAAGGTCTCCTCGGTGTCGAGCGTGTCGCCCTTCTCGATCTTCGCGTCGATCAGGGTGCGCAGCTGGACCTGGTACTCGTCGGTGAAGTTCTCCGGATCGAAATCCGTGGAGAAGGAATCGACGAGGGCGGCGGACATCTGCTTCTCCTTCGCGGAGATGCGCACCTTCTCCTCGAGGGCGGGGAAGGACGCCTCCCGGACCTCGTCATCCCAGAGCAGCGTCTGCAGCATGAGGACGTCGCCGCGGACCCGCAGCGCGGCCAGGCGGCTCTTCTGGCGGAGGGAGAACTGCACGATCGCGGTGCGCTCCGTGTCCTCGAGGGTCCGCCGAAGCAGGACGTAGGCCTTCGTGGAGGTGCTGTCGGGCTCGAGGTAGTAGGCGCGGTCGTACATGATCGGGTCGATCTGCTCGCTCGGGACGAATTCCACCACCTCGATCTCCCGGCTCTTCTCGACCGGAAGGGAGGCGAGATCCTCGTCCGTGAGGACGACGGTGTGCTCGCCGTCGTCGTAGGCCTTGTCGATGTGCTTGAAGTCCACGATCTCGCTGCAGATCTCGCAGCGCCGCTGGTAGCGGATGCGACCGCCGTCCTTGTCGTGCACCTGGTGCAGGGAGATGTCGTGGTCCTCGGTGGCGCTGTAGACCTTGACCGGCACATTGACCAGCCCGAATGCAACCGCACCCTTCCAGATGGCTCTCATGGGTCAAGTCAACACCAAGCAGGCTTAGTGGGCCAGAGGATGCCCTCGGTCCACCCCTAGACTTGAGGGGTGACTTCCGAGACCGTAGAGCCCATCGTCAGCAAGACAACCAGCGACGACGGCGCCACCGTGCTGCGCCTGGAGTTCCAGTTCGCGTTCCCGCCGACCGTCCTGTGGAAGCACCTGACCGAGGCGGACAAGCTGAAGTACTGGTTCCCCTGCGAGATGGAGTTCGAACCGCGGAAGGACGAGGAGATCCTCTTCCGGTACGCGGACCAGAAGCCACTGCGCGGGGTGGTCCTCGAGGCGGAGCGCCCACGCCTCCTCGCCTATACCTGGGAGACGGACAGCTTGCGCTGGGAGCTCGCGCGGACGGGCGACAACGGTACGCAGCTCGTGCTCCACCTGACGCCGGGCAGCCCCCGGCACTCGCCGACGATGGCAGCCGGCTGGCACCTCACGATCGCCGGCCTGGACGACTTCCTCAACAAGCGGAACCTCGGCCAGGATCCGGCACTCTGGGACATCTACGTCGATCGCTACCGGGCGCAGTTCGTCGACTAGGACACGCGGCGCCGCCCCTCCACGCGTCACCGATCGGCTGATTGCCACTGGCATCCCGCGCGTATCCGGTCGAGACTGGGTGAATGGCCCCTCCGAGCTCTGCCCGGCAACAGACCGTCACCGTGGACGGGCGCACGCTCCGGCTGTCCAATCTGGACAAGGTGCTGTACCCGGCGACGGGAACGACCAAGGCCGATGTCCTGGCCTACTACGCCGCAGTGGCTCCCCACCTGATCCGGCACGCAGGCCATCGTCCCGTCACGCGGAAGCGCTGGGTGCACGGTGTGGGCACACCGGACGAGCCGGGCCAGGTGTTCTTCCAGAAGAACATCGACGACAACGCGCCCTCCTGGGTGCCGCGCAACGCCATCCAGCACAAGGATCACGTCAACGTCTACCCCATGGTCAACGACCTCGCGACGCTGACCTGGCTGGGCCAGATCGCGGCGATCGAGATCCATGTGCCGCAGTGGCGTTTCGGGGCCGACGGTGCGAAGGGCAATCCCGACCGCCTCGTGCTGGACCTGGACCCGGGGGACGGAGCAGGGATCGCGGAGTGCGCAGAGGTGGCACGGCTTGCGCGGCCGATCCTGCAGGACATGGGACTCGAGCCCTACCCTGTCACCAGCGGATCGAAGGGCATCCACCTCTACTGCGCCCTCGACGGAGGGCAGACATCCGAGCAGGTCTCCGCCGTCGCGCACGAACTGGCCCGCGCCCTCGAGGCGGACCATCCGGACCTGGCCGTCAGTGACATGAAGAAGGCGTTGCGCTCGGGCAAGGTGCTCGTGGACTGGAGCCAGAACAACGCCAACAAGACGACGGTCAGTCCCTACTCGCTGCGCGGACGGTTCCAGCCGACCGTCGCCGCGCCGCGCACGTGGGAGGAACTCGATGACGAGGACCTGGGCCACCTCGACTACCACGAGGTGATGCAGCGGGTGGAGTCCCTGGGTGACGTGCTCGCCCCGGCAACGACGTCCGTTGACGCCGGCGGGGACGACGAGGCCGGTGGAAACGCTGCGCCGTCGGACCGGCTGTCCACGTACCGGGCGATGCGGGACGCCACGAAGACACCCGAACCGGTCCCTGACGCGGTGGGACCGCCGGGAGGCAACAGCTTCGTCATCCAGGAACACCACGCCCGACGGCTCCACTACGATTTTCGCCTGGAGCGCGACGGCGTGCTCGTGTCATGGGCCATTCCGAAAGGTCCGCCCCTGACGCCGAGCAAGAACCACCTGGCAGTGCAGACGGAGGACCACCCCCTCGACTACGGCTCCTTCGAAGGAACTATTCCCAAAGGGGAATACGGTGGGGGCGACGTCGCCATCTGGGATGCCGGAACGTACGAGCTGGAGAAGTGGCGGGACGGCAAGGAAGTCATCTGCACCCTCCACGGCAAACCGGACGGCGGTCTGGCCCGGGGGGGTACCGCTATCCGCCGTTATGCCCTGATCAACACCGGTGGGGGAGCGAACGGCAAGAGCAACTGGCTCATCCACCTGATGAAGGACCAGCCCGCCGAGGCGCAGCAGGGCTCCCACGCAAGTCCCACCGGGGACGAGGAGGGGGAAGCCGGCCAGGAGCCAGGCTCGGGTACCGGCTCGAGGACGGGCCAGGAGACCGCCGGCTCGGTAGCCAGGGATGCCGGGAGCGCACGCACCTCGGACAGCCCGTCCCGGCACGCCGAGGCTGCGCGCCCGCCCGCAGGAGTCCGGGCTTCCGGGGCCGGCGTCATCCGCCCGATGCTGGCCACACTCGGCTCCGAGCACGGGATTGCCGACCCGGACGAGTGGGCGTACGAGATGAAGTGGGACGGCGTGCGATGTATCGCGACCGTCAGGGACGGACGGGTCACCCTCGCGAGCCGGAACGGCATCGACACCACGGTGACCTACCCGGAGATCGGTGATCTCGGGGAGTATCTGAGCGCCGACAGTGCGGTGCTGGACGGCGAGATCGTCGCGCTGAACGGGAAGGGGCGTCCGGACTTCGGTCTGCTGCAGACGCGCATGAAGCTCACGCACACAGCGGAGATAGCGGCGGCCCGCAGGACGACGCCGGTCCGTCTCATGCTGTTCGACCTGCTGGAGCTCGATGGCAACGATCTCACCGGACTGGAGTACTGCCAGCGCCGCGAACTGCTCGAGAAAGCGGTCGACGAGGCGGAGGACGGTCACATCCAGGTTCCACCGGCGCTCGATGCGACGCTGGAGGAGGCAGTCGAGGCCAGCCGGCAACTCGGCCTCGAAGGCATCATGGCCAAGCGCCTCTCGAGTGACTACCAGCCCGGCGCGCGGTCGTCGTCCTGGGTGAAGATCAAGCACGTCCACACCCAGGAAGTGGTGGTGGTCGGGTGGCGCCCCGGCAAGGGCAGCCGTACCGCGAAGGTCGGATCGCTGCTCGTAGCAGTGCCCGACGGCGTCGACCTGCGATATGTGGGCCGCGTGGGATCCGGACTGACGGAACGGGATCTCGCCGAGGTCGGTGCCCGCCTCCGGAAGCTGGCACGTAAGACGGCCCCGCTCGACGACGTGCCGAATGCTGACGCGTCGGACGCGCACTGGGTCCGGCCCGCGCTGGTGGGGGAAGTCCAGTACAGCGAGCACACGGGAAGCGGACGGCTCCGCCACCCGGTGTGGCGGGGCTGGCGCCCCGACAAGACGCCGTCAGACGTCGTCGTCGAGCTCTGACTCCGCCGCCCAGGCGGAACCACCATGACGTATAACCGAGGAGGCATACATGACCGGTCTTGATATCGCAGGCCTGGACGCGTGGTGGCGGGCGGCGAACTACATTTCCGTGGGGCAGATCTACCTCCGTGACAACGCGTTGCTGACGCGTCCGCTCGCGAGCGAGGACGTCAAGGCACGCCTGCTCGGACACTGGGGGACCACCCCCGGGCTCAACTTCGTCTATGCGCACCTCAACCGGGTCATCTCCGAGCGCAAGCAGGAGATGCTGTTCGTCACCGGCCCCGGCCACGGTGGCCCGGCCAACGTCGCCAATGCATGGCTCGAGGGGACGTACTCCGAGGTCTACAGCACCATCGGCAAGGACGGCGCCGGGCTCAATGCCCTGTTCAGGCAGTTCAGCTACCCCGGCGGGATCCCGTCCCACGCCGCGCCCGAGACACCCGGCTCCATCCACGAGGGCGGGGAGCTCGGTTACACCCTCGCCCACGCCTACGGCGCCGTCTTCGACAACCCGACGCTGATCGCCGCAGCGGTCGTGGGTGACGGCGAAGCCGAGACAGGGCCACTCGCCACGAGCTGGCACTCGAACAGTTTCGTCGACCCTGCCGTCGACGGCGCCGTGCTGCCGATCCTGCACCTCAACGGATACAAGATCGCCAACCCGACGGTGCTGGCCCGCATGCCGGAGGAACAGTTGCGGCAACTGATGTACGGCTACGGCTACGACCCGCACTTCGTGACGGTCTCCGATCCGTCGGCCACGCAGGACGCCCACCGCGACTTCGCGGCTGTCCTGGACGCCTGCATCGACGACATCCTCGCGATCCAGGACAAGGCGCGGACCTCTCCGGCAGGTGCGGACGCTGCCGCCGCGCGGTGGCCGATGATCGTCCTGCGCTCACCGAAGGGCTGGACCGGCCCGGCCGAGGTGGACGGCAAGCCCGTCGAGGGGACCTGGCGCGCGCACCAGGTGCCGCTCTCCGGGATCCACGACAACGAGGAGCACCTGCACCAGCTCGAGGAGTGGATGCGGTCCTACGACCCCGCGACGCTGTTCACGGAGTCGGGGGAACTCAGGCCGGAGATCTCGGAACTTGCGCCTCCCGGCGACCTGCGGATGAGCGCGACCCCCTACGCGAACGGGGGCTGGCTCCTCCGCGATCTCGTATTGCCCCGCTACGCGGATCACGCCGTCGAGGTGACGCGCCCGGGAACGGAGAAGGTGAGCCCGATGACGACCGTCGGGGGGTATCTGCGGGACATCATGGAGCGCAACCCGCACAACTTCAGGCTGTTCGGGCCGGACGAGACGGCGTCGAACCGCCTGTCCGCTGTCTACGAGGTGACGGACAAGGTATGGCAGCCGCGCATCGAGGACGTCGACGAGCACCTCGCGCGCTCCGGCCGCGTGATGGAGGTGCTCAGCGAGCACCTCTGCCAGGGGTGGCTCGAGGGCTACCTGCTCACCGGCCGGCACGGTGTCTTCAACTGCTACGAGGCGTTCGTGCACATCGTCGACTCGATGTTCAACCAGTTCGCTAAGTGGCTCAAGGTGCACCGTACGCTGTCCTGGCGCCGGCCCATCGCATCCTTCAACTACATGCTGTCGAGCCACGTCTGGCAGCAGGACCACAACGGCTTCTCCCATCAGGACCCTGGGTTCATCGACCATGTGGTCAACAAGAAGGCGGACATCATCCGGGTCTACCTGCCCCCGGATGCCAACACGATGCTCGCCGTGACCGAGCACTGCATGCAGACTCGCGACACCGTCAACGTGATCGTGACGGGCAAGCAGCCGACCCCTACGTGGTTCGGCCCGGACGAAGCGCACCTGCACGTCAAGCGCGGCATCGGCATCCTCGGCTTCGCAGGCTCCGAGGAAGGGGGCGTGGAGCCCGACGTCGTCCTCGCCTGTGCGGGCGACGTGCCGACGCTCGAGACAGTGGCCGCAGCGGGCCTGCTCACGGCAGGCGTGCCGGGACTGAAGATCCGCGTGGTCAACGTCGTGGACCTCATGCGGCTGCAGGACAGCTCAGAGCACCCGCATGGGCTGTCAGCGCGGGACTTCGACACCCTGTTCACCACCTCGAAGCCCGTGGTCTTCGCCTACCACGGCTACCCGTGGCTCATCCATCGGTTGACCTATCGGCGCACCAACCACGAGAACCTGCATGTCCGTGGCTACAAGGAGGAGGGCACCACGACGACGCCCTTCGACATGGCGATGCTCAATCAGATCGACAGGTTCCAGCTGGCGATGGACGTCATCGACCGCGTGCCGGCACTGGGTGCATCCGAGGCCCGCTTCCGACAGGACCTGCAGGACCAGCGTCAACGAGCGTGGCAGTACACGCGCGACGCCGGCAAGGACCTGGAATCCATCACCGGCTGGACATTGGACGAGTCCTCACCCGACGACGCGACGAAGTCGGGCGGGGGTAACCGTCAGAGGAACTCGTCGTTGCTGATGTGATTGTCCCCGACGGTCGGGATGCCGTCGTCATATCCGTCCGTGGGAAGTGTGAGCTGCGGGAGATGGTCGACGTACGCCGCGAAGGGCGCAGCGTCGTCGTCGCTGTAGTGTGCGCCTGCGACGGCGGAGTCGGCACAGTCCAGCAGTTCGTTGACCGCCTGGGTCAGCAGGTCCCGTTCCCTCACCGGCAGCATCCTCAGGCCGTCGAGGTATTCCTGCACTTCGAGGTGGGCGGCGCAGCCGGACAGGTCGAGGTAGGCGGTGAGGATGTCGTCCAGGCCCAGGCCCGACTCCCTCACGGCCTGGACGACACTCCACTGCTGGAGGTGTGCGCTCAGCACGATCGCTCCTTTGTCGCCGTACGGTTCCGCCCTGCACATCGCGCCATGACGTGGCTGTCGTCTGTTGTCTGCATGTTCCCCTTTTCCGGCACTTCATCCTGAGACTCCGTCAACGTTCCCATAGGGCCGATTCCCGGACAAAGCCCGCCTCCGCTTTTTGTTGTCCGGTCTTGCGAAATTGCAGCACCCGTGGGTCGGGCCATGCGCTGTTGGGCGACGGCGCGACGTGTCGCTCACCGGCAGGCGCGGGTGGGTCCGGAGGTGAGCAGAGTTGCCCACCTGTTCTCCGCCGAACGCGAAGGTCCTAGCATTGCTCGGAGACACACAATGGGGGAGAGCCTGCTATGCAATCACGGGAATCAGGGCAGTCACGGGAATCGACGGAAACCGGTGCGCGGGTGACGTCGCCCGACGGCGCATCACCGGCGGTGGAGCAGGTGCTGCGATCCGGTGCGGGACCGATGCGTCCCAGGAGGCGGTTCTCGCGACGACGGAAGATCGGTCAGGTCATCGTTCTGGCGATGATCATCGTCATCGCGGTGTCCGCTACGCCGTGGCCGTCCGCCCTGGTGATCCGGAGTATCTTCGAGCGGGGCGGCAAGGCCCTCGTCGAAGAGATGACCCCGTACGTCCCCGACGCGCCGCTCCGGACGCGAACCGGCGTGTCCTACAAGCCCGGTGCCGTCTTCGATGTCTTCAGCCCGGAAGGAACAACGGGACCGCTCCCGACCGTGGTGTGGATCCATGGCGGTGCGTGGATCTCCGGCGCGCAGAGCGACGTGGACCCGTACCTCCGGATTCTCGCCGCGGAGGGTTACACGACGATCGGGGTGGGCTATCCGATCGCCCCGGAGGCCACGTACCCCACGGCAGTGCAGGACATCAACGACGCGCTGGCCTACATCAAGGCGCACGCCGATGAATTGCACGTCGACACCAGCCGCATCGTCCTGGCCGGCGACTCGGCCGGTGCCCAGCTCGCGAGCCAGATGGCAACCCTGACCGTGAACCCCGACTACGCCAACCTCATGGGGATAGAACCCGCCCTCCGGAAGGAGGAACTGGCTGCCACGATCCTGCATTGCGGTGTCTACGACCTCCGCGCGATGGCGGACCTCAGCGGCATCCCCGCGTGGGGATTCAAGACCGCACTCTGGGCCTACACGGGCACCCGCGACTGGTCCTCGACGTACGCCGGTAGCACCATGTCCACCATCGATTTCGTCACGGGCGATCTCCCGCCGACGTTCATCAGCGGCGGGAACGGCGACGGACTCACGTGGATCCAATCCGTCCCGTACAGCAACCGCCTGAAAGGAGTCGGCGTTCCGGTCACCGAACTCTTCTGGCCCGCCAACCACGAACCCGAGCTCCCGCACGAGTACCAGTTCCATCTCGATCATGCCGAGGCGCGCGAGGCCAGGGACAGGACCCTCGACTTCCTGTCCACGCACGTCGCCGACAGGCCCTGAACCGGACGGGCCGACGCACCACCCGGTGAGGCAACCCGGCGATGCGCAGCAGGCGCGAGCCGTCAGGCGCCGGGGTGCTGCGTCCGGTAGATCTCCATCTGCCGGCGCCTGCGCTGGAGGCTGTCGCGGCGAGAGGTGCTGTCGGCGTCGGGCGCTTCGGCCGTCAGGTCGATGTGGCGCTCGCCGTAGTGCCACAACAGCATGTCGTCCAGGAGGCGGTCCGGACCGGGCGAGTACCGGTGGTCCAGAGCCTTGCGGACCGTCGTGATGGTATCGGCCTGCAGCAGGGAGACGAGTTCGAGCGTGGTGGTCAGGCCGTGGGCGGCCAGCAGTTCGGCGGCCCAGCCCCAGTCGTCGTCCGACTTCCGGTCGACGTGCGGCAGGAGCGTCTGCCACACGTCGCGTATCCGATTCGGTGTGAGGGGAGCGCTGCCCTCTCCATCCTCGTCCCAGAAACCCGTGACCGTCTCGTACCGCTCGTGCAGTTCGGCGAACGCCGACTCCACGGTCTCGAGCATCGCGGCGGTACCGGTGAACTGCCGATCGAAGTAGGGGCTCCACGCCTTCGGATTGGACGCCTTGAAGCGGATGTCGTGCTCGATCTCCGACCAGGCGTGGGCGAGGACGGTGCGCACCTGGACCTCGAACAGGTAGCTTCCAGCCGCTTTCGTCTCGGGGTCCACGGCCTGCTGGAAGGACCGGACGACGTCGTTGTGGATGGTGCGCATGATGAGGTGCCGGCTCGAATAGCCGTACGTGCCGGACTCGATGGAACCGATGTCCTTCTCGCGGTCACCGCGGCAGTCGAACTCGTTGCGTTGGCGCTTCAGCAGGTTCGCTGCGAGGTCGACCTCGTGCGGAAGGGTGGTGATGATCCGGACGCCGACCAGGTCGGTGAGGTTGCGGAGCGGGTCCGGGAACACGAGGGTGGGAGGGGCGCCGGGATCCGTCGGTGGCAGGGTGCGGGACGCCTTGTCCCGGAAGGACTCCACCGTCTTGGTGCGGGCCGTCACGAACAGGGGGTTGAGGTCGCTTCCGTCGAAGATGGCAGCGATGCTGTCCCGCATGGCGACGGTGACGCGATCGAGGGCCGGCCGTACGCGCTCGTACTCGCGCGTGGTCGCTTCGACGACAGGGCGCAGCCGCTCGTCGAGTTCATCCCACGCGCCCATGTACCGTGCCTTTCTGGAGGAGAGACTTCATCGTAGCCAACCCCGGGGACGGTTACGCTTCCCTCATGAATCCTGTGGGTCGACGCTTCGTCCTCGCCCTGGTGTCCGCCGTCGGGGCGGCCCTGCTCGCGGCCTGTGGCGTCAAGGCTTCCACCAGGAGCCTCCCCGCGCCGCAGCGGTACCGCTACGGCGATGATCCCAGCCAGTTCGCCGACCTCTACCTGCCGCCCGAGGACAGGCGCGTGCGCGACGCCGTCGTCATCATCCACGGGGGGTACTGGCGGTCGACCTTCGGTGCGGAGCTCGGCGAGCCGCTTGCACTGGACCTGGTGCACCGCGGGTACGCCTGCTGGAACCTCGAATACCGGCGCGCGGGCGACGGCGGCGGCTGGCCCGCCACGTTCGACGACATCTCCGCGGGCATCGATCATCTGGCTGTGGCTGCCAGGGAGCACGGACTGGACTTCACATCGGTAACGGCGCTGGGGCATTCCGCCGGCGGCCACCTGGCCGTGTGGGCTGCCGGGCGGTCAGGTTTGCCGGCAGGCACGCCCGGTAGTGGGACGCCCACGGTGCCCCTGACCGCCGTCGTCAGCCAGGCCGGTGTGCTGAACCTTCGGGAAGCCCGGGAACTCGGACTCGGCGACCAGGCCGTGGAGAACCTGCTCGGAACACCCGGGGACGCCGAACGGTATGCCCTCGCCGACCCGATGACGGCGATACCTTTGGACATCCCCGTCTACGCGGTGCACGGCGAGGAGGACACGACGGTTCCTCCGAGCCAGTCGGAGAGCTACGTCGAGGCCGCGACGGCGGCGGGGGCGACAGCGCAATTCGTGCGAGTCCCGGGCGACCACTTCGACGTCATCACTCCCGGTTCCAGCGCCTGGGAGCGCATCGTGGAACTGATCGACAGGGCGGCGCTCGCACCGGATCCCGGCAGGCCGTGACGACCTGACCGGGACCCGGACCCGGACCCTTCGTCCTAGTTCAGGGGAAGCGTACCTTCGGGCAGCGCGCCGCCGGAGAGGAGTTCCCGCGCCGAGGTGGCGAGGGCGGTCAGGGCGACACGCTGGGTCCACGGTCCGTAGGAGATCCGGGCGACGCCGAGCTCCTGCAGGCGGGCCGGCGCGAGACTTCCGGGAACGTTGATGACGCTGAGGCGCTGCGGGCCGAAAGCGCTGACGAGAGTGGTGACGGCGTGCTCGTCCAGGAGACCGGGAACGAAGACGTTCGTGGCGCCCACTGCCAGGTAGGCCTTGCCGCGCTCGACGGCGTCGGCAAGGACATCGTCCGGGTCACGGTCCCCGGCCTTCACGAAGGCGTCGGTGCGCGCATTGAGCACGAAGTCGACGCCTTCTGACCGGCCGGCCCTCAGCACCGCTTCCATCTGGTCGACGGCATCGGCCAGCGGGCGCATCTGGTCCTCGATGTTGGCTCCGACGATCCCGACGCCGATCGCACGGCGGACCGTCTCCCCGGGGTTCCCATAGCCGGACTCGAGGTCGGCGGTGACGGGCAGGGTGGTCGCGGCGGCGATGCGGCCGACGGCTGCAACCATCTCCTCGACCGGGATGTTCTCGCCGTCCTCATATCCGAGCGATGCGGCGATCGAGTGGCTCGCGGTCGCGAGGGCCTTCGTTCCGGGGATATCGGCGATGGTCTTCGCACTGATGACGTCCCAGACGTTGACCACCTGAAGGATCTCCGGAGCGGCATGCAGTCCGGCGAGTGTGGTTGCCTTCGCGGCGATGTCACTGCGATCGGTGCTGGTGGGTGCTTCAGTCATCGCGAACCTTCTTCGTGTGGGAGGTGATCCAGGCGGCTGCGCCGGCTACCTCGGTGGGGTGGATTCCGTGGCCGCCCTCTCGGACGTTCCGGTCTACTTCGGCGCCGCGGCTCTCGAGGATCGAACCGACACGGATGGCGCTGTCGATCGGCGCCATGGCGTCGGAGGTCCCGTTGAAGAGGGCGACCGCCGTCCCGGAGAGGTCCGCGTCGATCGTCCTCCCCTCGAGTGGGTACATGCCGGAGAACGCGATGGTCCTCGGTGCGGCTTGCGGGTGGAGCAACGCCATGGCAAGCGCGATATTCGCGCCGTTCGAGAAGCCGACGGCCACGAGTTGGCGGTCCCCGAAGCCGTAGTGGCTGCGCGCCCGCTCGACGAAGCCGGCGAGCTCAGCGGCGCGGCGGACGACGTCGTCGACGTCGAACACACCTTCGCCGAAGCGACGGAACCATCGGTTCATGCCGTGCTCCTGCACGGGTCCGCGCGGTGCGAGGTAGCCGGCGCCCGGGGCAAGCCGGTCGGCGAGCGGAAGGAGGTCGTGTTCGTCGCCGCCCGTGCCGTGCAGGAGCAGCAGCACGGGAGAGCCTGCTGTCCCTGCCTCGAACAGGTGCGGCCAGGTCTGGGGGGTGGTCATGTTCGCCCTACTTGAGGAAGGCCTGGATGGCGGGGTTGTTCTCCCGGGGCAGTTCGATCTTCGCGACCGCGTGGGAGATGGCCTCGCGGTCCGGCTCGAGCCACGGTGGCAGCTTCAGGGAACGGCCGAGTTCCAGCAGCGGTTCGTCGATGTCGAAACCGGGGGTGTCGGTCGCGATCTCCAGCAGGGTCCCACCGGGCTCGCGGAAGTAGATCGAGGTGAAGTACTGGCGGTCGAGGATGGCCGTCACGGCGTAGCCCCGTTCGGCGAGTTCCTGGCGCCACACGTCCTGCGTCTGCTGGTCCGGAACGCGGAAGGCCACGTGGTGGACGGTGCCGCCCGCGACCAGTCCGCGCTCGCCGCGTGCATCGGTGACGACGTCGACGATGCTGCCCGGCTCGCCGTCATGCGTGCTGAGGCGATAACGGCCGCCCTTCTCCGCCAGCACCGTCATCCCGAGGTCCCGCGTGAAGGTCTCGAGGGTCCTGGTGGGGTCCTGGACCGTCAGGACGGAGGAGTGTTGACCGCGAACGGCGTATTCCGCCGGAACGGAGGCGGAGTCCCAGGGGTTGCGCGGATCCGACACGGACGACGCGACGAGGTCGATCTGCAGCCCGTCCGGGTCGCGGAGCGAGAGCCGCTCCTCCTCCGAGGAGGCGCTCGTGATCGTGGACTCGACGCCGATGGCCCTGAAGTGCTCCTGCCACCAGCCGAGGGAGCCCTGCGGGACGGAGAACGCTGTGGTGGTCGATTGCCCGCTTCCCACGCGTCCGCTGCGGACGCCCTGCCACGGGAAGAAGGTCAGGAGTGAGCCGGGACGGCCGGACTCGTCGCCGTAGTACAGGTGGTAGGTACCCGGATCGTCGAAGTTCACCGTCTTCTTGACGAGGCGCAGCCCCAACCCCTTGATGTAGAAGTCGATGTTCCTCTGTGGGTCACCAGCGATCGCGGTGACGTGGTGAAGACCTTCGGTTCGTGCTGTCACACTGTCCTCCTGGTTGGACTGGCCCGTGTACTCCCGGATGTGTATGCAAACGCATGCACTACTGGTTCTGTTCCCGCTACCCGGCGCACTGACGGGCAGCCTGCTGACCGTCGTCAGTGTTCAGCTACCTATGTCATCCTGTGTGCATGGCAGCGAAAGAGCGGGTTCGGGGCTGGATCCGCCGGACGGGCATCGAGGTGCTCGGGTGGACCCTCGTCATCCTGGGCGCAGCCGCCCTCGTGCTGCCGGGTCCCGGTCTCCTGATGCTGGCCGCCGGGCTCGCCGTCCTGTCGCAGCAGTACCACTGGGCACGCCGATATCTGACACCCCTGAAGGCGAATGCTTACCATGCCGCAGCGCTCGGGGTGAAGACCATCCCCCGGATCGCGGTGAGTTGCCTGAGCGCCCTGACGATCATGGGGCTCGGCGTCGTGTGGATACTGCAGCCCGGCGTTCCTTCGTGGTGGTTCCTCGATTCCAGGTGGTGGTTGTTCGGTGGGCCGGGCACGGGCATCAGCCTGATCGCGTCATCGCTGATCGCCGTCGTCCTGATCGTGTACAGCGTGCGGCGGTTCCGTGGTCGGCCTATTCCGCCGCGGCCGTCCGCCGCACGAACGGACATCCGTTAGGGCAGCCGATCGAAGGACCGTCCCATCGACGTCCGCCAGCGGGCAGGGCGCACAAACCCGATCGCGCCGATCAGCGAGATCGCCGCTGCGACAGCGAAGGCGGGAACGAAGCCCGCTGCGTCGATCAGCGAGCCGGTCAGGGTCGATCCGGCGGCCTGACCCAGCACGAGGCTGGTGAAGAGCACCGAGGTTCCGGCGGCGCTGCTCGTCGCAGTATGCGTCGCCCAGATGATCAGCACGGAGGTAGCCGCGGTATACGCCAGGCCGAAGAGGGCGGCTGCGGCGAAGCTGAAGGCGGTGCTGCCGGGAAGGGCAGCGATCGCGCCGGTTGCACCGGCGGTGGCACACACCGTGATCGTCCAGGTGGTCCTGACGGAGTGCCGCGCCAGCCACGGAGCCGTCAGGACGGCTGCAGCGCCGCCGGCCCCGAGGGCGATCCACACCACCGCGGACGACGTCGTCGTCATGCCTCCCTGCTGTTCGAGGAGGGTGCGGCCGTGGATCCAGAGCGCGGCACACCCCGTGCCGTAGGCGAAGGCCGCAAGGACAGGGTGGGTCAAGGGGCGCAGGTCCGACCAGCGGGTCCTTCGCGCTGGGACGCCGTGGTGCTGCCGCCCCGGTGCGGTCCGTGCGCGTGAGGAGTCCGTCATCAGGACCCCGATCATCGAAGCCAGGGTCACGACGGCAATGAGTGCCCAGGCGAGCCGCCATGAGGTGCTGAGCGCCAGGGCGAGCACGCCGGCCGCCACGACGCCGAAGCCGGTGCCTGAATTCACCACCGACTGCAGCCAGTCCTGTCGGCTCTCGGTGACATTGCGGCGCACGAGTTCCACCAGTGAGGGAGACGCGAAGCCTGCTCCCATGCCCGCCAGCAGGACCGACGCGGCGAAAGCGGACGTCACCGTGGATGCAGCGATGCCCGCGCTGCCGAGGGACGCCGAGCTGCCGGCGAGGATGGTCACCGCGCGCGGGTGGTGCGGCGCATAGCGGAACCCTACGGCTGCGGCCAGGCAGTACACGATGGACGCCCCGGAGGACAGCAGGCCTCCGATCGTGGGCGTGAGCGCGAACGAGCCGGAGAACTGCGGAAGGAAGAGGCCATAACCGAACCTCGCCAGTCCGTAGGTGGCCGCGATCAGTGCGACCGCCGTCATGGCGAAGAGGGGACCGGCGGTACCGGGGGTTGCCTGGAATGAGCGCTTCATCGGAACGAACAATACGCACAATGGCAGGCGCTCGCCGGGGGCCGGTGCCGATCGCATAGCAGGTCCGCGTGGCGCCGGGAAGTTCAGCGATGGCCTTGTCCGTCCGGCCTCTCCCACCGAAGCTGGAGATGCCCGCCAGCAGATACCCACTCCAGAACGAGGTACGCGCCGTGACATTGCTCGGTTTCCACTGCTCCCACGAACAACTGGGTCCCCGCGCCCTGCTCACCGTGGTGAAGGACGCGGAGGACGCCGGGTTCACCGCAGCGATGTGTTCGGACCACCTCAGCCCGTGGAGCGAGCGTCAGGGCCAGTCGGGGTTCGCTTGGTCCTGGCTGGGCTCCGCGCTCGAGTCCACGGACCTCTCCTTGGGAGTGGTCACCGCTCCGGGGCAGCGGTACCACCCCGTCATCACCGCCCAGGCGATCGCAACGCTGGAGGAGATGTACCCGGGCAGGTTCTGGGCCGCGCTCGGGAGCGGTGAAGCCATGAACGAGCACATCACCGGCGACAGATGGCCGTCGAAGCCCGAGCGGAAGGCACGGCTCAGGGAGTGTGTGGAGGTCATCCGCGCCCTACTGGCAGGTGAGGAAGTGAGCCATCGAGGCCTGGTCACGGTGGACCGGGCACGCCTCTGGTCCCTGCCGGAATCGCCGCCGCCGCTGATCGGAGCCGCGGTGACGCGGGAGACTGCCGAGTGGGTCGCGTCATGGGCCGACGGGCTGGTCACGATACTGCAGCCCATGGCCGACCTCGCGGACGTCATCGCCGCATACCGCAACGCCGGGGGGCGCGGCGACGTCGTCGTCCAGACGCAGGTGAGTGTCGCGCCGACGCATGAGCAGGCCCTCCGTACTGCGCACGACCAGTGGCGGACGAACGTCTTCCCGCCGCCTCTGTGCTGGGATCTCGAGACCGTCGAGCACTACGATCAGGCAGCCGAGCATGTCACTCCGGAGGCCGTGGCCGAATCCGTCTTCGTCACGGCTGACCCGGGCGAGCTAAGCGGCCTGATCGACAGGATCTCGGGTCAGGGCGTGGACCGTATCTACCTGCACAACGTCGACAAGAACCAGGACTTCTTCCTCGACACGATGGCCCAGCACGTCCTGCCGCAGTTCATGGCCGGTCAGTAGCGCCCTTCCAGCCCCCGCCCATCGCATCGCGGCGCCGTGCGGGGCGGCCGCCGGGAGGGGCAGCGCAGGATCAGGCAGGTGCGCCGGATGACGACACCTCACGGTCGGTAGCCCTCGAGCAGGAGATGAGGACCCCGACGGCGGCAAGGACTGCGACCATCGAGGACCCGCCGTAGGAGACGAAGGGCAGGGGCACGCCGATCACGGGGATCATGCCGGTCACGACGGCGATGTTCAGGATGGCCTGTCCGATGATCCACACGAGGATCGCTCCACTGACGTAGGTGACGTAGAGATCCCTGGACCGCTTCGAGATCCGGTAGATGGAGTACGCGAGCACTGCGAAGAGCAGGATCACGAGCAGGGCTCCGACGAGTCCGAGTTCCTCCCCGAGGATGGCGAACACGAAGTCGTTGTGTGCTTCGGGTATCCAGTTCACCTTCTGTCGGCTCTGGCCGATGCCGACGCCGAAGACACCTCCACCAGCGAGGCCGTACAGGGCCTGAGCGCTCTGGTAACCCAGTCCCTCGGCCGTCCCCTCGGCGGCCGGGTCCAGCCACGCGCTGATGCGCAGCATGCGGTTGGGACTGGAGGTCACCGCCAGGAGGATCCCGATGGTACCGAGGACCAGACCGCCGACGAACAGTTTGGGGCTTGCACCGGCGAGGAAGAACAATCCGACGACGATGAGTGCCAGCACCATCGCGGTTCCGAGGTCCTTTCCCGCGATCACGATCCCGATCGCGATCATCGCGGCCGGGACGACGGGAATCGCCATGTGCTTCCAGTTCCCGAGCAGCCTGGCCTTCCGCGCCAGGATCGCGGAGCCCCAGATGATGATGCTGAGCTTGAGGAACTCCGACGGCTGCGCGGTCAGGGGACCGATCCCGATCCAGTTCCGGTTGCCCTGGACCTCGACGCCGAGCGGGCTGAACACCAGCAGGGAGAAGGCGAGGGAACCGAGGAGGATCAGCCACGACAGCTTCTTGTACGTCGCCAGGGGGACGAACGCGCAGACCACCAGCGCGGCACTGCCGATGCCTGCCCACATGAGCTGCTTGGTGAAGGTGTCGAAAGGCGATTCGCCGGCCGCGACCAGCTCGACCGACGACGCCGACAGCACCATCATCAGACCGATCGTCACCAGGGCGAAGGTCGTTGTGATCAGCAGGTTCCGGGAGTTCCTGTTCGAGTACGGTCGCGGCGCCCCGACGATCTTCCGGAGGCGGACCTGGCGGAAAGGTGCCCGAGCACCGGAGGGATTCGAGCGTGCGGCGGTAGGGGCGGGTGTCATCGGCGTCCTGGGGACATGACCGGCACCAGGTGCACAGGTCCGGGCGGAGGGGAAGGAATACAAGTGTGCCAAGGATGACCTTCCGCCTCGTGGAGGCGCATCGGCGATTCCGCGAGAACGGCGACGGGAACGGCGGCGAGGACCGCCTCGGCGACGCGCTTCCCGGTACTGCGGCGCGCGGCAGGCAGGATAGTCCCAGGGACCCCTCGGGCAGGATCCAACGCTCCGGGTCGGCGCCCTGCCGGGGCTGGTACGTTGAACGAGTGCTCACCGTAATCGGGGAAACCCTCATCGACGAAGTCGTCAGCGACACCGCCTCAATGCGCGCGCACGTGGGCGGTAGCCCCATGAACGTCGCCGTGGGGCTCGCACGTCTGGGTCATCCGGCGCAGTTCGTCGGACGGTACGGCGACGACGACTACGGCCGGATGATCCGGAAGCACCTCCGCGACAACTCAGTGCCCTTTCCCGTCGAACCGGACGGCGCTCCCACGAGCGTCGCGACGGCGCGCCTCGACCCGGCCGGGGGAGCCTCCTACGACTTCCGGCTCGTCTGGGAGCTCCCCGACCTGCCCGAGCGCAAGGACAGTCTCCTCGATGGGACGACCCTCCTGCACACCGGTTCCATCGCCACGATGCTCAGCCCGGGGGCCGACGACGTCCTGGCCCTCGTCACTGCGGCCCACCCCCTCGTCACCGTCACCTATGACCCCAACTGCAGGCCGACGATCATCCGCGATCCGGCGTTCGCCCGGGAGCAGGCCGAGAGGTTCGTGGTGCTCGCCGACGTCGTGAAGGCCTCCGACGAGGACCTTGCCTGGCTCTATCCCGACCGCACCCCGGAGCAGTCGGCGCGGGCCTGGCTGGACGCCGGGGCCGCCGTCGTCGTCGTCACCCGCGGGTCGAAAGGACCGTGGGGTGTCTGCCGGGCGGGCGAGGTGTCCGTTCCTGCGCCCTCGACGAGCGTCGTGGACACCGTGGGGGCGGGGGACTCGTTCATGGCGGCCCTGCTCGGGTCCCTCGTGGACCTCGAACTCGACGGAGCCCATCGGCGGGACGAGCTGCGCCGAATCAACCTCGGACAGTTGACCGGCATGCTGCAGTACGCGGCGCGGGCAGCAGCCATCACGGTCTCGCGTGCTGGGGCCAATCCGCCCACGCGCGAAGAGATGATCCACCCCTGAGCCACACTTCGCCACGACCCCCAGGAGCACAGCGATGACCCGCGATCCGTACGCAGACCTTCCGCAGGTACCCGAGTTCGAGCTCACCAGCGAGAGCATCAGCCACAACGCACCCCTCGACGCCGCACAGGTGTCAGGGCTGATGGGAGCGGGTGGCAGTGACGAGTCCCCGCAGCTCAGCTGGAGTGGGTTCCCCGACGGCACGAAGAGCTTCGCCGTGACCGTCTACGACCCGGACGCCCCCACGGCCAGCGGCTTCTGGCACTGGGCGGTTCTGAATCTGCCGGTCACCACCACATCCCTGCCGGCGGGTGCCGGAACGCCGGGCTCCGGTTTGTTGCCGGAGGGGGCGGTGCAGCTCCGGAACGACGGCGGCTTTGCCGGGTTCGTGGGAGCCGCACCTCCCGCAGGACACGGTCCGCACCACTACCACGTGGTCGTCCACGCGGTCGACGTCGAGACCCTCGATGTCCCGGCCGAAGCCACGCCCGCGTATCTAGGCTTCACCCTGTTCTCGCACGGCATCGGGCGCGCGCGGATCATCGGTACGTTCGAGCAGTAGGTCACGGACCGAGCAACCCGCGACAGGACGGGCGCCGGTACGCTGGAAGCCCAGAACACAAAGGAGTCAGTGATGCGCCTCGTGGCGAGCGACATGGACGGGACCGTCGTCGGTCATGACGGCAAGATGAGCGAACGCACCATCCGTGCGTTTCGGGCGTGTGCCGAGGCCGGGGTGGACGTCGTCTTCGTCACCGGCCGTCCACCCCGCTGGCTGCAGCCCCTCCGCGACCAGCTCGGCCACACCGGGACGGTGATCTGTTCCAACGGGGCCCTCACCTACGATCTGGCATCCGAGCACGTCCTCGATGCGAAACTCCTGGACCCCGAGGATGTCTACGCCGCGCGCGACATCATCCGCGGCCTCTTTCCCGCAGCTACCTTCGCCGCGGAGACGGTGTCGGGGTTCAAGGTCGAGTCGGGTTTCGCCGACGCGTCGACCTCCGAACTCCTCGGCGGCCTCACGGCGGAGCCCTTCGAGAAATCGCTGCCCGGCGAGGACATCGTGAAGTTCCTCGCGCGGGAGAAGGACATCTCACCCGACGAATTCCTCGCCGCGGTCCGGCCGGCCGTCGCGCACCTCGTGTCGACGACGCACTCCGCGCCGACCATCGCCCTGCTCGAGATGGCCGTGCCGGACATCGACAAGTCCGTCACGCTGGCGCAGTATGCGGCCGAGCGAGGCATCGAGGCAGCGGACGTCGTCGCCTTCGGCGACATGCCGAACGACGTGCAGATGCTGGGCTGGGCGGGGCAGGGCTACGCGATGGCGTCGGGACACCCAGACGCCCTTGCTGCGGCGAACCTCGTGGCACCGCCGTTCGACGAGGACGGCGTGGCACAGGTGCTGGAGGAACGGCTTGCGGCGCTTCGGACGGCCTGACCAGGGCGCCTACCCCTACCTGCACAATGCGGCAGGGAATCCTCCGAGTCCCTGCCCGATCGCCCTGGTGCACCGGGGCTTCGCGCCGGACGGCGGCGAGAACACCATGGCCGCTTTCGAGCGTGCCGTGGAGCTCGGCTTCCGGTACCTCGAGATCGACGTACGCGCCTCGAGCGACGGCGTCGTGATGGTCTTCCACGACGAGGACCTCGACCGCGTGACCGACGCCCATGGTCGCATGGCGGCTCGCACCGCGCGGGAGCTCGGAGGGTTGTCCGTCGGCGGAGACGGCGGCATCCCGACGCTCGAAGCCGTGCTGCTGCGGTGGCCCGACCTCCGCCTGAACATCGACGTCAAGAGTGGTGCCTGCGTGCGGCCGTTCGCGGACCTCATCAACCGCCTTCGCGCCCATGACCGGGTGCTCGTAGCGTCCTTCTCCGATCGCCGCCGCCGCAAGGTGCTGCGGCTGCTGAAGGGACCGACGGCGTCGTCGGCGGGAATGGCGGTCACCACGCTCCTGAAGCTCCTTGCGCCGCTCGGCCTGGCTGGAGCGATCAGCAGAGCCTCAGCGGTCCAGGCGCTCCAGGTGCCTGAGACCTACCGCGGGATGCGCGTCGTGACGGGCCGATTCGTCGACGCGTGCCATGCGGCCGGGCTGCAGGTCCATGTGTGGACGATCAACGACCGGGCCGACATGGACCGCCTGCTGGACCTGGGGGTCGACGGACTCGTGTCCGATGCCGCGGACGTCCTCGCGGATTGCATGGCGGCGAGGTCTGCCTGGCCGCAGGGTGACGTACGCGCCTAGCCTCTATCGGCAGTCACCGCCACCGCCCGTACATGCGGGAGCCCGGTCGCGGCCACTCCCGCAACCGGGCTCCCTCGGTATCGATGGATCAACGGGGTATCGCGCCCACCGCTGACCCATCGAGTCTAGGATCGGGCGTCCGCGCTGCGGACGCCCGATCGGCTACTTTCGGCCCTTGCCGGGCTTCGGTTCGACGGTCAGCTCCACGGAATCCGTGGTCGCCGCACCGTGGGGGTTCAAGAACGTCGCGCGGAACAGCCGGCCGTCTTCGGCGGGCTGCGCCTTCTTGACCTCGGCGACCGACGTGTAGGTGCCGTCGTCGCTGCGCTCCGCACGCTGGGTGACGTCCGCGACCTGCCAGGTGGCGCCGTCGTCGTCGGAACTCTCCCAGACCGCTACGGGCTCCGGTGTTCCGGTCGCACTCGCCACGAAGCGTGCCTTGTGCCCGTCCCGCACAGTCACCGATTGCGGTGCCGAGGCGAGTTCGGGCAGCTCCACGGTCTGGTCGACGGTGGGCCAGCCGTCCTCCCAACCCATCCTCTGCAGTCCGAGCGTCGGGACGTACGGGGCCGCCGTGTTGTTGCGGTCGTAGTAGTGGAACGCGAGGTAGTCACCGAATACGGACTGTCCGCCCAGGCCGTTCATCGCCCCGTGGGATTCCATGAGGATGGTTCCTCCGCCGCCAACCATGTCGCGTCCCTGCTTGTCCAGGTACGGGCCCGTGATGGATTCCGAGCGGGCCACGGCAATCTTGTAGGTGGAGTCCGCGCCGCGGCAGCAGAAATCGAAGGACGTGAACAGGTAGTAGTAGCCGTCGCGCTGCATGATGTACGGCGCCTCGATGGGGTTGCCCGGGATGAAGCGGTCCGCGATGTTCACGGTCTGCGACTGCCAGTTCTCCACCGGCTTGCCACTCGGCCACTCCAACGGCACGAGGAAGATCCCGTACCAGAAGGACCCGATCGACATGTAGGGCTTGCCGTCAGCGTCCTCGACGATGCCGGCGTCAATGGCGTTGAAGGTCTTGCCGGGATTGTTCGGGTCGAGGCCTGTGACGGGGGAGTCGACGACGAGCCCCTGGTCCACCCACCTGTAGTCGGGGTCATCGGGATCGAGCGTGGTGTTCGTCGCCAGAGCCGTGAGGGAGTTGTTCCCGCCGAACTGGGATGCCGAGTAGTAGAGGTAGTAGGTGCCGTCGTTCTCGTAGATTTCCGGAGCCCAGAGGTTCTCCGGAAGGACACCGCCTGCATAGCGCTCGTCGATCCACGCCGGGATTTCGTCCCACACGGTGCCCCGGTATTCCCACGTGGTCCCCTCGTCCTTCGAGGACCAGGTCTGAATGGTGCCGCCGTTCTCCCGGGCAAGGAGGCCGGTGGAGTAGACGTACCAGGTGCCGTCGTCGTCGATGATCAGGGCCGGATCGTGGATGGGCGTCGTGTCGCCGACGACCGACTTGCCTCCGACGAGGTCGTCGATGGTCCGGGCTGCGGATTGCTGGGTGAGGGCGCCGGTCTGGGCAGGGACTTTCGGCTCTGCCGTCGCCGGCAGTGCTGCACTTGTGAGGGCGAGTGCCAGGACGGCTGCGACACTCGCGGATCGCGACCAGAGCTTCGTACGTGACGTCATTATCACGTGGTCCTTTCGATGGGGAGAGGGCGGGCGGGCGACGGTGCACGCTCGATTTACATCGTTGTCTACATCGTTGTAGAACAGTGTCACGCGGGCACCGGGTCAGTCAAGGGAGGGTCAAGAAAAGCATAACTTTCGGAGACGCTCCGGTGCTGCCCGGGGATGGTGCGCGCTATCGCGGCCAGAAATGAGGGGCGACGAGGAAGCTAGAGGGCAGCGACGCCGGCCCTTACTGCGAGCACCGCGAGCTGCACTCGGCCGGCCACATTGAGCTTCGCCATGATCTTCGTGATCTGGGCCTTCACGGTTGCCTCGCTGACGTGCAACGCGCCTGCAATCTGGCCATTCGTCCGACCCTCGGTCAGCGCGGACAGAATCGCCCGGTCACGAGCCGGCAGGCGCTTGATCAGCGCAAGTTCGAATGACTCCTCGGGTTCGGCAGCCACTGGAAACCGCTCGAGATCGGGCGGCATGGAGAAGATGCACTCGCCCCTGTCGATCATGCGGATGGCGGCGTCCAGATCGGATGAGACCGAGTATTTGGAGAGGTAGCTGACGGCACCCGCACGGTAGGCATCCCGCATGACGTCGAAGTCGGTGATGGAAGACAGCATCGCTACCTTGACCTTGGGAGCGCGAGCGGAAATTTCCTGCACGGCTCGGAGCGCGTCGACATTGCGCACCTTGGTCTCCATCAGCACGACATCGGGCATGAGAGCGACCGCGTTCTTGATCGCGTCATCACCCGTCGAGCTGACGGCCTGGAGCTCAATGTGATCAAGACGCTCGAACAGGCGCTCCATCCCAAGGCGCACCAGGTAATCATCATCCACCAGATGGACGCGCAGTGTTTTCTGCACCAAAGCCGAGAACCTCCCCCTGAACCGATAGCTCGACGCAATCGGTGATGCGGATCGGCAACTCTCGCGGCCTCCCCTCAACTAGGAATATCGGAAACCGGCAGAGATAGCCAGACGGGATACCGGCTACGGCCTGTCGGACCGCGCAGATAGCTTGTCAGCTACTTCGCCGCGGTCCTTTTGGGCTGGTGAAGTGGCACCATCCGTGGCGTGCGGTGACGTGTCAGAGCATGCCGTGGTGTCGGAGGCAGGACACGGCGTTTCCTGCCCTTCCATACGCGATGTTGCCGCCCGTCGTCGCCGCTGCACGGGCGTGAGGCTAGCTGGTCGGACAGGCCACACTAGCTGCCCTGCTATGGGTTCCGGGCCTACTGCGTGGGTAGCGTTCCGAGGGCCGCGCCATGTCCTGAGCGCGCTTCTTCTTGATCAAGGAGCAGTTTTGACGTTACTTATTGGGGGGCCGCCTACACGGCGGCATAGAAATACCATGAGATTGATGGCAGGAGGAGTTGTAGCGGGCCTTGCCCTGGCTCCACTGCAGGGAGCGGTTGCCGCTCCCCTTCCCACCGATGAGAGTGCCGCGCGTGCCGAGGTTCTCAGCGGCTCGTTGTTCACCGGAATCGACCTGATCGGCCTCGGCCTTGCCGAGAGCGCATTCCCGAGCGATCCCGGACCAGACTCATCTTCGCTCAATGCAACCGTGCTGAACGCAGTCCAGGTCGATCTCGGCACTGTCCGAGTTCCACTGCTGAACCCCGCTGGCGGAACGGGCGGCCTGCTATCGTTCGGCGAAGCCGGAGTGCTCAACACCTACGCATCTGCTCCGTCGGCCACCAATGCTGTCGCCGCTGCCGGCGCAGTCGGCGCCGATGGTGCAATTGCAGTCTCGCCCGCGTCCGGGGCGGACGCAGCATCCGTCGACCTCACGCCCCTGCTGAGCCAGGTTGCCGGCGGTAGCGTCGTCGACCAGCTCTCGCTCGATCTGGGTGTGCTCGCGTCGCGGGCTGCGCAGAGCGGCGTCGAGACGCCGACCTCGCAGTACGTCGTCGCGGATGCGCAACTCCTCCTGCGCAGCCCTCTGGTCGGAACCCTGACCACGGACGTAAGCAGGACCGTCGACGGTCTGGCAGCAGCGCTGAACAACGCGGGCGCTGGGATCGACCTGGACTTGTCGCTTCTCGGTCTCGCCAACGCCGCCGTCGGACCGGTCACCGTGACGGTGGACGGAGCAGGCGCAGCCCTGGACGCTGTCGTCGATCCGATCCTGGACACACCTCGAGTCAGCACCGATGGGCTCGTCTCTGTGAACCTGCGAACCGGCGAGATCGCAGTCGACCTTGATGCTCTCGGCCTCAACGGTCGGCCCGCCAACACCCAGGTGCTGACATCAGCGGACATCAACCGGATCACGGCCGCCGTGACCCAGGTGCTGACCGATGCTGTCGCCGAGATCAACACCGCTATCACGGGAGCTGTCCCAGCGCTTCAGGTAACGGTCAATGCTGGCGTAGAGGTCGCCTCCACGCTTCCCCTCGTTCCAACCCTCTCGGGTTCGGCTACCCTCACGGGAACCCTCGGTGGATTCACCGGCACCCCCGGTGCAGTGGCACCGACTGTCGCGCTCAACATCGCGGGTCTGGACGCAAACCTGACCACGGCTCTTTCGGGTCTCTTGACCTCGAATCTTGTACCTGCAATCGGTTCAGCCCTGACCGGCACGCTGAGCAACGCGACCGCAGGCCTCACGAATTTCGTCAACCAGACCGTAGGCGCCCTGTCGCCTGGTCTCGCGGTAGTACTCTCCGAGGTTGTTCAACTCGTGGTCAACGAGCAGCCCACGCCGGGACTTCTCGGTGACGATTCCTTCACGGTGAGCGCGCTCGCTGTCACACTGCTGCCTCGACTGGATCCGGTGTCGCTTCGCTTCGCGACTTCCACGGTCTTCGCTTTTGAGGAAGACAACACGGGCGACAACACGGGCGACAACACGGGCGACAACACGGGCGACAACACGGGCGACAACACGGGCGACAACACCGGAGTCAACACTGCCGACAACACGACTGTGAACACGGCTGACAACACTGCTGTGACTGGTGCCATCAACGGTGCGGACAACACTGCTGTGGCTGGTGCCATCAATGGCGCCGACAACACGACGGTGAACACGGCTGACAACACTGCAGTCCTGGGTGACGTCAACGGCGCGGACAACACTTCGGTGCTCGGTGCGATCAACGGTGCGGACAACACTGCTGTGGCTGGTGCGATCAACGGAGCCGACAACACTGCTGTGGCTGGTGCTATCAATGGCGCTGACAACACGGCTGTAGCTGGCGGTGTCAACGGTGCCGACAACACTGCAGTCCTGGGTGACGTCAACGGTGCCGACAACGGAACTGTGAACGGTGCTGACAATGGTGCGGTCAACGGGACTGTGAATGGTGCTGACAATGGCGCTGACAACCCGGTGAACCCGGCAGACAACGGTGCTGACAACACCACCGTCAACACGCTCGACAACACGGCTGACAACACGCTCGATAACACAGCTGACAACACGGCTGTGACCGGTGCCGATAACGCTGCGGTGAACCCCGCAACGAACGGCGCTACCAACACCGCCACGACGCCGCCCCTGAATGGCGTCACGGACAAGCGGGGTGCCGTCACCGGCACCCAGCTCGTCCACACCGGCGCTGAAGGAGTCGTTCCCCTCGTGGGCTTCGGCATCCTGCTCCTCCTGGTCGGCATCGCCGGACTGGTCCTGAGCAAGCGTCGGAACCAGGCGCACGCCTAACCAGGAACGCGTCCAGCTGGAACAAACCATGGCGGCAGGGGACAACCCTTGCCGCCATGGCTTTGTCTCGCCCCCTCACGCACACCCCTTCCCTTTCCCATCTCCAGAGAGCAAAGCAGTGAGCTCACCACGCATCCGAAAGATCCCCGCCATCGTCCTCCTCGTCGGAGCCCTGATCGGCGGCGGCCACATGGCGGCAACTCTCGCCTTCACCGGACCGCAGACTCCCTTGAAGCAGTCCCTGCAGCCGGGCCTCAACCGGTATTTCCTGGGTCCGCTGGACCAGGGCTGGAACCTGTTCGCGCCGGGCGTCTACTCACAGGACGAGTACATGCTCGTTCGGGCGTGCATCAGCCCGGCAAAGGTCTGCGCGGGCGGCGACGCGGCCGGCGCCGAGTTCACCGAGTGGCGGAACGTCAGCGAGGAGGAAGCCCCTCACGCGGCTCTTCGGACCATCGCCAATCGCGAGCACCGGCAATCCAAGGTTGTGCACAGCCGTTTTTGGCCTACGGCTTCTGCCCTGTCGCCGGACTACCGTCAGATGGCCGAAGGAAGCCACCTCGACCAGGAACCCGTTTTCGGCGTGGACCTAGATTCCGAGGAAGCAGCCGACACCATCGCGGCCGACCAGCTCAACAAGCTGCGGACCTACCAGCGCATGGAGGACGTCGCCGTAGGCTTCGCCTCGCTGTATGCGCTTCACACCTGGGGCGAGGAAGCATCGCTTGTCGAGGTGCGCATGCGCCGGGATGCCGTCGTTCCCTTCGAGCAGCGTCACCACGCCTCAGCCGAACCCACCCAGAGCTTCATGAACATCGGCTGGCGCAGCGTCATGCCCTTCAGCGAGGAGACCCGAAACGCATGGCTGTAACATCCCCTCCTCGACCGGCGGCGGCCGCCGAAGACCGTCCCATCCGATCCTGGGTGCGCGCGCACCGGAACAAGCCGTCCGAATGGCTGCTCGGGCTATCCTCCTGGTTCGTGGCCGACCGCCACGGTTCCTACGGCCTGGCCGTGATGAGAATCGTTTCCGGGAGCCTCGTACTCGCATGGCTCCTGGCGAACCTTCCGGTAGCAGAGCGCATCTGGGGCCCCGGCTCGGCCTATTGGGAGCCCCACCGCAACGTCATCGGCTACATGTGGCCGCTCGATCTGCTGCGGAACGCTGGCAGCGGCACCTTCTGGACCTGGTACGTCATCACGATCGCGCTGGTCATCGCATTCATTCTGGGGTGGCGCACACGCTTCATCACACCCCTGCTGTTCGTGTTCTATGCAGGCATCAACGCACAGAACACCGTGATCGCCGACGGCGGCAACTATTTCTTCCGCATCATGCTCATCTACCTGGTCTTCGCGGACATCTCGAGGAGATGGTCGCTGGATGCCAGGCGGCGAGCCCGGAAGTCCCCGCCGGGTACCCAGACTGGCTCGGTGCTGCACAACCTCGCGCTCTGCATGGTCGTCGCCCAGCTCTGCCTCGTCTACTTCGAGGCCGGCATGTACAAGGTGCAGGGCACCGCCTGGCAGAACGGCACCGCGGTCTACTACCCGCTCGCGTCCGAAACCTACGGAGCGCTTCCCTGGCTCTCGGGAGCTCTGACGTTCTTCGCCTGGGCGACGGTCCTGGCGACCTACTTCACGGTGATCATCCAGATCGCCTTCCCGTTCCTGCTGTTCAACAAGGTGACCCGGCGCATCACGCTGCTCGGGATCCTGGCGATGCACCTCGGAATCGCGATCGCGATGGGCCTGCCGTTCTTCTCGGGAATCATGGCCTCTGCCGATGCAGTCCTGGTCGGCAGCACCACCTGGATTGCAATTCAGCGCTGGGGCGCCGGTGCGCTGCAGAAGCTGACTGCAAAGCTGGGCATCCGACGAGGAGTGGCAACAACCGTACCGTCTGCATCAGTGCCGGGGCTCGACACCGATGTGGTTGCTAACCCGCGCAGCGAGGATCGCGCTTTGGTAAGCCGGCGCTGAGGCGGACTGCCATGCCGCCGTCGTCATCGACCGGTCGATGCGTTACCCCCGGAGGACCGGATTCCCGAGTGTCCGGAGATAGTGAAGCGCTGCTGGGGCATAGGTACGCATCGACTCGTCGTCGGCGTACACCAGCAGGCGCAACCACGAGCCGTACCGGTGCACCCCCGCCAGCTTCAGTGCCGGCTCGACGGCAGCCCTGAGGTCCTCGGATGGCGCATATGTGGTCCACCGGTCGAGATAGTCGGTGACGACCGACTGTATGCGTGCGTCCTCCGCCGTCGTGTTCCACTGCTCGCGCATCTGCGTGATCGGCACGAGCAGCGCGCTGAACGGGTGCGCCCAGTAGGAGTCCGCGAAATCGAAGAAACGCAACGGATCGTCGGGGCTCCCCGGCAGGAAGCAGTTCCGGGCGTGCAGGTCGTTGTGGTCGAGCGACAGAGGCACGGACACACCACGCAGCACGTCGACGGCCTCGTTGATGACCGGAAGCCGTCGTACGACGTCGTCCGCGTCCTCGGCCGACAGGTACAGCGGGTGCCCATCGGGAAGCCCGGTGTGCAGGAGCAACTGGTTCTCGACGAAGTTCGCTGCCACCTCGGGATTCATGATGACCAACCCGGCTTGCGAGAGCCGTTCTCCGTGCGGCGCGGCGAGCTGCTGCAGGTCGGCGAAGTCAGTTGCCACCCGCGACCAGACGGAAGCGTCGTCCGATCCCAGGCTGTCGAGGGTGGCTCCATGATCCGCGGTGAGCATCCAGCCGCGCGAGGGCTCTATCGCCAGGGGAGCGGCGACATGATCCGGAGCGAGTTCACCCAGCAGCGACATGATGGATGCTTCCGCGAGCTGTCCGAGGTTGTTCTCCTTGAACCACAGTGTTCCGTGATCCGTGGGCACCGTCAGCTGCGTGGACCAGAATCGGATGCGGGGCTGTTCGGACGGACCGGTCCGGGACACTCCGAAGGTCTCCAGCACGAGGTCGATCCACTGCTCCGCCTGCTGTCGCCACTCGGGGGAGGCCCAGGTCTGGCGGGGGTTGTTCATCGGGGACCGGGGACCGGGGATGGGGAAGAGCGACATGCTGATCATTCTTCCACTGGCTGACTCAGCCCAGTTTCGAAGGCCTGCTGCCGTGGTCCCTTGATTCGAGCTCATCCGGCCCTGCGACATGCTCGCTTCCGCGGACCCGCGCGATCGCCGTCATCCCGTGGAAGATCAGGAGCGCCGCGGCCGTTCCGAGGGCGATGCCGGCGAAGGTGAGATCACCGATGGTCCAGGTGAAGTCGGCGATACCGATCACCAGGGCCACCCCGGCCGTCGACAGGTTGATGGGGTTGGAGAAGTTCACCTGGTTCTGCACCCAGATCCGGACACCGAGGATCCCGATCATGCCGTAGAGGACAACGCCGGCGCCGCCGAGCACTCCCTGAGGCACGGTGGCGATCAGGGCACCGAACTTCGGGAACAGGCTCAGGAGGATCGCCACGATGCCCGCCACCCAGTAGGCCGCGGTCGAGTACACGCGCGACGCCGCCATGACACCGATGTTCTCCGCGTAGGTGGTGGTGCCGGATCCGCCGCCGGCTCCGGCGACCATCGTCGCGATGCCGTCCGCCATGAGCGCGCGGCCGGTCAGCGGATCGAGATCGCGATGTGTCATCGCGGCCACCGACTTCACGTGCCCGATGTTCTCTGCGACGAGGACCAGGACGACGGGAACGAAGAGGCCGACGACGGACAGGTGGAACGCGGGCGCGGAGAACTCCGGCAGTCCGATCCAGGCGGCATCGTTGATCGCGGCGAAATCGACTTCACCGCGGAACATGGCGACGACGTACCCGGCGAGGACACCGACCAGGATGGACAGGCGCCCGAGGATTCCCTTGAACAACACCGTGACGAGCAGGATCGCGATGACGGTCACCAAGGCCGTGAGGGGTGCCTGCTCGAAGTTCGTCTTCGCGGTGGGCGCCAAGTTCAGGCCGATCAGGGCGACGATGGCGCCCGTGACGATGGGTGGCATGGCCAGCTGGATCCAGCGCGCCCCGGCAGTGTGGACGATCAGACCGATGACGGCGAGTGCCGCGCCCGCCATGATGATGCCACCGAGGGCTCCGGCTGCGCCGTGCTGTGACTGCGCAGCGGCGATCGGCGCGATGAAGGCGAAACTCGACCCGAGGTAGCTCGGCACCTTCCCCGCGGTGATGACCAGGAACAGGATGGTGCCGATGCCGGAGAACAGGAGGGTGGTCGACGGCGGAAAGCCCGTGATGAGAGGTACGAGGAACGTCGCTCCGAACATGGCCACGACGTGCTGGGCTCCGACGCCGATGGTCCTGGGCCAGCTCAGGCGTTCCTCGGGAGCGACGAAACCGCCCGGGAGGACATTCCTGCCGTCCCCATGGAGAGTCCAGCTGATTCCTCGTGTGCTCATGGGCGTGCCTTCCACAGGTGGTCGCGGGGGGTTCCGGAGAATCCTATCCGCAGCACGTGACAGGGGTGTTACGGCGTGTGCGACACCCCTGTCGGCGAATCCTGCGGATCCGCGCCAGGGCTTTCTCCCGTGGTCAGCTGATGACGCCGTCCACCAGGGCCTTGGCCTCGGCCTGCACCTGCTTCAAGTGCTCCTCGCCCTTGAAGGACTCCGCGTAGATCTTGTAGACGTCCTCCGTGCCCGAGGGCCTCGCAGCGAACCAGGCGTTCTCCGTCGTGACCTTCAGGCCGCCTACCGGCGCGCCGTTGCCAGGAGCCTCCGTCAGGCGTGCCGTGATCTCCTCACCGGCGAGTGTGGTGGCGGTGACGTCGGACGGCGAGAGCTTGCCCAGCGCCGCTTTCTGCTCGCGGGTGGCAGCTGCGTCGATGCGCGCGTACACGGGAGCGCCGAAGCGCTCCGTGAGTCCTGCGTAGTGCTGGGAGGGGGTCTTTCCGGTGACAGCGGTGATCTCCGAGGCGAGGAGGGCCAGCAGGATGCCGTCCTTGTCGGTGCTCCAGGGCGTGCCGTCATGGCGCAGGAAGGAAGCACCCGCGGACTCCTCGCCGCCGAAGGCGAGGTCGCCGGTGAGGAGTCCCGGCACGAACCACTTGAAGCCCACGGGAACCTCCTGCAGCACCCGACCGAGATCGAGGGCCACGCGATCGATGATCGACGACGACACGAGGGTCTTGCCGATGACGGCGTCCGCCCGCCAGTTGGGGCGGTTCGCGTAGAGGTACTGGATCGCGACGGCGAGGTAGTGGTTCGGGTTCATCAGACCCCCGTCCGGTGTGACGATCCCGTGCCTGTCGGCGTCGGCGTCGTTCCCCGTCGAGATGTCGAACTCCGACGCCCGGCCGATGAGCGACGCCATGGCGTACTGCGAGGAGCAGTCCATCCGGATCTTCTCGTCCCAGTCGAGGGTCATGAACGCCCACTGGGGGTCGACCGTCGGGTTGACCACCGTCAGGTTCAGGTTGTGCCGCTCACCGATCGCTCCCCAGTAGTCCACCGAGGCGCCCCCCATGGGGTCGGCGCCGATGTGGACGTTCGCCGACCGGATGGCGTCGAGGTTCAGGACCGAGGGGAGGTCGTCGATGTACTGCTGCAGGAAGTCGTAGCTGCCGATTCCTTCCGCGGTGCGGGCCTGCGAGATCGGCATGCGCCTGACGTCCCGCAGTCCTCCCTCGAGGAGGTCGTTCGCGCGGTTCGCGATCCAGGTCGTGGCATCCGAGTCGGCAGGGCCTCCGTGCGGCGGGTTGTACTTGAAACCGCCGTCGGCCGGCGGATTGTGCGACGGCGTGATGACGATCCCGTCGGCCTGCTCGATCTTCGCCGCGTTGTAGGTGAGGATCGCGTGGGACACCGCGGGGGTCGGGGTGTAGGCGCCCCGCGCGTCGATCAGGACTCTCACTCCGTTGGCCGCCAGGACCTCGAGCGCGGTGTTCTGCGCCGGCTCGGAGAGCGCATGGGTGTCCTTCCCCATGAAGAGCGGCCCCGTGATCCCCTGCCCGGCACGGTACTCGACGATCGCCTGCGTGATCGCAGCGATGTGCCCCTCGTTGAAGGATGACTTCAGGGACGAGCCGCGGTGGCCCGACGTCCCGAAGGCCACGCGCTGCGCGGGGTCCCCGAGATCGGGCTCGACGTCGAAATACGCGTCGAGCAGCTTGGTCACATCTACGAGGTCGCTGGGAAGGGCTACGGTGCCCGCTCGGTTAGCCATGGCCCCAGCATGTCAAAGAACGCCCCCGATTACATCCGCTGATCGTTCGTGACGACCGAGCGCAGGGGAAACGTGATCCGGTTGCCCGTTCGACGATCATCAGTAAGCTGAGTATCAGCACCCAGTCAGGGGCAGACGCATCACGGAAGGTACCACCATGAGCGAGAATTCCAGCGACACCCCCACCGGCGATCCCGAGGAGCAGGGCGCGGAGGAGGCCGGCAAGCTCGAGGAGCAGGCAGCCGGCGGCTACGGCGGACCCGGCACCGAGGACGAGATCGCCCCCGATTTCGAGGCGGACAACGACGGCGGTTCGGACGACTGACGCATACCGGCCGGTTCTCGGACGGGGCGGGACCCACCGCTAGGGTGGTTGGATGACCACGCACGCGCACCGGCGTCCGCTCAGGATCGTTCTCGCACCGGATTCCCTCAAGGGCAGCCTCCCCGCGGCGGAGGCTGCCCTTGCCATGTCCGCAGGGGTCCGCGCTGCGGCCCGGCGTCTCGGTCACCCCGAACCGGCTGTCGTCCTGGCCCCGCTCGCGGACGGCGGGGAGGGAACCCTCGATGCGCTCCTCGCCGCCTGGGAGGTCGAGCCGCGGACCACGGAGTGCCACGACGCGGCCGGCCGTGCCCGCAGGGCGCGGTATGCAATCTCGCAGGTCCCGGCCACGGGTGCGGAGGCGGCACCCGTGTCGGACCCCGTGACGGACCCGAGGCGCCAGGAGCGGCTGCCGGTACGTGGGGTGCTCGAAGCCGCCGAAGCCAACGGCCTGCCCCTGGTCGCGGACATCCCCCTCGATGCGCTCACGGCCACCAGTTACGGCGTCGGCGAGATCGCGGCACAACTCCTCGACGACGGCGCCGAGGAGATCCTGCTGTGCATCGGCGGCTCCGCGACCACGGATGGCGGGACCGGGCTGCTGTCCGCGCTCGGTGCCCGGTTCCTCGATGCGGACGGTGACCCCCTGCTGCCTGGTGGCGGAAGTCTCACTGCCCTGGCCTCGATCGACACCTCGAACCTGCACCCGCGAGCCCTCGACGTACGCTGGCGCATCGCGGTGGACGTCGACAATCCCCTGTGCGGACCGCGCGGTGCCGCTACGGTCTTCGGGCCGCAGAAGGGCGCCACGCCGGACGACGTCGTCGTACTCGATCACGCACTGTCCCACCTCGCCCGCGTCGTCGAGGAGCGGACCGGCGTCGCGATGGTGGACGTTCCCGGTGCCGGTGCCGCCGGCGGCCTCCCCGCCGTCCTCGTCCCGTTTCTCGGTGCGGAGATCGTGCCGGGCTCCGCTCTCGTGGCGGACGCCGTCGGGCTCGCCGGCGCGCTGGCCGAGGCCGACCTCGTGCTGACCGGTGAGGGCTCCTTCGACTCGCAGTCCCTGGGTGGCAAGGTGGTGCAGGCCGTCGTCGCGACCGCGCCCGACACCTGCGCCGTCGTCGTGATCGCCGGGCGCGTCCAGCTCTCGGCAGTACAGGTGCAGGACGCCGGGCTGGCGGGGGCGTTCTCCCTCGCAACGGGTCCCATGGCTCTCGAGGAGCTCATCCAGGGCGCCGCGTCACTGATGGAGGACGCCGCCGCACACGTCTACGGGGTGTTCGGAGCGACTGTTCCCCGCTAGACCGTGATCCCGCGCTTCAGGATAGAAGTCCGGGCGACGGCGCCGTCCGCGCAACGGGCCGACCCGCGGTATCGAGCGGCTGCACGGTGCTAGCGGACCGCGCCCATGCCCTTGCTGATGGCAGGCGCGGCTGCGATGAGAGAACCACCCAGGATAATCGCCGTGATGCCGCTGAAGGCGAAGTACGGCACCTCGTTCGCTTCCGAGTAGAAACCGGCAAGGAGGCCCGACACCGTGGTCCCGAGCGAGATGGACAGGAAGAACAGGGCAAGCATCTGTGTGCGGAAGGCCTCGGGTGCCAGCTTGGTGGTCACGGACAGCCCGATCGGCGAGATGAAGAGCTCTGCCCAGGTGAACAGCAGCAGGATCCCGGCCAGGCCGATCAGCGGTGTGCTGTTGGCCCCTCCGCCCGCGAAGGGGATGAACGCGAGGAACGCGACGCCCATGACAATCAGCCCGAAGGAGAACTTCAGGGAAGAGGAGGGCTGGCGGCTGCCGAGCCGTGTCCAGAGGGCGGCGAAGATCCCGGCGAAGATGATGATGAAGACCGGGTTGATGGACTGCACCATGCCCGGCGGCATCTCCCAGCCGAACAGGTTCCGGTCCAGTCGGCTCTCGGAATACAGCGCCACCACCGTGAACTGCTGCTGGAACAGCGACCAGAACGCGGCACTCGCGACGAAGAGCGGCATGAAGGAGTAGACCCGGCGCCGCTCCTCGGCCGTGACCCTGCTGCTCGAGAGGATGACGGCGAAGTAGGCGAGGGTCGCCGCGATGGCGGTGTAGGCCATCACGCCGGCCAGGTTGCCGGCATCGAGGAGCCCGGTGGCCAGGACCACACCGACGAGAATGACGACGACGGCCGCGATCGCGATCCAGCGCGGGTAGGCCGACCGGGGCAGGGGGTCCTCGACGGCGTGCGCCGCGGCCGGAAGGTTCTTGCGGGTCGCTGCATACTGGAGGAGCCCGGCTGCCATGCCGACGGCGGCCAGCCCGAATCCGACGTGGAAGCCGTAGGTGTCCCAGGCCAGGTTGGTGAGCAGCGGGCCCATGAGGCCGCCGATGTTGATGCCCATGTAGAAGATGGAGAAGCCCGCGTCGCGGCGGTCGTCGCCGGGCGCGTAGAGCGTGCCGACGAGTGAGGACGCGTTGGCCTTCAGGCCGCCGGACCCGACGCCAACCATCACGAGGCCGACCGAGAGGCCGACGACGCCCGGCAGCAGGGCGAGGGCTACGTGCCCGCACATGATGATGATCGCGGAGTAGAACAGGACCCGCTCGCTACCGAGCACCCGGTCGGCCAGCCAGGCGCCGAGGATCGTCGAGAGGTAGACGCCACCGCCATACGCGCCCACGAGGCCGGCGGCCGTGCCCGGATCGAGTGCCAACCCTCCCTCGGCCAGGGAATACGTCATGTAGAACAGCAGCAGTGCCTGCATGCCGTAGAACGAGAACCGCTCCCACAGTTCGACGCTGAAGAGGTTCGCCAACATTCGCGGGTGGCCAAGGAACGTTCTTTCGCCGGAGTCGGCGGTCCGCTGGAGTGTACTCACTTACTCCATGGTGCCGCTCGGGCCGGCGGAGGCAAAATCGCTTCCGCCCGCCCGGAGGGCCTCGATCTGGGCGGTCGCCGCGAGGAGGTGCGCTTCCTCCCCGGGGCGTCCGATGAGCTGCACGCTCATCGACAGTCCGTCCGGGAGGCGCAGCGTGGGGACGGTCACGGCCGGAAGGCCGCACACATTGACCATGGACGTGTAGGGGGAGTACTGGCACTGCCGCAGGTAGTCGGTGTCGCCGTCGGCGTCGGTGTACCACCCGATGGGACGAGGGGTCATGGCCACCGCGGGGGTGAGCACCATGTCGTAGCGCGAGTACTGCTCGATGGTGCTCTGCTCGAACTGGCGCAGTACGTCGACGGCGCCCGCCAGTTGCGCGGCCGTGCGTCCCAGCGCCCTGCGGCGCAGCACGCGGGTGATGTCCGTCAGCCGGTCCTCCCGGTCCGCCGGTATCGGAGCGGTCGCCAGGCCCGCGGTCCAGACGAGCTGGAACGCGTCGTGGTAGCGCTCGTCGTACACCAGGTCGGCATCGACGACGTCGTGACCCGCGCCCTGCAGCAGCTGGATCCCCGCGTGGAGGGCCCCGGTCGCAGCGCTGTCCAGGCTGATGTCCATCGCGGACGAGAAGGGCGACGCCGTACTGACCCCGATGCGGAAACGACCCTCAGCGCGCAGAGCGGCGTCGGTGAAGGACCCCGGGTACCGTGAGGCGGCGCTCATGGGCCGGTAGTTCGGTTCTGCCACGAGGGCGTCGAGGAGGAGCCCGGCGTCCACGGCGGAACGGGCGAGCGGTCCGGCGACGACGAACTGCCCGAGGTCGGCCTGCCCGGAGCCGGAGGGCACGCGCCCGCGGTTCGGCTTCAGGCCCACCAGGCCGGTCGCTGCTGCCGGGATGCGGATCGAACCTCCACCGTCGGTGCCCGGAGCGAACGGAACCATACGGGCAGCCACCGCTGCTGCACTCCCGCCAGAGGACCCGGCAGGGCTGAGCCGGCGGTCGAGCGGGTTGCGGGCAGGTGGGGCGATGCGGTTCTCGCTGTAGCAGCTCAGCCCGAACTCCGGCACCTGGGTCTTGCCCAGGCTGATGGCGCCGGCGCGACGCAGGACGGCGGCGAGCGGCGCGTCCTCCGAGGCCGCCGCGTGATCGAGCGCTGCCGTGCCGAGCGTGGTCCTGACTCCGGCGACATCGGTGAGGTCCTTGTGGGCAAGGGGAACCCCGTGCAGGGCACCGAGGGCCACTCCCGTGGAGCGCAGCCCGTCCGCGTGGTCCGCAGCGCGCAGGGCGTCGTCGTGCGTCACCGTGACGAACGAGCCGAGGTCCGGGTTGAGCGCGTCCACGCGCCGGAGGAAGTGCTCGGTGACCTCGCGCGCACTGACGGCGCCTCGGGCCAGGGCGTCCCGGAGGGTGAGTGCGGAGAGATCATGCAGTTCGCTCAAGGGGCTTCCAGTCGCTGGGCGGGCGGGTCCGGGACCCGCCACGCCGTGGGCCCCCGACAACAACAAGCACAACTATAGGAGCCGCTTCAAGGGACCACCGGCAGCCGCGACCGCACGTAGCAATGGCGGGCCCGCGCCGGGGCGTGAAAAGCTAGGCGCATGAGTGAACCCCAGAACGTACCGGTGACGGCCGTGCCCAGCGACGCGCGGATCCTCGACGTCCGCGAGGACTACGAGTGGGAAGCGGGCCACGTCGAGGGCGCGCTGCACATCCCGCTCGACCAGCTTCCGGCACGGCTCGCCGAGCTGGATCCCGACGAGGACCTGCACGTGATCTGCCGCAGCGGCGGCCGGTCGCAGCGCGCAGCCGAGTGGCTTGAGGGCAACGGCTACACGGCCGTCAACGTGAGCGGCGGCATGGGCGCCTGGCTCGAGGCCGGTAAGCCGATGGTGTCCGAGACGGGCAGCGAGCCCACCGTCCTGTGACGCGTCCGGACACGTCCTCCTACGCCTATCTCGGGCCGGAGGGAACCTTCACGGAGGCCGCGCTGCTCCAGGTGCCCGGTGCCGATGCTGCCCGCCGGGTGCCGGCATCGACGGTCGGTGCGGCGCTGGACGCCGTCCGTTCGGGCGCAGTGGACGCTGCCATGGTGCCTATCGAGAACTCGGTGGAGGGCGGCGTCAGCGCCACGCTGGACGCCATCGCCGTCGGAAAGCCGTTGCGCATCCTCCGCGAGGAACTCGTGCCGATCACCTTCGTCCTCGCTGGTCGGCAGGGTTCGGCGCTCGGCGCCGTCCGCCGCATCGCGACGCACGGCCACGCCTGGGCCCAGTGCCGCAACTGGGTCGATGCCCATGTCGCCGGAGCGGAGTACATCCCGGCGTCGTCGACCGCTGCCGCGGCCTTCGGGCTCGTCGACGGGGAGGACTCCTATGAGGCCGCGATCTGCTCACCCCTGGTGGCCCGGCGGCTCGGGCTCGCCGTGCTGGCGTCGGACATCGGGGACGTCAGCGACGCCGTCACGCGGTTCATCCTCGTCGGCCGGCCGGATGCCCTGCCGCCGCGCACCGGAGCCGACAAGACGACCCTCGTGATCCCCCTGCCCGAGGACCACCCGGGCGCCCTGATGCAGATCCTCGATCAGTTCGCGGCCCGCGGCGTGAACCTCAGCCGCATCGAGTCCAGGCCCACGGGGCAATTCCTCGGCGACTACTTCTTCAGCGTGGACGCGGACGGCCACGTCGAGGACGCCCGTGTCGCCGATGCGCTCAAGGGACTGCACCGCATCAGCCCCGGGATCCGCTTCCTCGGGTCCTATGCACGCGCCGACCGCCGGACGCCCGCCGTCGAGCGTCACACCTCCGACGAGGCCTTCGGTTCGGCCGATGCGTGGCTCGGGCAGATCCTCGGAGGCCGCTGAACCGACGGTGCAGGGAGGGCCGAAAGCACAGTAGGCTTACTATCGAAGGTCCTCCTCCCACTCGAAGGCTGGTTCCACGATGGCTCGATTGCGCCGCAGCAACACGCGCAGGCCCGGTATCACGCGTCGGCGCCACGGCAAGGGCTTCAGCTACCGCGCTCCGAACGGCGAACTGCTGCGGGACCGCGACGAGCTGGAACGCATCAAGGACCTCGTCATCCCGCCGGCGTGGAAGGACGTCTGGATAGCGCCCTACCCCAACGGCCACGTCCAGGCCATCGGCACGGACGACGCCGGCAGGCGCCAGTACATGTACCACCCGGCATGGCGCGAGCAGAAGGACCGCGAGAAGTTCGACCGTGCCCTCGACTTCGGTGCCAAGCTGCCGAGTGCGCGCCGCGCCATCACCCAGCATCTCCGCAGCGAGGGCCTGACGAGGGAGCGCGCCTTCGCGGCGGCCCTCCGCATCGTCGATGCAGGCGCCCTCCGCATCGGCTCGACGCAGTATGCGGAGGCGAACGGCTCCTTCGGCGTCACGACCCTCCTCGTGGAGCACTGCACCGTCGAAGGACATGTCATCACCTTCGACTTCCCCGGCAAGAGCGGCCAGCAGTGGGACACCCGGCTGGAGGACGAGGACCTCGCCAACGCCCTGCGTCCCATGATGGAGCGCGAGGACGCCGACACCGTTCTCGCCTATGAGACGGACGACGGCAAGTGGCACCACGTGGACGGGTCCCAGCTCAACGAGTTCCTCCGGCAGGTCACCGGTGGACCCTTCACGGCGAAGGACTTCCGGACGTGGCAGGCCACCGTCGTCGCCGCCATGGCCCTGGCCAAGGAGGATCTCAAGGCGACGAGCCGCACGGCACGCCAGAAGGCTGTCAGCGCCACGATGAAGGCCGTCGCCGACCACCTCGGGAACACCCCGACGGTCGCCCGCAGCTCCTACGTGGACCCCCGGCTCGTCGACCGGTTCATGAGTGGCGAGGTCATCCCGATCACGACCTATTCGGCGTCGGAGAAGGCCGTGCAGGAACTCCTGCGCGACTGACGCGCACATTTCAAACCATCCCGTTCGTCAGTACGCTGGCAGCGGGCGCCCAACGAGGAGCGCATCCTTCGACGAAAGGAAGCATCATGACCGAGAACGCTCATGGAGGACACATCGTGAACCCCAACGAGGGTGACGGCTCGACGTCGGATCCCAACTGGCAGGGTGACATCGGCGACCAGGGCAACGTCATCCGTTTCGCCGAGGAGCAGGCCCTCATCAATCAGCAGGCCGGGCGGGCCGACCACGACGCGTCGGAGGTCGTCGACGACGGCGGGGAGGGGAACTACACCAGCAGCGAACCCTCCGGAAGCTCGGGCGGGTACACCTCCGCGCAGAGCCCGGCGGAAGAGGGCGAGTACACGGACAAGGACAAGCCGCTCGTCGACACGCCCGAAGGCGAGGGCGACTACACGGACCGCGACCGCTAGGAGCGGCGCAGGAACCGCCGCCACCTGCCCTGGAGGTCCGACAGCGGCAGCACCGCGGTGGACCCTGATGGTCCGGGAGCCGACACCGGCACCCGGACCATCAGTGCGTCCGGGTCCACCCGGGCGGTCAGTGAGGTGATGGCTCCGGAAGGGTCGCCGTCGAGCTGCGTGGCGATCGGGTCAGCGGACCAGACCGTGACCTCCCGCGCACGGTAGTAGCTGATGACCGGTATGCCGCCCCGGTGGCGCAGGAGGATCTTCGCGGCCATCCAGGTCCAGCCGAGCAGGCTGCGGGGGCTGAGGACCACCACGTCCAGGTAGCCGTCGTCGATCACGGCGTCTGGCACGAAATCGACGCCCGCCGGGAGTTTCCCGCAGTTGGCCACCAGCAGGCTGCGGACCTTGCGGCTCTGGGGAGGCTGTCCGTCCAGGCTGATGGAGATGCGGCGTCGCCTGCCCGGCAGGTGGCGGACGCCGGCCTCGCTGTAGGCGAGCCAGCCGAATTTCTCCTTCAGGTCCTGCTTCGCGTCGGCCACGACGCTCGCGTCGAATCCGACGCCGCCCATGACCAGGAAGGGATAGTCCGAGATGACGTGGGTGCGGTCGTTGCGGAGGGTGATGCGCGCCATGTCGATGCGCCGTTCGTCGCCGTGCAGGGCGGACCGGAGGCATCCCGCGACGTCGTGGTAGGGCAGGCCGAGGTTGCGTACCAGCAGGTTTCCGGTGCCGAGTGGCAGCAGCCCGAGCGCGGCCGGCTTGTGCGCGAGGGCCTGCGCGACGGCGCGCACCGTTCCATCGCCTCCGGCCGCGATCACGACGTCGGCCCCGGCCGCCAGGGCCCGTTCCGCCTGGCCCGTCCCCGGATCCTCGATGGTGGTCTCGAGGACGAGGGGAGGCTCCCAGCCGGCGTCGGAGCAGGCCTGCTCGACGAGGGCGCGCGCACTGGCCGCCTGCAGCTTCGACGGGTTGAGGACGAGCGCCACACGCTGCGGCCCCTCGGCCACGGGTACCGGCCTGTGGAAGGACGCCGTGGGCGTGCGCGTCTGCTGCAGCCGACGGACGGCCCAGTAACTTTGGATGGACGCGACGGCGGCGGACGCCGCAGCGGTCCCGGCGAGGATTTTGCGGCGCATGGTCACCCACAATAGCGGGACCGTTCCCCGGCGCGGTCGTGCCCGCGGGTTTGGGTAGTCTTGTCGGTGTGATCGACGTCAACGACCTCCGCCTGAATCCCGAGCAGTTCCGAGCATCGCAGCGCGCACGCAGGGCGGACGAGTCGCTGGTGGACGCCGTCCTCGCCGCTGATGCCCGTCGGCGCGAGGCCGTGACCGCATACGAGACGCTGCGCGCCGAACAGAACGCCTTCGGCAAGAAGGTGGCACAGGCCAAGGGCGAGGAGAAGCAGGCGCTCCTTGCGGACGTGAAAGAACTGGCGTCGTCCGTCAAGGCTGCGGCAGCGGCTTCCGACGAGGCCAAGGCGGAGCAGGAAGCGTTGCTGCGCAAACTTCCGAACCTCGTGCAGGAGGGTGTGCCCGAGGGCGGCGAGGACGACTACGTCGTGCTGCGGAAGGTCGGTACCCCGCGCGACTTCGCCGCGGAGGGATTCGAGCCCCGGGACCACCTCGAGATCGGCGAGCTCATCGGCGCGATCGACATGGAGCGCGGGGCGAAGGTCTCGGGCTCACGCTTCTACTTCCTGAAGGGTGTCGGGGCACGCCTCGAGATCGCCCTGCTGCAGATGGCGCTCGACCAGGCGATCAAGGCGGACTTCATCCCGATGATCACGCCCACTCTCGTTCGACCCGAGACCATGCAGGGAACCGGCTTCGACATCGCGCACGACGCCGAGATCTACCGCCTGGAGGAGGACAACCTGTACCTGGTGGGCACCTCCGAGGTGGCTCTCGCCGGCTACCACTCGGACGAGATCATCGACCTCGGCAAGGGGCCCGTACGGTACGCGGGCTGGTCCTCCTGCTACCGCCGGGAGGCCGGCTCGCACGGCAAGGACACCCGCGGCATCATCCGTGTGCACCAGTTCAACAAGGTGGAGATGTTCACCTACACGACCGTCGAGGACGCGGCCGCGGAGCACGAGCGCATGCTCGCCTGGGAAGAGGAGATGCTCGCTAAGGTCGAGCTGCCGTACCGCGTGATCGACACGGCGGCAGGGGATCTCGGTATGTCCGCCGCACGGAAGTTCGACTGCGAGGCGTGGGTTCCGACGCAGGGCGACTACCGCGAGCTGACGTCGACGTCGAACTGCACCACCTTCCAGGCCCGGCGCCTGAACATCCGCGAACGCCAGGAGGGGGAGGGACAGAAGGGCACGCGGGCCGTCGCGACCCTCAACGGGACCCTCGCCACCACGCGCTGGATCGTCGCGATCCTCGAGCACCACCAGAATGCGGACGGCTCCGTCACGGTGCCGGTGGCGCTGCGGCCGTATCTTAACGGACTGGAAACCCTTCCGGTACTGTGAGCGCCGCCCTACCGGGGCGTCGGTGGGGTCTGGTTCACTGAGTCATGAGTACTTTGATCAATGCTGGCATCGATGACCAGCAGGACAACCGGAAACGCCATCTCATCGCCCTCGACGTCGACGGCACCCTCGTGGATCACGAGGGGAACATGACGGAGGAGGTACGCGACGCCGCGCGGGCCGTCATCGAAGCCGGGCACGACGTCATCATCGCCACGGGCAGGTCCCTCGGAGCGACGCTCCCCGTGATCGACCTGCTGGGCATCAGGCGCGGGTACGCCGTCTGCTCGAACGGCGGCGTCACCTTGAGGGTCGACAGCTCGATGCCCGAGGGCTTCGAGGTCGTCGAGCGCGTCACCTTCGACCCGAAGCCCGCCCTCACCGCCCTGCGGGAGCGGTTGCCGGCGGCGAAGTACGCGCTCGAGGACGATCGTGGCAGGTTCCTGTGCACCGAGAGCTTCCAGGACGCGAGCTTCGGCTCGGAGGCGCAGAGCGTCGACTTCGAGGAGATGCTCGAGAGCCACGCCGTACGGGTCGTCGTCTTCAGCACGGACAGCTCCGCCGAGGAGTTCGGCGCCGCCGTGGCCTCCATCGGGCTGCACGGGGTCACCTACTCCGTCGGCTGGACCGCGTGGCTGGACATCGCGGCGCAGGGCGTCACGAAGGCCAGCGCCCTGGAGTCCCTGCGCACGAGGCTCGGAACGGACCGTGCCCTGACCGTCGCCGTCGGTGACGGCCGGAACGACATCGAGATGCTCCAGTGGGCCGGCCGCGGCGTGGCCATGGGGCAGGCGCCGGACGAAGTGCGGTCAGCCGCATCGGAGGTCACCGGAAGCGTGTACGACGACGGCGCCGCGAAGGTACTGCGGTCCCTCGTCTGACGTCGTTCCGCCGGGCCCGACGTTCCCCACGTCCGACCTGCGTGCCGGTATCCGTCAGTAGGCCAGGCCGGCTTCGGGGAGGGAGGCGGGCCCGTACGCGAGATCCAGCAGGCGGGCCGCCGCGGGGCGCGTCGCCCACTCCTCCATCCAGTGTGACCGGACGGCGGCGCGGCTCACCGCCTGCGCGGTGATGCCCAGTTCCTGTGCGATGTACTTCTGCTGCCCGCGGGCCCCGGGGGTCATCAGGTCGAGGACGGCCCATTCGGCGTCGGTGCGCGTGTAGACGATCTGCCCGAGCAGTCGGAGGACGGCCTCGGCCTCGGCTGCGATCCCGCTGTCGGGCCCCTCGACGGCGAGCGGGATGCGCTCGCCGGTCTTCTGGGCCCGGTTCACTGCTCTTCGCGCGTACACGAGGCCGTAGCCCTCCGCGTCGACGAGCCGCTCCGGCACCGGGGGGGTCAGCCCGCCGACGCCGATGCCCACGTGCCAGCGGCGGTAGCGGATGGCCCGCAGGGCGGCGTCCACCGCCGTCGACGCGGAGTCGACGACGCCCTGGACCTCGTCACCGACCGATCGCTGGAACGGCACCACGGTCGGCAGGTAGCGCAGGGCCTTGAGCAGATCACCCACGAGGTCCCCGACCTCGCGCGAGTCGCGCTGGTTGATCGTCAGGACATAGTGCATGGCATCAGTATGGAGGCCCGAGGGCTCGAATCAACCGAAGTGCGTTGATTTCCACGCGCGTCCCGCTTGCTCGGAGAGCGCTGGAGCTCCCATCGCCCCCTCGACGGGCGGGACGACGGGAGCTCCTGTCGTGCTGGGGCTGCTAGCGGCCCTCGGGGGTCTCCGTGGCGTTCTTCGCGTCGACGTCGACGTCGCGGCCCTGCGGCTCGTCGTGGGCGCTGCCCTCGCCGATCTCCTTGAAGCGCTTGAGGGACGCCTCGATCTCGGCTTCGGCTTCCTCCCGACCTGACCAGTCCGCGGCCTCGACCCACTTGCCCGGCTCGAGGTCCTTGTACTTGGTGAAGAAGTGCTTGATCTCGTCGAGCAGGAAATCCGAGACGTCGGACAGTTCCTGGATGTGATCGAAGCGGGGATCGACAGGCACGCAGAGGACCTTGGCGTCCCCGCCGCCGTCGTCGGTCATGTTGAAGACGCCGATGGGGCGCGACTCGACGAGGACCCCCGGGATGAGGTCGAAGTCCTGCAGCAGGACCAGTGCGTCCAGCGGGTCGCCGTCCTCGCCGAGCGTGTTCTCGAAGTAGCCGTAATGGGTGGGGTACTGCATCGCCGTGAACAGGACGCGGTCGAGGCGCAACCGGTGGGTCTCGTGGTCGATCTCGTACTTGACGCGCGATCCCTTCGGGATCTCGATGGTGACGTCAAGCTTCATGGCAACTCCTATGGGTAGGTCGGTGGTCCGGTCGGCAGCCGGCGGCCGCGCCCTCCGGGGAGGGGGCGGCCGGCCGGTCTACTGTTAATCGTCAGCCCTAACATATCGGTCGGTCGCCGGTACAAGGGCATTCCCCGTGGTTTCAGTGCTGCTCGGCGATAGCTTGCGAAAGGACACCATGAAGCGCCCGCTCCGCCTGCTGACCGGTCTCCTGCTCGTCCTGGTCATGGCCGCGATCGCTGTACCCCTGGCTTCCCACCTCGTGCCGGCAGTCCTGGCAGCCGTCGACCCGGCGCCGCCGGCGCCTCCACCGGTCACGCCTGCGCCGCAGATTCCGCCGACGGCCGTCGCGGTGCCCGACGTCGTCACACCGCTCTCGGCCTCGGCCCCGCCCCCGGACCCTGCGGTGCTGGGGGCGCAACTGGATGAGGCGCTGCAGATCCCCGGTCCGGGCACCTTCGCGGGGACGGTCATCGATTCGACCGACGGGAGCGTGCTCTACGCGAGGGAGGCCACCCGCGTGCAGCCTCCGGCGTCGAACATCAAGCTGTTCACGGCCGTGGCGTCCATGACCTTCGGGCAGCCGGGGGAGACACTGACGACGTCGGTGCTCGCCTCGGAGACCGACGCGCACGCGCTGTACCTGCGCGGCGGCGGTGATGTCCTCCTCGGTTCAGGTCTGTCGGACCCGGACGCGGTCGTGGGGCATGCGGGTCTCGGCACCCTCGCGGTGGAGACGGCCGCTGCCCTGCCGGACGGCTCCGGCCCGTACACCGTGTACCTCGACGACACCCTCTTCGCCGGCGCAACCCTCAACCCGACGTGGGCCGACGGTGATGTCGAAGCGGGCGAGATCGCGCCGCTGCACGCACTCGCCATCAACTCGGCCTGGATCCAGGAGGGCCGGGCCGGAGGCCCCCGTTCCCAGGACGCAGCCCTCGACGCCGGCCGCACCTTCGCGGCTGCCCTGGTCACAGCCGCTGCCGAGCGTGGCATCGTCGTCCAGCCGGACGTGCGGCGCCAGGCGGCACCGGAAGGCGCCGAACCCGTGGCAGCCGTCGAGTCGGCGCCGCTGCAGCACCAGGTGCGCCGGATGCTCGAGATCTCGGACAACTACCTGGCCGAGGCCCTCGCCCGCATCGCCGCCCTCGACAGCGGGCGCCCGGCATCCTTCGGAGGAGCGACAGAGGCGCTGACCATCGCCGCCACGCGGCTCGGCGTTCCCGAGGAAGGGCTGATCGTGGGCGATGCCGCCGGTCTGTCCGTCCGCAACGCCGTCTCGCCCCATCAGCTCGCAGCGCTGCTGCGCGGCACGACCACATCGGCCGACCAGGGGCTCGCCGCCGTCGCGCAATCGCTGCCTATCGCGGGCCTGACCGGCACACTGGAAGAGCGCTTCACGCCCGACGCCGGGTCCGCGGCCGCCGGCGCGGGAACAGTGCGGGCGAAGACCGGGACGCTCAATGCCGTCACCGGGTTGTCCGGGCACGTGGTCACGGCCGATGGCCGCCTGCTCGTGTTCTCGTTCCTCGCGACGGGCCTCGAGGGCGCCACGATCGAGGCCAGGGCCGCTGCCGACGCTGCTGCGGCGGTCCTGGCACGGTGCGGCTGCCGCTAGCACCGTCACTGGCCTGTAAGCGCCGCCGATCCGACGACCCGATCCTCTGCGAACCGTGGGAGCCGCCGTCAGCGGGATGTGATCGAATAGGCGCATGTCCAGGAACGAGCCCGCACCCCGCCCGCAGTTGGTCAACTGGGATATCGCGGCCTCCACCGCGGCGTCGCTGACGCCCGCCGGACCGACGATGAAACCCGCGGACATCGCCCGAGCAGTGCAGAACATGCGCGAACTGGCCGACGCCTCCGTGGGCCACGTCCACGCCATCTCCCGGCTCGACGCCGCGCGTGACCTGCGTGACTCGGAACTGCTGATCGTCGATCGCGCCTCCTGGTCCCGGGCGAACTCCCAGAGCTTCCGCACCCTGATGGAACCCGCACTGGACCAGCTCGCGGCGTCCAGGCCGGACGTCCTGAAATCCGCATCCCTGGCCCTCGGTGGAACCGTCACGGGTGCCCAGCTCGGAGCGATCCTCGCATTCCTCTCGAGCAAGGTACTCGGACAGTACGATCCGTTCGTCCCGTCGCGGAACGGGCAGGGCGGGAGGCTCATGCTCGTGGCGCCCAACATCATCTCGGTCGAGCGGGAGCTCAACGTCGACCCGTCCGACTTCCGCCTGTGGGTGTGCCTCCACGAGCAGACGCACCGCGTCCAGTTCGCGGCCGCGCCGTGGTTGAAGGACCACATGACCGATCACATCGGGCAGCTGACGTCGGGGCTGATGGACAAGGCGGACTCCCTTTCGGAGCGGCTCGGAGCAGCGGTGAGGAACATCACGGCCGCGAAGGCGCGATCACGCGGGGAGAGCACAGCGGAAGGCGACCCGGAACCGCAGAACGCCGGCGTGCTGTCGATCCTGCAGGACCCGGAGGACAAGGCCCGCCTCTCGCACCTCACCGCCGTAATGAGCTTGCTCGAGGGCCACGCCAACGTGGTCATGGACGGCGTGGACGGCAGTATCGTCCCGTCGGTCAAGACCATCCGGCGCCGCTTCAATGCGCGCGGCAAGTCCAGGGGCCCGCTCGAGAAGGTCATCCGCCAGCTCATGGGCCTGGACGCCAAGATGCGCCAGTACAGCGACGGCTCGAAGTTCGTGCGCCGCGTGGTCAGCCAGACCGGCATGGACGGCTTCAACGCCGTCTGGGAAGCGCCGTCGCACCTGCCCACCGAGCGTGAGATCCATGCAGCCGACGAGTGGATCGACAGGATGAGCCTGCGCCGCCATGGCTAGGCGCCCGCGGCTGCTCCCCGCTGTCGGCACTGCCCGCAACCTGCTTGCCGCGAGCCTCGACGGCCTGTTGGTCGACCCAGCAGCCGCCCCGCCGCACTTGCCCCTTGTACTCGTGGCCTGCAGCGGCGGTCCGGACTCACTGGCCCTCGCTGCCGTGGCGGTCCACCTGGCGCGCACCGGGCGTTGCCGGGTTGGCGCCGTCGTCGTCGATCACGGTCTGCAACCGGGTAGCGCATCGGCAGCGGAGCAGGCTGCGGACGTGGCGCGGGAGCTCGGACTCGCACCCGTCGAGGTGCGCCGTGTCGCCGTCGATCGCGAGGGCATGGGCCCCGAAGCCGCCGCTCGCAGCGCCCGTTACGCCGCGCTCGACGAAGCGGCCGCGCGGCTCGGGGCTGTGGCCGTCCTGCTGGGTCACACGCTCGACGACCAGGCGGAGCAGGTGCTCCTCGGGCTCGCGCGTGGCTCCGGTACCCGTTCCCTCGCAGGGATGCCGGCCCGCCGGGGTCTGTACATCCGCCCGTTCCTCGAACTGCGCCGCGCCGAGACCGAGGCCATCTGTGCGTTCTACGGCCTCGACCCGTGGCACGACCCGACGAACCTCGATCCCGCCTTCGCGCGCTCGCGCGTGCGCGTCGAGGTCCTGCCGTTCCTGGAGGAGCAGCTCGGCCCGGGCATCGCCCAGGCGCTGGCCCGCACTGCTGCCATCCTCGGACAGGATGCGGACCTCCTGGAGCAGTTGAGCGCCGAGGCATACGCATCGCTGAGACGGACGGACGGCGACGGCGCGGTGCTGCTCCCCGAGGACGGTCTCAGGGGACTGCCCGCCGCGCTGAGGCAGCGCGTGCTGGCCCTCGCAGCACTCGAACTCGGCGCGTTCCAGCCGAGTTTCGAGCGCCTCCGCGCAGCCGAGTCGCTGCTCGACCGGAAAGGCTCCGCCGGACCCGTGCAGCTGGGCGGCAAGGTGAGCGTCTATCGCCAGGTCCGGGGACGGGCAGTTCTTCGGGGGGAACCAAGCTATGGCAACCTTGTCCTAAGTACCAATGGCACAAACAACGGCCCCGGCGTAAAGCAGTTGCGCCGGCCAACCCAGGAGTAATCGGTGGATTCCAACGACGTCCAGTCAGATCTCAAGCATGTCCTCTACACCAGGGAAGAGATCCAGCAGCGCATCAACGAACTCGCGCAGCAGATCGATGCCGACTACCAGGGGAGGGACATCCTCCTCGTGGGCGTGCTCAAGGGTGCCGTGATGGTCATGGCAGACCTGGCGCGTGCCATCCACTCCCACATCACGATGGACTGGATGGCCGTCTCGTCCTACGGCAGCGGTACGCAGTCCTCCGGCGTGGTGCGCATCCTCAAGGACCTCGAGACGGACCTCATGGGAAAGCACGTGCTGATCGCCGAGGACATCATCGATTCCGGCCTGACGCTGTCCTGGCTCAAGGCGAACCTCCTGTCCCGCGGCCCCGCGTCGGTGGAGATCTGCACCCTCCTGCGGAAGCCCGACGCCGCGAAGGTCGAGATCGACGTCAAATACGTGGGCTACGACATCCCGAACGAATTCGTGGTCGGCTACGGCCTCGACTTCGCAGAGAAGTACCGCAACCTGGACTTCATCGGGACACTGGCACCGCACGTCTACGAATAGGCTCCGGCCGCACGTGGCGGTACGCCGAGAGGGAACTATCGGCATAATCCGCGCGTGATGAATCTCCGAGAGGGTATATGTTGAGGTGCTCCAAGGGCACCCACGGCAGTGCGCCCGCACATTGTGACTTGCATCAGCAGGAGGGACAGGGCTTGCTGCCCTGAGACGTATGAAATCCAAGAACATCTTCAAGGGTCCGCTTTTCTGGATCGTCCTGGGGGTCGTCGCGCTCCTGCTGGTACTTCCCGGCATCTTCGGCTCGGGAGGATCCCGCGTCGACACCAATGTCGGGCTGCAGCTCCTCGAAGATGACAAGGTCTCGCAGGCCAAGATCTACGACGGCGAGCAGCGCGTCGACCTGACGCTGCGCGAGGACTACGAGGACATGGGCAAGAGCGTTCAGTTCTTCTACAGCACCGCGCGCGCCGAGAGCGTCGTTGAAGCCATCAACACCTCGGACACGGACGGCTTCACCGACCAGCCGGCCGAGAGCAACTGGCTGCTCAGCCTCGCGGGTCTGATCTTCCCCATCCTGATCCTCGGCGTCATCTTCTGGTTCCTGCTCAGCCGTATGCAGGGCGGCGGGTCGAAGGTCATGCAGTTCGGCAAGTCCAAGGCCAAGCTCATCTCGAAGGACATGCCGCAGGTGACGTTCAACGACGTCGCCGGCGCCGACGAGGCGGTCGAGGAGTTGCTCGAGATCAAGGAGTTCCTGCAGGAACCAGCCAAGTTCCAGGCCCTCGGCGCCAAGATCCCGAAGGGCGTCCTGCTGTACGGCCCTCCCGGCACGGGCAAGACCCTCCTCGCTCGCGCAGTCGCCGGCGAGGCAGGTGTCCCCTTCTACTCCATCTCGGGCTCCGACTTCGTCGAGATGTTCGTCGGCGTCGGTGCGTCACGTGTCCGCGACCTGTTCGAGCAGGCCAAGAACAACTCACCGGCCATCATCTTCGTGGACGAGATCGACGCCGTCGGGCGCCACCGCGGCGCCGGCGTGGGCGGCGGCAACGACGAGCGCGAGCAGACGCTCAACCAGCTCCTCGTCGAGATGGACGGTTTCGACGCGACCACGAACGTCATCCTCATCGCCGCGACGAACCGCCCCGACGTCCTCGATCCCGCGCTCCTGCGTCCGGGCCGCTTCGACCGCCAGATCGGCGTCGAGGCCCCGGACATGAAGGGCCGCGAGCACATCCTGACGGTGCACTCCAAGGGCAAGCCGATGGCGGCCGGCGTGGACCTCAAGGCCGTCGCGAAGAAGACGCCGGGCTTCACGGGTGCAGACCTGGCGAACGTGCTCAACGAGGCGGCACTGCTGACAGCCCGCTCGAACGCGCAGCTCATCGATGACCGTGCCCTCGACGAAGCCATCGACCGCGTCATCGCCGGCCCGCAGAAGCGCAGCCGCGTGATGAAGGAACTCGAGCGGAAGATCACGGCCTACCACGAAGGCGGACACGCCCTCGTGGCAGCAGCATTGCGCAACACGGACCCGGTGACCAAGGTGACCATCCTGCCGCGCGGACGAGCGCTCGGGTACACCATGGTGATGCCGAGCGACGACAAGTACTCGGTCAGCAGGAACGAACTCCTCGATCAGCTCGCCTACGCCATGGGCGGCCGCGTCGCCGAGGAGATCGTCTTCCACGACCCGTCCACGGGCGCGTCGAACGACATCGAGAAGGCCACCGGAACCGCGCGCAAGATGGTCACCCAGTACGGCATGAGCGAGCGCATCGGCGCCGTGAAGCTGGGACAGGGGGCGGGGGAGCCCTTCCTCGGCCGCGACATGGGCAGCGACCGTGACTATTCGGACCAGATCGCCCTCGTGGTCGACGAGGAGGTGCGCCGCCTGATCGACAACGCGCATGACGAGGCATACCAGATCCTCACCGAGAACCGTGACGTCCTCGATCGTCTCGCCCTCGAGTTGCTGGAGCGGGAGACGCTCAACCAGGCGGAGATCGCCGAGGTGTTCCACAACGTGCGCAAGCGCGAGCTGCGCGAGGTTTGGCTCTCCAAGCAGACCCGCCCGGTCCACTCGCTGCCTCCCGTGACGTCCCGCAAGGAGCGCGCGGAAGCCCTCGAGAGCGGTCAGCCCGCGCCGGAGTCGGTGGCGCCGCAGGACCAGATCGCGGATGCGAACATCCCCCGTGATTTCGATGTCCAGAGCTCGGACCTTCCCTCGCCCGAGTCGGGCGAGGGCCCCAGGGATGGCAGGGACAGCTAGTTCCGCAGTGATACGCCGGTGGCCATGGGGCTGACGGTGGGCAGTGCCTACAGGGGGGACAACCCGTGACAGATTTTGACGACGAAGTGGTGGACGCCGCGCTGGTCGCCACCGGATCGCCCGTCGACCAGCTCCGCATCCAGCGGGCCGTTCGCGAGATCCTGGCTGCCATCGGCGAGGATCCCGACCGCGATGGACTGCTCGAGACCCCGAAGCGCGTCGCGAAGGCCTACGCGGAGATGTTCGCCGGCCTGCACCAGGACGCCGGCGAGGTGCTGTCGACCTCCTTCGACATCAATCACCAGGAACTCGTGCTCGTGAAGGACATCCCGTTCTACTCCACGTGCGAGCACCACCTGGTCCCGTTCCACGGGTCGGCGCACGTCGGCTACATCCCCTCGGAGGACGGGCGGGTCACCGGTTTAAGCAAGCTTGCGCGGCTCGTGGAGGTCTATGCGCGCCGTCCGCAGGTGCAGGAGCGGCTGACCACGCAGATCGTCGATGCGATGATGGAGTACCTGAAGCCCAAGGGCGCGATCGTCGTCATCGAATGCGAACACATGTGCATGTCGATGCGCGGGGTGCGGAAGCCCGGCGCGAAGACCGTCACCTCTGCGGTGCGCGGCCAGATCCGCGAGACGGCGACGCGCGCAGAGGCCATGAGCCTCATACTCGGAAAGTAGGACAGCCCTGATGGACTCCCTCGCCGCAGCGCCCGGAACAGGGCCCGCGACCTCACCACTGCCGGTGATCCGGCCCGTCCGCGCGGCCAAGACGTTCGACGATCTGCCGACGGGGCGCGCCGTGGTCCTGGGGATCCTGAACGTCACGCCGGATTCCTTCAGCGATGGCGGCAAGTACGCCACTACCGACGACGCCATCAGCCATGGTCTGCGGATGCACTACGGCGGGGCGGACATCATCGACGTCGGTGGCGAGTCCACGCGCCCGAACGCCCGTCAGGTGCCGGTCGAGGAGGAGCTCGCGCGCGTGCTCCCCGTCGTGAGGGCACTCGTCAAGGCCGGCGCCCTGGTGAGCATCGACACGATGCACGCGGAGACGGCACGGCAGGCGCTGGACGCCGGTGCAGGGATCGTCAACGACATCTCGGGGGCTGACTACGATCCCGCGATGCCGGCCCTGGTCGCGGAGCGCGGCGTCCCCTATGTCCTCACGCATCGCAGGGGAACCGCGACGACCATGGACAGCATGGCGGACTACCGCGACGTCGTCTCCGAGGTCGCGGCGGAACTCGCCGACCTGCGGGACCGCTTCGTCGCCGCGGGAGTCGCCACGGAGAAGATCATCCTCGATCCGGGCCTCGGTTTCGCCAAGAGGGACGACCACAACTGGGCGATCCTCCGGAACCTCGATGTGTTCACGGGGCTGGGTCACCGGGTGCTCGTCGGTGCCTCCCGCAAGCGCTTCCTCGGGACCCTGCTCACCTCGGCGGGCAAGGCGGCCGCACCCGCCGAGCGCGATCACGCCTCGCTCGCCGTCGCGACCCTGGCCGCTGCTTCCGGCATCTGGGGAGTGCGCGTGCACACCCCCGGACCGACACTCGACGCCGTCAAGGTTGCAGCTGCGGCTGGTCCACGGCGGTGAACGGACAGTCCGTCCCGGTCCGCACCGGTTCGCCCTCGGGGCACCTCGACACCGTGGTGCTCAGGGGCATCACGGCAAAGGGGTACCACGGCGTCTTCGACCACGAGCGGCGGGACGGGCAGCCCTTCGTCGTGGACGTCGTGCTCCATCTTGATCTGCAGCCGGCCGGCACGAGCGACGACCTGGCGCAGACGGCGCACTATGGCGAGCTCGCCGAACTGGTGCACGGCATCATCGGTGGCGAGCCGTTCGATCTCATCGAGGCCCTTGCAGAAACCATCGCGACGGCGGTCCTGACAACCTTGCCTGTTGCAGCCGTGGATGTCACCGTCCACAAGCCGAAGGCACCGATCGACGTGCCTTTCGGTGATGTCGCCGTCACCCTGCGCCGGAGCCGCACGTGAGCAGCGTCCGGTCGGTCCTCGCGCTCGGCAGCAACCTCGGTGCCAGCAACGACACGTTGGTGCTCGCCGTCGCCGATCTCGTGGAGCCGGAGAACGTCCGGCTGCACGCGGTCTCGCCCGTCGTGCGGACCAGGCCCGTCGGCGGACCGGAGCAGCCCGACTACCTGAACATGGTGATCGAGGTGGAGACCAGCCTCGGCCCGTACGAGCTCCTCGCCCATTGCCAGGCGGTGGAGGACAAGCACCACCGCAAGCGCACCGTCCGCTGGGGTCCCCGTACGCTCGACGTCGACATCATCACCTACGGCTCGTGGACGTCCGACGACGACGTCCTGACCGTCCCGCACCCCCGTGCGGCGTCCCGAGCCTTCGTCCTGCAGCCGTGGGCGTGGATGGACGCCGGTGCCGAGTTGGAGGGCCGTCCGGTCGCGGAGCTGGCCGCGGAAGCTGCGGACATCAGCGGCCTGATGCCCTTCGAGGGAGTCTAGGTCGCGATGACGCCTCTTCGGTTCCGCTGGCTGGCCCTCGTCGGACTGGTGGCCGGGCTCGCCGCCTGGCTGGTGAACTGGCTGGCCACACGCAACGGGTACGGCACGCCGACCCTGCCCCTGACGTCGCTCGTGACGACGGCTGTGATCCTCTGCATCACGCTGGTGTTCGGCCGTCGCGTGCTCCAGTGGCGCAACGGCAAGCGCGACCGTCCCCCGGATCCCATCCTCGCCACGCGCACGCTCGTCCTCGCGCAGGCGTGTGCCTACGCGGGCGCGCTCAGTCTGGGGTGGCACGCAGGCATCTTCGTCGATCAGTTGACCCTCCTGTCGGTCCGATCGACGATGGCTCCCCTGTGGGGGTCCGTGGCACTGATGGTGGGCGGGATCCTCATGATTATGGTGGGATTGGTTGTCGAGAACTTCTGCCGGCTCCCGCCGGACGACGACGGCACGGGCGCTCCGGGCGACACCGAGGGGGAGTATGCGTAGGGAACCGATCGATCCGTCCGGGCTCGAATGGTCCAGGGTCTCACCGAAGTACCTGCGTGTCAGGCTGCTGGGCTGGCTCATCGGTTCGCTGGTCTGGCTCGTGATCGCAGGCGTTCCGCTGGTGCTCCGCCTCTCGGGCGTCTGGGACTCCTTCCCGGCTCTCTGGATCGCCTGGGGGCTACCCGGCCTCGTCCTGGTCATCTCCATCTGGCGCGGAGTGTTGCTGCCCCGCCAGGTCGCGGCCATCGGTTACGCCGAACGCGACGACGACCTCCTCGTCCGTCAGGGTGTGTTCTTCCAGCGCACGATGGTGGTGCCCTACGGTCGCATGCAGTACGTCGACGTCGCTGTCGGTCCCCTCGAGCGCGCCTTCGGGATCTGCACCCTCAAACTCCACACCGCATCACCCGCGACGAATGCGTTCATCCCCGGTCTGCCGACGGACGAGGGCACGAGGCTCCGTGAGCAACTGTCCGCGCGGGGAGAAGCCAGGCTGGCCGGGCTGTGACGACGGCGCACGAGCCTCCCGGCGACATTCCGTTGCCGGCGGGTTCGACGAACCCGGATGCCGGCGGCGGCGGCGCCGACGTCTGGCACCGCGTCCATTTCATCTCACCGCTCGTGCGGGGCTGGATCGCCCTTGTCGCCATCCTCTACTTCGTCGGCAGGGACTGGTTCGAGGGGCTCTTCGCCACGGAGACGAGGGGGAGGAACCCGCTACCCGAGGGTGTGGGTCTCCTGGTGGCGGGCGGGATCCTGGTGGGAGTGGTGGTGGTCATCGCCGCCATCTTCCTCGTCTCCTGGTACTTCACGCGCTACCAGGTGACGGCGGAGCACGTGCGGGTGCATTCGGGTGTCGTCTTCCGGCAGCAGCGGCAGGCGAGGCTCGACCGCGTCCAGGCCATCGACATCGTGCAGCCCTTCCTCGCACGGATCTTCGGCCTCGCCGAGCTCAAGTTCGAGGTGGCGGATGCGGGCGAATCCGCGGTCCGGCTCGCCTTCCTCAAGCTCGACGACGCGAGGAAGCTGCGCGCGACGATCCTCGCCCGGGCGGCAGGCGTTGCCGCCGATCCGGAGCATCCCGAGGAGATCGTCGAGGCGCCCGAGCGTGAAGTGGTGGCGATTCCCCCTGCGCGGGTCATCGGGGCAGCGGTCCTGTCCGGAACCACCATCGCGCTGGTCGTGGCCGTCGTGGTTGTCATCACGCTCGGCATCGTGTTCGAAACGCCCATCATCGCGACATCGTTCATCCCCATCCTCATAGGCGTGGTCGGTGCCTACTGGTCGGCGCTGAACACCGGCTACAACTTCCGGGCGGCTACGTCCCCCGACGGGATTCGCGTGCGCTACGGCCTGCTCGATACCCGAGCACAGACCGTCCCGCCGGGCCGGGTGCAGGCGCTCAGCATCATCCAGTCCCCGCTGTGGCGGCTGAAGGGGTGGTACCGCGTCACGGTGAACGTCGCCGGGTACGGCCTGTCCGCCTCGACGGAGGGGCAGGCACGGGCCACACTGCTGCCCGTGGGCACGAGGGACGAGGTGCTGCAGATCCTCGCCCTCGTCCTGCCCGACCCCGGGACGCCGCGCCCTGTCGAGGTGTTCACCGCGGGGATGACCGGCCGCGACGGCGTTGAGGGCTTCGTCACGACGCCGCGCCGTGCCCGGTGGCTGGCGCCGCTCGCCTGGCGCCGCAACGGGTTCGCGGTGACGGGTACGGCCGTCCTCATGCGCTCGGGCGTCCTGTGGCGTCAGCTCGTCGTCGTGCCGCACGAGCGGACGCAGTCGCTGTCCATCGAGCAGGGTCCGGTGGACCGGCGTTTCCGCGTGTCGAACCTGCAGTTCCAGACCACGCCTGGTCCCGTGAACCCCCGCGTGCTGCTCGCCGATACCGCAACCGCGTGGGAGCTCTTCCACGGGCAGGCCGCGCGCGCGGCCGAGGCGCGGCGGCACGGGGGTCCGGAGCAGTGGATGAAGCCCGTTCCCAGGGGTGCCGCAGTCGCCGGAGCAACATCCCGGAGCATCGGCGACGGTCCGGCGGATGGCGCTGCGTCCGCCGTGCCGCAGCACTTCACGGCGGAGGAGGACGGGTCCGCGAACGAGGTGCCCAGCGAGTTCGTGCACGAGGTCGATCCCATTGTCGTCCCCGGGCCCGGGACCGGGGCCAGGCTCGAGGACGAGCTCAAGCCCGAGGTCTCGCCCCGAGTCGAGCCCAAGGTAATGCCCGACGTGCCGAGGTATGTTCCGGCGACCACGAGTGAGGATGCTGCCGATGGCCATCGCTGACGCGACCCGCCGGCCCGGGCGGCTCGGGGTCGGCATCGTCGGAGCCGGGAAGGTCGGCTCGGTCCTGGGTGCAGCGCTGAGATCCGCCGGTCATGCCGTCGTCGGCGTCTCCGCCGTCTCGGAGGCGAGTCGTGAGCGCGCAGAGAACCTGCTGCCGGGAGTGCCCGTCCTCGAGGTGCCGGACATCATCGAGCGCGCCGAGCTGGTGCTGCTCACGGTGCCCGACGACGCCCTGCCGACGTTGGTGGAGGGTCTCGCCCAGCTGAAGGCCTGGCAGGCCGGACAGCTCGTGGTGCACACCTCCGGGCGTTACGGTACCTCCGTGCTCGCCCCTGCGCGTGCTGCCGGTGCCATCCCGCTCGCCATCCACCCGGCCATGACCTTCACGGGGCTCAGCCTCGACCTCGGCCGCCTGCCGGACAGCATGTTCGGGATCACGGCCCCGTCGGCGGTGCTTCCGATCGCCCAAGCCCTCGTCGTGGAGATGGGCGCCGAGCCCGTGGTCATCGAGGAGGAGTCCCGGGCCCTGTACCACGCGGCCCTCGCCCACGCGTCGAACCACCTGGTGACCATCGCGGCGCAGTCGGCCCAGGTGCTCGCCGATCTCGGTGTCCAGCATCCCGACCGCATGCTCGGCCCGCTGATGAAGGCTTCCCTCGAGAACGCCCTCTCCTCCGGGGAGAGTGCGCTGACAGGGCCCGTGGCACGCGGAGATGCCGGGACCGTCCGCGCCCACAGGGCGGCCCTGGACGGTCATGACGCCGCGGACACGCGGCAGGCGTACCTCGGCATGGCCCGTGCCACCGCTGTCCGCGCGCTCGAGCGCGGTGTCCTGTCGTCCGCGCAGGGCGAGGCGATCCTCGCGGCGCTCGCCGACGTGCCCGGTACGGGAGAGCCGACCAGCACCACCCCGGGAGACCCGCCGGATGCGGCATCGGACCCACCCGCCTGATCCTCCCGCCCGAACCGCAACGGCGCCCGTGCGCCCCGCTCCGTCTGGAAAGGACCCTCCGTGACCTCGACCGGTACCGACAGCCCGGCAACCCCTCTCCTCGTCTCCTCCTCTGCCGAGCTCCGAGCGGCGACGGCGGAGCTGCTGGAGCGTGCTCGGGACCGTCGGGGTTCCAGTGACGTCCCGCCGTCACTCGGTCTCGTACCGACGATGGGCGGGCTGCACGAGGGCCACGCGTCACTCGCGCGCACCGCTCGCCGCGCGAGCGACGTCGTCGTCGTCTCGATCTTCGTCAACCCCCTGCAGTTCGGCGACCAGGCGGACCTGGACCGCTACCCCCGCACGCTCGACGACGACCTTCGACTGCTGGCAGCGTGCGGCGTGGACGTCGTGTTCGCGCCGGGCGTCGAGGAGATGTACCCGGGCGGCGAGCCGCTGGTCCGCGTGAGTGCCGGTCGCATGGGCGAGGTGCTCGAGGGAGCGTCGAGGCCCGGCCACTTCGACGGCATGCTGACGGTGGTCGCCAAGCTCCTCAACCTCGGGCTGCCGGGCACCACGGCGGACTATCGCGCGTACTTCGGCGAGAAGGACGCGCAGCAGCTCGCGCTCATCCGCCGCATGGTGCTGGACCTCGACGTCCCGGTCCGCATCGAGGGCGTCCCGATCGTGCGTGATGCGGACGGGCTGGCGCTCTCCAGCCGGAACCGGTTCCTGGAGCATGACGAGCGGAGCGCGGCCCTGGTGCTGTCGAGGGTGCTGCGGGGCCTCCAGGACCGGGCATCGCGGGGTGAACCTCTCGATCTGGACTCGGCCCGGGCCGAGATCGCCGCCGAGGACCTCGTGGACCTCGACTACCTCGAGGTCGTCGATCCGTCGTCGTTCGCTGTGCCGGGGGACGACGGCGAGCGTGTGGGACAGCGGCTGGCCGTCGTCGCTGCGCGGGTCGGGGCCGTCCGGCTGATCGACAACACCCTCCTGCCGAACGCGGGCTGAGCCCTGCCGGGGTGTACCGCACACCGCGCTCCCGGTACTGAGCCGTAAACTTGTCTTCCGTGACCCACGACGACACCCTCCCCGCGGACGACCTCAACGAACAGATGCGCTTCCGGCTGCAGAAGCGGGCAGCCCTGCTCGACGCCGGGATGGAGCCCTACCCGGTCAAGCCGGCTCGGACGCATTCCCTCGCCGAAGTGAGGGAGCAGTTCGCCGACCTCGGAACGGGGGAGTCAAGCGGGCGGCAGGTCTCGGTCGTCGGGCGCGTCGTCTTCATCCGCAACTCGGGCAAGCTGTGCTTCGGGACCCTGCAGGAGGGGAACGGCACGAGGCTGCAGGTCATGCTGAGCCTGGCCGAGATCGGCGCGGACAGTCTTGCCGACTGGAAGTCCCTGGTCGACCTGGGCGACCACGTGCAGGTGCACGGCGAGGTCATCAGCTCCCGGCGCGGTGAGCTGTCCGTCATGGCGGACAGCTGGTCCATGGCGTCGAAGGCGTTGCGGCCGCTCCCGACCCTCCATGTCGGAGTCAACGAGGAGACCCGCGTACGCCAGCGCTATGTCGACCTGATGGTCCGTGAGGAGGCCCGCCAGATGGTGCGGACGAGGGCCGCCATCACGCGCACCCTCCGCGAGACGCTCAACCAGCGCGACTACATCGAGGTGGAGACGCCCATCCTCCAGCTCGTCCACGGCGGGGCGACGGCCCGTCCGTTCGAGACACACCTCAACGCGTTCGACCAGAAGATGACCCTCCGGATCGCCCTCGAGCTATACCTGAAGCGCGCTGTCGTCGGCGGGATCGATCGCGTCTACGAGATCGGCCGGATCTTCCGCAACGAGGGAGTCGACTCGACGCACAGCCCCGAATTCACGATGCTCGAGTGCTACGAGGCCTACGCGGACCAGTTCGTCATGGCGGACCGGATGAAGGAGATGATCCTGGCCTGCGCCGACATGCTCGGGTCGCGCACCATCGAGACCGCCAAGGGCACCATCGACCTCGACGGCGAATGGGCCTGGCTCGGCGTCTACCCCGGGCTCTCCGCTGCCGTAGGGCAGGACGTCACTCCGGACACCGCCCTCGAGGAACTGCAGTCCATCGCGGAGCGCCATGAGGTGTCGCTCCATCCGGAGTGGGGCGCCGAGAAGGTGGTGCTCGAACTCTTCTCGGAGATCGTGGAACCCACGCTGATCCAACCGACCTTCGTCTACGACTATCCGCCGTCGGCCCAGCCACTCGCTCGTCCGCACCGCGAGGATCCCCGCCTGATCGAGGCGTGGGACCTCATCATCGGAGGCATGGAACGCGGCACTGCTTTCTCCGAGCTCATCGATCCGGTCATCCAGCGCGAACGATTGACGGAGCAGTCACGCCAGGCTGCCGCCGGAGACGACGAGGCAATGCAGCTGGACGAGGATTTCCTCAGGGCGCTCGAGTACGGGGCACCACCGATGGGTGGTATCGGGCTCGGAATCGACAGGCTCGTCATGCTTTTCACCAACGTCGGAATTCGCGAGTCGATCCTGTTCCCCATCCTCAAGCCCGAAACGGGTCAGTAGCATGGAATATGTAGCGGTCCTCCTACCCTCAGCCTGCTTGGCAGTCCTTTTCTACTTCGTGATCAGGGCCATATTCAATGCCGACCGCGCGGAGCGCGAAGCCATGGCTCGCGCCGAGGAGACGCGGAACGCCGAGGATGCACGCAACCAGGAATCGGGCCGGGAAAAGAATGGTGAAGACGATATCGATCCGACTTAGGAATACGCGCTTTGACCTCCATTGAATAGTGCCGCATACTCGATCAGGGGGCATTATTATCGCGGAACTAATAGGAGACCATTGTGGCGCAGACGGTAAAGATCATTTTGATTGACGACCTCGACGGCGAGGAAGCCGACGAAACCGTGCGCTTCGGTCTTGATGGCGTGCAATACGAGATCGACCTGTCGGAGGCGCACGCCTCGGAACTGCGCGAAGCCCTCGCACCCTACGTCGGAGCGGCCCGCCGGAGCAGCCAGCCCAAGCAGCAGCGTTCGAGCCAGCCGGCTCCCTCCCGCAACCAGGAAGCAGCACAGATCCGCGAGTGGGCCAAGGAGAACGGCTACAACGTCTCCTCCCGCGGCCGGGTCAACAGCGAGATCGTCGAGGCGTACCGCGCCGCCCAGCGCTGACACCCCCACCTGACGCCTGAGGGGAAGCCCTCGGGCGTTATCTCGCCTGTGGCGAACACGCACCCAAAGCGAACCCCGTGCCCGTAGCATCGAAATACGCGTTAGCTAGGAGTGTGTGTCTGATGTTTGAGAGATTTACAGATCGTGCCCGTCGAGTTGTCGTGTTGGCCCAGGAAGAGGCCCGCATGCTCAACCACAATTACATCGGCACCGAGCACATCCTGCTTGGCCTCATCCACGAGGGCGAGGGTGTTGCCGCCAAGGCTCTCGAGTCGCTCAGCATCTCGTTGGGTGCCGTGAGGGAGCAGGTCCAGGAGATCATCGGTCAGGGCCAGCAGGCTCCTTCCGGTCACATCCCCTTCACCCCCCGGGCCAAGAAGGTACTGGAGCTGTCCCTGCGGGAAGCCCTCCAGCTCGGCCACAACTACATCGGTACCGAGCACATCCTGCTCGGTCTCATCCGTGAGGGTGAGGGTGTCGCCGCGCAGGTCCTGGTGAAGCTCGGCGCAGACCTCAACCGCGTGCGCCAGCAGGTCATCCAGCTGCTGTCCGGGTACCAGGGCAAGGAGCCGGCCACCACAGGTGGCCAGCAGCAGGAGGGAACTCCCGCCGGCTCCGTCGTACTGGACCAGTTCGGCCGCAACCTGACCCAGGCTGCACGTGAGTCCAAGCTCGACCCCGTGATCGGGCGCGAGTCGGAGATGGAACGCGTCATGCAGGTCCTCTCCCGCCGCACCAAGAACAATCCCGTCCTGATCGGCGAGCCCGGGGTCGGCAAGACCGCCGTCGTCGAGGGCCTCGCCCAGGCGATCGTGCGGGGCGACGTGCCGGAGACCATCAAGGACAAGCAGCTGTACACGCTGGACCTCGGGTCCCTCGTGGCCGGTTCGCGCTACCGCGGTGACTTCGAGGAGCGACTGAAGAAGGTCCTCAAGGAGATCCGCACGCGCGGCGACATCATCCTGTTCATCGACGAGATCCACACCCTCGTCGGCGCGGGTGCCGCCGAGGGTGCCATCGACGCCGCGTCGATCCTGAAGCCCATGCTCGCGCGTGGCGAGCTCCAGACCATCGGCGCCACGACGTTGGACGAGTACCGCAAGCACATCGAGAAGGACGCAGCGCTCGAGCGCCGCTTCCAGCCCATCCAGGTCGCGGAGCCGTCCGTGGCGCACGCGATCGAGATCCTCAAGGGCCTGCGGGACCGCTACGAGGCCCACCACCGCGTGTCGATCACCGACGGCGCCCTGACGAGCGCCGCGACGCTGGCGGACCGCTACATCTCGGACCGTTTCCTGCCGGACAAGGCGATCGACCTCGTCGACGAAGCGGGAGCGCGACTGCGCATCCGCCGCATGACCGCCCCACCGGAGCTCAAGGAGATCGACGACCGGATCGCCGACGTCAAGCGCGAGAAGGAGTCGGCTATCGACTCCCAGGACTTCGAGGGTGCTGCTGCGCTGCGCGACAAGGAGCAGAAGCTCCACGACGAGCGCAGCGACAAGGAGCGCCGCTGGAAGTCGGGCGGTCTGGACGACATCGCCGAGGTGGATGAGGAACTCATCGCCGAGGTGCTCGCGAACTCCACCGGTATCCCCGTGTTCAAGCTGACCGAGGCCGAGTCCTCGCGACTGCTCAACATGGAGGCCGAGCTGCACAAGCGGGTCATCGGGCAGAACGAGGCGATCAAGGCCATCTCGCAGGCCATCCGCCGCACCCGTGCAGGCCTCAAGGACCCGAAGCGTCCCGGTGGCTCCTTCATCTTCGCCGGCCCCACGGGTGTCGGTAAGACAGAGCTCGCCAAGGCACTCGCGGAGTTCCTCTTCGGTGAAGAGGACGCCCTCATCACGCTGGACATGTCGGAGTACTCCGAGAAGCACACCGTCTCGCGGCTCTTCGGTGCCCCTCCGGGCTACGTGGGTTACGAGGAGGGTGGCCAGCTGACCGAGAAGGTCCGCCGCAAGCCGTTCTCGGTGGTGCTGTTCGACGAGGTGGAGAAGGCTCACGCCGATCTCTTCAACTCGCTGCTGCAGATCCTCGAGGACGGACGCCTCACGGACAGCCAGGGCCGCATGGTGGACTTCAAGAACACGGTGATCATCATGACCACCAACCTCGGTACGCGCGACATCTCGAAGGGTGTCATGACGGGCTTCCAGTCCGGCTCCGACACGACGACGAGCTACAACAGGATGAAGGCGAAGGTCCAGGAGGAGCTCAAGCAGCACTTCCGGCCGGAGTTCCTCAACCGCGTCGACGACACCGTGGTGTTCCCGCAGCTCATCCAGGACGAGATCGTCCAGATCGTGGACCTGTTCCTCGAGCGCCTGAGCCGCCGGATGGCGGACAAGGGCATGACGATCGAGCTCACCCCGGCTGCGAAGGTCCTCCTCGCAACCCGCGGATACGATCCGGCGATGGGTGCCCGGCCTCTGCGCCGCACCATCCAGCGCGAGATCGAGGATCAACTCTCCGAAAAGATCCTCTTCGGGGAGATCAAGGCGGGCGAGCGGATCGACATCGACGTAGAGGGCGAGGGCGTCGACGCACGCTTCACCTTCATCGGTCACGGTGCGCCCAAGGAACTCGAGGACGCTCCGGCAGCGCTCGAGGCCACCGTCCCCGAGTAGGACCGGCTGCCCGGTCCGGCTGCTCCACGGAACCCGCCCTGCCAGCCAGGGCGGGTTCTCCGTTTAACGAGTACTCGTGGTGCCGACAATCCGGTGCCTCCAGCAACCAGATTCATCCCTGAGGGGAATGCCGTGACGCAAGCTCCAGGCGGTGATAGGGATGGTCCATGACCACACCCTTCTCGTCGTTGGATGAATTCGTCGCACTACCGCGCCTCAGCGGGCTCGTGCTGAACAGGGAAGGTACGCGTCTCGTCACGTCCGTGGCCACCCTGAACCCCAAGAAGACCGCCTATCAGACGGCCCTGTGGGAGGTGGACCCCACGGGGGAGAAGCCCGCGCGGCGGCTGACCCGCAGTTCCGACGGCGAGTCCGGCGCAGCGTTCCTCTCGAGCGGTGACCTGCTGTTCACCTCCGCGCGACCGGATCCCGACGACCCAGAAGGCGAGAAACGCCCTTCGCTCTGGCGCCTCCCGGCGACGGGTGGTGAAGCGTCGCTGCTCCTGGCGAGGGAAGGAGGCGTCGCCGGAGTGACGACGGCGCACGCAACGGACGTCGTCGTCGTGACCGGAAGTTCGCTCGCCGGATCGGCGAACGAGGAGGACGACGCCGAGCGCCGCAAGACCCGCAAGGAGTCGGGTGTGACCGCTATCCTGCACTCCGGCTATCCTGTCCGCTTCTGGGACGCCGATCTCGGCCCGGACGAACCGCGGTACTTCGCTCTGCAGGGCATCGACGACGACGGCGGACGGTCTCTCGACGACCTCATCCCGTCCGCCCGCGGTGGGCTGCGCGAAGCCCACCCGGTGCTGAGCCCCGACGGATCCGCGCTTTTCACGTCCCTGACCGTTCCGGAGGAGCGCGGTTCGCAGCGGACCGTCCTCGTCCGGGTCGACCTCGGGACGAAAGAGCTCGCCGTCCTGCTCGACGACCGGGAGAACGACTACGAGCCGGGACCCGTCAGCCCGGACGGGCGGTACCTCGTGGTGGTCAAGGACCGCCGCACCACTGCCGAGCTCGCACCGCGGACGAGCCTGCTGCTGCTTCCCCTGGACGGGGGCGCTCCGACGCCGCTGGCCGAGGAGTGGGATCGATGGCCGTCCCCGCTCGCCTGGCTACCCGACGGCTCGGGCCTCGTGGTCACGGCGGACGACGACGGCGGAGCACCCGTCTTCGTGATCGACGTCGCCACGGGCGCCGTCCGCCGAGTGACGGAGGACGCCGCGGCCTACTCGGACGTCCAGGTGTCCCCGGACGGCACGATGGCCTATGCCCTTCGCAGTTCCTACCTGTTCCCGGCAGAGGCCGTGCGCATCGATCTTGCCTCCGGTGCCACCGAGCGGTTGCTCAACCCGGCGGAGCGGCCGGCGTTGCCGGGGTCACTCGGGCGGGTCGAATCGGTCGGCGAGGACGGTCAGCCGGTGAGCTCGTGGCTCGTGCTGCCCGACGGCGCGTCTGCCGAATCGCCCGTACCGGCGCTGCTGTGGATCCACGGGGGCCCGATCGGGTCGTGGAATGCCTGGACGTGGCGTTGGTCGCCGTGGATCATGGCGGCACGCGGGTACGCCGTCCTGCTGCCCGATCCAGCGCTGTCCACGGGGTACGGCCAGCACATGGTCGACCGCGGGTGGGGTCAGTGGGGCCGCGCCCCGTACACCGACCTGATGGCCGCGACGGACGGTCTGGTGGCGAGGAGTGACATCGACGGGTCGCGTATCGCAGCGATGGGTGGCAGCTTCGGCGGTTACATGGCCAATTGGATCGCCGGACACACGGACCGCTTCGCAGCGATCGTCACCCATGCAAGCCTGTGGTCGCTCGATCAGTTCGGGCCGACGACGGATGTCGCCTACTACTGGGAGCGGGAGATGACGCCCGAGGCCAGGGACGAGAATTCTCCACACAGGTTCGTGGCCGATATCAGCACACCGATGCTCGTCATCCACGGCGACAAGGACTATCGGGTCCCGATCGGGGAGGGCCTCCGGCTCTGGTACGAGCTGTTGTCCATGTCCCGGTTGCCTGCGGACAACGCGGGCAGTACGCCCCACCGTTTCCTCTACTTCCCGGACGAGAACCACTGGATCCTCAAGCCCCAGCACGCAAAGATCTGGTACGGGGTCGTCGAGGCATTCCTGGCGTCCAATGTCCTGGGGGAGGAGCGGGACCTCCCGACCGAGCTGGGCCTGTAGGAGCGGGGCAGCGCGCGCGCTCAGTAGAGTTGGGTGGATGACCCTGTCCTTCACGATCCGGCCGGCCCGCACCACCGATGTTCCCGCTATCAAGGCTCTCGTCGAGCCGCTCGCCCAGGAGCGCATCCTGATGGCGAAGGAGACGGTGGCCTACTATGAGGGACTGCCCGAGTTCCGGATCGCAGAGTCCGACGGCGGCGAGGTGCTGGGCTGCGGAGCGCTTCACGTCATGTGGGAGGACCTCGCCGAGGTCCGCACACTGGCGACCTCTCCTGCCGCGCGCGGTCGGGGAGTCGGCCACGCCCTCGTCGAGGAACTGCTGGAGCAGGCACGGGCCTTCGGCGTGAACCGCGTCTTCTGCCTGACGTTCGAGGTCGACTTCTTCCGGCGCCACGGCTTCGAGGTGATGGCGGACCAGTCAGCCGTCGATCCCCGGATCTACTCCGAGCTGCTCCGCTCGCACGACGAAGGCATCGCGGAGTTCCTCGACCTGGCGCGGGTCAAGCCGAACACCCTCGGCAACACGCGGATGATCCGCCAGCTGTGAGCGGTGCGGCAGGGCAGGGCTGGCTTTCCGCAGCTCGGCGGGGATAAGGTAAGACTGCTTAGCATTCCTGTGGGAGTGCCGGCACGCCACCGGAACCGGTGGCCGTACACCGAGCTGAAGGAGGTCCGACTATGGGACTGGATGACAAGATCGGGAACAAGGGCGAGAACCTGAGCGGCAAGCTCAAGGAAGGCCTCGGCAAGGCGACCGGCGACGAGGGCATGGAGGCCGAGGGCCACAAGGACCAGGCCAGCTCGAACGTCAAGGACGCGGCCGAGAACGTCAAGGACGCATTCAAGCAGGGTCGCTGACCCAGCCCGGCCGCACGGACAAGCGTGCGCGCCGGCCTTCTGAGGGAGGGCGCCCGATACCGGGCCCCTTCCTCAGGCGTTTAACGGGCTTCGGACAGGCCGGCCCGAGGTGACGGGGCGGCACCCGGATGGCCCTGTGCCGCTATAGGCAGGGGCAGGAACGGGCGGTAACGTTTCCAGTGGCCGGGGTGGTCCATGGAAGGCGGGCTGCAGGCTGTCGTAGTGTTCGTTCACAGCCAAGGAGCAGCCGTCATGAAAAAGCTCATCAATGATCCCAGAGCCGTGGTCGACGAGTCCGTCGAAGGATTCGGTCTGGCCCACGCCGACCTCGTGACCGTGCATCCGGACCCCCTCTTCATCACCCGCAAGGACGCGCCGGTTCAGGGCAAGGTGGGGCTCGTCTCCGGTGGCGGCAGCGGCCATGAGCCGCTCCACGCGGGCTTCGTGGGTCGCGGGATGCTCGACGCGGCTGTCCCGGGAGCTGTCTTCACCTCCCCCACTCCCGGTCAGATCATCCCTGCCACGGCTGCGGTCGACGGTGGTGCCGGTGTCCTGCACATCGTCAAGAACTACACCGGTGACGTCCTGAACTTCGAGACGGCGGCCGAGATGGCCGAGGCCGACGGCGTCTCCGTGCGCTCCGTGCTCGTGAACGACGACGTCGCCGTGGAGGATTCGCTGTACACCGCCGGCCGGCGAGGCGTGGGTGGAACAGTCTTCGTTGAACGGATCGCGGGGGCCGCCGCGGAACGCGGTGACGACCTCGATGGCGTCACCGCGGTGGCGCAGCGTGTCGTGGACAGCGTCCGCTCCATGGGTGTCGCCCTGGCCGCCTGCACGGTCCCGCATGCCGGGGTGCCGAGTTTCGAGCTCGCTGAGGACGAGATCGAGATCGGTATCGGCATCCACGGGGAGCCGGGGCGGCACCGCATCGCGATGGAGGACGCCGACGGCATCACGCAGCGACTTCTCGACCCCATCGTCGCGGACCTCCGGCTGACAGCGGGAGACCGCACGCTCGTGCTGGTCAACGGCATGGGCGGAACACCCGCGAGCGAGCTGTACATCGTGTTCCGGAAGGTCGCTCAGCTGCTCGATGGACTCGGTGTGACGATCGAGCGATCCCTCGTCGGGAACTACATCACCGCGCTCGAGATGCAGGGTGCGTCGCTGACCATCCTGCGGGTCGACGACGAGATGCTCGAACTCTGGGACAGCCCCGTCAACACCGCAGCGCTGCGCTGGGGGGCATGAGGATGACGACGGACCTCGACGCTCAGTGGGCTGTCCGGTGGGTGCGGGAGACGGCCCGCGTCGTCGCCGAGAACCGCGCACTGCTGATCGACCTCGACCGCGCCATCGGCGATGCCGACCACGGCGAGAACCTCGACCGCGGGTTCAGCGCGGTCGTCGCCAAGCTCGATTCCGCTGATGTGCCGTCCACCCCGGCGGCCGTCCTCAAGCAGGTCGCGATGACCCTGATGTCGACGGTGGGTGGTGCTGCCGGTCCGCTGTACGGCACTGCTTTCCTGCGCGCGGCGACCTCCGTCGGTGATGCCGACACGATCGACGCGGAGGCTGCCGCCGCGATGATCAGGGCTGCACGCGACGGCATCGTCGCGCGAGGGAAGGCGGAGGTAGGAGACAAGACGATGGTCGACGCCTGGACGCCTGCCTCGGAATCTGCAGAGACCGCCGCCCAGGCAGGAGCGAGCGCCCCGGACGTCCTCGCCGCAGCCGCCAACGCCGCCCATGCGGGTGCTGTGGCGACGGAACCCCTGATCGCACGCAAGGGCCGGGCGAGCTACCTCGGTGAGCGCAGCGCGGGCCACCAGGACCCCGGCGCCGTGTCGACAGCCCTGATCCTGCAGGCTGCTGCGGACGCCGCTGGTGGGGCGGTGGCATGAGCGTCGGGCTGGTCATCGTCTCGCACAGCGAGAAGATCGCGGAGGGCGTCGTCGAACTGGCAGCCCAGATGGCGCCCGACGTCGTCATCGTCGCGGCCGGGGGAGCGGACGACGGCGAGGGCCGCCCCGCTCGCATCGGTACGAGCTTCGACCGCGTGCAGGCCGCGATCGAGCGCGCCTCGAGTGGTGACGGGGTGGTGATCCTGACCGATCTCGGGTCGGCCGTCATGACCGCTGAGATGGTGCTCGAATTCCTGGAGCCGAAAGCACGCGCGTCCGTCCGGCTGGCACAGGCGGCCCTCGTGGAGGGTGCGGTCGCGGCGGCCGTGCAGGCACAGGGCAGCTCCCCACTCGATGAGGTGCTCCGGGCGGCGGAGGGCGCCGTCGTCTCCATCCGGCCCGAGGAGCTCGAACCATTCGTCAGCCATGCTGCGGCCGCTCCTGGACAGGGCGACGCCGACGAAGCGCCGTCATCGGCAGGAGGGCCGACGGCCAGGGGGTCGTGGGTACTGCCGAACCAGATGGGCCTGCACGCCCGGCCTGCTGCCGCTTTGGCCACCGGGCTCGCGGAGCTCGATGCCGAGGTGACGGTGAACGGCGTCGACGGCAAGTCGGTGATGCTCCTCATGAGCCTCGGTCTCGGTCAGGGCCGGACGGTCACCGCCGAGGCCAGTGGCCCCGATGCGCAGGCCGCCGTGGATTTCATCGGTGAGGCCGTCGAATCGGGCTTCGGCGAGCCGGACTGACGGCTGGGCCGTGCCTGGCAACCGGTCGGGAGGCAGGGGCCTCCGAGCACCGGGGCCTTCCCATCAGGGCAGCACGGATTGCTCCGTCAGTGGCTCCTAGCCGGGCAGGCAGATCCCGGCCGGCGTCTCCTCAGCGAGCCCGTCGGTCAGGAGCCCGGCGAGCGCACGTTCGAGCTGCTCGCCGGGAGCATGTAGACCGTGCAGTCGCGTGAGGGCGTCCGGGCGGCCCGCCGCGCCGGTTCTACTCGCTACGGTATCGATGACCACGTCCACCGGACCCTGCATCAGGAGGGGGCGTGGCACAGGGCCGACGGCGTCCCTCAGCACGGCGACGATCGCGCCGCGCACCTGTCGGTCGGTCCCGGCCCACGCCTGCCCCTTGGGCACGTACTCCGGAGCCGGGCGCCCAGTTGCAATCCAGGCGCACGCGTCCACCACGGGACATACGTCGCACAGGGGAGCGCGGGCCGTGCAGACGACCGCTCCGAGCTCCATCACCCCGGCATTCCAACGGACGGACCCGGCGTCGTCGTCCGGCAGGAGCGTCACCGCCCGCTTCATCTCGGCAGCCGTCAGCGCCGGAGCAGGAAGCGCACTGCCCCCGACGAGACGGGCATGGACGCGCCGGATGTTGGTGTCCACGACGGTCTCGCGCTTCCCGAAAGCGAAAGCGGCCACTGCGGCTGCGGTATACGTGCCGACCCCCGGCAGGGACAGGAGTTCGTCGTACGTGGCAGGCACCACGCCGCCGTGATCCGAGACGATCGCACTCGCAGCGGCGTGGAGGCGGAGGGCCCGGCGGGGGTACCCGAGCCGGCCCCAGTGCCGGACGGCGGCTCCCGACGGTTCTGCCGCCAGGTGCGCGGGAGAGGGCCAGCGTTCGAGCCACTCACGCCACACCGGCAGGACACGCACGACCGGGGTCTGCTGCAGCATGACCTCGCTGACGAGGATGCCCCATGGCGAGCACGATGGTTCGCGCCAGGGCAGATCGCGGGCAGCCGCGGCGAACCAGTCGCCGATCCGACGGTGGAGGTCCTCCAGCGAGTGTGCAGCGCCACCGGCAGCGCCGTCGGCGCGCGCGGAACCCTCGGCGGTTCCGGGGTCGATGCTCATGGTTGCTCCTGTGTCCTTGTCGTGAATACTGTATCCACCGGCGTGGTGCCGGAAGGAATGCGAGGAGCGCTCCCTAGCCTTGATGGATGACATCTAGTGGTGATCACCGGACGGGCAGGCGGTCCAGCGGCGGGCGGAGATCGAGCCCCGCCGTGTACCGTCGGCGCAGGCTTGCGGTGATCATCCTGGCGCTCCTCGTGGTGTCGGCGATCGCCGTCGGTGGCGCGGCGCTGGCGGGGATGCTCGGTCGCGGCTCGGATGCCCTGGCCGGCGGAAGCACCACGTCGGAGGCGACGCCGTCACCAGCGGGCGACCCTGCGGCGACCGCCAGCACTGACCCGGGCAGTGCCGTCCCGTCCGAGTCCGCCCCGGCAAGTGCAGGTCCCAGTGCAGACCCCAGTGCCGTGCCCTCACCCAGCGCCACCACGCCGGAGCCCTCGGCCGTGCCGGACGCCGATCCGGATGCCTGTGAGTCCGCGTCCGTCGTCGTCGTGGCCGAGACGGACAAACAGGCCTATGGGCCGGGCGAGAAACCCTCACTGTCGCTCGTCGTCCGCAACGACGGCGAGGCGCCCTGCACGGTCAACGTCGGTACCTCCCAGATGGAGTTCGTCCTGACGAGGGACGACGAGCGGGTCTTTTCATCCATCGACTGTCAACAGGCTTCCCAGGATCTCGAGCGCACCATCGCTCCCGGTGGGAGGGAGCGCGCGACGTTCGAATGGTCCCGCAAGCGCACCGTCCCGGGATGCACCGTCGTGGCCGACGAACCGGGATCCGGGACCTACTCCCTGATCACGAGGCTCGGCGCAAGGAGCAGCGAACCGGTGCAGTTCACACTGCAGTAGGTCCTCGGGTTCATTCCCGGGGCGGGGTGACGGATCGATTCCAGGACCGCCTCGAGTCCGGGTCCTGATGGCGGGCCGGCGGTGGCACCCGCTACATGAAACGGTCGAGGAGGCTCGTCTCGGCGATCCTGGAGAGTCCTTCCCGGACGGTACGTGCACGCTGCTCGCCGATGCCATCGACCGCCATGAGATCCTCGATGTTCGCGGCCATGAGGTTCTGCAGGCCGTCGAAATGGTCGACCAGACGGTTCGCGACAGCCGGAGGCACGGCCTTGATGCCCGAGAGCAGACGGTAGCCCTTCGGTTGGATGACCGCCTCCAGCGAGTCGACCGACGGGTTGAACCCCAGGACGCTCGCGATGGTCCCGAGATCGATCAGGTCTGCCGAGCTGAAACCCTGCAGTGTAGCGACGCGCTCCTCGACCGGCGCCGTGCTGGAGCCGAGGTCCATGTAGTCGCGCAGCACCATCTCGCTGCCCGGGCCCAGGCCCGTGGTCAACTCCTCGACCTGAAGGGACAGCAGGCGACCGTCGACGCCCAGTTCCAGCACGTACTGAGAGATCTCCTCCGAGATCCTGCGCACCATCTCCTGGCGCTGCAGGGTGACGGCGACGTCACGGATGGTGACCATCGCCTCGATCTCGAGCGCCGACAACGAGTTCGTGACCTGGTCGAGCCTGGCGCGGTAGCGCTCGAGGGTGGCGAGGGCCTGATTGGCACGGGCGAGAACGGGTTCGGACCCCTCGAGGACGTGGCGCAGTCCGTCGATATACAGGGCGATGATCTGCATCGACTGGCTGACGCTGATCACGGGCAGGCCGGTCTGTTTCGCCACGCGCTCGGCGGTGCGGTGGCGCGTGCCGGATTCCTGCGTCTCGATGGTGTGGTCGGGTACGAGCTGGACGGCGGCGCGAAGGATGCGGCTCGCGTCCTTGTCGCACACGATGGCACCGTCCATCTTCGCGAGTTCGCGGAGGCGTGTCGGTGAGAACTCGATGCCGATGTCGAAGCCGCCCGAGCAGATCGAGTCGACGGTCCGGTCGAAGCCGAGGACGATAAGCGCGCCCGTACGGCCCCTCAGGATTCGCTCCAGACCATCGCGCAGCTGCGTCCCCGGGGCTACTCTGGCGAGGGTGGCTTTGAGCGAGTCCTCGGGACTGCGGACCATGGGCCTATCCTTTCACCGCCTGCGCTGTTGAAGGCCCGGCGCAGTCGGGCGGCCGCCGTCGAGACTCGGACGGCGAGCGATGGCTGACGGTGTCCCGCTCAGCCGAACATAATACTACTGGCGCGCACGGAAACCGCCTTACCGCCCGTTGTCGCAGATTTGTAACACTCCGGCACGGCCCGCCGCGCCTCGAAGGACAGTCAGACCCAGCTGCACGCGGCTGGTCCACCTGCTGTTCCGCGGACAACCGCTACCGGTCCCACCGGTACGCCTAGAACAGGAGAGCCAGTGCTTCCGCGAGCGTCGACACCTCGCGCACCGAGAAGCCCTTCGGCACCGGACCCGTCCCCCCTGGGGATGCGGGAACGATCGCATGGGTGAACCCGAGCCGCTCCGCCTCCTGAATACGCCTGCCGATGCCGGGGACGGGACGCACCTCGCCGGCGAGACCCACCTCGCCGAATGCGATGAGCCGGGCGGGCAGGGGGTGGTCGGTCTTCGCCGAGGCGATCGCCAGGGCGACGGCGAGATCCGTCGCCGGCTCGGTGAGTCGCACGCCGCCGACCGTCGCCACGTAGCTGTCGTCCTTGTGCAGGCTCACGGAAGCACGGCTCTGCAGGACGGCGAGCAACATGGCGACACGCGAGCTGTCGAGCCCGCTCGTCGCCCGCCGAGGTTGCGCATTGGGGGATTCCGCGAGCAGCGCCTGTACTTCGGCGAGCAGGGGGCGGCGACCCTCGAGCGTGACGGTGATGCACGTGCCGGACACCGGGTCCTTGGTACGCGACACGAAGAGTCCGCTGGGGTCGGCCAGGCCCTCGATACCGCCATCGGTGAGGTCGAAGCACCCCACCTCGTCGGTCGGACCGTATCTGTTCTTGACGGCACGCAGCAGCCGCAGGCGCGAGTGGCGCTCGCCCTCGAACTGGCAGACGACGTCCACGAGGTGTTCGAGGAGCCTCGGACCGGCGATGGAGCCGTCCTTCGTCACGTGCCCCACGAGCAGCGTCGTCATGCCGCGTGCCTTCGCCGCCCCGATGATGGACGCCGCGACTTCCCGCACCTGCGTGACCCCACCTGCGCTGCCGTCCACCGCCGCGCTGCTGAGGGTCTGGACGGAGTCCACGATGAGCAGGGACGGATCGATCTTCTCCACCTGGCCGAGTGCCTGGCCGAGGTCCGTCTCGGCGCTGAGGAAGAGGGAGTCCGCGACGGCATCGATCCTGTCCGCCCTCAGCTTGACCTGCGCTGCGGACTCCTCACCCGTGACGTACAGGACGTCCTTGCCGAGCCGCGCCACCCGCGCAGCGACGTCGAGGAGGAGGGTGGATTTCCCGACGCCGGGCTCCCCGGCCAGCAGGATCACCGCCCCCGGTACCAACCCTCCGCCCAGCACGCGGTCGAGCTCGTCGATCCTGGTGGGCTGGAAGCCGGATAGTGTGGCGTCGACCTCGGCGATCCGCCGTGCAGGAGTCGTCACCGCCGTGGCAGCCGTGGTGCGCGCGACCACCTGGCCCGTCTCCTCGACGGTTCCCCAGGCCTGGCACTCACCACAGCGGCCCACCCATTTCGCCGTCGTCCAGCCGCACTCGGCGCAGCGGTAGCTCGGGGTGTTGCTGCGTCCCGCACGCGCTGCGGGAGATGTCTTCGTGGCCATGCTCCTCAGGCTACCGGCGGGCACCGACAAGCCAGGCTCGAGGCTCGATAAGTGTGTGCGGGTTCAGAGGCGGGGCAGGTAGTCGGCCGCATCTTCGTGCGAGAGACCCGTCGCTTCGAGCAGATCCACGACCAGCGGACGGAGGAGCAGCACAAGGCCTTCGCCCTCGAGTCGGCTGATGTGCAGTGTCTCCGGATGGAGATCGGTGGCCACCGCGGCGAGCTCGTTCCGGGCCTGGCGCAGATTGAGGCGGCGCTCCGCGGAGTCCCGCGCGGACAGGGCCCGGCTGAGGAGGTCCACGGCGTCGGCGGTGTCCTCGAGCGACTGACCGAGGCTCTCGATCGCTTCGTCGGTCAGGGCCGCGTGGTTGATCGCGGAGGTGAGGCGCCGTGAGAACACGCGGCTGTTGCGGATGGCCAGGTCGATCGATTCGACGGCAGACCGAAGGGATCCGAGCTCGTCCCTGTGGCGGCGATAGGCGGGGGAGATACGCGCGACCTCCTGGGCCGCGCGCATGCTCCCGGTCAGGCTGTCCAGCTGGGACTGGCAGTTCCGTGCGCGGACCAGGGCGTGCCAGGCCAGGGTGGAATCACTGTCCCGCAGCGCGGCCGCGCTTTCCCGGAGGACCGCGGACAGTTCGGACAGCAGTCCGCGGACGTTCGTCTTGGGTTCACGCCGCGGATCCCTTGGCAGCAGCATCGTGATGACGAGGGCGAACAGGCCGCCCACGATCGCGTCGACACTGCGTGTGAAGGGACCACCCTCCGGCGCTGGAAGCAACACCACGAGCAGTGACTGGAGGCCGAGCTGCGTGGTGAAGATGGTGCCACTGTCCAGGAAGCGGGCCAGCAGGATCGAGATGAATAGCACGACGGCGGCCTGCCAGAGCCCGGTCCCGAAGAAGGTGAGCAGGAGGTCACCCACCGAGATGCCGAGCGTGCACCCGATCGCGACCTCGAGCACGCGGCGCAGGCGCGGATCACGCGAGAACCCCAGGGAGATCATCGACGACGTCGCCGCGAACAGCGGGCCGTTGTGACCGAGCACCTCCTCCGCGAAGGCGTAGGCACCTACGGCGCACAGCGTCATCTGCAGAGCGGTGACGACGGAATTGGAACTGCGTTTGAAGCCGATGCGGGAGCGCTTGCGCAAAAAGGCGAGGGCTGCTGAGACTCCCTGGCGCGGCGGCATGAACCAAGTCTAGAAGGTGCGGGCGGGGGAGACCTTGGTCTCATCCGCCAGTGCGAATCGGCCGCACCGGCCAATAGACCTGTTCTGTTCACCTTCCGTTCATGTCGGCTGGTCAGTCTCTTTACCTGCAGTGCCTAGCTTCAAGGATGTACAAGAACGCGTACATCTCTACCGAGTGCCACTCGTGCACCGATGAACACATCCCTGGAAGGGGCAAAATCTAGTGAAGGCTCTTCGCTTTGGCCGCGCTGCGGCAGTTATCTCCGTAGCCGCGCTGGCGCTGACCGCTTGTGGTTCCGACAACGCCACCGGCGAGCCCGCCGCAACCGGAGGCGCGTCCTCCGCCGCGGGCACCGCCGTGACCGGAACCCTGACCGGCATCGGTGCCTCCTCGCAGAATTCTGCGATGGAAGCCTGGAAGACCGGTTTCGAGTCCGCCAACGAGGGTGCCATGGTGCAGTACTCACCGGACGGCTCCGGCGCAGGCCGCAAGGCCTTCCTGAGCGGCGGCGCCCAGTTCGCCGGTTCGGACGCCTACCTGAAGGACGAAGAGATGACCCAGGCGCAGGAAGTCTGCGGACCTGACGGCGCTCTGAACATCCCCGCCTACATCTCCCCGATCGCCGTGGCATACAACCTCGAAGGCGTCGAGTCCCTGAACCTCGATGCCTCGACCATCGCGAAGATCTTCAAGAAGGAGATCGCCACCTGGAACGACCCCGCGATCGCGGCCCAGAACGAGGGCGTCGAGCTGCCTGACACCCCGATCACCGTCGTGCACCGCTCCGACGAGTCCGGTACCACGGAGAACTTCGTGGACTACCTCGCCGCTGCCGCTCCCGAGGACTGGACCTACGAGGTCGAGGGCGCATGGCCCGCCGACCTGCAGTCCGAGAACGCCAAGGGCACCTCTGGTGTCGTCCAGACCGTCACCGCGACCGACGGCGCCATCACCTACGCCGACGCCTCGGCGGTCGGCGATCTCGGCACCGTGAAGGTCAAGGTCGGCGAGGAGTACACCGAGATCAGCTCCGACGCGGCGGCCAAGGCCGTCGAGGTCGCAACGCCGGTCGAAGGCCGCGCCGAGCTGGACATGTCCCTTGAGCTCGAGCGTGACACCGCGGAGTCCGGCGCCTACCCCGTCGTCCTCGTCAGCTACCACGTCTACTGCACCTCCTACGACAGCCAGGAGACGGTCGACCTCGTGAAGGCCTTCGGTTCCTACGTCATCAGCGAGGACGGCCAGGCCGAAGCCGAGGCATCGGCCGGCAACGCGCCGCTGTCGGAGACCCTGCGCGAGAAGGCGCAGACCGCCATCGACTCCATCAAGGTTGCTTCCTAGCGAAGGCTCTCCGGTCCCGTCTGGTCTAATGGAGACCGGACGGGACCGTCCGCCGTTTACGGCTGCAATCGGCAGTGACCTTGTATTCCGGCCCGGCTCGCCCGGGCCGTCACTGCACTTGAAATCGACCGCCTGGAAGGCAAAGACGTGTCAACCAACTCGCTGAAAGCGTCGACCGACAGAGGCCGCGCAGGCGACAAGATCTTCTCCGGAGTATCCCTCACCGCCGGGGTATTGATCCTGGCAGTGCTGTTCAGCGTTGCCGTCTTCCTGCTGGTGCAGGCAGCGCCCACCTTCTCCGCCGATCCGACGGAGGTCACGGGAGGCAACGGCTTTTCCGCCTACATCCTGCCGATCGTCGTCGGGACGGTCGTCGCAGCGACCATCGCCCTGCTGATCGCGACACCGATCGGTATCGCCGTCGCACTCTTCATCTCCCACTACGCCCCCCGCCGTCTCGCCCGCGCCTTCGGCTACGTCATCGACCTGCTGGCGGCGATCCCCTCGGTCATCTACGGCGCCTGGGGGTACATCGTGCTCGCTCCGCAGATGGCAAAGGCCTACGCGTGGCTCGCCGAGAATCTCGGCTGGCTCCCGATCTTCGCGGGTCCTGCGAGCCAGACGGGCAAGACGATGCTCACCGCCGGCGTCGTGCTCGCGGTCATGGTCATCCCGATCATCACCTCCCTCAGCAGGGAGATCTTCCTCCAGACGCCCACCCTCCACGAGGAGGCAGCGCTCGCGATGGGCGCCACCCGCTGGGAGATGGTGCGGATGGCGGTCCTGCCCTTCGCCCGACCTGGAATCATCAGTGCGGCGATGCTCGGCCTCGGCCGGGCTCTGGGAGAGACGATGGCGGTTGCGCTGGTGCTCTCGCCCGGCGCCCTCGGCGCGAGCCTCATCAAGACGGGCAACCAGACGATCGCGGCCGAGATCGCGCTCAACTTCCCCGAGGCCTTCGGCCTGCGTCTGAACGAGCTGATCGCAGCAGGCCTCGTGCTCTTCGTCATCACGCTGATCGTCAACATGATCGCCCGCTTCATCATCACCCGGCACAAAGAATTCTCGGGAGCTAACTAAATGGCAGCGAACCAGACGCTCCAACGTCGCCAGTCCCAGCTCACACGCGGGCACCTTCCCTCGTACGCCGTGTGGGTCGTCCTCGGCGCCTCGGTCATCCTCGGAGCGGCGATCGCGTCCCTGATCGGCTTCACCGTCGTCGGGTGGGCGATCATCTCCGCCATCGTCTTCGTGGTCGCGGCAACCATCGTCACCGCCGTGGGGGAAGGCGAGCGCAAGGCGAAGGACCGCCTCGTGACGTTCCTCGTGTACGGTGCCTTCCTCGTCGCGCTCCTGCCGCTGATCTCGGTCATCTGGACCGTGCTCGAACGGGGCGTCCCCGGCCTCAGCTACAACTTCCTCTTCACGTCCATGAACGGACTGACGGGTGCGGTGGACAACCAGGCGGTCGAGAACGGGACGCCCGTGCTGGGCGGCGCCTACCACGCCGTTCTCGGTACGCTCCAGATCACGCTGTGGGCGACGCTCATCTCTGTGCCGATCGGACTGCTCACCGCTGTGTACCTCGTCGAGTACGGATCGGGGAAGAACCTCACGAAGGCCATCACCTTCTTCGTCGATGTCATGACAGGCATCCCGTCGATCGTTGCCGGTCTCTTCGCGGCCGCGCTTTTCGCGCTGCTGTTCGGTCCCGGTACCCGGACCGGGTTCGTCGCTGCGGTCGCCCTCTCCGTCCTCATGATCCCCGTCGTGGTGCGCTCCACCGAGGAGATGCTGAAGATCGTTCCGAACGAGCTCCGCGAGGCGTCCTACGCGCTGGGCGTCCGTAAATGGCGCACGATCACGAAGGTGGTCATCCCGACGGCCATCTCGGGTATCGCCTCTGGCGTAACGCTCTCGATCGCGCGCGTGATCGGCGAGACCGCACCTATCCTTGTGACGGCAGGGTTCGCGAGCTCCATCAACACGAACGTCTTCAGTGGCTGGATGAGTACGCTTCCCACCTTCATCTACTACCAGATCCTCACTCCGACCTCCCCGACATCGCCGGATCCGAGTACGCAGCGTGCCTGGGCCGCCGCCCTCCTGCTGATCCTCATGGTGATGCTGCTGAACCTGGCCGCCCGTTTCGTCGCCAGCTTCTTCGCCCCCAAGACCAGCCGCTGACCACGCGCGGTACCTACCGATAAGGAAGCAATGTCCAAGCGAATCGACGTAAAGGACCTGAACGTCTACTACAGCAAGTTCCTTGCCGTGGAGGACGTCAACATCAACATCGAAGCCCGTTCTGTGACCGCATTCATCGGTCCGTCGGGCTGTGGCAAGTCGACCTTCCTCCGCACCCTCAACCGCATGCACGAGGTCATTCCCGGCGCACGCGTCGAGGGCGAGGTGCTGCTCGACGGCGACAACCTGTACGACACGGCTGTTGACCCCGTGACCGTGAGGGGCCAGATCGGCATGGTGTTCCAGCGGCCCAATCCGTTCCCCACGATGTCCATCCGTGACAACGTGCTGGCCGGCGTGAAACTGAACAACAAGCGCATCAGCAAGTCCGACGCCGATTCGCTCGTCGAGAAGTCCCTCCAGGGCGCGAACCTCTGGAACGAGGTCAAGGACCGCCTCGGCCGACCCGGTTCGGGTCTCTCGGGTGGGCAGCAGCAGCGCCTGTGCATCGCCCGCGCCATCGCGGTATCTCCCCAGGTGATCCTCATGGACGAGCCGTGCTCCGCACTGGATCCTATTTCCACCCTGGCCATCGAGGACCTCATCAACGAACTCAAGGCCGAATACACCGTGGTGATCGTGACCCACAACATGCAGCAGGCGGCGCGGGTCTCCGACAAGACGGCGTTCTTCAACATCGCGGGTACGGGGAAGCCGGGCAAGCTCATCGAGTACGGCGACACCACCACAATCTTCAACAAGCCGGCCGTGAAGGCCACGGAGGACTACGTCTCCGGTCGCTTCGGATAGGGAAGCGGCCTTCCCGAAAGCGCAGAAGAACGACGACGGCGGCTCCCGAGGGGGCCGCCGTCGTCGTTGGTGGGACTCTGCGACAGGGCCGCGGCTTATCGCGCAGCGGCCGCGGTGTTCCGGAAACGGGCGCCAACCCGCCTGCCGGACGGACGTGCATCAGCGTGCGGTCAGAGCAGCGGGCTCAGGGCGAGGAAGAAGACGGCTCCCAACAGGGCGGTGACGGGTGCCGTGCCGAGCCACACCGCGAGGATCCGGATGGCGCGCGGCCGCTGCACGGATGCGAACCGCTGGTTCGCTCCCGCGCCGACGATCGCCGACGTCATCGTGTGCGTGCTCGACAGCGGGAAGTGCAGGGAGATGGCCCCGATGAACAGCATCGCCGAACTGACGCCCTGGGCCGTCATCCCCCGCAGCGGATCGATGTGCACCAGGCGGTTGCCGAGCGTATGCGTGATACGCCAGCCTCCGAACAGGGACCCCGCTGTCAGCAGCACCGCGGCGAAGACCTGCACCCAGAGGGGCATGTCCGACCCGGTCGCGTAACCCGCGCCCACGAGCGCCAGCAGGATCACCGCCATGGTGCGCTGGCCGTCCTGCAGTCCGTGCCCGAGCGCGAACGCCCCGGCGAGGACGGACTGCGCCATGCGGTTGCCACGGTTGACCTTCGCGGGCGAGCCGTGGCGCAGCAGCCACGTCGCGGGGAAGACTGCAGCGTACGCCAGGAGATAGGCCACGACAGGCGAGAGCACGAGCGGCAGTGCGATCTGCAGCAGGAGCGCCTCGCCCGCACCGTTCATCGCCGGACCGTTCGTCACCTGCGACGCTGCACCCGCCCCGATGATGCCGCCGAGTAGGGCGTGCGTCGACGACGAGGGCTTGCCGCGATACCAGGTGAACACACCCCAGATACATGCTGCGACGAGTGCCGCGATGAGGATACCGAGCCCGGTCGGGCCCGAGGGGAGACCGATGCCCGCATCGGTGAAGAAGAGTGCAAGGGACGTGCTGAGCAGAGCCCCCACGAGGTTGAACGATGCTGCGAGCAGGACGGCCAGGGTCGGCGTCAGCGCGCGCGTCCGGACGGCTGTGGCAACGGAGTTCGAGACATCGTGGAAGCCGTTGAGGAAGGCGAAACCGCCAGCGGCGACGATCACCGCGCCCAGGAGGAGGAGCTCCACCTACGATTCCTTGACGAGGATGCTGCCCACCTGGGTGGCCACTCTCCGGATGTCCTTGGTGACATCGACCAGCTGGTTCGCCACATCGCGGTGCCGTGCGTAGACGAGGGGCTTGTGGTCATTGAGGAGCTCGGCGCACCAGCTCCGGTGGGTACGCTCGGCCCGCCTGGCCAGCCGCAGGATCTCTATCCAGTACTCCTCGAGGTCCTCCATCGAACCGAGCCGTTGCATGGCGACGGCGGTCAGCTCCGCCTGCCGATTGATGACCTCGAGCTGGTCGGCGGCCCGCTGGCTCAGTTTGCTCAGTTTGTACAGGGCGATCAGCTCGCCGGCGCCATCGAGCTTCTCGATGGCTTCATTGAGCAGCCGGGACAGGACGTAGAGGTCTTCTCGCGGGAGCGGATTGATGAAAGAGGTCCGCATCGAGGTCAGGAGGGCGAAGTGCAGGTCCGTCGAGGCGGACTCGTGCTGGTGCAGTTCCTCCGAGAGGCGGTCGTACTCCTGGGTGGATGCGCCGAGGATGGCGGACATCGTCCCGACCCCGAGCACGAGCTGTTGGGCCATGCTCGAGAGCAGTTCGAGCCCAGCGTTCTCCTGCGGGAAGAGGCGTAGTTTCACGGAGTCTTCCTCGAAGGATATGGGCGGATCGGCGTGCCTCCAGCGACCGTGCTGGGTGCCGGAGGGCAAAGTAGTGGCGCCGAACCGGGAGCGCCTCTCGGCGGAAGGCCGCTCGAAGCGGCTGAGTGTTGAAGCCCGGGGGTTCCACGGTCCGACGCCGTGTTAAGTCTTGCCGTCCCCGGTGCCGCTGTCAACATCAGCCCCAGCGGGCGGTTCAGTCCAGTTCTCCCCGCCGCCACGACGCGGCGGCGTGTTCGAGATCCTCGGCTGTCTTGATGAGCTGGTGGGAGTTGCGCGTGAGCTTCGATGCGCGGGGGCCATTGGCGAGCTCGGTGTCGTCGGCGTGATTGGCCTGGCCCAGCGCGACGACGCGGCAGAAAGCTGCGAACCGCTCGAGGGCGACGTCGAAGTCTCCTTCGAAGGCCCCGGACAGGATCGTGTCCGCCATCGTGGTCATTTCCGTAGCGCCCGGCGGTTCGGCGACGCCAGCAACGACCTTCGACACCTGAGCCACCTCCTTACCGGAAGCGAAGTAGGCGGCGATGCGTTCGGGATTCTGCTGTGTTGCGGCGCGCAGCGCGTAGAGACGCCACAGAGCGCCGGGCAGTGAGCGTGCCGGGCTCTCGGCCCACATCTCCGCTATCGCTTCGAGGCCCTGCTGGTCGGCCAGTTCGACGAGGCGGCGTGTCACGTCCGGATCGTCGGCGTCGCGACCGTGGTGCACCAGGGCGTGCGCGGCCATGTGGGCAGCCTCCGAGACCCGCGAAGGATCGACTCCACCCGCGAAAACCTCGAAATCCGCGGGAGCGAATGGCTTCGGCTTGTGGGGCCGCGGGGTGTTGTTCGTGTAGTCGCCGTCCATGGAACGAGGATACTCCTGCGCACATTCGCACCGGATGCCGTGGTGCGGGCGCATTCCTCCGACCGGGCACGATTGCGATAAAGTGAGCGGGTCGTCGGCGCACGGATGTCCCATCCTCGGAGGGGCCGAGCGCGGACGGAATGGCGGGCCCTTAGCTCAGTTGGCTAGAGCAACGGACTTTTAATCCGTGGGTCGTGGGTTCGAGCCCCACAGGGCCCACCCGTGAACGAAAAGGACCTCGGAATCGTCCGGGGTCCTTCTTCGTGTCCGGGTCTAGGCGGAGACCTCGTGGACGACGAACGCTGTGAGGAACCCCAGGGCGGCGATGAGCCCTGTGAGCAGGTGCTGCCGCTCGAAGGCCTCCGGAATCATGGTGTCGGCGACCATCGCGAGGATCGCACCGGCTGCGATCGCCGTGATGAAGGCGATTGTCACGCCCGACGCCCCCGCCAGAAGCGAGTAGCCCACGAGGGCGGCGATGCCGGACGTGAGCGCGATGCCGCCCCACAGTCCGAAGACGTACCGGGAGCTGCGGCCGGCGTTCTTCATTCCGGCGGTACTCGAGAGCCCCTCGGGGACGTTGGAGATGAAGATAGCAACGAGCACCGCGGGATTCACCGCCCCACCGGCCACGAGGCCGAGCCCGAGGACGACCGATTCCGGAACGCCGTCGAGCAGGGCCCCGAGTGCGATGGCGTTGCCGCTGCCGGCGTCGTCGCTCTCCGACGGCTGTTGCCCACCCGACCGCTTGCGGTGCTGCGCGCCCCTGCGCGCCAGTACTGCATTCGCTCCGACGTAGGTCACCGCTCCGACCAGGAAACCGAGCGCCGTGGGCACGAGCCCACCCACCTCCTGTGCCTCGTCCACGAGTTCGAAGGCGAGGGCGGAGATCAGGACGCCGGCACCGAACGCCATCACGAAGGACACGACCTGTGGCGGCACCTTCCACTTCCATGCGATGGCGGCCCCGAGGACCAGCGCACCTCCGGCGACAGATCCCCATCCGAACGCCTGCAGCCACAACGGCACGGAGCGCCTCCTTCCGGTGCCTAGCAGGCACGACGACGAAAAACCTGGCCCAGCCTGTCACAGCAGGCCGGCGCGGGCACGACATCCAGCAGTTCGGCCAGGGATTGACTCATCGCGCTCGCTCGTTTGCACTTGTACGAGGAACGGGGTTGTGGCGGGAGCCGGAAGGCTCCCGGCACCGATCGAGGAGGAATCGATGGACGCCGTAGGCCTGATCGGAAGCATGGCGGCATGCGTCGCCATGGCGGGTGCTGCCGCTGTCACGGCATGGCGGTTCGACGTCGCGTCGCGTCGCAACCGAGCGGCCGACGACTACTTCTGGATAGTGTTCGGCGGCGTCGTCGTCGTAGCCGGCGCGGGAGCCGCCCTTCTATCCGTCGGCCCCGCGTGGCTTGCCGCAGCCGTCGCAGCCGCCTCGATCCCGGCGGCCGCCGCATGGGCCTGGCTGCGGCACGCGCAGCGCGGGCGCCTCGCCGAGGGATCGGCACGTGGCGAGGCCTGGGCGGACCTGTGCCGCAGACATGACGAGGTCGTCGCGCGCTGGGTGGACTACGACGTCGATCCCGCGAAGGCAATCGCATTCCCCGGGATGCATCGCACCGGTGACCCTGCGTGCCGGCCGGTGGTCCGAGCGCTTCGCGCAGCAGGCGCCGAGCGGGACGCCGGAGCGGGACCGGGCTCGCATGGTGCCGTCGCCGCACACCGGTACGAGGAGGCGGTGATGCGTCTGGAGCGTGCTTTCGACGCTGCCGAGCATCAGGTCCGCTCGTCTGGTACAAGGCTGCCCGGACGGCACCGGGCAGCTTCTGGTCGACTTTGAATCGTTACCTGGGGGCCCCCTGTCGGCGGACTCCGCGGGCTAGGCTCAAGTTACCGGAGCAAACCACCTCCGGTGCCGAACGTCCCCCTTCGGGCGATGCCGGTCTCAAGATGTAAGGGGGAACCATGCGTGTCCTGGCGCGATGCTCGGCCGGCCTGTTGGCCGTGTCCCTCCTCGTCGTGGGTGCGCCGGGAGCGTTTGCAGGTCCACCGGACGACACACGCTCCGTGGTTCCCGATGGGCTGGCCAACAAGCAGAACCTGCGGATCGCAACCTACAACGCGAGCCTCAATCGGTCGGCCGCGGGCGAACTGGTGCGGGACCTCGGTACGCCGGAGAACGCCCAGGCCAGGGCGATCGCCGAGGTTCTCCAGATCACCCGGCCCGAGGTGGTCCTGCTCAACGAGTTCGACTACGACGCCGGTGGCACCGCGGCCGACCTCTTCAAGCGGAACTACCTCCGCGTCAGCCAGAACGGCAAGGCGGCCCTCGACTACCCCTACGTCTACACCGCCCCGTCGAACACGGGCGTACCCAGTGGACTGGACCTCAACAACGACGGCACGGTCGGTGGCGCCGAGGACGCGCTCGGATTCGGGGCGTTCGAGGGCCAGTACGGCATGGTCATCTACTCGCAGTACCCGATCCAGACCGAATCGGTCCGGACATTCCAGCACTTCCTGTGGAAGGACATGCCAGGCGCGCTCCTTCCCGACAACCCGGCCACCGCGGAGCAGGGCGACTGGTACTCGGAGGCCGAGCTCGACGTCCTTCCCCTGTCCAGCAAGTCTCACTGGGACGTCCCGCTGAGCGTCGGCGGAAAGACGGTCCACGTCCTTGCAAGCCACCCGACTCCTCCCGTCTTCGATGGCAAGGAGGACCGCAACGGCAGGCGCAACAGTGACGAGATACGGTTCTGGTCCGATTACGTGACCGGCGGCCCCGGTGCTTCCTACATCTACGACGACGGCGGCGTTACGGGCGGCCTCAAGCGCGGCGATCGTTTCGTGATCCTCGGTGACCAGAACAGCGACCCTCTCGATGGGGACTCACTGCCCGGGGCGATCGACCAGCTCCTCGGCAACAAGCTGGTGCAGGACCCCCAGCCGTCCTCGTCCGGAGCCACGGAGGCTGCCGCCTTGCAGGGTGGCGCGAACGCGGCCCACCGGAGCGACCCGCGTTTCGACACGGCCGATTTCGAGGATCGGAATGCCGGCAACATCAGGGCGGACTACGTGCTTCCCTCGCGCACCCTGCGCGTCTCGGGATCGGGCGTCTTCTGGCCGCGCGTGGGCTCGCCCGGTTCCGAGCTGACCGGCATCTTCCCCTTCCCCACGAGCGACCACCGGCTGGTCTACGCCGACATCGTCGTGAGCGGCACCAAACAGAGGTAGGCCTCGCAGGCGCCCTGGCTCCGAGCGACCCTTGTCCTTCGCATGACGGCGGGTGTACCGTCGAAATCATGAGGACACTTCTTTTTCAGTAACTGAGCCGGCTCCTGCCGAGTTCAGCGCCACTTGTCGATGACAGCACTCCAAGGGCGTCCACTGATCGTGTCCATGTTCGAGCACCTACGCCGCGTCCCGACGCGTTCCGTGGTGCCTGGTCTGGAGCTTCCGGTGGGCGCAAGCACCAGGAAGGTACACCATGACCAGCACCCCGAAGAAGAATCAGCCCGGTGCCGCCAAGGCTACGGCGGCCCGGAAACTGCAGGACGACCCCCGGGCGCAACTCGCGCTCGCCAAAAAGAACCACGGCGCTGCCCCGACGGCCGCAACCGGCGCAGGCCATGCGAAGGCCGTGCATGAGAGCAGCAAGCAGGGCAAGAAGGAGAAGAAAGTGCGCTGGTAGGCCCGAACCGGGACAGCTGCCGAACGGTTAAAGTGGAGCTGGCTCCGAGTTCTGCGTATGGGGGAATCGCAGAAATCGGAGCCAGCCATATCAGTATACTGCGACGACAGACCGAAAAGTCCAATCGAAAGGTGATGATGGCCGTCACAGCCAAAGCGTTCCAGCTGTGGCGTTCCCGGATCGCACCGCAGGACACGGTGTCCGACGTGTGCCGCGTTGCGGGAATCAAGCGATCAACGCTCGCCCAGCAGCTCGTCCGAGGCAAGGTCTCGGTGCCGACCGTCGTCGCCATCGCTCGCGGGTACGGGCTCCCGCCGGTGAACGCGCTCGCCGTCTTCGACGGCTACCAGGACCTCCCGGCCGGCATCAAGGCCCCGACGGACGCCGAGCTCGTCAGTCAGGTCTCGCACATCGACATCCTCCGACTGCTCGTTGCGCGCAGCGAGGACAGGGAGTGTGCGGGCACCGATCTGCAACTGGACCTCGCCCCCTTCCCGCACCGCAATTCGGTCCGTGCGTGGGTCGAAGCCGTGGATCCGGGGGATCTTCGGCAACGTCTTGCCGAGAGCACCGGTGTTGCGCGCCAGAACCTCTCGGCGCAACTCACTGCGGGCCGCCTCGCTCCGGAGATCGCGGTGCAGGCGGCGCGGATAGCAGGGGTGTCCCTGACCAGCGGACTGGTGGTGACGGGGCTGCTGACCCCGGCGGAGGGCGGATGGCCGCCGGACGGCAGGGCGCGCGCCCTGTGTGCGTTGGCGGACCTGGACCTCGTGTTCCTGGCCCGCGACCGGCTCGACGTGCTCGGCAAGCAGATCCGGCGAGCCGAGCTCGACGACGGCAAGGATCGCGCGATGTGGGAGAACCTCGGATGAACGCGCTGATCATCCAGTGGGTTGCCTTGGGATTGTGCGTCCTGGGAGCTGCGGTGCGCATCCCGGGACTGCGCAAGCGGCATGGGCGTACGATCTTCGCGGCGCTCGTCCTGCTCACGGTCGCCGTCGCCCTGTCGATCGAGCCCATCTACCTGGCGGTCGACGGCCTCTTGGGCGGTGCGAACATCGCGAACCTGCTGCTCCGGCTGGCGCTGTACGCCGTCTTCCTGCTCCTCGGCATCAGGATGGCCGCAGCGTTCGACTCGAACCTGGCCCGCCGCCTGGTCGTCGGACCTGTCGGAGTGGCCATCCTGGCCCTGGTGGTCGCTGCAACGCTGTACTTCTTCGTGACGAGCGAGCTCTCCGGCAGTTCCACCGCGCTACGCGACTTCGGGGACCAGGACACGGTGCAGCACTATGCTGCGGCGGGGCGCCTCTACCCCGGCTACGTCGCGGCCTGCCTGGTCATCCCCGCGGTAGCGGCGGTTCTCGATCACGAGGCCCGCACCATCCACAGGGTTGCCTCTGCGTTCCTCGCCTGTTCATTCTCCATTGTTGTGGTGTTCGTGCTTCTGAGGCTTACGCCCGTGAACCTGATGGCGTGGGACATCGTTCTCCCGTTCTCGGCCATCGTGCTGACAGTGGTGGGCCTGTGCCTGATCTGGCTGAGCCACACGCTCGGCCGGAGGCGCAATCAGCAGGCGAACAAACTCGTCTGAGGGTGCGCGCCGCGAGCACGGATACCGCCTGCTGCATCGCAGGGGCGAGTGTGACCGAATCGTGTCCTGCCGGTATTCACGTATTCATGATCCTGTGCAAAAATAATGATTATGTAACTGCCGCTGTCCGTGGGGGGTCAGCGGATCGTTATCCGGCAAGTAGGTGAGTCCATGAGAACGGGTGGACCCACCTACTTGTTCTTAAGCTCGCAGAACGCCGAAAAGGGCACCCTTCGCCAGCCATCGCGGCGAAGAGTGCCCTTTCTCGTTGAGTGCCTACTCGGCGTCGTGGTCCGTCTCGATGATGCGGGCCAGGCCTTCGAGCGCTTCCTCCGCGCCCTCGCCCTCGGCGCGCAGGACGACGACGTCGCCGTTCGAGGCGCCGAGACTCATGAGGGACAGGATGCTGGAGGCGTCCATAGCTTCCTCTGCCGGCTCACCGTCCATGGCGATGGTGACCTCGAGGGGAAGCTCGCCGGCCGCCTCGGCGAAGATCGACGCCGGCCGGGCGTGCAGTCCGACGCGGCTCGCTACCGTCGCCTTGCGTTCTGCCATGATGTGCTCCTTCTGTAGTTGGTTCCAGTACAGCCAAGCGGACTGCCGGTCAGGCTGCAACCGGCTCGACGACGGGGGTGTCCTTCTTGCGGGTGGCGTAGCGCTTCAGCGCGATCACGGCGAGGGCCGAAACCACCGTTCCCACGATGATCGCGAGGACGAACATCAGGACGTTCCCGATGGCGAAGAAGACGAAGATGCCTCCGTGCGGTGCCTGCGAGGTCACTCCGGTCCCCATGACGATGGCACCGGTGACAGCCGATCCCACCAGGGAAGCAGGGATGACGCGGAGTGGATCGGCGGCGGCGAAGGGAATGGCCCCCTCGGAGATGAACGCCGCGCCCAGCAGCCAGGCCGCCTTGCCGTTCTCGCGTTCCGCCACTGTGAAGCGACGACGGTCGATGGTGGTGGCCAGAGCCATGGCCAGGGGCGGAACCATACCGGCTGCCATGACGGCCGCCATGATCTGCCAGGGCGCCTGGTTGTCGATGGACCCGGCGCTCAGACCGGCGACGGCGAAGGAGTAGGCCACCTTGTTGACCGGACCGCCGAGGTCGACGGCCATCATGAGCCCGAGGATGACGCCGAGGCCGACGGCGGCAGTGCCGGTGAGGCCTGAGAGCCAGGTGTTGAGTCCGGCGGTGATCGCGGCGATGGGGCCGCCCAGCACGAGGAACATCAGACCCGAAGCGACGATCGACGCAACGAGCGGGATGATGACGACCGGCATGAGGCTGCGGAGCCAGCGGGGGACCGAGAGGCGCCCGATCATCATGGCGACGTAGCCGGCGAGCAGGCCGCCGACGATGCCACCGAGGAACCCGGCACCCATGAACCCGGCAACGGCACCGGCGACGAAACCTGGTGCGATCCCCGGACGGTCAGCGAGGGCGTACGCGATGTAGCCTGCGAGGGCCGGGACGAGGAATCCGAGGGACAACTGGCCGATCTTGAAGGCCACGGCGCCGAGGTACTCGCCGAGCCCACCCGCGGGCAGGTTCGTGAGGCTGTTCTCCAGGACGACGGTGTCGGCCGTCTCGGTGATCAGGTAACCCCCGAGGAGGAAGCCGAGCGCGATGAGGAGCCCGCCTCCCGCGACGAACGGGATCATGTAGCTGACGCCCGTCAGCAGGGCCCGCTTGAGTGTGCTGCCGATGCTGTCCCTGGCTCCGTCGTCGTCCGCCTGCTCGTTGCCACCGGCGGTGCCGGCGACCCGGCGAGCATTCGGGTTCCGGGCGGCTGCGACAGCTTCCTCGACCATCACGCCGGGCTCGTCGATGCCGCGCTTGACGGGAGCGCTGATGACGGGGAGGCCGGCGAAGCGCTGCTTGTCGCGGACATCGACGTCGACGGCGAAGATGACGGCGTCGGCCGCTGCGATCACTGCGGGATCCAGGGGAGTGGCGCCGGAGGAGCCCTGCGTCTCGACCTGGAGGTCGATTCCCCGCTCCTTGGCGGCCGCGACGAGTGAGTCGGCGGCCATGTAGGTGTGGGCGATGCCGGTCGGGCACGCGGTGACGGCGACGAGGCGGCGCACCTTGGTGTCGGTACCGCCCTGGTCGACGGCGGGTCCGGTGGTGTCGGTACCCGAGGGCGAGGTGCCGAGCGTCGCGGCGGCTTCGCTCGACCGGGTGTCGTTCATCGAAGAGCCCGCGGTGCTGCCGGCATGTGCGCCGGCACCGGCGGTGTGTGGCGCGTCACCGAGCCCGAGTGCCCCGTTGACGAGGGCGACGACGTCGGCCGGGGTCTGCGCCGCTCGCAGCGAAGCGGTGAAGTCCTTCTTGATGAGCGACCGCGCGAGCTTGGACAGCAGCTTCAGGTGCTCTTGGTCGGCACCTTCGGGTGCGGCGATGAAGAAGACGAGGTCGGCGGGGCCGTCCTTGGCGCCGAAGTCCACGGCGGGAGACAGGCGTGCCATGACGAGTGTGGCCTCCGACACCGCCGTGGAACGGCAGTGCGGGATGGCGATGCCGCCGGGGATGCCGGTGGCGGTCTTCTCCTCCCGGGCGAGCGCATCGGCGAACAGGCCGTCCACCTCCGTGGAGCGCCCCTGTGCGGCGACCTGCTCCGCGAGATGACGGATCACCGAGGAGCGATCGCTCCCCAGGTTCCGGTCCAGAGCCACAAGCTCCGGGGTGATGAGATCGGACATCAGAATTCCTCCTGTGCGAGGGGCCCTGCGGTGGGCCCGGTTGCGCTTGGTTCGATCACGGGCAATGTGATCTTGAGGGGAGTGACCGCGACGGCGGCCGGCGTGGTCTGGTCGAGCGATGGAACGGTGGAACCGGGAAGGGCGGCGGCCGCCGACCCGTGGGCGACCGCCTGGCGCAGGCAGTTCTCCGGGAGTTCGCCTGCGCTGTGCGCCAGCAGGTAGCCGGCCAGCGCGGAGTCTCCCGCACCGACCGTCGAACGGGCCGTGACGGGCGGGTGCACGGCGTGCCATGCTCCCGCATTCGTCACGAGCAGGGCACCCTTGGAACCAAGGGTCGCCAGCACCGCTCCCACCCCGGCGGTGATGAGCACCGCGCAGGCCTTCGCGGCGAGTTCATGGTCCTTCTCGAGTTCGTCCCCCGTCCCGATGCCCGTCAGCTCGCTGAGCTCCTCGGCATTGGGCTTGAGGAGATCCGGCGCAGGTACACCGGCGGCGGCTTCGATCAGGGGTTCGCCGGAGGAATCGATGGCGACGAGCGGCGCCGACAGGCCGTAGGCCTCCCGGACGGCCGCTGTGACCCTCGTATAGAAGGTCGGAGGGACACCGGGCGGGAGTGACCCGGCAAGGACGAGCCAGTCCGCACCATCGCTCTCGGCGACGACCACGGCGAGGAGTTCCTCGAGATGTGCCGCGCTGAGTGCCGGTCCGGGCTCGTTGATCTTCGTCGTGGTGCCGTCGTGCTCGGTGATTGCGGTGTTGGTGCGCAGCCCCGCCCCGATCGGCACGTTGCGGAACGGGACGGAGACGCTGCGCAGCCCGGCGAGGACGGGGTCTGCGTCGTCGCCCGGGACGACGGCGAGCGTCCGGGTACCGGACATGGCAAGGGCCCGGCTGACGTTGACTCCCTTTCCGCCTGCCTCCTGTACGACGTGCACGGCTCTCTGGACGGCCCCGCGGACGAGCGGGGCAGCGAGCTCGACAGTCCGGTCGATGCTGGGGTTCGCTGTGAGGGTCAGGATCACGTGACGATCACCTCCACATCGGCGTCGGCGAGGGCCGCCGCAAGGTCGGCGCTGGGCGCCTGGTCCGTGATGAGTGCATCGATATCCTCCAGTTGGGCGAAACTGACCAGGGTCTCCTCGTTGAACTTCGACGAATCGGAGAGCAGCACCACCCGCCGCGCGGAGCGCACGATCGCCGTCTTCACCGCGGCCTCGTCGACATCGGGCGTGCTGAGGCCGAAGCCGGTGGCGAGGCCGTTCGCGCCGAGGAACGCGACGTCGGCGCGGAGCCGGGCGAAATGTGCCACGGTGCTGCTGCCGACGGCTGCGCTGGTCAGGGCACGGACACGTCCGCCGACGAGTTCCACACTCAGGCCGGCACCGGAGACGAGGGCCGCGATCGGAACGGAATGGGTGACCACCGAGAGATCCGACCGGGCCTCTTCGACGAGCAGTTCGGCGAGGGCGCCGGTGGTGCTGCCGGCGTCGAGCACGACGGCGCCCGTGTCGGGAGTGAGTGCCAGTGCCGCCTGCGCGATGCGCTTCTTCTCCGGGGAGTGCTGCGAGGAGCGGCTCGAGAGGCTCGGCTCGTGTGTTGTCGCACCGCTACCGGCGATGGCGCCACCGTGGACGCGACGCAGCACGCCGTCCTCCTCGAGGAGCGCGAGGTCGCGACGGACGGTCTCCTTCGTGATGCCGAAGCGGGAGGAGAGGCCTGCTACCGTGACCCGGCCGTCGGCGAGCACCAGCTCGCTGATCTGGCGATAGCGCTCTTCGGCGAACATGAGGACTCCGTTGTCTCCGACTGCTGTGCAGCGTGTGGTTTTATCTGTGTTTGAGTGACTCTATCTGTGGTTAATGCGCATCGTCAACAGGTTCTTCCTCTCCCAGAAGCAAACACAGATGACGAAGGGCCGGAGCGGTTGTCCGCTCCGGCCCTTCTGGAAGTGCGGCCTGGGGTCTTCCCGCGGCCTAGAGGCCGGTGTCGCGCGTCTCGTTCCTCGTGACGGTCTCTCCGGTGTGTGGGTCGACGACGGACCGTGACTCGGAGATGCGGCTCTGCCTCCTGGGTGCGGCGAGCAGTAGGGAAGCGATGAGGCCGAGCACGCCGACCGCCATCAGGATGTACCCCACGAGGTTGATGTCGACGATGCTGATGACGTCGGCCCGAATGGCAAAAGCAAGAATTGCACCGAGTGCAATGAGGAAAATAGATGAACCGATTCGCATTGGAAAAGCTCCTTCGGGTTGGCGTTCGTATGTGTTTCGAGAAATCCCCCAACGGGTTTCACCGTGCGCGCGGATCATCATCGAACCGACCCCACTGCTGGTCATCATACGGGCGAATCCCCGTCCTTCTGCGGCTCTCGGCCCTCCAGGTGCGGAAGAGTCGCAACGCTACATTTTGGGAAAGATTCACCGGGACGACTTGAGAAGCGCGATTAGTACGGTGCTAGGATTGCACTCTAAGCATGCTGATGAAGTACAGTCGTTAACAGTTGCGCTTCGGTGCATCAGAATATTAGGCAGCATCCCGTCCGCGGACGGGGAGCTCACAATCACTCAAGGAGCACCTTATGAGTTTCATCGGTTTTCTTATCCTCGGCCTCATCGCCGGAGCACTCGCCAAGCTGATCCTGCCCGGTAAGCAGGGTGGCGGCATCTTCATCACGATGCTGCTCGGCGTCATCGGGGCGTTCCTCGGCGGATTCATCGGCGGAAGCCTCTTGGGCGTCGATCTCGGTGGCACCTTCTCGCTGATGTCGATCCTCTTCGCAGTCATCGGTGCGCTGATCGTGCTCGTCATCTACGGCGCCATCACCAAGCGCGGCTCGCGCGTCTAAGCATCAGCAGCATGTAGCTGGACCTTTGGGGGGAACAGCTGCCGAAGGGCGCCACCGACCAACGGTGGCGCCCTTCGCTGTTCACGGCCCGTGCGCCAGGAGAAGAAAGCCCCCGCCCTCTCCGCGCGGCGCCACTACACTCTTCACAGACTGCTTACCGATCCGATCCAGCCCGGTCCGGGAGGACCACCATGTTCGGCCGAAACAAGGAAAACCCAGCCGTCAAGGCTGCGAACGGAACGCTGTTCGACAAGGACGGAAACCCCAAGCCTGCGATCCTCCGTGGTATCGAGCGGGCCCTCGACGTCCAGCGTCCGTTGATCATCTCGAACCTGAACCGGCTTCGTCGCCGACACCCGGAGGCGTCCCCTGCCGAGCTTGCCCGCCTCCTGGAGCGTGACTATCTCCGCGCGACGACGGCTGCTGGAGCCGCCGTGGGAGCGACTGCTGCGGTCCCCGCCGTCGGAACGATCGCGTCACTCGGGTTGTCGGCAGCGGCGACGATCGGCTTCCTCGAAGCGACAGCCCTCTACGCGGACTCGATCGCCGAACTGCATGGTGTGAACACCGAGGATCCCGAGCGCTCCCGTGCCATGGTCATGGCGATCCTCATGGGTGAGGAGGGGACCGCGCTGATCCGGTCGATCCTCGGCGCCTCCGCCGGCCAGGGTGCTCCGCAGTACTGGGGTCAGCTGGTCAACAAATCGGCGCCGTCCTCGATGGTCAAGACCTTGACCGCCTCCATCCAGCGGCGGTTCCTCAAGAAGTTCCTTGCCAAACAGGGAGGCTTCATGCTGGGACGCGCCCTGCCCTTCGGTGCGGGCGCTGTGATCGGCGGGACGGGCAACCACCTCATGGGCAAGGCCGTGATCCGCACGACGCGCGAGGCGTTCGGCCCGTTGCCCCAGACCATCCCCGGGGAGCTGGCCGACGTGCTGCAGCTTCCCGAGCCGGGCACCCGGCAGCAGCAGGCCTAAGCCGCCGGCGAAAGCAGTCTGTGCGCTCGGACGCCTTCTGCCACCCGAGAGGGAATGGACCCTAACCGAAGATCGCGTTGGCCACGGCAAAGATGGACAGCCCGGCCAGCGAACCGACCACCGTGCCGTTGATCCGGATGAACTGCAGGTCCTTGCCGACCTGCAGTTCGATCTTGCGCGAGGTCTCCTCGGCATCCCAGCGGCCCACCGTCTCCGAGATGACCCCGGCGATCTCGCTGCGGTAGGTCCGAACGGCGTAGGACGCTCCGTCCGCGATCCACCGGTTCACCTTGCCGGCGAGCCCGGCGTCGTTCGTCAGGCGTGACCCGAAATCACGCACAGCCGCCTTGAAGTTGGACGTCAGCTCGCTGTCCGGGTCGTTGACCGCTTCCAGGAGGGCGTTCTTGATCGTCGCCCAGGTGCGGGCGGTCAGGTCGCGGACGCGGGGATCGTCGAGCAGTTGGCCCTTGATCTCCTCCGCCTTGGCAATGGTCTCGGGCTTGTGCTGGAGGTCCTGTGCGAGGTCGCGGAGGTACTTGTCGATGGCGAGCCGTACATCGTGCTGCGGATCGTCCTGCACCGCGCGGATGAACTTCGAGAGTTCTGCGTGCACGCGGTCGCCGACCACGCCGTCGACGAGCCGCGGGACCCACGACGGTGAGCGCTGTGCCACGACCCTGGTGACCACGGCGTAGTTCGCGTCCACCCAGTCGCCCGCGCGGTCCACGAGCAGGTCGACGAGCCGGTGGTGGTGTCCCTCGGCGAAGATCCGCTCCGCTATGCCGCCGATGGGTGGACCCCAGGGCGGTTCGAGGACGTGCTTGCGCACCATCGACTCGATGACGCCCTGGACTGCGTCGTCGTTCAGCACCGTGAACATGCCGCGGATGAGTGCCGCTCCCTCGGCGGCCACGCGGTCCGCGCTCTCCGGCTTCTCCAGCCAGGCGCCGGCCTTCTGGGCGATTCCGACCGAGTCCAGCTTGGCGCGAACGACGTCCTCCGACAGGAAGTTCTCCTCGACGAACTGTCCGAGGGACTCGCCGATCTGGTCCTTCTTGCGCGGAATGATCGCTGTGTGCGGGATCTTGAGCCCCATCGGATGCTTGAACAGGGCGGTCACGGCGAACCAGTCGGCCAGGGCGCCGACCATGCCACCCTCCGCTGCTGCGCGCACGTACTCGAGCCATGGATAGGCGTCCTGGAGTGCGAAGGCCACCACGAAGATGATCGCCATGACCGCCAGCAGTCCGGTGGCCAGCAGCTTCATGCGGCGGAGGGCGGCGGCACGCTCCGCATCGGTGCCTGTCATCTGAGCGTCCACCCTCCCGAGTCTATCGATGGTGGTGCGCGATGCGTCCCGGCGGCGGGCCGATGGTGCGCCGAACACGTGCTCCCGTACGGTGGTACGGACAACCCACCGACGTGAGGAATGCCTGTGCCCCCAGTGATCTTCGCCCACCGTGGCAGCAGCGGAACCTACGCCGAACATACGCGCGCCGCTTATCTCCAGGCGCTCTCCGACGGCGCGGACGGCGTCGAATGCGATGTGCACCTGAGCCGCGACGGACACCTGGTGTGCATCCACGACACGACGCTGGACCGTACGACCAGCGGTTCCGGCCCCGTCGCCGACCTGACGCTCGCCGAGCTGCGAACGCTCGACGTCGCCTCCTGGAAGGGCGCGGGCATTCCGGCGGAATACGGCGGAGGCTCGGAGCAGTTCCTGTCGCTGGCCGACCTCCTGCTGATCCTGCGACGGGCCGGACGTCCCGTGAAGCTGGCGATCGAGCTGAAGCATCCGAGCCCGTTCGGCCTGCGACTGGAGGAGTCCCTGATCGCGTTCCTCATGGACGAGGGGTGGGACCCGGAGTCATCGATGCTCGGGAACATCGAGGTGAGCTTCATGAGCTTCAATCCGGACTCCATGCGCCAACTGGCGGAGTCGGCACCGCACCACATGCTCTGCCAGCTGGTATCCGACGTCAGCCCGAAGGAAGTGCGCGACGCACTGCATTTCGGTCCGATCGCCGAGGGTGCCCTCATCACCCTGATGCGCAGGGCGTTGAAGGAGGGCGAGCAGCTCGTCAACCACCACGAGGTGGGCATGGTGGGACCGGGGGTGCGGTACGCGCGTCATCACCCCGAGCGCGTGCGGAAGTGGGTGCGCGACGGCGTGCGCGTGCGGGCCTGGACCGTCAACACCGTGAAGGATGCCCGGTTCCTTGCGAATCTCGGCGTGCAGGAGATGACGACGGACTATCCCGCGAGGATCCGGATGGCGTTCGAGGGCAACCAGGAGTAACCGTACGACCACTTCGGGCGCGTGTGGTTGAGTTGGAAGATGCAATCACCGATCGAGGACTACGCGCTCGTCTCCGACCTCCACACCGGTGCGCTCATCTCACGCAGCGGCAGCGTCGACTGGCTCTGCTTCCCCCGGTTCGACTCCGAGTCCGTGTTCGCCGCGATGCTTGGCACACCCGAGCACGGACGCTGGCTCGTGGCGCCGTCGTCCCCGGATGCCGAGGTGGTGGAGCGCAGCTACATCGACTCCACCTTCGTTCTCCAGACCCGCTGGAGGACCGCCGGGGGCGAGGTGCTGATCACCGATTTCATGCCGGTGACCGATCGGCGCGCGAACGTGATCCGGCGGGTGCAGGGACTGCGCGGCACCGTCACCGTCCACCAGGAGCTCGAGATCCGCTTCGGGTACGGCGAGATCGTCCCGTGGGTCAGCCAGGGGACGGAGGAGGGCGTGCCGGTGCTCCTCGCCATCGCGGGCCCGGACGCACTGCTGCTGCGCGGACCCCGGCTGAGAGCGACCGACCACCGCCACGAGGGCACGTTCGAGGTGTCCGAAGGCGACGTCGTCGACCTCGAACTCGTCTGGTACCCCTCGCACCGTGACAAGCCCCCGGCACAGGATGTGGACGAAGCCCTGGACAGCACCATCAGCTACTGGCGGGCCTGGGGTGCCAGCTGCCTGGACGACGGCGAGTACGCCGACGCCGTGCAGCGCTCGCTGCTCGTGCTGCGCGCGCTGACCCACGAGGACACCGGCGGCATCGTCGCGGCTCCCACCACCTCCTTGCCCGAGCAGTTCGGCGGTGCCAGGAACTGGGACTACCGGTTCTGCTGGCTTCGCGACGCCGCCCTGACGCTCGAGGCCATGATGACGCACGGCTTCGCGGACGAGGCGTTGGGCTGGCGCAACTGGCTGCTGCGCGCAGTGGCCGGCGATCCCGAGGACCTGCAGATCATGTACGGCGTGGCGGGGGAGCGGCACCTGCCCGAGCGGGAGCTCGACCACCTGCCGGGCTATGCCGATTCCGCTCCCGTACGTATCGGCAACGGCGCTGTGGACCAGTACCAGGCGGACGTCGTCGGGGAGGTGATGGTGGCCCTGGAGAAGCTGCGCGGACACGGCGTCACCGAGGACAGTTTCTCCTGGCCCCTGCAGCGCGCGCTCCTGGGGTTCGCGGAGAAGCACCTCGACGACCGCGACCACGGCATCTGGGAGATGCGCGGCGACCTCCAGTACTTCACGCATTCCCGGGTGATGATGTGGGCGGCTTTCGACTGTGCGGTCCGGGCGGTTCGGGACCACGGGCTGAGTGGGCCGCTGCAGCACTGGACAACTATCCGTGACGGACTGCGCGAGGAGATCCTCGCGCGCGGATTCAATCGCGAGCTCGGTTCGTTCACCCAGGTGTACGGCGGCACGGAGGTCGACGCATCGCTGCTGCAACTGCCGCAGGTGGGTTTTTTGGACTACGACGATCCGATGATGCTCGGCACGGTCGCACGGATCGAGAAGGACCTGCTGGACCCGCACGGGCTGCTGCTCCGCTACCGCACGGCCAAATCCGACGACGGCCTCGAACCGGGAGAGCACCCGTTCCTCGCGTGCTCCTTCTGGCTCGTGGAACAGTACGCGCACGGCGGGAGGCTGGACGAAGCGACGCGGCTCATGGACCAGCTCGTCGGCTACAGCAACGAACTCGGTCTGCTGTCCGAGGAGTACGACGCCGGGAACAAGCGGATGGCGGGGAACTTCCCGCAGGCGTTCTCGCACCTGGGGCTCGTGCGGGCGGCCGATGCCCTGCAGATGGCCCGTGGTGAGGCAGGTTCCTACGAGTCGATCGCCCGGGAGTGATCGCGCCTGTCCTCGGGCGACCGGGATGACCCGTGGTAGGCAGCGAGGGCCGGCCCCTGCCGGGCCGGCCCCTGCCGGGCCGGCCCTCGCCGTCGAACAAACTAGACCGTCAGGCCCTGGGGCTTGAGAACCACCTTGATGGCACCGTCCGTCTTCTTCTGGAAGTTGCGGTAGGCCGCCGGTGCCTCGTCGATCGAGACCTCGTGCGTCATGAGGTCGGTGACGCCCAGCGGGTCCGAGGGATCCTCGACGATCGGCAGGAGCTCGTCCGTCCAGCGGCGGACGTTGCACTGGCCCATCCGGAACTGGATCTGCTTGTCGAACATGGACAGCATCGGCATCGGTGTCGCGGCACCGCCGTAGACGCCACTGAGGGACACGGTGCCGCCGCGGCGCACGGCGTCGATCGCCGAGTGGAGGGCGCTCACGCGGTCGCTCCCGCCGGTCTCCATCACCTTCTGTGCCAGCCTGTCCGGCAGGATGCCGACGGCGTTCTGCGCAAAGGCGCCGACGGGCGATCCGTGCGATTCCATCCCGACGGCGTCGACGACGGCGTCCGGCCCGCGCCCGCTGGTCATGCTCCGCAGTTCCTCGGCGGTGTCCTTCGAGAAGTCGATGGTCTCGATCCCGTGGCGCTTGGCCATGGCCCGGCGTTCGGGCACGGGTTCGACGGCGATCACGCGGTGGCCGAGGTACTTGCCGATGCGCGCGGCGAACTGGCCCACGGGGCCCAGTCCGTACACCGCGAGTACGCCGCCCTGCGGGACGTCCGCGTACTGGACGCCCTGCCACGCCGTGGGCAGGATGTCCGAGAGGTAGAGGTAGCGCTCGTCGGGCAGGTCGTGCCCGACCTTCACTGGTCCGTAGTCGGCGAAGGGCACGCGCAGGTACTCGGCCTGGCCGCCGGGAACCGATCCGTAGAGCTCGGAGAAGCCGAAGAGGGAGGCTCCGGACCCCTTGTCATGCACCTGCGTGGTCTCGCACTGCGACTGCAGGCCCCGCGTGCACATGTAGCAGTAGCCGCAGGAGATGTTGAACGGCACGACGACGCGGTCGCCCACCCTGAGGTTGGTGACAGCCGATCCGACTTCCTCGACGATGCCCATCGGCTCATGACCGAGGATGTCGCCCTTGTGCATGTAAGGGCCGAGCACCTCGTAGAGGTGGAGATCCGACCCGCAGATCGCGGTCGAGGTGATGCGGACGATCGCGTCCGTCGGTTCCTGGATGGTGGGGTCGGGCACGTTCTCCACGCTGACGGTGCGTTTGCCCTGCCATGTCACTGCCTTCATGTGGTGCTCCTCCGGGTAGTAAGTAGGCTTTCCTTTCCTACTATTCACCTCTTCGCCGCGAATGGAAAGCCGACCGGGCCGTCACCTAGCCTTGTCGGGTGGTCCTTCTCCAGTCTCCGGCGGTTCGCGTCGCCCTCTCAGTGGCCATCGCCACCGGTCTGTACGGGTTGTCCTTCGGTGCCCTGTCCGTCGCTGCGGGGCTGGGCCTCGCCCAGACCATGGCGCTCAGCCTCCTGCTGTTCAGCGGCGGCTCCCAGTTCGCGTTCATCGGCGTCGTCGCGGGTGGTGGGAGCGGGATCTCCGCGATGTCGGCGTCCGCCCTGCTGGGCATCCGGAACGGCGTGTACGGCATGCAGGTCAACGTCCTCCTGCGTCCCCCGCGCTGGCAGAAGCTGCCGGCGGCCCATCTGACCATCGACGAGTCGGTGGCGACGGCGACGGGGCAGGCCGACCCGGCCGAGCAGCGCCGCGGGTTCTGGGCCGCGGGCATCGGCGTGTTCGTCCTGTGGAACGTCTTCACGCTCGTCGGCGCCCTCGCCGGCAACGCCATGGGCGACCCGGCGCGCTGGGGACTGGACGGAGCGGCGGTCGCGGCTTTCCTGGGACTGCTCTGGCCCCGTATCCGCGCGAAGGAGCCTGCCGCCATCGCGGTCGTCTGCGCGGTGGTCACGCTCGTCGCGGTGCCGCTCGTGCCGCCGGGCGTGCCCATCCTGATCGCCGCCGTGGTGGCCGCCCTCCTCGGGCTCTCGGGTCTGGGCCCTGCGACGGAAGGACTCGAACCCGACGTCGAGCCCTACCCCTCGGAGTCCGGATCCGCGGGGAAGGGGGCAGCATGACGCTCTGGGGCTGGATCCTGCTCGCGTGCGCGGTGTCGATCGCCACGAAGTTCCTCGGGTTCCTCGTGCCCGCGAAGCTGCTGGACAACCCGAGGATGCTGAGGGTCGCGGGTTCGCTGACGATCGGTTTGCTCGCCGCCCTGACCGCCGTGAACGCGTTCGCGTCCGGTCAGTCGCTCGTGCTCGACGCACGCGTGGCAGCCCTGGGTGCGGCCGCCGTCGCGCTATGGCTCAAGGCTCCGTTCCTCGTGGTGGTCGCGGTCGGGGCGCTCGCGGCCGCGGTGGCGCGGCTGCTCGGGGCAGTGTAGGCCCGTGAGCTCGACCGCGGGCCCAGCTCACGGGCTCGAGCGAGGCATGAACATGATCAGGGCGACGCCGGCGAGGCAGACAGCCGAGCCGAGAAGGTCCCAGCGGTCCGGCCGGAAGCCGTCGACGAGCACGCCCCACGCCAGCGATCCCGCCACGAACACGCCTCCGTAGGCGGCGAGGATCCGCCCGAAGTTCGGGTCCGGTTGCAGAGTCGCCACGAAGCCATAGGCGCCGAGCGCCATGATGCCGAGCCCTGCCCACCACCACGGCCTGCCCTCGCGGACGGCCTGCCAGATGAGCCACGCTCCGCCGATCTCGGCGCCCGCGGCCAGCACGAACAGAAGGGTCATCCGGAGGATCGTCATGGTCCCAGTCTGCCGGAGCTGAGTGGCCTGCACGGTTGCGCCGGCGGTGGGATCGCCCCGCTGGCGCGCTGTGGCGGGGGTTGTCCGCGCACCGCAACGCCACGCCGGCACACCAGGGCCGGCTCGCCGCCCGTGAGCGCGAGCTGCATCGACTAGGAACCGGCGACGACGGCGGCGGTCGCCTCCGCGATGGCCGCCTCTTCGTTCGTGGGCACCACGAGCACGGGGAAGGCCGACGACGGCGTGCTGATGGTCCGCGCCTCCCTGCTGCGCTTGCTGTTCTTCTCCTCGTCGAGCTCGAGGCCGAGGGCGCCGAGCTTCGAGACGACGGCGCTGCGGAAGGCACCCGCGTTCTCCCCGATGCCAGCTGTGAATACGAGTGCCTGCGCGCCGCCGACCGCGACGTGGTACCCGCCCACGTACTTCGCCAGGCGGTACGAGGCCACGTCGATGGCGACCCTCGCGCGATCCTCGCCGGCGTCCGCGGACTCCGACACCGACCGCATGTCATTGGTGCCCGTGAGGCCCTTCAGTCCGCTGTTGCGGTTGAGCAGCGCATCGAGGTCCTGCTCCGAATATCCCTCGCGCAGGAGGAACAGCAGGATGGACGGATCGATGTCGCCCGATCGCGTTCCCATGACGAGGCCTTCGAGCGGAGTGAAGCCCATCGACGTGTCGATGCTCCGGCCGTCGCGAACGGCCGTGACGGAGGCGCCGTTGCCGAGGTGGGCGATCACGCCCGTGAACGTGTCCGTACCCATCAGCTCCGCCGCGCCCTTGGCGACGTAGGCGTGGGAGGTGCCGTGGAAGCCGTAGCGGCGGATACCGAACTTCCGGTAGAGCTCGTCGGGCACCGCGTACCGCCACGCGCGCTCGGGCAGCGTGCGGTGGAACGCGGTGTCGAACACCGCCACCTGTGGCATGCCCGGCCACTTGTCGGTGATGGCCCGGATGCCGGTGACGGCAGCGGGATTGTGCAGCGGGGCCAGCGGGTTGAGCCGTTCGATGGCGCGGGTGATCTCGTTGTCGATCAGCACCGGTTCGCTGAAGCGCTCACCGCCGTGCACCACGCGATGGCCGACGGCGTCGATCTCCCGGCCGTCGAGCGCCCGGGAAACCTCCTGGTCCACCCGGTCCAATGCGGCCGCGTGGTCCGGCACCTCGGCCTCGCCGATGCGCTCCACCAGGCCCTCCGCCAGGACGTCGTCGCCCTCGCGGACCTGGTACTTCAGCGAGGATGAGCCGGAGTTGATGACGAGGATGAGCATGGGGTCCTGTCCTGTAGGGGGCGGCGGAAACGGCTAGGAGGCGGCGGGCTGCTGGGCCTGCACGGCGGTGATGGCAACCGTGTTCACGATGTCCTCCACCGTGCAGCCGCGGGAGAGATCGTTGACCGGCTTGCGGAGCCCCTGGAGCACCGGGCCGACGGCGACCGCGCCGGCCGACTGCTGCACTGCCTTGTAGGTGTTGTTGCCCGTGTTCAGGTCCGGGAAGATGAACACCGTCGCCTGGCCGGCCACGGACGACCCGGGGAGCTTGGATGCCGCGACCGAGGCGTCGACGGCGGCGTCGTACTGGATGGGTCCCTCGACCGCGAGGTCCGGGCGTTGCCGGCGCACGATCTCCGTGGCGCGTCGCACCTCGTCGACAGCCCCGCCGTGTCCCGACTCTCCGGTCGAGTAGGACAGCATGGCGATGCGGGGCTCGACCCCGAACTGGGCCGCCGTCTCCGCCGAGGCGATCGCGATGTCCGCGAGCTGCTCCTCGTTGGGTTCCGGGTTCACCGCGCAGTCGCCGTACACGAGCACGCGGTCCTGCAGGAGCATGAGGAACACCGACGAGACGATCTTCACGCCGTCCTTCGTCTTCACGAACTCGAGCGCGGGCCGGATGGTGTTCGCGGTCGTGTGGGCGGCGCCCGAGACCATGCCGTCGACCCTGCCGAGCTGCACCATCATCGTGCCGAAATATGCTCCTTCGAGCATTCGTTCGCGGGCCTGGTCCAGGGAGACGTTCTTGTGCGCCCGGAGCCGCGCATATTCGGCGGCGAACTCCTCGCGCAGTTCCGAGGCCGCCGGGTCGATCAGGGTGAGCCCGGTGAGATCGATGCCCTGGCCCGCTGCGCGCTCGCGAACACGCGCCTCCGGGCCGAGGACGGTGAGGTCGCAGACGTCACGGCGGCGGAGGATCTCGGCGGCCTTCAGGACGCGCACGTCCTCACCCTCGGGAAGCACGATGTGCCGGCGTTCCGACCGTGCCCGCTGAATCAGCTCGTGGAGGAAGCGCAGCGGGGTGATGGTGACCGGGCGGGGCAGCTCGAGGCGCTCCAGCAGTTCGTTCTCGTCGACCTGCCGGGACCAGGCTCCGAGCGCCGCTGCAGCCTTCCGGCGGAGCCCGCTGGCGATCTCGCCGCGCACCTCGCTCACGCGGCGCGCCGCGGTGTAGGTGTCGTCGTCGAGCGAGAAGACCGGGAACGGTGCCTGCGCGAGGAGGGCGAGGATGTTCGGGTCCGGCGCGAGCCCTCCGGTGAGGATCATGCCGGAGGGGACCGGGAACTCGGGGGAGAACGAGGACGCCAGGGTCGCCACGAGGACGTCCGCGCGATCACCCGGCACGATCACGAGGGCGCCGTCCGTCAGCAGGTGCAGGAAGTTGCCGACGTTCATGGCGGCGACGCGCACGCTGGTGACGTCCCGCTCCAGGTTGGAGTTGCCGGCGATCTGCCGTGCTCCCAGTTCCGTCGACACCTCGGAGACGGTGGGCTGCGAGATCTCGGTCAGTTCCGGGATGACGTAGACGGGGCGGCCGGAGCGGCCCGGGCGGACGTGTTCGCTGATCGCGGTCACGGCGTCGTCCGCCGCCCGGTTGACCATCATCGCCAGGAGGGACACCTTCGCGGCGTCGAGTTCGCGGCGGGCGACGTCGACCGTGTCCGCCGCCTCCTCGACCGACATGTCCTTGGCCCCGACGACGGCGAGGACCATGGCACCGAGGTTGTTGGCGAGACGGGCGTTGAGGTCGAACTCCACAGCGGCGTCGTTGCCGGAGAGGTCCGTTCCCTCGACGATGACGACGTCGCACTCCGCCGCGATCTCGCTGTAGATGGCGACGCAGCGGGCGTCGATTTCGGCGCGGTCGCCCGTCACGAGGAGGGCGCGGGCCTCGGCGCGGGTGAGGCCGCCGCGGGCACGGTTCGCCGGGAGGTCGAACGCACGCTGCATGAGGCGTACCATCGGATCCGCGGCAGGGTCGCTGCCTTCGACGATGGGCCGGAAGAACCCCACGCGGTCGGCGTGCCGGTGCAGCATGTCGGCGAGGCCCAGGGAGATCAGGGACTTGCCGGAGCCGTTGGTCATGGCGCTCACATATATTCCGCGGGTCATGGGGCCAGTCTTGCAGGGTCCTCTGGTGCCCGCCATAACGGGTATCACGTCGTCGGGAACGCCCCTCGGGGTGCCGGCACGGTGCTGGTGGTCGCTCGTTCCGCCCCTTGCGGGCGTTTCTTCCCCGCCGGACTCCGCCCTGTCATCAGCGGAGCGGCGCCCGGGTGTCCGTGTCCGGCCCCCGGTACCCGCCCAGTGCGACGAGCAGCCCGGCGATGACGAGCAGGACGGCGACCGGCCCGTAGGTGCCGAAAGCCTCCTGCAGGGGCGGCAGGTAGTAGGGGTAGAGCGCCGGGACGACGATCGACAGGCTGTAGCCGAGCCCGTAGCCGCTGGACCGGACACCCCCGGAGAACCGTTCCGACAGGTAGGCGCCGACCGGCCCGTAGACCGAGACCGTCACCACCTGCAGGGCGGCGCAGAGAGCGATGACGGCAACGGGGGAGTCGACGGCGAAGATCGTTAGGAAGGCCAGCGGAGCCAGGACGGCGGCCAGCAGTCCGAAGCCGATGAAGAAGCGGCGCCGTCCCACGAGGGTGGACAGGTGTCCGCACAGTGCCATGGCGACGGCCGAGACAGCTGTGGCGCAGAGCAGGGCGAGGGTGACGCCGCGGCCGTCGAAGACCTCGGCCCGCGTGAGTTCGGCCGTGAGGGTGGGAATCGCCATATAGGTCAGGAGCCAGAGACCGGTCATCAGGATGAAGGTCTGCACGAACACGCGGCGGTCGGGTCCCACGAGGACATCCCGCAGGGGCGAGGCCGGTGCGGGGGCCCGGTGGGAGGCGGGAACGTCCGCCACCTGGCGCCGGTAATACCCGAGCATGACAAGAGCCAGGATTCCTCCGACGACGAACGGCACGCGCCAGCCCCAGGCCGCGTAGGACGCCGGATCCAGGACGGCCAGCAGGACCAGGACGAGGGCTGCGATGGTTGCGTTGGCAACCGGCGACATCGCCATGATCAGGCCGCTCGCCAGTCCCCGTCGCCGCGGCGCGGACCACTCCATGGCCAGCGGAACGGCCGAGGTGTACTCGCCTCCCAGGAACACCCCGCCGAGGAACCGCAGGGTGAGGATCAGCGCCACGGTGCCCCAGCCCAGCACCTCGTGACCGGGTACGGCGGCGATCAGCAGGGTCGTTGCGGCGATGCCTGCAAGGGCGACCCTGGTGGTGGCCGTCCTTCCAACGCGATCGGCGACGGGCCCGAAGATCGCCGCTCCGAGGGGGCGTCCGATGAGCGTTGCCGTGAACACGAGCCCGGCGGTCGCGATGACGTTCTCCGCGCCCAGCAGGGTACTCGCAGCCGGCGCGAGGGCGATGACGGGCAGGAAGATGTCGAACTGGTCCACGAAGTTCCCGAGGATCCCACCGCGGACCGCATGACGTGCCCGCCGGTGGTCGGCGGCCTGTACGCCGCTGGTGGATGACATGGAGGAATGGGGCATTGCATTCTCGCTTCCTTCGCCGGCATGATCCGGAGCAGGTTCGGCGGTCGAAGCTGCAGCAGCTTCCTCTCAGCCCTTGCCGGGGCTCCCGCGGGAATAGGTGGCTCCATCCTGCCACGTCTGCAGGCGCACCCCTTGACCCGGTCCATTCCCCCGCGTAACGTACAACCACATGGTTGTAGGACGGGCGAGCGAGGACGAGGTGGACCGCCTTTTCCACGCGCTCGCCGACGCGACACGGCGGGACATCGTGGCGCGCGTCCTGGTCGCCGAGTATTCGGTATCCGGGCTGGCCGGGCAGTACGACATGAGTTTCGCCGCGGTGCAGAAACACGTGGCCGTGCTCGAGCGGGCCTCACTCGTCACGAAGGAGAAGCGCGGACGGGAGCAGATCGTGAGCGGACAGGTCGACGGCGTGCAGCGCGCGCGCCGCCTGCTGGACGACTACGAGAGGATCTGGCGGCAGCGGGTCGATCAGATCGCGGACATCCTCGCCGAGGATGCCGGGGATGAGGACTAGGAAGGCAGCATCATGGCAGTCATCAGCACCCAGAAGGACACCGAAGCGCTCAGCTTCAGGCTCGTCGCCGAATTCGACGCCGGGGTGGAGCGCGTGTGGCGGATCTGGGAGGACCCGCGCCAACTCGAACGGTGGTGGGGCCCGCCGACATGGCCCGCGACGTTCGACGCCTACGAGTTCGAACCCGGTGGCCGCGCGGCCTATTTCATGACCGGGCCCGACGGGGAGAAGGCCCGGGGCTGGTGGCGCATCACCGGCATCGAGGCGCCCCATCGCCTGACGTTCGACGACGGGTTCGCCGACGAGAACGGCGACCCCGTGGCGGAGATGGGCGAGACCCACGCGACGGTGGAGCTGGAGGACCTCGGTGGACGGACGCGCATGACCATGACGACCACGTTCGAATCCCTCGAGCAGCTCAACCAGATGGTCGAGATGGGCATGCAGGAGGGGCTCACGCTCGCCCTCGGGCAGGTGGACGTTCTGCTCGCCGAGGACGCTCCCGTCTGACCCGCCTGCCCCCGCCGGAGGAGGGCTCGACGCCGTCTCTGCCGCAACCGCCTGGCTGACGCGGCTCCACGCGCCGCCCGGGAGGGCCCGACGCACTCGCGCCGCCGTCCGGAGAACCGGGCGGCGGCGCGTGGAGTGGATCGATGTGGCCGCGCGGGCCACGCCGCAGGAGAGCCTGGATCCTAGGCCGTGGCGGTCTTCGGCCGACGGTTCGGCAGGGCGAGCTTGAAGATCTTCGCCCAGGTGGAGCCGACCTGCTTGGGCAGTGGACCCGTGGTGTACGGCAGATTGTACCGCGAGCAGATGTCCCGGACCTTCACTGCGACCTCAGCATACCGGTTGGAGGGCAGGTCGGGGAAGCAGTGGTGCTCGATCTGGTGGGACAGGTTGCCGGTCATGAGGTGCATGAACTTGGAACCGGAGATGTTGGCGGAACCGATCATCTGCCGCACGTACCAGTCGCCGCGGGTCTCGCCGTCGACCTCCTCCTCCGTGAACGTGTCCGTACCGTCCGGGAAGTGGCCGCAGAAGATCACGGCGTGCGCCCAGAAGTTGCGGATGGCGTTGGCGGCGAGGGTGCCGTAGAGGGCCTGCTTGCCGGAACCGGTCAGCATCGCGACGGCGGGAGTGGCCGCGTAGTCCTTCGCGAACTGCTTGAAGGCTTTCTTGCCCAGCGCCTTGAGGTCGCGGTTCATGTCCTCCTTGGACTTGATCCCCTCCTTGTACTCCGGGATCTCGAGGTCGTACAGGGCGATGCCCCACTCGAAGACCGGCGCCAGGATCGCGTTGTACAGCGGGTTGCCGATGTTGAAAGGGCGCCACGGCTGGTCGGGGTCCATGCGGAGCAGGTTGTACCCGATGTCCTTGTCCTTGCCGATGACGTTGGTCCAGCGGTGGTGCAGGTCGTTGTGGGTGTGCTGCCATGAACGCGCGGGCGTCACGAAGTCCCACTCCCAGGTGGTGGAGTGGATGTCCGGATCGCGCATCCAGTCCCACTGGCCGTGCAGCACGTTGTGGCCGATCTCCATGTTCTCGAGGATCTTGGCGATGCTCAGCATCGCGGTACCGGCGAAGAAGGCGGGCTTGTACTTGCTGAACAGGAGCGTGCCGCGGCCCGCGAACTCGAGGCTGCGCTGCACTTTGATGACGCGGCGGATGTAGGCGGCGTCGGTCGCTCCGCGCTTGGCGAGGATCTCGTCACGCACGGCGTCGAGCTCGCGGCCGAGTTCCTCGACCTGCTCGTCCGTCAGGTGCTTCGCTGCATCGGGACGGACCAGTGGGTGCCCGGATGCCGCAAGGGCGCCGGGGCGGGTCAGCGTGGTGGTCATGGGGACTCCTCTGGTGGGGGACTAAAGGTCGAGGTTGACCGGCCCGGCGGCTGCCGAGACGCAGGTCTGAATGAGCTGGCCGGGCTCGTTGTGCAGTTCACCGGTCCGGAGGTCACGGACCTGACCGGACCGCAGCGGGATCAGGCAGCTGTGGCAGATGCCCATGCGGCAGCCGCTCGGCATCAGGATGCCGGCGTCCTCGCCGATGTCGAGCAGGGGGGTGTCGCCGTCCGCCTGGACCTCGCGGTCGGACTGCTCGAACGTGACGAGGCCTCCGTCATGGCCGGCGCCGGCGGTGAGGTCCGTGGTGAACCGCTCGATGGTGAGCGTGCCGCTCGGGGCCGCCTGTGCGGCCGCTCCTGCTGAGACCCCCGGCACGGCGCGGGCGGTCTCGAGGGCGGCCTCACGCTCCCACAGCTCCTCCGCGGCGTTCAGGAACCCTTCGGGCCCACACGCGAAAGCGGCACGGGACCGCCAGTCCGGGCAGAGATCCGCGATGGTCTTCGCCGTGAACTCGAGCCTGCCGCGCGCGCTCGTGAACCAGTGGCGCACGGTGAGGTTGGGGAACTGGTCGGCCAGCTCGTCGAGTTCCTCGCGGAACAGGCTCTTCTCCGGCGTGCTGTTCGAGTTGATGAGCACGACGTCGGCGTCCGGTCGGCGCGGGATGAGCGTGCGGATCATTGACATGACCGGGGTGATGCCGCTGCCTGCCGTGAGCATGAGCAGCGACCTCGGGTGCTCGGGCAGGATGAAGTCGCCCTGGGGTGGCGCGAGAAACAGTATGTCACCCGGCTTCGTATCGCGGACGAGTACATGCGAGACGGAACCGGCGTCCTTCACGGTGATGGCGGGATCGTGCCCCGCCGCGTTGCTCAGTGAATAGGACCGCCACTGGCGCACGCCGTTCAGCTCGACGCCGATGCGCGCCCACTGCCCGGCCTGGTGCGCGTGCCAGCCCTTGCCCGGGCGGAAGTAGATGGTGGCGGAATCCTCGGTCTCGCGCACCACGCGGGTTACGACGCCGCGGAGCTGACGGGAGGAGTGCACCGGGTCGAAGAGTGACAGGAAGTCTTCCGGGGTGAGCGGGGTGATGAGCGCGTTTGCTGCTCGCGCCAGCTGTTTGAACCGGATCATTGGCTTAACGCTATAACCTCTCCCGCTAAATTTCTTCGCTTACGGCATACAGTTGATGGAGCAGGATTATCTTGACGTGATAGACGGAAGAGGAATATGGATCCGGCCCAGGCAGCACTTGCTCCACCCGAACCGCCCTGGCTCGCGCTGCCGCCCGATGTCAGTGACAAGCTGCGTCCCCTGACTCCGGACCTCGTCGAGGCGATCATCCAGACCGTTCCCCAGCTGGTTCCTGCCTACGCCCGGCCGATCGAAGGCGACTTCGGACGGGGACTGCGCCTGGGAGTGGCCGTCGCCCTCGAGCGGTTCCTCGACCTGCCGGGTACGAGGCTGCCCGCCCTGTCCGACCAGAGCCGCCAGCTGGTGGCAGGCCTCGGCCGGGGTGAGTTCCGCCAGGGACGCAGCATGGATTCGCTGCTCGGCGCGTACCGGATGGGCGCACGGGTGACCTTCCGCGAGATGTCCCGGCGGTCGATGGAGATGGGTCTCGGCTCCGCGGTCGTGGTGAACCTCGGCGAATCGATCATGGCGTACATCGACGAGCTCTCCGCGGTCAGCGCCGAGGCGTACGCCTTCGAGCAGTCCGACCACGCCGGGGCGGTCGACCGCCGTCGGGCCGAACTGCTGGAACTTCTGCTGCTCGGGAGAGCGGACGAGACAGCGCTGCGTCAGGCCGCGTCACTCGCGGACTGGGCCGTGCCCGCACAGCTCGCTGTCGTGACCCTGCCGCTGGACCGCGCCCAAGGGCTGCGGCAGCGCCTCGTTCGCGGCGCGATCGTCATCGAGCGCGAGACCGACGTCGTCGCCCTCGTCCCGGATCGCGGGCCGGCCACGCGGACGGAACTCGAACGCGTGCTGGCCGGCAGGAGCGCGGCGATCGGCCCCACGGGCGGATTGAGGCAGGTCGCGCAGTCGCTGCGCCTGGCCGTCCTGGCGGCGTCGATGCTCCCGCCTCGCGAGGGCGACGACGATCCGCCCGTCTGGGCGGACGAACACCTCACGGAAGTGGTGCTGGCCGCCGAGCCCTCGGCCACCGCGGAGCTCGCCCACCGCCGACTGGCCCCCCTCGACGGTCTCGCCGACGGCCAGCGCGAGAAGCTCGAGGAGACGCTGCTCGCCTGGCTGCGGCACTGGGGGCAGCGGGCGCCGATCGCGGAGGAGCTCGGCATCCACGCGCAGACAGTCGGTTACCGCGTCCTGCAGCTGCGCGAACTCTTCGGGGACGAGCTGAAGGATCCGAAGGTGCGCTTCGAGCTCGAGATCGCCCTCCGGAGCCGCAGGGCTTCCGCCTAGGGCGCGCTGTAGGTCGCCGACGTCCAGAGATGGAAGAGGGCGTAGGCGCGATACGGGCGCCAGGACTCGGACAGCGTTCCGGCATCGCGGATGCTCGGATTGCCCATGGCCCGGCGCGCTACGAGGTCGCCCGGAGTGAAGGCGTCCGGATCCCGCAGGACCCGCACCGCGAGATAGTCCGCGGACCACGGGCCGATACCCGGAATGGCGAGCAACGCCCTGCGGAGCGCCACAGGATCGGCCTCGGGATCGAGGACCAGCCCGTCGACGACGGCGCGGGCGACGTTCTGCACGGTCGCGGCGCGCGTCCGGGTGACGCCGACGGCACTGCGCAGTTCCTCCTGCGGAGCGTCGGCGAGCGCCCGGGGCGTGGGGAACACGGTGAGCCCGGAGGCCGACGGCGAGCCGTACGCAGCCGCGAGTCTCCCGCCGAACGTGCTGCCCGCGGCGACGGACACCTGCTGCCCGAGGACGGTCATGATCGCGGCCTCGAAGGGCTCCGGGTAGCCCACCGCGCGGAGCCCCGGTGCTCGCGGACCAGGGGTCCGAGGAGCGGGTCGGCGTCGAAGGCCCGGGCGACGGCCCCGGTATCGGTATCGAGGTCCAGCCACGTGCGGGTGGTGCGCACGAGGTGGGTGAACTCGCCGTCGTCCTCCGTGTCCGCCGTGAGCTGGACGTCGTCGGACCGTATGGAGACCGTGACGCGGCGCGGGCCGCCCGGCGTCGGGAGCAGGCGTGTGTGCACCCGCGTGGCGCGATCCGTGAGCTCACAGCCGGGGATGGCGTGGTTGGCGAGGATCGCGGCCATCGGCCCCGGGTCGAGGGCGCCGTTTGGGCGGAGGACCGCGGACCGGCTCACGGAAGGATGGCGTCCACGTATCCGCCGTCCACACGCACGGCTGCACCGGTGGTGGCCGATGCCAGCGGCGAGGCGAGGTAGGTCACCATGTTGGCGATCTCCGTGGGCTCGATGAGGCGCTCGAGCAGCGACTGGGGGCGGTGGTCCTTCATGAACTGCCGCTGGGCGTCCGCCCACTCGAGGTCCTTGTCGACGAGCTGGTACACGAAGTCCTCCACGCCGCCGGTGTGCGTGGGGCCCGCGATGATCGAGTTGACCGTCACGCCCGTGCCCTTGGCCTCCTTGGCGAACCCCCGCGATACGGCGAGCAGGGCGGTCTTCGAGACGCCGTAGTGGATCATCTCGGTGGGGATGACGACGGCGGAATCGCTCGCGATGTACTGGACGCGGCCCCAGCCGGCACCCACCATTCCGGGCAGGTAGGAACGCGTGAGGCGGACGGCGGTCAGCACGTTGACCTCGAAGTAGCGGCGCCACTCGGCGTCGTCGATCTCCAGGGCCGGCTGCGCGCCGAAGATGCCGAGGTTGTTGATCAGGATGTCGACGGCGGGCAGGACGGCCAGGGCCTTCGCGACGCCGTCGTCCCGGGTGACGTCGGCTGCGACGGCCACGAGGTCGGCGTCGGGCAGGTCCGCACGGATCGCCTCCATCGCCCGGGCGACGCTGCGGTTGCTGCGACCGTTCACGCCGACGCGCGCGCCCGCCGCCGCGAGGCCCGCCGCGATGGCCAGTCCAATGCCCTGCGTCGAACCTGTGACGAGCGCCGTCTTGCCGCTGAGGTCGATTGACAATGCCATGGAAGCTCCTGGGACGTTCGGGAAGGGGGGCAGGTACCAACCCTACGTCGCGTAGCCCACCGCTCCCCGGGGGTGCCGATCCACTGGAGCGGCGCGTCCCGCCACCACGTCGCCCCTTCTACGCCTCCGCGTCACAAAGCGGTAGGGAGGAACGGGGTTGCGCATGCTGGCAAAAAGAGTCGGCCGAACCGGGTATATTGCTCCCGGTATATGGAATACTTCCGCCTCTTCCGAGGTTGAGAGTGGCATCTGGGCGTCATTCCCGCCCATAGAAGGAGATCTACCCCCATGGCAACCGACTACGACGAGCCACGCGTTCGCCCGGAAGACCAGCCGGCCAACGAGTCACTCGAGGCTATCCAGGCACAGCGCAGCGCGACCACGCAGACCGCGCTGATCGATGTCGAGGACGGCGAAACCGCTGAAGGCATCGACCTCCCCGGGGCCGACCTCTCCCACGAGGAACTCCTCATCCAGGTCATCCCCCAGCAGGAGGACGAGTTCACCTGCATGTCCTGTTTCCTGGTGCACCACCGCAGCCAGCTTGCGCGCGAGAAGAACGGCGACAAGTACTGCACGGAGTGCGAGGGCTGACAGCACGTCCGGACGTACCCGAGCCCCTGGTCCGATGGCCGGGGGCTCTCTCCGTTAACCGCGGAAGCCGGGGCTGATTCAGTACCGGCCTGATCGCAGTACGGTGGTGCCATGGAGTCCTCACACGTCATCGTCCTGCCCGGAGGCGGCTACACCATGCTGTCGGACAACGAGGGGGAGGTCGTCGCCGAGCGCTTGCGCTCCTTCGGCCTGTCGGCCGGGGTCTTCTCCTATCCCGTGCAGACGAGGCATCCCGGACCGCTCGACGCCGTACGCGCGGAGATCCGGCGTGCCCGCTCCGCCGGCGTCGAACGTCTCGCGCTGCTCGGGTTCTCCGCCGGCGGGCACCTCGCCGGGCACGCGGCGCTCGCGGCCCGCGAGCACGACGACGAACGCGTGGACGCCGCCGTCCTCTGCTACCCGGTCGTCTCCATGCGGCTGGCGACGCACCGGGGCTCGCAGGACGAGCTGATCGGGTCCGACGCCGATGGCCGGCTCCGTGCGGCGACGTCGCTGGATCGCCTCGTCACCCCTGATGCCCCACCGTTCTTCGTCTGGCACACCGCGGAGGACGAGGCTGTGCCCGTCGAGCACGCGTACCTGCTCGGCCAGGCGCTGGCCGCCCACGCGGTCCCGCATGCCCTGCACGTCTTCGCGGAGGGGGAACACGGCCTCGGGCTGGCGGAGGGCAGCGGCGCAGCCGAGCAGTGGAGCCGCCTGGCGGCCGAGTGGCTCCGGGCCCAGGGCTGGTGACCGGTCCGACCGTGAGCGGAGCGTCCTCTCGGGGCTTGACGCTCGCCGCCCGGACCCACCCGCTGCCACCAGCACGGTGATCGCCCAGGCCCTCGTGGCACTGGGGCCGGTGATCGCCCTGATCGCCCTCGGGTACGGACTCCGCGCGCGGAATCTCCTCGCTCCGGCGTTCTGGCCGCCCGCCGAACGCCTGTGCTACTTCATCCTCCTGCCGGCGCTGTTCATCAGCGGCACGGCGACGGCTGACCTCTCGGGGTTGCCGATCGGTTTGATGGCCCCGATCCTCGCCGGACCGGTCGTCCTGACGGCGGCCGGGCTGGTGGTCGCGCAGCGCTGGCTCGACCTCGACGGGCCGGCCTTCACCTCGGTGATGCAGGGAAGCATCCGCTTCAACAACTACCTCGGACTGTCCATCGCCCTCGCACTGTTCGGAGCCGACGGTGTTGCGCTGGCCGCCATCGCGAACACCATCCTGGTGCCGCTCGTCAATGTCATCTGCACGCTCGCTTTCGCGCGCTACGGCTCGGAGAGATTGAGCGTGGGCGGGACGGTCCGGAGCATCGGGACGAATCCGCTGATCGCGGGCTGCGTCGTCGGCATCCTGCTGAACGTCACGGGTATCGGCCTGCCGCCGGGGGCGGCCGAGCTCGTGCGGACCCTCGGTAGTGCGTCGCTGCCCCTCGGCCTCCTGTGCGTCGGCGCGGCACTGGAGCTGCGCAGCATGGGGCGCAACCTGGGTGCCGTGGGGCTCGCGACCGTGGTCAAGTTCGCGGTGCTGCCCGGGCTCGGCATCGCAGGGTGCCTGGTGTTCGGGCTCACGGGAGAACCGGCCGCGACGGTGATCCTCTTCCTGTCCCTGCCCACGGCGTCCTCGGCCTACGTCATGGCGCGGGCGCTGGGCGGCGACTCGCGCCTGATGGCATCGACGATCACGCTCCAGACGGTGGCCGGGGTGCTCTACCTGCCGCTCGTGTTCCTCGTCATCCCGGTCATCGCCGGCTGATCGCGCCCGTCCCCGCACGCTGCCCGCCGAACTGCTCCTCGAGGTCGTGCAGGTCGAGGTCGCAGCCCTTCTCCGATCCCCTGAAGGTCCTGCGGTACGCGGCCGGACTGACGCCGAGGGCTTTCTGGAAGTGGTGCCGCAGCAGGACGGCCTGGTTGAAACCCGATGCGCGGGCGACGGCGTCGATGGTCAGCCGCGTCTCCTCGAGCAGCGACTGCGCCCGCAGGAGGCGCTGGCCCGTCAGCCATGCGGCCGGCGTCGTGCCCGTCTCCGCACGGAAGCGCCGCGCGAAGGTGCGCTCGCTCATGTGCAGCCGACGGGCGAGCATCGCCACCGAGATGTCCTGGTCGAGGTGGTCGGCCAGCCAGATCAGCAGTTCCTCCATGGAAGCGCCGCACTCCTGCGGGATCGGCCGCTCGATGAACTGGGCCTGGCCGCCGTCGCGGTGGGGCGGGACCACCATGCTTCGCGCTATCGCGGTCGCCGCCTTCGGCCCGAACTCCTGGCGGATCAGGTGCAGGCTCGCATCGATCCCCGCAGCGGTTCCCGCACTGGTGAGCACGTTGCCGTCCTCGACGTACAGCACGTTCTCGTCCACGCGCGTGCCGGGATAGGTGTCCGCGAGCCTGCGGGTGTACCGCCAGTGCGTCGTCGCGCAGCGTCCGTCGAGCAGCCCTGCTTCGGCGAGGGCGAAGGCTCCGGAGCACACGGAGAAGACGCGGGCACCGCGGGCGTCCGCGGCCCGGAGGGCGCCCAGGACCTCGGCGGGCACGGCCGAGCCGGCGGGGAACGGGGTCATCACGACGAGGTCGGCATCCTCCACCCCCTCGAGTCCGGCGTTGACCGCCACGGTGACGCCCGCGTCCGTGCGGAGCGCGCCGGGGTGCGGTGTGCAGATACGGAAGTCGAAGGCGGGGAGCCCGACGCCGAGGCCGGAGCGGTCGAGTCCGAAGACCTCGCAGACCACCCCGAACTCGAAGAGGGACAGACCCGGCAGGACGATCACGGCGACCTTGGTGAGCATGCACTGCAGTATGGCAGTTCTTCAGCGGTATGGGTCGATCCTGCCACTCTTTTTCCGATGGTCGCGGGATCAGGATCGAACCATGAACATTCTGCTGATCCTTCTGGCCATCACCCTGACGGCACTCCTGGTACGTTGCCTGCTGCGTGCGGTCGCGGCGGATTCGCCGTCGCACTGCCCGCCGTCGCACGCGGACTGGAACGCGGAGTCCCTGCCGAGTTCCGCCTACGCGCTCCGGCGCGAAGCCTAGGGGGCCGCCATGTCGCTCGTCGTGATCGTCGGCCTCGTCCTCTCCGCCTTCACCATGGCGGGGCGCTGGGTCACGCCCAGGCCTGAACGGCTGGCACTCCGGGACTGGACCGTGCTCGACGCGTGGCGGAACCTTCTCCGTGGGCTCGAGGTGTGGGCCCCGCTCCAGGACCGGTTGCCGCTGCGGTGACGGATGCAGTAGTAAGCATGCTTGCTATCGGGTCGGGTGGGACCTACGGTGAGGGGAGCAACCTCTTCGAAAGGGCCATCATGATCACGCTCGAACAGATGAAGGAATCGATGAACGCCGGCGCGAACGTGCTGAGCGAGGACGGCGCGGTGCTCGGCCCCATGGGGCAGCTCTATGTCGACGACGCCACGGGGGAACCCAGCTGGGTCACCGTCGCGACGCACAAGGCCGGCAATCCCGAATCCTTCGCGCCACTGCAGGGTGCCACCCTCGACGGTCGCGACGTGCGCCTTCCCTATTCGCATTCCAAGGTCTACGACTCCCCGAAGATGTCCCAGGACGGGCACCTCAGTCCGGCGGAGGAGCAGCACCTCCTGCGCTACTACGGGCTCATGGCGACGAAGGACGAGGAGCTCGCCGGCCAGGGTCGGTCCGTGGGTGAGCCGGCCGGGACCCGCTCCTCCCGCCCCGAGGGCGACGACTACGCGATGACGCGCTCCGAGGAGCAGCTTCGCGTGGGAACCGAACTGCGCGAGACGGAGCGCGTCCGCCTCGTCAAGCGCGTCGTCACCGAGGACGTGACGCTGACGGTCCAGATCCGGCGCGAGGAATTCGTCGTCGAACGCGTACCTGTGAGGGACGGGGCACCGCTGTACGACGACGGCGAGGGCTCCTTCACCGATGCCGAGCGTGAGCGCCTCTACAACGCCGTCGGGACAGCTTTCAACGGCGACGTCGTCGAGATGGTCCTCTACGAGGAGAAGCCACGCGTCGAGGTGGACGTCGTGCCGATCGAGCGCGTCCGGATCGCCCGTGAGGTGCACACCCAGGACGAGGTCGTCAGCGGCCAGGTCCGCAAGGAAGTCATCGAGACGGAGCGGATCGAGCCGTAGCACCCGGCCCCGGCACTGGAAGGCCCGCTAGGAGTCGCGCGAGGACAGGACGCAGAACTCGTTGCCGTCGGGATCAGCGAGGACGTCCCAGCTGACGTCCGGGCCCTGACCGACATCCACCCGCACGGCGCCGAGGGCAAGGAGCCGGTCGAGCTCCGCGGCCCGGTCCTGGCTGGTGTGCGGGGCGAAGTCGAGGTGCACCCGGTTCTTGCCCTGTTTCTCGTGCTCGACGAGGACGAACACGAGGCCCGGCGGCACCTGGTCGAAAGCCAGCGTCGATCCGAGCTCCCGCGCCCACGGCGGGACCAGGACCGCCTCGTCGTCCGATTCGAACATCACCTCCCAGTCCAGCGCCTCGGCCCACCAGCGCGCGAGCGCGCGGTGGTCGGTGGATTCGATGACGGTCGAGTACCAGCGGAGTGTCATGCGGCGATTGTGCTCCTGTGGGCGCCTCAGCGCACCCGGCTCCGGACAGCCCGTGTCCGCTTTCTTTCCGGACGCGGGCCAACATCGCGCGCACTGGCAGGACGCCCTGGAGGACGGCCCCGGGATCACCCCGGAAGGGCGCCCCGAATAACGTCACGGATGCGTGTGCTAATACTGCTAAGGTCATCCTTACCTGGTGCTGTGCGCTGTTCGATCCGGCGGTACCCGGTACCCGCCCTATCGATCCTCCGGAAGGCTTCCATGCTCCGCGCCCCACAACTCATCGCCCTCGCCGCAGCGGCGTCCATGACCGTCGTCCTCGCCGCCTGCGCCGCACCCGCGGACGGTACGGAGGATGCGGCGTCCTCGAGCGCCGGAGCCCAGGCCATCACGGTCGAGCACGCGTTCGGCACGACCACGATCCCGGAGAAGCCGGAGCGTGTCGCGACGGTCGCATGGGCCAACCAGGAAGTCCCGCTGGCACTCGGTGTCGTGCCGGTCGGCATGGCCGCCGCGACCTTCGGGGACGACGACGGCGACGGGATCCTCCCGTGGGTCTCGGAGAAGCTGGACGAGCTCGGCGGCGAGACCCCGGTCCTGTTCGACGAGACCGACGGGATCGACTTCGAGGCCGTGGCGGACACCGATCCGGACGTGATCCTCGCGGCCTACTCGGGCCTGACGCAGGAGGACTACGACACCCTGAGCGAGATCGCTCCGGTCGTCGCGTTCCCCGAGACCGCGTGGGGTACGCCCTGGCGCGAGATGATCGAACTCAACAGCGCCGGAATGGGCATGGCCCAGGAGGGGAGGGAGCTCATCGCGGACCTCGACCAGCAGATCGGCGATGCCACGGCGGGATTCCCGACGATCGCGGGCAAGAAGACCATGTTCATGACGCACGTCGATCCCACCGACCTCAGCGAGGTCAGCTACTACACGACGCACGACACGCGCGCCATGTTCTTCGAGGACCTCGGTCTGGCGACTCCCGAGAGCGTCGCGACGGCATCGGCCGAGACAGAGCTGTTCTCCGGCACCATCAGCACCGAACAGGCAGACGTGCTCGACGACGTCGACATCATCGTGACCTACGGCGACGACGAGCTCGTCTCGACCCTCGAAGCCGACCCGCTGCTCTCGCAGATCCCCGCCGTGGCCAACAAGGCGATCGTGAACCTGCCGAGCACCACCCCTGTCGGCACCGCGGCAAACCCCACCCCGCTGTCCATCTCCTGGGTGCTCGAGGACTACCTCACGCTCATCTCGGAAGCCGCAGACAAGTCGTAGTGGCCAGTTCCGCTGTCCGGGCCGCCGGAGGATCCGCCGACGTGCGGGACCTCCGGCGGCTTCGGCCGTCCTGGCTCCTGGTCCTGGTGGGGATCCTGGGAGTCACGATGTTCGCATCGGTCACCATCGGCTCCCGGGACGTCCCACTGTCGGACGTCGTGGCAGCCCTCGGGGGGTCGACGGACGGCTTCAACGAGGCGGCCGTGGCGAAGCGCATCCCGCGAACCCTGCTGGCCGTGCTGGCGGGAGCAGCACTGGGCCTCTCCGGCGCGGTCATGCAGGGCGTCACCCGGAACCCCCTGGCCGACCCCGGGATCCTCGGCGTCAACACGGGTGCCTCCCTCGCGGTCGTGATGGCCATCGCGACGGTCGGCCTCAGCTCGGCGACGGGCTACATCTGGGTCGCGATCGCCGGCGCCTCCGTCACGGCGGTGTTCGTCTACGTCGTCGGCTCGCTGGGCCGCGGGGGAGCCACTCCCCTCAAGCTCGCGCTGGCGGGTGCAGCCACCTCGGCAGCGCTCACCTCGCTCATCAGTGCCATCGTGCTACCCCGCGGGGACATCTCGGGCAGCGTGCGGTCCTGGCTCATCGGCGGCGTCGGCGGCGCCACCGTGCAGAGCATCACGCAGGTCCTGCCCTTCCTGGTCGGGGGCCTCGCCCTCAGCCTCGTCTCCGCACGCTCCCTGAACTCCCTCGCCCTCGGTGACGAGCTCGCTGCGGGGCTCGGCGAACGCGTGGCCGTCGCGCGCGGGACGGCTGCGTTCGGAGCCGTCCTCCTCTGCGGGGCCGTGACCGCGGTGACGGGGCCCATCGGTTTCGTCGGGCTCGTCGTACCGCACGCATGCCGCCTGCTCTTCGGCGTGGACCACCGCTGGCTCCTGCCGATATCCGCGGTCCTCGGGGCCGTCCTGCTCACCTCCACGGATGTCCTCGGACGCATCGTTGCGCGCCCCGAGGAGATCGACGTGGGGATCATCACCGCGCTCGTGGGTGCGCCGTTCTTCATCTACATCGTCCGCCGCCAGAAGGTCCGGGAACTATGACGACTCTGCAGGCACCCCCGCGGGCAGGGATCTCGGCCGCGGAGATCGCAGCGGGACGACGGCGGCGCACCGGGCGGCGGCGCATGGTCATCGGCGTGCTCGCCGCGCTCATCGTCATCGCCTTCGCGGCCTCACTCTCCTTCGGGCAGACCTACTACTCCCCGAAGGACGTCCTCGGCGTTCTCCTGGGCAAGGACGTCGGCGGAACCGGCTTCACCGTCGGGCGGCTTCGGCTGCCCCGGGCCACGCTCGCGGTGATCGCCGGACTCTGCTTCGGTGTCGGCGGCGTCACCTTCCAGACCATGCTCCGGAATCCGCTCGCGAGTCCGGACATCATCGGCATCAGTGCGGGCGCGAGTGCCGCGGCGGCTTTCGCCATCATCACGCTCGGCCTCGGGGCGGCCCAGGTGTCCGTCGTCGCGATCGCCGCGGGCCTCGGGATCGCGCTGCTGGTCTACGGGTTGTCCTTCAGGGACGGCGTCGTGGGGACGCGGCTGATCCTGATCGGCATCGGCATCGCCGCCATGCTCGACAGCGTGACGGCCTACGTCCTGGGCCGGGCCGCCCAGTGGGACCTGCAGGAGGCCTCCCGGTGGCTGACGGGCAGCCTGAACGGGGCTCGGTGGTCCGAGGTGGTGCCCGTTGCCATCGCGCTCGCCGTCCTCATGCCCATCCTGCTCACCCAGTCCCGCAACCTGACCGCGTCCCAACTCGGGGACGACACCGCCGCGGCCCTGGGTGTCAGGGTCGAGCGCACGCGGATCCTCGTGATCATCGCTGCCGTGGGGCTCATCGCCTTCGCGACAGCGGCCGCAGGGCCCATCGCCTTCGTCGCGTTCCTCTCCGGTCCGATCGCCGCCAGGATTGTCGGCCCGGGAGGGTCCCTGCTCATCCCCAGCGCCCTGGTCGGCAGCCTGCTCGTGGTCACGGCCGATTTCCTGGGGCAGTACGCCTTCGGCGTCCGCTACCCGGTGGGAGTCATCACCGGCGTGCTCGGGGCGCCGTACCTCGTCTATCTGATTGTGCGGACGAACCGCGCGGGAGGCTCGCTATGACAACGGCCCACACTCTCCAGGTCCAGCAACTGACGGTGGGCTACGGCGCCCGCACCGTCGTCGAGCACCTCGACCTCGAGGTGCCGATGGGCAGCATCTCGGTGATCGTAGGAGCCAATGCGTGCGGCAAGTCGACCCTGCTGCGTGCGATGTCGAGGCTCCTGTCACCCCGCGGCGGACAGGTGGTGCTGGACGGGCGCGCGGTCCACCAGATGCCCGCGAAGGAACTCGCACGGACGCTCGGCCTCCTCCCGCAGTCGCCCACCGCGCCGGAGGGCATCACCGTGGCCGACCTCGTGGGCAGGGGGCGGCACCCGCACCAGGGCCTGTTCTCCCGGTGGACGCCCGCGGACGACCAGGCGGTCGCCGACGCCCTCACCGCGACCGACACCGCCGTGCTCGCCGACCGGCCCGTCGATGAACTGTCCGGAGGGCAACGCCAGCGCGTGTGGATCGCCATGGCCCTGGCCCAGCAGACCGATGTGCTCCTGCTCGACGAGCCGACCACGTTCCTGGACGTCAGCCACCAGCTCGAGGTGCTCGACCTCCTGACGGACCTCAACCGGGCCCGTGGGACCACCATCGTCATCGTCCTGCACGACCTGAACCTGGCCGCCCGTTATGCCGACCATCTGATCGCCCTGACGGCCGGACAGATCCACGCGGTGGGCACGCCCGACGAGGTACTCACCGAGGACACCATCCGTGCGGTCTTCGGACTCGATTGCAGGGTGGTCCGCGATCCCACCTCGGACAAGCCGCTCATGCTTCCCCTCGGTCGCCACCACACCACGGCAGAGTAGCGGCACGCCGACCCGAGCGCTCCGACCGGCGGCGATCGGCGGTCACCGGGACGACGAGGCCTGCACGGAAACCGCCACTGCGCTGGCGATGCACTGGGCGATGATCAGCCCCGGGTGGACGACCCCCAGGTACAGCGCGAGCAGCATCGGAAGCATTGCCAGGACGGTCATGTCGGTGCCGCGCAGGAGGGAGGAGACCTGATCCCTCGGGACGGACCCGAAGGGAGTCTCCACGGGCGGGGATGTCCAGTCCGTCGGGGGCCGGGTCGCTGCGCGTACGGCCCCGGCTCCCATCCCCACGCCGGCCAGCGCCCCGAGCAGGACGAGCGGCGAGGGGCCCGCGCCGAGAGCCGCCAGCGCTGCGGCCAGCAGGCCCATCCACGCCGCCATGGCCAGGGACGGCATCAGCATCCGGCTGCATCGCACCAGCACGGGGGAGACGGGGAGGAGCGCCTCGAGTTCGGGGATCACGGCCGTCCTCCGGGCGACCGTCCCGGTTCCCGCCGTCGTGACGCATCCGGCGATCAGGATCACTCCGAGCTGCAGGAGGACCGGAAGGGCAGGCGTGATCAGCGCGGCGGCGAGACAGATTCCCAGCCAGACCAGGGGAGCGACCGGCGCGGACTGCAGGCGCAGGAACGCCACCGCGTCCGCGCGCACGACGGCGGCGAACGCCCCGCGGACCGGCCTCGAGTAGAAGCGCGAACCCCGCGTGGTTGCGGCAGCACGCGGCCCGGACGCCACCGCGCGGCGCAGTTCGTTGAGGTCGAGGAAGAAGATCGATGCCCCGACATGGCCGGAGACGGCTCCACCGCGCTCCAGTTCCGCGCCCGGTACCTCTCCGGCGCGGGACAGCGCGTACGAGGCGAGGGCCGACCCCCCGCCGAGGGTCAGGACGAGCGAGAGGACAGGTGGTGCGAGGAACAGCAGGACGGCGACGGCCCCCGATCCGGCCAGAATCCGGGAGCGCAGGGCACCGGACCCCGCCGGGTACAGCTGGAGGATCGCCGCGGTGGACACGGCGAGAACCGCGCCGCCGCCGAACGTCGCCGCGGCGACCGCATGCATCCAGGGCTGCAGGTCCACGGCGGTCAGGATACTGAAGGGCACATAGGCGACGGCGGCCGCGGCGCCCACGGCCAGGAGTCGACGCCGGAAGGCGGGCAGCACCATCGGGCGCCGGTCGATCGGCAGCGGCAGCCACCAGGCACCCTCCGCGCGGCTCACGGTGACGGGCCCGAGCCGCCGGGCCGCCAGCAGGATCCCGAGCCAGGCCAGGAGAGTCAGGAGTGCCCACAGGCTGTCGGCCGGCAGGACCTGCCAGCGCGCCTCCGTCAGGCTCCCCGCGTGCCCGCTGCGCCCCGCGATCTCCTCGCGGAGTGCCAGGACGAGGGACGCGGCCATCATCAGCACGCAGCCCAGCGCGAGCACGTTCGAGTACACGTCGATGAAGAGATCGCGGGGCGACGACCGGGCCCTGTTGTATCGGCGGGACGTCCGCCGGGTGTAGCCGACGACGTCGCGGGCGAGGCGCAATGTGTCACCGTCGGGCGTCCCTGGTCCTGCCACCGTCCGGGTTCCGTCAGGATCCTGCAATGATCTCCGCCGCCCGCCGGGTGTCGACGCGTTCGACCACTTCGTCGATGACGAGGCACGCTGTTGCCGTCTGCACGAGCAGGCGGGGATCATGCGTCACCAGGACCACTGCGCTGCCGGTTGCGGCGCGCTGCTGGATACGGTGCGCCAGCGCGTCCCGCATGACCGGGTCCAGACGCTGCTCCGGCTCGTCGAGGATCAGCAGCGAGGACGGCCGGATGAAACCGGCCGCCAGGAGCAGTCGCCGTCGCTGACCCGAGGACAGGGCGTCCGGAACGGCGTGCGACCGCTCCGAGAGGCCGAAGAACTCCAGTTCGGCGTCGACCGCCTCCTCAGGAGACGCGAGCGAGTGCCCTCGGGCTACCAGCAGCAGGTGCTCGCGGACGGTCAACGAGGGAAAGAAGACGTCCTCGTCGAAGACGGCGGCGACCTGGCGACGGAACAGGACGGCGTCGGGCATCACCGGCAGTCCATGAACCCGCACCTCCCCGGCCAGCGGCGCCTGCCGCCCTGCCAGGGTCCTGACCACGGTGGACTTCCCCGCGCCGTTGAACCCCACGACGGCCAGAACCTCTCCCGCGGCGATCGCGCTGGAAACCTCCCCGCACACGGCGGTTCCCGCGTAGCCCACGAGCAACCGCTCCGCCTCCAGCACTGCCCCCACCTCAGCCATGCTGCAACCCTATCCGGCGGACACCGTCCACCACCGGAAACCCCGGTAGCGCGGCGGCCGACCGGAGCGCTGGGCGCAGAGGGCCTACGACCTGCCCGGCGTCCTCGCGGCGTAGGGCGCATCGCCGGGGAGCAACCACAGGTACTGCCACTCCACCTCGACCCTCGTGTCCGGGGAAGCGGATGGAGCCGGGCGCTCGCCGGAACGGCCGGTGATCGGTCGCCACCATCGGGTCCTGCTTCCCTGGGCGTTCCCGCCCCGGCGGACGGCGTCGCGCGCGGCGGGCAGGTGCACATCGGAGGTGCGTTCCACGGCTAGCCGCGCCTGGTATCGGCATGGAGGCCGCGGGAGAGCCCGGTGACGAGGAAGTCACGCAGGCCGCCGTGGGCCGGTTCGCCCGGCGCTTTCCGCTCCGGGCTTTCCGATCCGGCAGAAACCGCTGCTGTCGCGGCGAGCCAGTCCCCGTAGTGCGTGATGTCGCGGCCACTGGCGGCGGCGACGGCGTCGCAGGCGAAGCCGACCGCGGTGGTGCCATCGGTCAGGCGGACCGAGCCGAGCAGCATGGGTTCGGGCAGGGCCGCGAGGAACCGTCCGAGTGCAGCTTCGGCCAGGATCCAGCGTTCGGCGACGAGCTCGGCGCCGTCGTCCGCGCGGTACACGCCGGGCTTGGGCGGCTCCGTGTCCAGGGCCACCATGCGGTAGCGGGCGGCCAGCCGCACGGGACCATCCCAGTAGCCGCCGAGCGCCTCGAGCTCGCGGGCGAGTACCTGACCGCGGCGGTGCGCGCCGACGACGACGAGCGGGACGCCGGCCGCTCCGGCTGCCAGCGGCCACGGCTGACCGGCAGTGCCCGTCGGGGCGACGGCACCGGAGGCGAAGAGGGCGGGCGGAGCGGGAGCGAGCTCGATCCGGCGGGCGATGTCCGCCACCACGGCGTCGTCGAACGTGCGTCCGACCACGGTCACGCCGAACTGGGCGCCGTCGACCTCGCCCGCGGGCACGGCCACCGCGCAGAGGTCGAAGAGGTTGCAGAAGTTCGTGTACGTGCCCATGCGCGAGTTCACGCCCACGGGGTCCGCAGCAACCTCGGCAAGGAGGGGATGGAGTGGTGCCGTCGGGACGAGAAGGGCGTCGAAGCCCTCGAGCTGTGCCAGCGCTTCCCTTTCGAGGACGGCCAGCCGGGCGGTGTCCGTCACGTACTGGTGCGCGGGAAGTGCTCCCGCGCGGCCGATGATGCCCGCGACCGTGGGATCGAGGCCCGCGGGATTGCCGTCCCCGGTGGCGCTGTCCACGAAGGCTCCGACGGCGGCATACCGTTCCGCGACGAGCGCGCCGTCGTACAGCAGCCGCGCAGCCTGCAGGAACACATCGATCGGCACGGGCCGGACCTCGACGCCGGACGCCTCGAGCCGGGCGACCTGCCGGTCGAACTCCGCAGCCCAGGCGGGCGACAGCTCGGGCAGCTCGGAGGGATAGGCGACGCGCGGCCGCGCAGGGGCTGCGAGGCGGACCCCGGACGGCCAGGCGCGAGCACCTCCCGCCATCACGCCCATCGCGCGTTCCGCCGTCACGAGGTCCCGCGCGAGGATGGTGACGGCGTCCCAGGAACGGCAGGCAGGCACGACGCCGTCGGTCGGAACGACGTGCAGGGTCGGCTTGATACCGACGATCCCCTGGAGGCCGGCGGGAATGCGGCCCGAGCCGGCGGTGTCGGTCCCGATCGCGATGTCGGCCAGTCCCAGCGCGACGGCGACGGCCGACCCGGAGCTGGACCCGCCGGAGATGTACTCCGGGCGCCGGGAGTCGCGGACCGCACCGTGGGGGCTGCGCGTTCCGACGAGTCCGGTGGCGAACTGGTCCAGGTTGGTGGCACCGAGCACCACTGCGCCCGCTGCCCGCAGGCGGCGCACCGCTTCCGCGTCCTGCCCCGGGAGGTAGGCGAAGCCCGGGCAGGCCGCGGTGGTGGGCACGCCTGCCACGTCCACGTTGTTCTTCACGGCGAGCACCAGTCCCGCCAAAGGGAGCTCCTCGCCACCGCTGACGCGCACGTCGACGTCGGCGGCCTCGGCGAGGAGGTCCTCCTCCGCGCGGAGGGTCACCCAGATCTCGGGCCGGTCCACGGCGTGCACGGCCGCCAGTGCGGCGCGTACCCGGTCGGTTGCCAGGGTGCTCATGCGGCTACCTCTTCCGTCTCGCGTGCCTCAGGTTGCTGCTCCGGCCGGGCTGATGGGTCCTGGTCCGTCCCGGGCTCGGTTCCGGGCTCCGTCCCGGGGGACGCGCCCAGCACGACGAGGGCCTCGCCGGCCACGACCTGCGAACCTGCGAGGGGCAGGACCTGCAACACCAGCCCGTCGCAGGGCGCGCTGAGGACGGTCTCCATCTTCATCGCCTCGAGCGAGACGAGGGGCTGCCCCTTCAGCACGGTGTCGCCCGGAGCCACATCGACTTTCCAGACGCTGGCGGCGAAGGGCGCGGAGACCAGAGAGGCGCCGTCGGGCACCACGAGGTCCTCGGTGTCGGGAACGACGGCGGCTGCGGCGTCGGCGCGATCGAACTCGCCGGCGTCGGCCCAGGCCTGGCGTTCGACGGCGAAGGCCGCCGACTGCTGCACGCGGAACTCCGCGATGGACGCGCTGTTGTCCGCCAGGAAGCGCTCGTGCTCCGCGAGGGAGAACGTCCCGTCCTCGATCTCGACGCCGCGGCCCCGACCTGCTGCCATGTCCGCCCGCAGGTCCAGCAGTTCCTCCGGGCTGACCGGGTACCAGGAGATGCGGTCGAAGAACCTCAGCAGCCACGGGGATCCCGGCTCGAACGGCGCCGAGTCGGCGTAGCGTGACCAGACCTGGGTGGTGCGGCCCACGAACTGGTACCCGCCGGGGCCTTCCATGCCGTAGATGCACATGTAGGCGCCGCCGATGCCGACGGCGTTCTCCGGCGTCCAGGTCCGTGCAGGGTTGTACTTGGTGGTGACGAGGCGGTGCCGGGGATCGAGCGGCGTCGCGACGGGCGCACCGAGGTACACGTCGCCGAGGCCGAGGACCAGGTACTCGGCGTCGAACACGGTGTCGAAGACGTCGTTCACGGACTCGAGCCCGTTGATGCGCCGGATGAACTCGATGTTCCAGGGGCACCAGGGGGCGTCGTCGCGCACTCCGGCCATGTACCGCTCGATCGCTTCACGCGTGGCGGGGTCGTCCCAGGAGAGGGGCAGGCGGACGGAACGGCTGGGCACCACGAGCTCCGAGCTGGCGGGCAGGGAGCTCTCGATGTCCTGAACCACCTCGAGCAGGCGGCGGCTGGACAGGACGGAGGGATCCACCTTGATCTGGAGGCTGCGGATGCCGGGCGTGAGGTCCACGACGCCGGCGAGCCGCATCTGCTCGACGGCCTGGTGCAGGGCGTGTACGCGGGCCCGGAGGCCGAGGTCGAGCACCATGTCGCCGTACTCGACGAGGAGGTTGTCGTCGCCGGACCGACGGTAGGTCACGGCGGGCCTGCCCGGCTCCTCCGCGACGCGCGCCAGGACGCCGTCGTCCCCGTCGCGGGACGCGCGGGTGGTCATCCCGGCCGGTGCGCCGGGAGCGGATCCCGCCGTTCCGGGCAGGATCAGCTGCCGCCCGGGACCGAGGTCCCGCAGCGATGGCGCCTGAACGGCCTGCACCGGGACGAAGCGCACGGTGTCGCCCGGGCGGAGCTGCCCGAGCTTCCAGCGGTCGGCCGTCACGACCGTCACCGGGCACACGAACCCGCCGAGGCTGGGCCCGTCCGGTCCGAGGAGGATCGGGGTGTCACCGGTGAAGTCGAGGGCACCCACCGAGTACGGGGTGTCGTGGATGTTGGAGGGGTGCAGGCCGGCCTCGCCGCCGTCGTTCCGTGCCCAGCGCGGCTTCGGGCCGATGAGCCGGACGCCGGTGCGCGCGGAGTTGAAGTGCACCTCGTAGTCCGCGGCGAGCAGGTCGTCGATGTCCTCGCGCTGGAAGAACTCGGGGGCGCCGTGCGGACCCTCGACGACGGTGAGCTCCCAGCGGCTCGTCAGCGCCGGCCGGGCGTCGAGAGGCACCGGTGATCCGGCGGTCTCCTCCGCGTCAACGGTCCGCAGCACGTCGCCGGTCCGCAGGACGCGCCCTGCGTGCCCGCCGAACTGGCCGAGCGTGAACGTCGACGCGCTGCCGAGGTACTGCGGGATGTCGAGGCCGCCGGCGAAGAGGACGTAGCCGCGCAGGCCCGTGCTTCCCGCGGTGCCGACGTCGAGCGTTCCGCCTGCCGGCACCGTGATCGGCTCCCACGCGTGCACGACGACGTCGTCCACCGTGATGCGCACGTCGGCGCCCGTCACGCACACCGTGGTCTCGTGCGAGAAGATCAGGCTGGGCCCGGTCATGGTGAACTCGAGGCCGGGGGCACCCTCCGGATTGCCGAGGGCCTGGTTGCCGAGGCGGAAGGAGAGGTCGTCCATCGGACCGCTCGGCGGGACGCCCACCTGCCACAGGCCGGTGCGGCCGGGCCAGTCCTGCACACTGGTCTGCAGTCCCGGGCGCTCCACGGTGATGCGTGGTTCCGGGTCGCCGACGGCGTCGAGCGTGCTGGTCGAGTGCTCCGCCGCGCGGACGACGTCGAGGGTGCTGACGGTGCGGAGCATTCCGAGGTTGGTCTCGATGCCGTCGATCCGGGTGCCGCGCAGGGCGTCGGCGAGCCGGTCGAAGGCTTCGTCGCGGGTGGTGCCGGACGTGATGATCTTCGCCAGCAGGGGATCGTAGTTGGTGGAGACCTCGCTGCCGGTCTCGGCCCACGTGTCCACGCGGACGTGCTCCGCCGCGGGGTATTCCGCGTTGGTGATCGTGCCCGCGCTGGGCTGGAAGCCGCGGGCGGGGTCTTCCGCGTACACCCGTGCCTCGACGGAACAGCCCGAGACCGGCACGCTGTCGGGGACGTCGGCGAGGACGGCCGCGGCGTCGGGCCCGCCCTGCGCGAGGCGGAGCATCCATTCCACGAGGTCGACGCCCGTGATCGACTCCGTGACGGGGTGCTCGACCTGCAGGCGAGCGTTCACCTCGAGGAACGAGGCTTCCTGGCGCGCGGAGTCGTAGACGAACTCGACGGTTCCCGCCGAGCGGTAGCCGAGCGACGCGCAGAGTGCCCGCGAACTGCGGTGCAGCTCCTCGCGGAGGGCGTCCGGCAGATCCGGTGCAGGGGCTTCCTCGAGGACCTTCTGGTGGCGGCGCTGCAGGGAGCAGTCGCGGTCACCGAGGCTGACCACCCGGCCGGCTCCGTCGCCGAAGACCTGGACCTCGACGTGGCGCGCGTTCTCCACGTACCGCTCCGCGAAGACCCCGGCGGTGCCGAAGCTCGCGCCGGCGAGCCGGGAGACCCTCGGGAAGCTCTCCGCGAGTTCCTCCTCCGTGCGGCATACCGTCATGCCGATGCCGCCTCCACCGCCGGTCGCCTTGAGCATGAGCGGAAAGCCGATGGTCTGCGCGGCGGCGAGGGCGTCCTCGACGCCGTCGAGCAGTCCGGACCCCGCGATCATGGGCACGCCGGCGGCCTGCGCGGCGTCGCGGGCGGTGTGCTTGGTCCCGAAGATGCGGAGCTGCTCGGGAGTGGGTCCGACGAAGACCAGCCCGGCGGCCTCGACGGCCTCCGCGAAGTCGGCGTCCTCCGAGAGGAAGCCGTAGCCCGGGTGGATGGCTCCGGCACCGGTCGACGCGGCGGCGGCGAGCAGGGCGTCGATCCGCAGGTAGGACTCCTTGGCAGGTGCCGGACCGAGGAGCACGGCCTCGTCGGCCAGCCGGACGTGGCGGGCGCCGCGGTCCGCCTCGGAGAAGACGGCGACCGTCCGCAGGCCGAGCTTCCGGGCGGACTCGATGATGCGGCAGGCGATCTCGCCGCGGTTGGCGACGAGCAGGGTGTCGAAGCGGCTCATGCGATGTTCTCCGGGCGGGTGACGATCATGCGGACGGGTGTGGGGTTGAAGCCGTTGCAGGGGTTGTTGACCTGCGGGCAGTTGGAGACGAGCACCAGGGTGTCCACCTCGGCGCGGAGCGCTACGCGCTTGCCGGGAGCGGACAGGCCGTCGACGATCCCGAGGGCACCGTCGGGATCCACCGGCACGTTCATGAACCAGTTGATGTTGGAGACGAGGTCGCGCTTGCCGAGTCCCCAGCGGGAGCCCTCGATGAGGAAGTTCTCCACGCACGCGTGCTGCTCGCGGGTGTGCTGGCCGTACCGCAGGGTGTTCGACTCCTGCGAGCACGCGCCCCCGATGGTGTCGTGCACGCCCACCTCGTCGGCGACGACGGTCATGAGCGCGAGCCCTGTGTCGGCGCGCAGCACGGAGCCGGTGGTCAGGACGATGGACTGCTGCTGCGCGATCGTGACCGGTGCGGAGTACCGGACCGTGGTGTCCCCGGCGGCGTAGAGCAGGCAGTCGACGGCCTGGTTGCCGTCGAGGTCCACGATGGTGAGCACGTCACCGGCTGCGACGACGGCGGACCAGGGCCCACGTGCCTCGACGTACTCGTCGAGGACGACGGCACCCGGCGCGAGGGCGATGCTGCTCGCGGGCTGCGAGAGGGTGGTCGTCATCGGGTGCTCCTTGCGGCGAGATCGTGTTCGGTGTTGTTCAGTGCCTGCTGGTGCTCCGGCGTCAACGGCCCCACCAGGGTCCCGTCCGCCAGCGCGGCGAGGCCCCCTGGTGACCGCCATGCGGCGATGTTCACGGCGGTGCCGGTGAAGTCGGCGCGCGGGTCCAGCGGATGTGCGGTGTTGGCCAGCACGACGACGGCGTCCACCTGCAGTAGCAGGTCGACGTGCGCGCCGGGGCCGGCGCTACCCGTGAAGCGGATGCTTCCGTCGGTGTCCACGTGGATGCCCTTGAAGAAGGTGAGCGACGGAGCGACATCGCGCGGGCCGAGTCCGTTCTTCAGTGCACCCAGCGTCAGCAGTTCGCGCGCCGCGGGTGAAGCACTGTGCGCCGTGCCTGCCCCGTACCGGGCCGTGTTGCCGGCGAGGGTGGTGGCACCCGTCAGCGCATCGTGGCTGCCCGAGGTGTCTTCGACGATCGTGGCCAGGAGGCGCCCGGCGGCGGACAGGAGCGGGTGCCCTGCTCCCGGATAGGCCTGCCACGGGACCTTGACGGAATCAGCCGCGTTGTAGCGTTCGTGCAGTGCTCCGGCTCTGTACAGGAGGGTGTGGACGCACGCATCCCCGGTGTCGGTGAGCCGTAGGCGTGTTCCGCGGGCGAGCTGCAGGGTGGTGTAGCGACCGAACGCGAGCGTCTCCGACCAGACGAGGCTGTCTGCGGCGGTGTCGGGCAGCGCGCCGGTGACTCGGGTGGGAGCGGTGGATACCGGGATGTGGCGCATCGTGTCCGCGGTGCGGTGGTGCTGCTCCCGGGCATGGGCCCGGGCTCCGGCCGTGGTGGACGTGCCTGCCGGGGAGTCGGTGGTCTGTGTCATGTCGGTCCTGTCTAAGGTGCGGCAGAGGTGCGGCAGAGGTGCGGCAGAGGTGCGGTGGCTGGCGTTTCAGGAGGCCCTGTCCGTGATGCTCCTCCGGATCCACAGACCCAGGAGCAGTACGACGGTCACCATGAGGGGCGCGGAGTAGAGGAGGATGCCGTTCTCGCCGGCGGGGTCGTACACCTCGGGGCGGGGCCAGGCGAGGTTCACGACCATGACGGCGCCGTACAGGACGGCGAGGACGTTCACGGGCAGGCCCCAGCGGCCGAGCGAGAAGAGGCCGGCCGGCATCGTCTGCCCCACGCGGTCCCAGTCGCCGCGCAGGCGGTTGACCAGTTGCGGGACGGTGACCAGCAGGTAGGCGATGTAGACCATGACGATGCAGACGCTGGTCAGCGTGGTGAAGAGCGCGGCATTGCCCACGTTGATGGCCAGGACGCCGACGGCGAGCGCGCCGATGACGATCGACGGCCACATCGGGGTTCCGCGGCGGGGGTGGACCGTGGCCAGGAGCGTGGAGGCGGGGAGCTTGCCGTCACGTGCCATCGAGAAGACGAGGCGCGAGCCCGCGGTCTGGATGGCCAGGGTGCAGACGAAGATCGCGATGGCGACGTCGACCAGCAGCACCTTCCCCCAGAAGGTGCCGAGCACGGCGGTCAGGACGTAGGGGAGGCCCTCGGTGGCGAGCCGGCCGTCGTCGAGGCTCGGTGCCGCCATGAGGGCGGTGATGATCATGAGGGCCCCGCCGATCCCGGAGATCACGAGGGCGGAGATGATGGTGCGCGGTGCTGTGCGGCGGGGATCGCGGGTCTCCTCTGAGAGTTCGCCGGCCGAGTTGAAGCCGACCATGACGTAGGCGGCCATGAGGCCGGAGACCAGGAACGCCCCGACGGCGCCTAGGTCCGAGCTCTGGAGCACCGTGGTGTCCATCACGACGTCGGGCCCGCGCTGCGCCGCGGTGATGAGGGCGAGGACGACGGCGATGACGCCGACGATCTCGCAGGTGACGCCGACGGAGTTGACGTGCGCCATGAGCCGGACGCCCATCGCGTTGATGACGGTCGTCGCCACGAGGAGGATGGCGCCGAGGACGACGGCGTTCGCGGCACCCGTGACCGTGTTGAGCGCGGGGTCCCCGCCGACGAGCTGGAAGCCGCTCCACAGTTGCGGCAGCACGACCTGGAGGGCGATGGCAGCAGCGGCCGCCGTGACCACCTGGGCCACCGCCATGAACCACCCGGCGAACCAGCCCACCGTCTCGCCGCCGATGCGCCGCGCCCACTGGTAGACGGCACCGGAGAGCGGATACCGAGCGGCGAGTTCGGCGAAGTTGAGGGCTACGAGGAGTTGCCCGACGAGGACGATGGGCCACGTCCAGAAGAACGCCGGGCCGGCGAACGAGTAGCCGAAAGCGAAGAGCTGGAAGATCGTGGTGAGGATGGAGACGAAGGAGAATCCCGCCGCGAAGGACGCATACCGGCCCAGCTTGCGGTGCAGGGAGGGCTCGTAGCCGAGGGACGTGAGGTCGGCGTCGTCCATGTGGGTCGAGGTTGGAATCGTCATCGGTGTCTCCGGGGCTCGAACGGGATGGGTGCCGGTGGGAGCAGGAGCGCGGTTCCTGCGTAATACCGATCACTTGATAGTTTTCCAATCCGGCGTCCCGCTCGGGTTTCCCGGAGGTAAAAGGCGTGTGAGGAGGTTGTTTCCGTGATGTTTCGCCCTCACAGGTCGGACACAGCGCCCACCTACAGGGCGGATAGGGTCCGCCACTCCACTGTCCCCATGAGCGGCATGAGCGGCATGGGCGCATCCGGCGGAACTCCGCCGAACGGCTAGACGGGAGCGCACGGGAGCCGATGGGCCGGGTGTAAGAATGAGGGCGTGACACTAGCCGGACCAGGGCGCCCCCGTGCGCGACAATCGACACGACCCGGTGCCACGGCCCGCGAGGAGATCCTCGACGCGGCAGCCGAGCTCTTCACGACGCAGGGTTACGCGACGACATCGACGCGTGCCATCGCGGACGCCGTCGGCATGCGGCAGTCCTCCCTCTACCACCACTTCGGCACGAAGGACGACATCCTTGAGGACCTCCTGGCCGGGACGGTCGCGGAAGGGCTCGCCTTCGCCCGGGCGGTGGCCGAGGTCCCGGCAACGGACGGCGCGGCGTCGCCGGCCGCCAGGCTTCACGCCGTCGCGCTGTTCGACGGCACGCACCTGTGCAGCGGCCGGTGGAACGTCGGCATCCTCTACCACCTGCCCGAGGCACGGGACGAGCGCTTCAGCGGTTTCCTCGCGGATCGGGCGGAGCTGCGGGGTCTGTACCGGAACTTCGGCGCCGCCGCGGTTCCGGCACCGCTCTGGCCGGGGGATCCCCAGCACCAGGGGGAGCTGGCCTTCCGCCTGGTCGAATCCCTCGTGAGCCTTCGCGCCGACGGGCAGGTGACGCCGGCCTCTCCGCTCCAGGTGGCCGACGCGGCCATGGTCCTGTGCGGAGCCGGCAGCATGCTCGGGTCCATCCGGGAGCAGAGCCTGGAGCTCGTCGACCGGCTCGGACGCGAGCTGCCGGACGCCTGACGAGGCCAGCGTGGCAAGCAGGGCGACCGGGGATGAACCAGCGCGGGAGAAGCGAGCGCTCCGGGAGGATAGGGCTGTGACCGGTGTCGGAGCTTGCCCTTCTCGGGCACACCAGGGCAGTTGCGCAGCGAAAGCCCGATGATCGTCAGGCTTCGCGCAGGATTGTGCTAGATCAGGGGAATGCCGATCGTCGTCGTTCTACCGTGAAGGAGCGGGCATGCCCGCACGGTCCCTCCCCTGGAAATCCCTGACGTGAAAGCTGGCCTCCGTGCTGCCTGTGGTGCCCCGTATCCTCACCGCCGCCCTGCTGTCCTCCGTAGTGCTCGCCGGCGTGACGCCTGCCGCTTCGGCTGTCGTGCCGGTACCCCCGGAGGTCGCGCAGCCTGCAGCAGACAAGCCCGCCCGGTATGTCGTCCGATACGCCCCGGGCACCGACGTCCCTGCCGCCGCACGGGCTCTGCGCGGCAAGGGCATCCGGGTGGAGCGGGAGTTCTCCCACGCGGTGCGTGCCGCCGTCGTCACGCTCACCCCGGCCGCGGCCGCGGACCTGGCGGCGTCGGCGCAGGTGCAGGCCGTAGAGGTCGACGCCGTCATGGAAGTGACGGCGACCCAGCAACCAGCGCCCTGGGGACTTGACCGCATCGATCAGCGCACGTTGCCGCTCTCCGGTTCGTTCACGACGGCGACGACCGGGGCCGGCGTCACGGCGTACGTGGTGGACAGCGGAGTCCTCGGCTCCCACGCGGAGTTCGGCGGCCGCGTCGGCACGGGCTGGTCCGCGATCGCGGACGGTCGAGGTGCCGGCGACTGCAACGGGCACGGCACACACGTCGCAGGCACGATCGCGGGCGCCACCTATGGTGTCGCGAAAGCCGCGACGGTCGTCCCGGTGCGGGTCTTCGGCTGCACCGGTTCCGGCTACACCTCGGACGTCATCGCCGGTCTGGACTGGGTGGCCGGTCATCACGCCGCAGGGACCCCTGCCGTCGTCAATCTCAGCCTGGGCGGCGCGGCGAGCTCTACCGTGGACGCTGCACTGCAGGGCGTGATCAACGACGGCGTCACCGCCGTCGTGGCAGCGGGCAACTCCGCGGCCGATGCCTGCTCCACCTCCCCGGCGAGACTGGCAGCAGCCCTGACCGTCGCGGCGAGTGATTCCTCGGACCGACAGGCTTCCTTCTCGAATTTCGGGTCCTGTGTCGACCTGTACGCGCCCGGCGCGTCCGTACTGTCCGCGTCCTACACCTCGGATACCTCGACGGCCACGATGTCCGGCACCTCGATGGCCGCCCCGCACGCTGCCGGTGCAGCAGCGCTGCTGCTCGGCCAGCAGCCGTCGATGGCCCCGGCGCAGGTCACAGCGACGCTCAACGGCACGGCTACCACCGGCGTGGTGATGGCGGCCGGTACCGGAACCCCGAACAGGCTCCTCTACACGGGTTCGCCCGCTCCTGCCCCCGCTCCTGCCCCCGTTGCCAAGGCGCCGACCGCGCCGACCACCGTGAGCGCTACCGCGGAGGTGTCGGCGGCAGCGCTGTCCTGGGTCAAGGGAAGTGATGGCGGCTCAGCCCTGACCGGGCAGACCATCACGGTCCACTCCGGGACCCAGGTGATCAGTAACGTCACAGTGGCGGCGTCTGCCACTACCGCACGAATCACGGGCCTCACCGCAGGAAAGGCGTACGCCTTCACCGTCACTGCCACCAACAGCATCGGCAGTAGCCCTGCGTCGGCGAGATCCAACACCATCACCCCCTTGGTCGCCACAGCGCCTGCCGCTCCGACCGCCGTGAAAGCAACCGCCGGCAGCAGGTCGGCGTCACTTTCCTGGACCAAGGGCAGCGATGGCGGCTCAGCACTGACCAGCCACACCATCACCGCCTATTCCGGGACCCAGAGGATCGGCGCCGTCACGATCGCGGGCACCGCCACTACGGCCAGGATTACGGGCCTCACTGCGGGCAGGACATACTCCTTCACGGTGACGGCGACCAATAGGGTCGGCAGCAGCCCTGCATCGTCTCGATCCAACTCGATCACAGCCCTGAACTGATCAGCGCGACCTCGAGGCAGCCGGGTGCGGGTGGGGATGAGCTCCTGCTCCGGACGGAGGGCAGCCACGTGATGGCATACGGCGACGCCGTGGGTGGAAAGGCCAGCGTCAGCAGCATCGGTCGAAGTCTGCTCAGATTCGCCTGGGTCCCGGATGCCGAGATCTCCGTAGCCGATGCTCGGGATGTTCTCGCCCGCAGCGCCGTTCTCGCCGCGAACGCGCCGCACGCGGTCCTCATCGATTTCCGGGGCATCCGCTACGTGAGCCTCGATGCGCATCGGGCCTTCGCGACGGAGACAACAGCAGTCGCTGCCGCGTTCCTCGGTTCGGGCCCCATGGACAGGGTCCTGGCGGCGAGGGCGGAGCAGGCGCTGCACCCCACGCGGTTCTTCACCTCGGAATCCAGGGCGATCAGGTGGCTTCGCCGCTATTGCCCGTGAAGCCGCTATTGCCCGTGAAGGGGATCCACCTTCTGGTGCATGGCGGGGCGACCCGCTCGACGTGTGCCCGTGGAGTCGGCGGCGCCTGATGAAGTCCCTGGTCTCAGGAGGGCCTTCGGCGCCGCCGACTTACTGGGGGCAGCCTCCAAGGGGCAGAGGAAGCCGCCGTGCCGTGATCTTCCGGTCTCAAGAGAAGATCGGCACGAAGAGGGCATTCCAGCCACAGCACAACGGCGGGCTTGGAATGCATCTTCGCGAACAACACTACGAGGAGGGCCGTGCCGGTTTCGCGAGTACTGGCTACTCCATCTGCTCAGGCGGGTACTCGAAAATGCCGGCAAGCGGCCCCCCCTTGGAATGCCGAAGTGAAGGCTCCCAGCGGAACACCTCCGGGCGGCACCGCGGCGCAGCCGCCTATTCGGCCTGGGAAGCGGTAGGAACGTAGTCGGCGGCAGCAGACAGGGGACATCGGGCCTGGAGCCACGCGTCCAGTTCCGGGGCGGTCAGCGGTTTGGACACCACGAAACCCTGGGCGAAGTCGCAGCCGTAGTCGCTGAGGCTGCGGTAGGTATCGAGGTTCTCGACGCCCTCCGCGGTCATCTGGAGCCCCAGGCTGTGCGCGAGGTCGATGGTCGACACCACGAGCGCCGTGGCGCGGGTGTCGTCCAACATCGTGAGGATGAAGGACTTGTCGAGCTTGAGCTCGTCGATCGGCAGGTCACGGAGGTAGGAGAGCGAACTGTAGCCTTTCCCGAAATCGTCCACCGCGATCCGCACACCCGTTTCCCGAAGGGCCGAGAGTGTCGTGGAGGCCCGGCTTCGATCACCCACCAGCACGTCCTCGGTGATCTCGAGGACGAGTACGGACGGGGTGAGTCCTCGGTCCGAGACCATCGTGGCAATCTGCGCAGGGAGGCGGGCGTCCATGACCGAACAGGCGGAGAGGTTGACCGCCACCGACAGGGGTTTTTCGTCGTTCGCCCACGCGGCGGCCTGGTCCAAAGCCCGGCCCAGAATCACGTTGGTCAGCGCCGGCATCAGCCCGGCCTCCTCGAACCGGGCGAGGAAAGCCTCGGGCTGGAGCAGCCCCAGCGTTGGATGGTCCCACCGGACCAGGGCCTCGACCCCTCGCACTGCTCCTGTGGAGAGGTCGATCTTCGGTTGGAAGTGAAGGATCAGCTGGTCGTCGAGGAGTGCCTCGTTGAGGGCCTGCACAGTGTGGAACTGGTGGGGGATGAGTTCCGCCGCACCGTCGGCATAGACGGCGTGGCCGCTTCGCGTCGACTTGGCCGAGTACATAGCCATATCGGCCTTGCGCAGCAGCAGGGTCAGGTCCTGGCCCTGCTCCGGGTAGCACGATATGCCGATACTCGCGCTGACGTGGACGGTGATATCGCCCAGGTCGCACGGTTCTACCAAAGCAGCCCTGAGTGTCAGGGCGACGGCCTGCGCCTGCTCCTGCCCGCAGTTGTCGAGGTGGATCACGAACTCGTCGCCGCCCATGCGGGCGAGCAGATCGGCCGGCCGTAGCTGTTCGGACAGTCGCGCCGCCACCTGAACGAGGAGCCGGTCCCCCACGTCATGGCCCAGGCCGTCGTTGATCTCCTTGAACTTGTCCAGATCCAGCAGCAGTACGGCACTGCGTCGCCTCCTGGCGGCTGCCAGCCGTTCTGGTACGTCCGCGTAGAGAGCCCGCCTGTTGGGAAGGCCTGTCAGTTCATCCGTGCGCGCCTGGGTGGTGGCCTCCGACAACCGGAGCCGCTGGCGAAACACCAGCGGCAGTACCGCAAGGGCCAGAGTGAGGCTGGCCAGGGCCACGGCAAGCACCAGAACCCGCTCCTGGGACGCCAGGATCAGGACGCCCAACCCGGCAACCGTCGCGAGGGTGGGCACGGTCTGTGCCGGAACGGCTACGCGCCACCGGCTGTGCCGCCCGGGGGTTCGTGCCTGAAGCGCGATCCAGGCTGCGACCAGCGACAGCCCTAAGGCCCACGAGGCATCCAGGGGAGTGCCGAGGACGTAGTCATGGTTCAGCTCCAACAGCGCATAGGCCACATCGGCCCCTGTGAAGAGCAGGAGTCCCAGGACAACGAGGACCCACCCTTCGCCGAGCGAGAACCCGGTTGATGCGGTGATCCCGATGACGGTTGCCACCAGCAGGAGATCCATCAGCGGGTAACCCGTCCCCAGCAGGGCCGTGGGGGTCCAGGGACCGCCCATGGTGGAGGTCAGCAGCGGATCGAGGACGACGCAGAGCACGGCAGCCGCTCCAAGGGCACCGATGACGCTGTCCAGGATGACCGACCATGTCATGGCCCGGAGCCGGTCGCGGACGACGAAGGCAAGAGCGGCCAGCATCAGGAGATAGAACCCGGAATACCCGAAGTCCGCCGGGGACGGCAGGGGAACATCCTCACCGGCCGCTGCGTGCAGCACGTAGTAGGTGGTGCCTGCAGCCCAACAGGACACGGCACACGCGGCGAGGAGGATGTCCGGCCGCCGGCTCTCCGCCCGGTACACCGCGAGCCAGGACATCGCAGCCGGCACCCACATGGCCACGAGGCCCAGGGCGCCATCGACCAGGGGGTGGAACTCCTCGGAGGGTTTGAGCACGACAGCGGCCGTATAGGCCGCGGAAACCACCAGGAGAAGGCTGACGAGAAGCCACACCCCCGGGCCCCCGCCCCTGGCGCGATGCGCCTCTACGGGCTCCTGACGAATCATCGACCCTCACCACTCCTCTCTGCGCCGTCCGGCGCGGCTGCTCATCAGTCTGCCGGGTGAACACGAAGTCTCACTGAGGTTTTGTCGAGGAACCACGAAGCATTACGCCAAGTCGGGAAGCGGACCGGACCGGAACCGGCGATCCGCTTCCCGACGTCACCCGTATCTCCCGGCGCCCGCAGCTGGTGGACGTAGTGTTGCTGACACCACGGAGGTGTAACACGGAGGAGGACGGCGTGGACGGTCAGCCACAGGTGACGGACGTGGAAGCATTCACGGCCGGGATGCGCGGCAGCATCCTCTGGGTGAAGTGGAGCAGCAGCGCGACGGTCAGCGAGGACATGGCCGTGGCGCTCATCGAGCGAGCCGACCAGATCTGCCCGAACCTGTGTCCGCCGATGCTCGTGGAACTCAACGGGATGGTGTCCCTCGCCCGCGGCGCACTGCACTATTTTGCGACCGGTCTGAACATAGCGGCCCTGGCACTGGTGGGACCCTCGGCCGTCGATCGAACCCTGAGCCAGTACTTCAGGCAGGTGCACGAACCGCCCTTTCCCACCCGCCACTTCGAAGACCACGACGAGGCGCGCGCCTGGCTGACGAACCACCCGCACAGCGCCTGACGCTCCTGTTCCGACGGAAGACGCTCCGCGCATGCTCAGCGGTTGTTCCGCATTTTCCGCTGATTTCGCCCAAGTCCACGCCCTCGTGCATGTTCCGCTCAGGCTTGGTGCAGAAGAGCTGAAAGCAGCTCCGGATAGGGCGGGCGGCTTGCTACGTTCGGGTCGGCTTCATATCCGTTGAAGCCATCAGTAACCCCCAAGCAGTCTCAGGAGTTCTCATGTCTACTTCTCGTCCTACCAAAATCCTCGTCGTCGGCAGTGTGGCCGCCTTGGCTTTCGTTGGAGCCACAGGGGCTTCCGCCGCGGACGAAGTGACCGCCACCGTGACCCAGGGAGCCCGTACCGCCTCGTTCCTCAACGCTGCTCTGCCCGCCGTTTCCTCGAGCCACAGCGACCAGAACAGCGCGATTCCGATGACGCTGACAGTCGACGACAGCAGCGGCACCGGCGCGGGGTGGAGCGTCACCGCGAAGGTCTCGGACTTCTTGTACGACGGCGACTACAACGGCACCGACATCCCGGCGTCGAACTTCTCGATCGTGCCCGGCACGGTCAGCGCTCCCGACGGAGCCGTGGCCGTCCCCGGCGCCTCCGGTTCGCTGGACCAGCCGGTCACCGTCCTGACGGCCAGCAAGAGCGTCAACGGGGCCTTCAGTCAGGTGGTTCAGGGCACCCTGTCGGTCCCTGCGGACAGCTTCGCGGGTACTTACAAGGCCACGCTGACCACCACGATCAGCGCCGCTCCTTCCGGCAGCTGATCCGCCGGCACTGATCAAGACGACGGGGCCGGGACGGCCAACCCGGCCCCGTCGCCAGCAGCAGCATCGCCATTCGCCCGAAAGAAGCTAATCCCTCATGCCTCACGCACTCCGCGCGCGAACCACCGCGCTCCTCCTGGTCCTGGCTTTCCTTCCGCTTTCGCTGGCAGGACTTGTGTCGCCCCAGCCGGCACTGGCGACGGCGGATGCCGAGCAACAGCCCGTGGAGCTGAGCCTACGGCCGGCCGACCAGCCCGGTCCGTACTTCGCCCTGACGATGAGCCCTGGCGAGAGCCGGGAGCTTGCCGTCGAGCTCGGCAATCAGGGGACCGTGCCCATCGAGGCCCTCACCTACGCCGCTGACGCCTACACCGTCATCAACGGTGGGTTCGGGGCGAAGGAGCGCGGAAGCAGCCCGACCGGGACGACCGAGTGGGTGTCCTACCCTACGGAGGTCGTAGAACTACCGACCGAGCAGGGCATCACCCGTGCCTTCTCCGTCACCGTCCCTCCCGGGACCGAGCCCGGGCAGTACCTCACGAGCCTCGTGCTGGAGAACAACGTCGCGGTGGAGGGGTCGGGCGACGTAGCACTGGACCAGATCGTCCGGCAGGCCATCGCGGTATCCATCGAGGTTCCAGGGCCTTCCACTCCAGCGCTCGCGGTTCACGCAGCAAGCCACTCCCTGGCCGCGGAGCGGTCCGTCGTCGACGTGGCCATCGCCAATACCGGCAACACCAGCCTCATGCCGGCCGGCGAGCTGCTCGTCCGGGACGCGGACGGAACCATCGTCAGCCGGTCGGACGTGGCGATGGACGTCGTCTACGCCAGGACCTCCACCCAGGTCAGGACCACGCTCGCAGGGGCGCTCGAGCCCGGGGAGTACACCGCGACCCTCACGGTGACGGATGACGCCACGGCAACCGCCGCCACGGGCACGGACCTGCGGTTCACCGTCGCCGCCCCCGCATCGGCAGCGTCGACATCGACCGAGGCGGGCGAGCTTCCCCCCATCCTTCAGGACGAGGCAGGAGCGGGCGCAACCTCCTACTTCATCGGCGTCATAGCACTGCTCGCCGTCGTGATCATCGTCCTCCTCGTCCGCCGACGCACGCAGGCGTCACCAGCCGTATCCCGTCAGGGGTAGAGCCTTCGGCCGACAGAAGCACGGCAGCGAACCCCACCGCGGAACGACGACGGGGCGCCCGCTGCTGCGGACGCCCCGTCGTGTCGATCCGGAGTAGCTACTACTTCGTGAGGTCCACCCGGTAGGTGCTCGTGGCGGTACCGTCCTCACTCGTCACGGTGACGACGGCGGTGCGGTCCCCGCCCGAGGGCTGCGTCACGGTCGCCGTGGCGTACGGGTCCGCGGTGACAACCGAGACCGCTGGCACCTTGCCCCGAGCCGGCACCGAGTACTCCGTGACCGCGGGATCGAAGCCCTCGATCGGCGTACCGTCGAGACTGATCGACGCGAGGGCCACATCCGACGAGGCAGCCGGTACGGAGCCGAGCACCTCGATCTCGCTGACCACCATGTGCGTCTGCGAGCGGGCCGTCATGACCACCCGCACGTTCGACGCCGTCACGCTGGCGATCGGCAGCGTCACCGCAGGTGCGGGGGAGCCGCCGCGCACCGCGACCGGCCCGCCCTCGTTGGTCCACTGGCCGTTGGCGCCCTGGACCTGCAACTGCACGGTCTGCGCGTAGCTGTCCGAAGAGCCGTCGCGGAAGAAGTGCACGACGACGCCCCCGAGGGTCTGCGCCTTCGGCAGCGTGACCGTCAGCGTGTCGGCCGCGTTCTTGGTGCCGGAGCGCCAGTTGGACCACGCCTTGTCGCGGGTGTCGCCGTTGAACAGGCCGGCCGTGCCGTAGCCCGGCTCGGTGTAGGTCGCGCGGGCGGTGGTGCCGCCGTCGTCGGCCACGTTGTCCAGCGTGCCCTCGGTGACCTGGATGCGGACGGTCGCCGGGAGCGTGCCGCCGTTGCCGTCGTCGGCCGTGCCCGCCAGTTCGTACACTCCGGGGGCCGGGTAGGCGACGGCGGTGTTCCAGGTGACCGGACGCTCCACCGTTCCGCCCTGGCTGCCGACGGCAGTGACGGTGGCGGGCAGCGACGGCAGGCCGTTGACGACCGCCTTCGCCCGCGCCGGCTGCGTGGAGACGAGCGTGTCCACGGTGACGGAGAGCTCCACGGGGAACTGCGTGCCGGTGAGGTCGGTCGCGATGCCCTTGACCTTGACGGTGCCGGACTTCTTCCAGCGGTTGTCGTTCGGGACCTTCCACTCGACCGGGATCGCGCCGCGCGCGCCGTCGCGGTACACCGGTGTCACGGTCTCGGGTAGCACGGGTGCGATGCCGGGGACGGTGAACGCCGTGGCGTCCTGCACGGACAGCACGGTCTCGTCGATGAGCGTCCAGCGCTGGTTGGCGCCGGAGTTAGCGATGTACAGGGTCACGGCAGCACCCTCGGCCGCCGAGCCGCCGCCCACTTCGAGCAGCAGGCCGGTCTCGGCGTTCACGAACGTGTAGGTGCCGTCGCCGGTGGTCGAGGCGATCCACTCCGCGCGCGGGTTGGCTCCCGCAGGAGCGACGACGGCGGCGCCGCCCTCGTCCGCGAGCTGCGACGCGCCGTCGAGCGTGGTGATCGAGTAGCGCTCGCGGTTGGTGTTGTCCTCGCCCAGGCTCGTGAAGCGGAACAGCTGGCCGGCGTCGGCGGGATCGCTCGCGCTGATGACGGCGGTGGTGCCGGTCGGCTCGATCGACTTGCCGCTCTGCACGCCCTGCAGCCGGTACACGTGACCGTCCTGAATGGCGGCCGCGTCCTCGGCGATCCCGGAGACGCCTTCGACCACGAAGGTCGTGACGGACTCGGCGGGCGCGGTGACGACGGCGGAGCCGGCCTCGATCGCGACCGGAGTGCCCTCGACGAGCGCTCCGTTGGCGTCGCTGACCACGGGGGTCACGGTCGCGCCGGCGGCGACGGTCCCGAACTTCGAGAAGTCGAGGACCACGGGCTTGGCGTCGGTGGACTCGTTGATGTGGACGACGGCGGCACCGGTCTCCGTGATGGCGGCGGTGGTGTCGTCGTCGTTCACCTGGACCAGGCGGTCGCCGGGCCTGATGAAGTGCGTGTAGTTGCGCACGGTGTTGAACTTGGTGTTCGTGTAGATGGGGCAGCTCTCGAGCGTGTCCGCATTGGTGCAGTCGAACGGCATCTGGATGCTGCCCCAGTTGGCGCCGGCAGCGCTCTCGCCGCCGGGCTTCATGTTGTCGTAGTCCTCCACGGGCTGCCAGAACACCCAGGCGCTGGGCTCGAGCTCGCGGAGGTCATCGGCGATGCGCTTGGCCATGCCGAGGCCCGGTTCCATGCTCGTGAAGCTCTGGCCATTGCCCCAGGAACCCTCGACCTCGCTCATCCACAGCGGCTTGTCCTCGCCCTTGGCGATGTCCCTCACCGTGGTGCGCTGGCCGGTGCCGTAGGTGTGGACGTTGAGCTGGTCCACGAGGGCGCGGACGTCCTCGGGGTAGGTGTTCCAGTTGGTGGCGAACGTGCCCGGGTTGGTCTCGTCCATCGCCGAGATCGTCGCGTCGGTGCTGGCGGCGTCGAGCTTGGGTGCGAGGTTCCGGAGGACCTGCTGCTGGAGCTGCGGGCTGATGTGCGCGCCCTCCTGGCGTCCCCCGACCGGCTGGCCGCTCGCGTCGAGGCGCGTGCTCCAGTAGTTGGTGTTGGGCTCGTTGAACGGGTCGAGCGTGTCGACGGTGATGCCGTGGGCGTCCTCGAGTTCCTCGACCACGCGGACGAGGTAGGAGTTGAAGTCGTCGATGCTCTCGGTCTTCAGCTGGTCCGCGGTGGCGTTGAAACCGCCCGAAACGTAGCCGCTGACGGTCTGGAAGTAGGGCGGCGAGTTGCTGAACGCCTCCCAGTGCGTGATGTCCTGCTTGATGCGGTCGATCCACCAGCGCTGCGTGGCGTCCGCCTCGAGGTTCCAGTCGGTCGGGTCCTCGGGGTCGAACCAGTCGGTGTCCTCGCGCGTGGTCCCCTCGGGCGCCTTCCACCAGCCCTCGACGGCACCGCCCGGGCGCAGGTAGTCCTTGACGTCCGGCGCGTTGCCGCCGCCGATGTTGTAGCGCGCGATGTTGAGGTTGAGCCCCTCGGGCCCGAACACCAGCTCGGCGAGTCGGTTCCGGATCTCGTCGGGGTAGTCGCCGGTCGCGTTCGCGAACCACACGAGGCTCGTGCCCCAGCCCTCGAACTCCTCGCCCTGGTAGGAGGGGTCGGGCGTGAGGGTGAGGGCGCCGTCGGGCACGGCCGCAGGTGCGGGGGGTGCCGGGGGAACGGCCTGCGCCGCACCCCCGATGAGGGAGGCGGCAGCCAGGACGGCGGCCACCCCCACGGCGGCGGCCTGAGTGGCGCGCCTGGGTCGATTCGTCATTGAATATGTTCCTTCCAGCAAAGGGATGAACTGCAGGGGCACTGCTAAGTGGTGCGTCCCTTCCTCGAGAGCACGGCGACGGAGCGGGGAGCCAGCTTGGACTCCTCGCCCGTGAGGGTGTCGCCGTCGACGCCGGCGATGTCCACCGGTTCGTCGGTGCGGTTGATGAGGAAGACGTAGTCGGCGTCGTCGTCGGTGCGCAGCACCTGCTCGACGGCGCCGCGGAGATCGGCGGGAAGCTCGCTCTCGATCCCGGCGCGGGCGGCGAGGTCCGCGAGAACGGGTTCGATGCCTGCCGCGCCGAGGCGCGCGCCGACGTAGGCGGCGCTGCCTGCTCCGGGGTCGGAGGAGACCGTGCGGCGCGTGACGGCGGCATCGCCGGTGTGCTCACCCGAGGTGTAGCGGGCGAGGACCTCGACGCCGTCGGCGCGAGGCAGCACGCGGTCGGCCCAGAGGGTCGCGGTGGTGCCGTTGTCCAGCTGCACGGTCTCGCCGTCGAGCAGGGGCCCGAATTCGTCGATGCGCACGCCGAGGAGGTCCGCCAGGGCGCCGGGGTAGCCGCCGAGCCAGATGTGGTCGTTCTCGTCGGTGATGCCGCTGAAGTAGCTGGCTACGAGGTGCCCGCCGCCGGTCACGTACTCCTCGAGGCGCGCCTTCAGGCCCGCGGGGACGGAATGGAGGATGGGCGCTACGACGAGCCCGTAGCCGCTCAAGTCGGTGGCGGAGGGGACGACGTCGGCGCGGATGCCGAGCGCGAGGAACGCCGAGTACCAGTCGAGAGCCTCCTGCTTGTAGCGCAGGCGGTCGGAGGGGTGGGAGTCCTGCTCCGAGGCCCACCAGGAGTTCCAGTCGAAGAGGATCGCGGCCGGCGCCTTGCTGCGGCGGGATCCGACGACGGCGGAGAGCTCGCCGAGTTCACGGCCGAGGTCGACGACGCCGCGGAAGATCGGGCTGTCTTCGCCGGCGTGGGGGACCATCGCGGAGTGGAACTTCTCGGCGCCGGCCTTGGACTGCCGCCACTGGAAGAAGCAGACGGCGTCGGCCCCGTGAGCCACGTGCGTGAGGGAGTCGCGGCGCAGTGCCCCTGATTTCTTCGGGGTGTTGATGGGCTGCCAGTTCACGGCGCTCGTGGAGTGCTCCATGAGGAACCAGGGCTTGCCGGCGGCGATGTTACCGGTCAGGTTCGCGGAGAAGGAGAGCTCGTCCACGGCCTGCGAGCCGGGCACGAAGTAGTGGTCGTTGGAGACGAAGTCCACCTCGGCGGCCCAGTCGGCGTAGTCCATGCCCTTGGTCTCGCCCATGACCATGAAGTTGGTGGTGACGGGGATGTCCGGCGTGATGCGGTGCAGGGTGTCGCGTTCCTCGCGCAGGTACTGCTTCAGGGCGTCGGAGGAGAACCGCTTGAAGTCGAGCTGCTGCGTGGGGTTCGGGTGCGAGGCGGCCTGGCGCGGGGGCAAGATCTGCTCGAACCGCGTGTAGCGCTGGGACCAGAAGTCAGTGCCCCAGGCGTCGTTGAGCGCGTCGATGCTGCCGTAGCGCTCGGTGAGCCAGGTGCGGAAGGCGCGGGCGGCGTCGTCGGAGTAGTCGTAGATGTTGTGGCAGCCGAGCTCGTTGGAGACGTGCCACGCGCAGACCGCGGGGTGGTCCTTGTAGCGTTCGGCCATCGCGCTCACGAGGTTCAGCGCGTGCTCGCGGAAGACGGGGCTGGTGGGGCGCCAGTGCTGGCGCGCGCCGGGCCAGAGGGTGCCGCCGTCGGCCGTCACGGGCAGGATCTCGGGGTGCTCGGTGGCGAGCCACGGCGGCGGCGAGGCGGTGGCGGTCGCGAGGTCGACGGCGATGCCGTTGGCGTGCAGCAGGTCGATGATCTCGTCGAGCCAGGCGAAGTTCCAAGTGTTCCGCTCGGGCTGGAGGCGGGCCCAGGAGAAGATCGCCAGCGACACCACGTTGACGCCGGCTTCGCGCATGAGCCGTACGTCCTCGTCCCACGTCTCGCGCGGCCACTGCTCCGGGTTGTAGTCGGCGCCGAAGGCCATGCGCTTGCGATTCGGCTCGGACGGCCAGCGCAGCCAGCGGTGGGTGGTGGGTGTTGACACGGTACAGCTCCTTGAGGCGATTTCGTGAGGCGTTCAATGCAGGGGCGGTGCTCCCGCTGCCCGTTCGGTGCAGCGGGGTACGGCGGGGATGGAGCGGGCCGGGCGGGTGCGCGAGCTCCCGCCCGGCCCGGGTCTGGTCGAGCTGCTGGTACTACTCCGAGACGGTGAAGCCCTGCTCGGAGCCGTACTTGATGCTGGCGTCCTGCCAGCTCTTGAGGCCCTCGGTCAGCGGGGTGTCCGAGACGTAGGCCTGGCCGGCGGTGTCGTTGAAGATGCTGTTGGCGTACGCCTGGAAGGGCAGGTAGGACCAGCCTTCGGGAACGTTGCGGGCGGATTCGGCGAAGATCTGGTTGGCCTGCTGGCCGCCGAAGTACTCGAACTCGGCGTTGAGGAACTCCTCCGATTCGAGGGCCGCCGCGGTCGCGGGGAATGCGCCGCCGTCGATCCTGGTCTGCACGCCGTCGCCCACGTTCGCGTAGTCGAGGAAGGCGTACGCGAGGGCGCCCTTCTCACTCGCGGTCGGGATGGTCAGCGAGCTGCCGCCGTTCTCGGCACTCGCGGTCCCGCCCTCTTCCCACTGGGGGAGTGGTGCCGCGCGCCACTTGCCGGACGCCGCGGGGACGCCGGAGGTGAAGTTGCCGGGCATCCAGGCGCCGGTGGCCAGGGTGGCGATGGTGCCGTTGCCGAGGCCCTGGTACCACTCGTCGCTCCAGGAGGTGATGGGCGAGAGGAGGTCCTCGTCGAGCAGCTGCTGCCAGGTCTCGGCGAACTTGGTGGAGCCCTCGTCGGAGAAGTCGATGGTGACGTCGGTGCCGTCCACCTTGTAGGGCTGGCCGCCTGCCTGCCAGATGAGGCTCGTGGTGAGGCCGGCGTCGCCCGTGTCATTGGCGATGTAGATGCTGGGGTCCGCGGCGTGGAGCGCGCGGGCTGCCTCGACGTACTCGTCCCACGTGGTGGGGACCTCGACGCCGTGCTTCTCGAACACCTCGGTGTTGTAGTACAGGGCCATGGGCCCGGAGTCCATGGGGAGGCCGTAGATGCCCTCGCCCGCCTGGACGGAGCTCCACGGGCCGGGGTTGAAGGTGTCGGCGAGGTCACCGGCACCGTAGCCGGTGAGGTCCTTGACGGACTCGGCCAGGGCGAACTGGGGAAGCGCGAAGTACTCGATCTGCGCGACGTCGGGCACGCCCGAGCCGGCCGCGACCGCGTTCTGCAGCGCGGTGTACTGGTCGTTTCCGGTGCCGGCGTTCACGAGGTCGATGTTCACGTTCGGGTGCTCGGCCTCGAAGTCCTCGACGACCTTCTCGAGAGTGGGCTCCCAGGCCCAGATGGTGAGGTCGCCACCCTCCTCGAGGGCTGCCTGGACGTCGTCGGCGCTGACCTCTTCGGGTGCGGCGCCGCCGGCGTCGTTCCCGCCGCCACCGCAAGCGGTGAGGGTGAGGGCTGCCGCGAGGGCGAGTGCCGAACCGCGCAGCACCGCCGGGGAGATTTTGCTCTTCATGGGGTTCCTTTTCACTTCATTGTTTTTCGGAAGGGGTAACGGGAGGGGATTACTCTTTGACGGCGCCCGCGCTCAGGCCGGACTGCCAGTAGCGCTGCAGCAGCAGGAACGCCGCGATCAGCGGCAGGATGGTGAGGAGCGAGCCGGTGATGACGAGGTTGAAGATCGCCTCGCCACCCGCCGTCGACGCCTGAGCGTTCCAGGCGTTCAGGCCCAGGGTCAGCGGGTACCAGGCCGGGTCCTTGAGCATGATCAGCGGCAGGAAGTAGTTGTTCCACGTGGCGACCATGGTGAACAGCAGCACCGTGACGATGCCCGGGCCCAGCAGTGGCAGGCAGATCTGGAAGAACGTGCGGAACTCGCCGGCGCCGTCCATGCGGGCCGATTCCAGCAGTTCGGTGGGGATCGCCTCGGAGGCGAACGTCCACATCAGGTACAGGCCGAACGGCGAGATGAGGGACGGGATGATCACCGACCACGGGGTGTTGGTGAGGCCCATCTCGCTGAACATGAGGAAGGTGGGGACTGCCAGGGCGGTGCCGGGAACGGCCACCGCACCGATGACGACGGCGAACACGGCCTTCTTGCCCGGGAAGTTGAACTTCGCGAGAGCGTACCCGCCGAGGACGGCGAGGAACGTCGCTCCGCCGGCGCCCAGCACCACGTACAGCACGGTGTTGAGGAACCAGCGGCCGAAGATACCGCCGTCGTACGTGAGGGTGTCGCCGATGTTGCCGAACAGGGCGAAGTCGCCGCTGAACCACAGGCCGAACGAGGTGAAGAGATCGGCCTGGGTCTTGGAGGAGTTGATGAACAGCCAAACCAGCGGGATGAGGCTGTAGATGAGGACGATGCCGGTGAGGACGGTCAGCAGGAGGCTGCGCTTCGGATTGTCCACGCCGCGGCGCGTGCTCTTCATACGAACGTAGCCGGGCTTCTGCTTCTGGTGGTCCTTGCGGGTATGGGCGGGTTCGACGGCGACGCTCATGGTCAGCTCTCCTTCCGCATGCCGCGCAGCTGGACTGCGTAGGCGATGACCATGGTGATGACGCCCATGATGATGGCCACGGTGGCGGAGTAGTTGTACTGCTGGCCGGAGAAGCTCAGCGAGTAGGCGTAGAGGTTGGGGGTGAAGTACGTGGAGATGGAGTTCGGCGCGAGACTCTGCAGGATGGCCGGCTCGTTGAAGAGCTGGAAGCTGCCGATCACCGAGAAGATCGCCGCGACCACGAGGGCTCCGCGGATTGCGGGGAGCTTGATGGCGGTGACGAGGCGGAACCGGCTGGCGCCGTCGATCTCCGCGGCCTCGTACAGGGACTTCGGGATCACGCGGAGCGCCGAGTAGAAAATCAGCATGTTGTAGCCGATGAACTCCCACGTGACGATGTTGCCGATCGAGGCGAGGATCAGGTCGGGGGAGAGAGGGTTCGGCAGGTTGGTGCCGAGCGCGCTGTTGATGTTGCCCACGAGGCCGAACCGCGTGCCGTACATGAAGCCCCACATGAGGCTGGCGACGACGGCGGGAACGGCATACGGCAGGAAGATCGAGATCCGGAAGAAGGACTTCCCGTAGAGCCTGCCGCTGTCCAAAGCCAGGGCCACGAGCAGGGCGATCAGCAGCATCACCGGCACCTGCACCGCGAGGAACAGCGTCACGCGGAGGAGCGAGGACCAGAACTGGGAGTCCTGCAGCGCCTGGGAGTAGTTGGCGAGGCCAACGAAGCCGTTGCCACCCACGAGCTGGTTGCGGAAGAAGCTGAGCCAGATCGAGTAGGCGATGGGTGCGAGGAAGACGACCGCGAAGACCGCCATGAAGGGGCCGATGAAGAGCCAGCCGGACCAGGATCGCTTCTGGGTGCGCTTCTGCGCTCGCTTCGCGGGCTTGGGCTGCGTGCCGAGCACGGCCGGTGGTGGTGACGCCGTCGTCATGGGTGGTTCCTTCTGACTCTATCGATGATGTTTGCGCAAACATAGCAGAACGGGAAGCGGCATGTTTACGCAAACATTGTTGTTACGATGGTCACATGTCCTCCACGCCGCGTCAACACCTCGTCCGTGAGGAGCGGCGTGTGTCCATGTCCGACGTCGCCCGTTTGGCCGGCGTCTCGGCGCAGACGGTGTCCCGGGTCTCCAACGGCAGCCCGGGCGTGGTCGAGGCAACGCGACAGCAGGTCATTCGGGCCATGGATGAACTGGGGTACCGACCCAACAGCGCCGCGCGGGCGCTTAAGCGGGGGAGCTTCCGGACGATCGGCGTCCTGCTCTTCACGCTCTCGACCACCGGCAACGTCCGCACCCTGGAAGCGATTGCCGCGAGGGCCGCCGAGGAGGATTACGTCATCACGCTGATCCCCGTGTCCGCGCCGACGCAGGCCGGAGTGCGGGGAGCGTTCTCGCGGCTGAACGAGCTGGCGGTGGACGCGATCATCGTGGTGATGGAGGTACACCTGCTCGATGCCGCGACGGTGCCGCTGCCGCCGGGCGTGCACGCCGTGGTGGTCGATTCCAACGCGAGCGACGGCTACAGCGTGATCGACACGGACCAGGCCGACGGCGCCCAGAAGGCTGTGGAGCACCTGCTGGACCTGGGGCACGAGACCGTGTGGCACGTGGCGGGGCCGTCGGAGTCCTTCGCCGCTGAACGGCGCGTCAACGCGTGGCGTCAGACTCTCGCTGCTCGTGGCTGCGAGGAGCCTCCGCTGCTACGGGGGGACTGGTCTGCGGACTCGGGCTACCTTGCGGGGCTGACGCTGGCGGAGTCGGACTGCACCGCGGTGTTCGCTGCGAACGACCAGATGGCACTGGGGATCCTGCGGGCGTTCCACGAGAAGGGCGTCCGGGTGCCACAGGATGTCTCGATCGTCGGATTCGATGACATACCGGACAGCACCTCCTTCAGCCCACCCCTGACGACGGTGCACCAGGACTTCGCGGAGCTGGGCCGGCGCTGCGTGGACAAGGTGCTGAAGCAGATGCGGGACAACTCGACGGAGCCGGGGCGGGAACTCGTGCCGACGCGGCTGGTGGTGCGGGAGAGTACTGCGGCGTTGGTTACCTAGTCGCTAGCTCTTTACCTAGTCGCCAGCTCTTTGGAGCGGCCCTGTCTCGTCACGGTGTCTCGCAAAGAAAGAGTTGCACAACGGACACCTAGGGCTCAGGCCCACAGGGCAGACAAAACTGGCTCGTCATGCACCTTATTAGTCACCACGCGCGATGCGTTCGCGCCACCATGCCGGTATCGATTCATCACGGCGCCGAAATCGCTGCAGCTCGAGGGCGTAGTCCTGGGTGCTTATGTCAATGTCGAAATGTGGCCTGTCGTCAAAGTTGTAGTCGACGTCGAGGCCGCCGAAGGACGAGATGTTCAGTGTCAGGGACAGCCAGGTGCCTGTCCCCGCTACATGGCCAACCGTTTTCAGGCGCTTCAGTGGTCTATACACAGCCGCAGCCGCAGGGATGCTGCGCTCTTCCTTCCCGTTCCGCAGTGCGAGGAGTTCGTAGGACATGACGTTTCCTATGGCCCATGCTCTGAAACGCAAGCTGCTCCATCCTGGCTGAACGCTGCCTTCGACCGCTCGAGCGATGGACACCAGCAGGTCGGCCTCATCCTGCCCACCTCCAGGCTGCGAGGCCGTCGGCGACGGAATACCCGCGGCGATGGCAGCGACGCGAGCCTGGACGTGTACCGGGTCCACTTGTGTGCCCGGGAAGTGTTCCCGCTTGGCCGGGTCGATGTCATTGCTGAGTTTCGCAATCGGCTCTGTCAGCTGGAAATCGCCGGAGTGCCAGGAGTGCATCTGACGCTGGTAGATGCGCGACGCGAGGTCTTCCGCGATGTTCTGTGAAAGTTGGCCTGCGTCACGCAGGCGGAGGATCTCACTGGCTACCAGCTGAGCCTCGTCGGCGAAAGGACTGGTGTTTTCCAGGACCCGGGTCACCACCAGGAGCAGCTGGTCTGCCGGCAGCGCGGCCATCGTGTCGTCACTCATTCCCGTACCCCCTGTTCCTGGACATCTGAACGTAGCCAATCCTGCCCTACCGGCTGAGTAGCGCCGGGACTGTCGGTGGTCAGTAGAAAACGTGCACTGGTACCTGACGTCCGAGAGTCGGTGCCGCACCCAGTGTCGCCCGACTACGCCGTTTCTTGCTCGTGGTGACGACGCCTGTTGAGCATCTGGCCTCACAGTTCCAAACTCTTCTCGTCCAGCTCTCTGATTGCGTGCACAGCACGGCTCAGCAGCAAGTTGCAGCATGGGTACCTCCCGCCCGATCTTGGACGTCTGCTGGGTGATGGTTCTCTCGGTGAATACTCATGACCAGCCTGCTGAGGATGGCCTACCCGATCCCTTTGGGCTTGTAGGCCACCTCGCCCTGCCTGTCAGCCACTCGTGATGGGTCAGGCGGGGGTGATGATGACCTTGCCTGTGATGCGGCCGGTGGTTGCTTCGGCATGTAGGGCTGGCAGTTCCGGGAGTGTGATCCTGCGGGTTACCTCGACGTTCAGTGAGCCCTCGTCGACGAGTGACACGAGCTGCGCAAGGCGGTCCTGGTTGCGCAGGACGAACACGGTCTTCGCCTCGACGCGTCGGCTGTCATCCCCGGGCGTTGCCATGAAGGCTGTTGTGCTCACGACCGACCCGCCGTCGCCCACAGCGGCGACGTACGCGGCGAATTGCTCCGGCTCGATCGGTGCGAGGTTCAGCAGCACGTCGACCTGCCCGTGAAGGGCGCCGAGGAGATCGGTGTCCGTGTGGTCGATGATCTGGTCCGCGCCCGCTGCCCGAACGGCATCAATGCTGCGCGGGCTGGCCGTCGCAATGACCTCCACGCCTGCCCGCTTGGCGAGCTGGATAGCGTACTTCCCCACGACACCTCCTGCGCCGACGATCAACACGCGCTGACCAGCCTGTAGCCCGCCCTCGTCGAACAACGCCTGCCAGGCAGTCAGCGCCACCGACGGCAGCGCCGCGGCATCGGCCAGCGGAATACTCCTCGGAGCTGCCACAACAGCATCTGCTGGGGTGACCACATACTCGGCCGCCCCACCATCGCGCTCCATTGGCAGGAAGGCAATCACCGGGTCGCCTACCGTGAGGCCTTCAACATCTTCACCAACGGAGTCGATCGTTCCGGAGACGTCGTACCCGGGAACATGCGGCATTTCGATCGGAATGGGCAGGAAACCGGTTCGCATGCCGTTATCAGCGGCGTTGAATGCCGACGCCGCAACACGCAGCCGCACTTCACCCGCAGACGGTGTCGGCTGCTGGATCTCCGTGTACTCAAGGACCTCGGGACCGCCGACCTGCTGGAACTGAATTGCCTTCATGATCTAACCCTTCATCTGATGACTCGTTCGATGCTTCGACTTCGAAGCAGATACCAACAACATACACCGTTTCGAGTTCGAAGCAAACCCCTATGATGGATTCATGACTGAACAGCCCAATTCCCTGACGCCGACACAGCTGCGCGCGTACTTCGCCCTGTCGGAGGTGAGCAGTCTCCTGCGTCCCGCGGTCGAGAAGCAGCTTCGTGATGTCGGGGCTCTGAGCTACGTCCAGTTCCAACTCCTGGCTCGTCTGGGCGATGCCGCCGACGGTCGCTCACGGATGACGGACCTCGCCGATGGTGTGGTCTACAGCCGCAGTGGGCTGACCTATCAGGCGCAGTTGCTCGAGGAGCGCGGCCTGATTGCCCGCTCTCCCTCGCCAGACGATGAACGCAGCACCATCGTCGCCATCACCGCCGCCGGCAGGGACGTACTCCAGGCGGTATTTCCCGGTCACATCGAAGCCGTCCGCGAACTCCTCTTCACTCCGCTCACCGATGACGATGCCGGCGAACTCGCGCGCATCCTCGGACAGGTCAGCACACACCTCCGCTCAGCCCCGCCCCGCTCAGCCACCCGACGACAGAAGGCATAGTTCCCTCGAAATCTCATAAGGGCCTCGTCAGGGCATCGTGCTCGTACGCCTGCCAGCCGGAAGCGTCTTTGGTGTAGCCACTTCCTCGGTATCGGCAGCCCCCTTCGCCGGCCGCCTTCGGCGATCTTCCATGGGCAGGCTGATAACGAGAATCCCGGTAAGAAGTAGCACACTGCCAAGCATCATGAAGGGCGTCATGGACTCGCCTAGAACGAGGACACCCAGCAGTGCCGCCGTCAGGGGTTCAACCAGACTGAGCGTGCCGGCCACAGTCGCGGATATAAGATTCAGCCCCCGCCCGAAGAGGAGATAAGCGGCAGCTGTGCCGATCACGCCGATCCAGGCTACGAAAAGCAGCGTGTTGGGTTCGAGTAGATGTTCGGATCGCCAGACAATCAATGGCGCCAGGAGCATGCCACCGATGACGAGGGTGATGGCGATAGTGGCGGTTGGGGCAATCCCTGTGTTGATGAATCGTTTGGCCGAGACGGTATAGGCGCCGTAGCAGCAACCGCTCACGACAGCGAATACGACGCCCATAGCATCGACCCGCACTTCCCCCGATGGGGCAAGAATCAGCGCGCATCCAAGGACTGCTGCAAGCGTTCCGATGAGCCATCGCCTGTCCGGCTTCTGGCCTGCCCACCACCAAGCGAAAAGACCTGTCGCAAAAGGGGCAAACCCCAAAGCGACAGTCGTCCCGATCGCAGCCCCTGTGAGTTCCACCGCATACAAGAACGTCGCCTGGTACATGGCGGTCGACATTGCGGCAGCCAGAACCCACGGCCAGGTATCCCTCTTCGCAAGCGCCCGCCAGGGCACCCGGCGCAATGCAGGAAGCGACAGAACAGCCCCACCTACAAGAAGCCGCAGAGCGCCGAGGGCACCCGGATCAGCCTCCGTGCCCGATAATACTTGAGCTGGACCGACGGTTCCCCAGATGGCTGCGGCAAGCAGAACGAGGACTACGCCTACAGTGTTTCGTTCGGACAACATGCTCTGAAGCTAGAATAGAATTTTACTTGGGCGCAAACGGCAGAATTACCGACTGCCTAGCGCTCCTAAAACCGCATTTTGTTTCCGCTACCCCTTCAGGGTAGACCCGGGACCGTACTAAATTCGGCACGCGAAACGAGGAGCTCAGTTGCTGGATGAGACCGATCAGACCATCGTGACCTTGCTGCAGAAGGACGGGCGGACGACTAACCGGCGGCTTGCTGACGCAACCGGGATCGCCCCGTCGACCGCAATCCAACGCGTGAACTCTCTGCATTCACGTGGCATCATCACCGGTTATCACGCTCAGGTAGACCTGGCGGCGATCGGAAGACCGGTCCAGGCACTGATTGCGATCAGTATTCACCCTCCGTCCCGAACCAACATCGAGAACTTCAGGGACTGGGTATCGGCCCTGCCGGAAACGATCGGGGTCTTCGTCACCTCGGGCGCCCAGGACTTCCTTGTGCACGTCGCCGTCGAGGACACGGACGGACTCTACGCGTTCGTCATCGACAGGCTGACAGAGCGACCGGAGGTCGCCAATGTCAACACCAGTGTTGTGTACGCTCACCTCCAACCACTCCCCATTCACCTTCCAACCGGCCCGAAGGTGTAGCGAGGAACAGGTCCACCTTCAGTATGACCACCGAGTAGCGGCGTGATCGAAGGGGACTCTGACGCCGACACATGCAGGCACCGCGTGCCGGTGCGGGGGGGGGCGAACGCCCAGCAGTAGCAGTAACCGGCCTTGGTCGTACACCTGAAGGTGACATGCCAAGCTGAAGAGATGGCAGACACCACGTGCTAGCAGAAAATTGATCGGCGGAAGTTTGTGAGGGCAGCACCTAGAACAGCGGCCAGGGCACCGCCGGCATCTCCCCGTGCGGAGGCGGGAACCTCCCGGTCGCTCGCAGTGCTGCGCAACGAGCAGCGAGCGACGCAATCTCCTCGGCGGTGAGCAGCTCCGCAAACTCACGACCGAGCGACCCCTGCAATCCGTCGCGGATACGATCAATGCCTTCGAGCTCCTCGGCTGTCAATGCGTCGCCCACCCACCCCCACAGCACCGTCCGCAGTTTGTGCTCGCCGTGGAAGGTGAGCCCGTGGTCCACGCCGTACCGGCGCCCGTCACCCATAGCGAGGATGTGGTCACCCTTGCGGTCCGCGTTGTTGACGATCACGTCGAACACCGCCATGCGTCTTAGCGCCGGGGTGTCCTCGTGGATGAGGGCGACCATCCGACCCTTCTCGTCCTGACCTTCGAGGACCTGCTTCCAGCCGCTCTCAGGCACGTCGTCCGCGGCGGCGAGGTCCACCGCGTTCTGGTCGGGGTCCGTCTCCTGCCAGAGCTGCACCATGCCCGGACCGAACGGGCCCTCACGGAGCCAGGTGCGCGGCACGATGTTCCAGCCGAGAACCTCCGAGACGAGGTAGGCGGCCACCTCGCGGTGCGCCAGCTGGCCGTCGGGGAAGTCCCACAGCGGCTTCTCGCCCTTGATCGGCTTGTACACGACCGCGGTGTCACCGATGCTGCCCAGGAAGGTGGCGTTCGACGCCGTCGTGATGCGGCCGGTCAGCGTCAGCTCGGCGGTCACCAGATCGGGCGCCGGCATCAGACCTCGGGAATGGTGCAGGTGTGTCCGTCGGCGTCGATGGGCTGGCCACAGATCACGCAGATCGGACGCCCGGCGCCCACGATCTCCCGCGTGCGCTTCGCGAAGGCCCGCGCGGTCCCGACCGGCATGCGCACGCGCAGCACCTCGGCCGCTTCCGCGTCCTCATCCTCGGGGAACACCTCGTCCTCGGTCTCGAGATCGGTGATCGGGTACGCCTCGATGACGATCTGCGCCGTCGTGGGATCCCAGCCCAGGCTCATGACCCCGGTGCGGAACTGCTCCTCGACCGGCTCGAGCTGGTCATTGTCGACGAGTTCGATGGGAGTGCTCGCGGGAACGCTAAAGGGGTTGCCGTCGAGGGTGATGAGCTGGTCGAGGATCTCGTCGATCTTCTCGGCGAGCTGCGCCGACTGCTGCTTCTCCATGGCGATGCTGACGATCTGCTTCCCCGTGCGCACCTGCAGGTAGAACGTGCGCTGCCCCGGAACGCCGATGGTGCCGACGACGACGCGATCAGGCCAGGCGAACTCGTGAACAGTTGTAGGCATGGGTTTATTTTAGGCTCAACGGGCCGGTGGCGCCGTGTGCCCTGCGCCACCGCCCACCGTGGCATCGGCGGAGGAGGCGCTGGCGGCCAGCCAGGACAGGTCCCCGGCGTCGGTGTTGGTCGCGTATACGCTCGGGCGGCTCGAGCCATAGTGCACGATCGACACGGATGCGGGACCCACCGCGATGCGCTGGAACAGGTCGAGGTGCATGCCGAACGCGTCGGCGAGGATCGATTTGATGATGTCACCGTGGCTCACCGCCACCCACACGGCCCCGGGCCCGTGCTCGGCTTCGAGAGCTGCATCGCGGCGCCGGATCGCGGCCACCGACCGAGCCTGCATCGTGGCCATGGATTCGCCACCGGGAAAGGTGACGGCGGACGGCTGCGACTGCACCACCGACCACAGGCCCTCGGTTGCGAGGTCAGTGAGCGTGCGGCCCTGCCACTGGCCGTAGTCGCACTCGGTGAGGTCGTCGTCGAGCAGTGACGGGGGCGTCCCGCCCTGGCGGTCGAGGATGAACTGCGCGGTCTGCCTGCACCTTTCCAACGGGCTGGACACGACCCCGACGACGGGCACCGCGGCGATCCGCGCTCCGGTGGCGGCCGCCTGGTCGCGGCCGACGTCGTCGAGGCTCACGCCGGGCGTACGGCCGGCCAGCAGACCGGACGCATTCGCTGTGGTGCGGCCGTGCCGCACGAGGATCACTGTCGCCATCCACCCAGCCTAGCCACCCGCCCGACGGCGTCGGGTGCAGCACCTCGGGAACGGGGACAGCCGAGCGTCCGTTAAGCTGGATGTATCAAGGGGAGTACTCCCGACTGCGATTGACCCGTCACTACGGATGCACCGTTGCATCCCGGGCAATCGGTTCCGGTTCCGTCCGGGCGGAGGAGACCTTGGCGCCTATGCCCGACGCCTACCCTTGGGAGCACACTTCATGCAGGTCACACCCCTGATCTGGTTGATCACGCTTGCCGTGACGATCGCCTTCTTCGTCTACGAATTCTTCGCGCACGTGCGCAAACCCCACGAACCGACCATCGCCGAATCCGCACGCTGGTCCGCGTTCTACATCGGCCTCGCCCTGCTGTTCGGCGTGGGGATCGGCGTCGTCTCGGGCTGGAGGTTCGGCGGCGAGTACTTCGCCGGCTACCTCACCGAGAAGGCCCTGTCGATCGACAACCTGTTCGTCTTCCTTATCGTGATGACCGGCTTCGCGGTCCCGAAGAAGTACCAGCAGAAGGTGCTGATGATCGGTATCATCATCGCCCTGGTCCTCCGCGGCGGGTTCATCGCCATCGGTGCGGGACTGATCGAGAACTTCTCCTGGATCTTCTACATCTTCGGCGCCCTGCTGCTCTTCCTCGCCTACAGGCAGGCGTTCGGCAGCCACGACGCCAACCCGGCCGACGGCAGGTTCATGCGGCTCGTCCGCCGCGTGCTGCCCGTCACCGACGAGTACCACGAGGACAAGCTAACCGTGAAGAAGGGCGGCACGCGCTTCGTCACGCCGATGCTCCTCACGATCATCGCGATCGGCTTCGTGGACCTCATCTTCGCCGTCGACTCTATTCCAGCGATCTACGGCCTCACCAATGAGGCGTACATCGTCTTCACGGCCAACGCCTTCGCGCTCATGGGCCTGCGCCAGCTGTTCTTCCTCATCGGCGGACTGCTCGAACGCCTTGTCTACCTCGCCCAGGGGCTCGCGGTCATCCTCGCGTTCATCGGCGTGAAGCTCGTCTTCCACGCCCTGCACGTCAACGAGCTGGCCTTCATCAACGGCGGTCAGCCGCTCCTCTGGGTCCCGGAGATCCCCATCTGGTTTTCGTTGCTCTTCATCGGCGCGACCATCGCCGTCGCCACCGTCGCGAGCCTGCTCAGGACCCGGGGCGACGACGCCAGGAACGACCGCGGGCAGGTGGAGGGCGGAGCCGTGACCACCGCGGACTCCTAGGAACGGACCGACGATCCCGAGTCCGACGAGACCCGGAGCTCGACGGCAGGATCCTCCCGGTAGGACTCTCCGCTCATCCTGGGGAAGGCACCGGCCGGCGCCGGTGCCTTCCCTAGGTGTTCTGCCGTCCGTCCGAACTTCCCGGCTGCGGCTCCGTGAACGACCGCTCCCCGTGCACGGCCAGCTCCGCGAGCACAGCCTGCGGATCGCCCGCCTCGATCAGCTCCAGCAGGAACCGGTGCCGGGCCACGTGGTCCACGAGGTTCTCGTGGTAGTGCTCCCGTACGTACAGGTTCCGTGCCATGCAGAGCAGCAGTTGCTGCTGCACCGAGGCGTAGGTGGTTTCCAGCCTGCGGTGCCCTGCCAGGGCGACGATGGACGCATGGAAGGCGTACCCCCGCTCCACGAGCGTTGCCCTGTCCTCGCGCCGCGCGCAGTCCTCCATCTGTTCGAGGGCATGCCGGCAGCGCTCGAGCCTGTACGGGTCCGACACGGGCACGCCGAGTTCCACCGCGAGCTTCTCGAGGGCGGAGCGCAGGGTCAGGATCTCGAACACATCCTGGTCCGTGAGGGTGGCGACGATGGAGCCCTGACGTGGACGCGTCTCGATGAGCCCCTCCTGGGACAGGATGCGCAGCGCCTCGCGCAGCGGCGGCCTGCTGATACCCAACTCCTCGGTCAGGCGTTCCTCGATGAGGCGGTCACCCGGGCCGAGTGACCCGGACAGGATCTGCTTGCGGATGGCCTCGGCCGCGAGGTCGACGAGGCTCGAGGACTTGATGCGGCCGGAGGCCGACGGGGCGGAGGCACTGGTGGACGTGACCACGGGGGATCCTCCATCGGGGGTTGAGGGTGAGGCGTTCCGACCATTATGCCGGCAGCCCTTGTCTTATGTCGACTGAATGCTGTAGACAATATGCAAGCGAAAAAGTGACACGGGTCACTGAAGCGAATCCCGGCAGCAGATCGATGACAGGTCGCTGCGCGACAACTGTTCCCGAAGAAGCGAAAGGTGTCCCATGACGACGCTCACCAACAGCACGGCCCCCGACTACGAGAAGGCCGATCCCGAGAACCTCAACAGCCTGTACAAGCACCTCCGCGTGGCGGACGTCGCCGACGCCCTCGACGGCATCGGCTACTTCGACATCAACCTCATGGACCCCGCCATCCACCCCCTCTGGTACGGCATGAAGTTCTGGGGGCATGCTGCAACCATCCGCTGCGTGCCGTCCAACAAGCCCATGTGGAAGCTGGACTCGACCCAGGACATCGTCGAGGCCCACCGCATCTGGTTCGAGAAGCACGGCCACAAGAAGCTCCCGGCGGACCTGCGGCCCGGTCACGTGATCGTCATGGACTCCGGCGGAGGCCGCGAAGTGGGCTTCTGGGGCTCCGAGAACGTCATGGCCGCCGTCGGCGCAGGCGCAGCGGGCATCATCACGGACGGCTACTGCCGCGACACCGGCGAGGTGACCCTCCAGCGCAACCCCATCTGTGTCCGGGAACGCGGACGCACCATCATCCCGGGCCGCATCGAGGTCGTTGAGGTCCAAACGACCATCGCCTGCGGCGGAGTGCAGGTCCAGCCCGAGGACATCGTCGGCTGCGACGACGACGGCATCATCGTCGTCCCCGCCGCCGTAGCCCACGAAGTGGCGACCCACGCCCGCGCGATCCTGCTGGCGGACATGCACGCCCGCACGAAGCTGTACAAGGCGCAGGGCCGGCCGAAGGACAGCTCCGTCGACATCGACGCCGTCGTCGCCTACTACGAAGGCCTGTAACTCCCCATCACTGTCAGTCAGTGGTGCCGGGCCCGCCCGGCACCACTGCAACGCTTCCGGAGGAAGTATGGCAACGAAGCCACGCACCACAACGATCGGCCTCGCCGGACTCGGGAACCTCGGCCTGCCGATGGCACACGCCCTGCTCGACGACGGCTGGCCCCTCACCGTCTTCGACCCGGCGCCGGACAAAGCCCGATCCTGTGTGGACGCCGGCGCGAAGAGCGCTGAGTCCGTCGAGGAGCTCGCGTCCGCGGACGTCCTCGTGCTCGTGGTTCCGGACGACGCCGCCGTGGAGTCCATCCTGCTGGGGGAGCGGGGGTACTTCGCCACCAGCACCGACGGAGCGGTGATCGTCCACAGCACCATCCTCCCGGCGTCGGCGCAGTCCCTCGCCGCGGCGGCCAGGGAGCACGGGACGCGGTTCATCGACGCTCCGGTCAGCGGAGGATCGGCCAGGGCGCGCAAGGGCGACCTGACGGTGTTCGTGGGAGCGGAGCGCGAGGACTTCGACGCCGTCGAGGACGTGGTGCGTGCCGTCGGCAGCGAGGTCCTGCTGGCGGGTGCTCCGGGCACCGGAGCGGCCACCAAGCTGGCCAACCAGATGATGATGTTCTCCGCGCTCGCCGGTGCCCACGAGGCGCTGGACGTGGCCGGAAAGTACGGGGTAGCTCCCGAGACGGTGCTCAAGGCCGTGGCCACGTCCACCGGAGCGTCATGGGTGGCCGCCAACTGGGGGTTCTTCGACGACACGGCGGCCGCGTACTCCGCGGGTGGAACAGCGGTCAAGGACAGGCCCTGGAGCAAGGACCTCTTCGAATTCCTCACCGCTGCACGGACAGCAGAAACCTCCGCCCCTTTCGCAGCCCTCCTGAGCCAGCTGCTGCCGGATTACGTCGAGTCCCATGCGCGGGACGCAGCGGCCGGCGAGGGACACGACCACGACGGGAAGGACAACGATGACTGACGTCACCAGAACCGCACAGGCCGCCCTCCTGGACACGCCGCCGCTCGCCGGCGGTCCGTCCGACGGCGGGGGCACCGGCACGAAGCGCCGGACGGCGTCCCGCCGGTCAGGTTCACGGCGGGAGGCGTGGGTCGCCTTCGGGTTCCTGTCGCCCTGGATCGTCGGGCTCCTGCTGCTGACCATCGGCCCGATGCTCTACTCCCTGTACCTGTCCTTCACGAGGTACGACCTCCTCTCGCCGCCGGTCTGGGCCGGCTTCGCGAACTACGAACGCATGCTGGCGGCCGATCCCCGGTTCATCGACTCCGTCCAGGTGACCTTCCTGTACGTCGTCGTCTCGGTGCCGGCCGTGCTGGTCGCCTCCCTCGGCGTCGCCCTGATCCTCAACCAGGGCATGAAGGCGCTGTCCGTGTACCGCGCGGCGTTCTACCTTCCCTCCCTGATTGGCGGCAGTGTCGCCATCGCGCTCCTCTGGCGCCAGGTCTTCGGGCAGGAGGGCATCTTCAACCAGGTGCTGGCGGTCTTCGGGATCCAGGGGCAGAGCTGGATCGGCAACCCCAACAGCGCGCTGTACACGCTCGTGGTCCTCAACGTCTGGACCTTCGGCTCCACCATGATCATCTTCCTGGCAGGGCTGCGGCAGGTGCCGCGTGAGCTGCACGAGGCGGCGTCCGTGGACGGGGCCAACGTCTTCCGCCGCTTCCGCCACGTCACGCTGCCACTGCTGACGCCGCTGATCTTCTTCAACATCCTGATGACGACGATCAACGCCTTCCAGGCATTCACCCCCGCGTACGTCATCAGCAACGGCAGTGGCGGTCCGCTGAACTCGACCCTGTTCTACACCCTCTACCTCTACCAGCGCGGCTTCGCCAACCTCGAGATGGGGTACGCATCCGCCATGGCATGGGCACTGGTCGTGGTGCTCGGAATCTTCACCGCCCTCCTGTTCGCATCGGCCCGGTACTGGGTCCACTACGGAGACGAACGATGACCACCTACGCACCCGCTCCCCGGAAGCCCCTGTTCGGCCGCACGATGTCCCGCAACAGGATGGTGCTCGCCATCGCGAGGCACTTCACGATGATCGTCGTCCTGATCGTCATCCTCTACCCCCTGCTGTGGATGGTGGGAGCATCCTTCCGGCCGGCCAACGAGACGTTCAACACCCTCAGCCTCTGGCCGGGCAACTTCACCCTGGACAACTACGTGGACGGCTGGACCCTCGGGTCCTTCACCTTTTCGCGGTACTTCTTCAACTCGCTCCTGATCACCCTGCTGTCCGTGGTGGGCAACGTCATCGCCTGCGCCCTGGCGGCCTACGCCTTCGCCCGGCTCGAGTTCCCGTTCAAGCGGACGCTCTTCGCGGTCATGCTCGGCACGATGCTGCTGCCGTACCACGTGACCCTCGTCCCGCAGTACGTGCTCTTCAACGAACTGGCCTGGATCAACACGATCCTGCCGCTGACGGTGCCGAAGTTCCTCGCGACGGATGCGTTCTTCATCTTCCTGATGGTCCAGTTCATGCGCACCCTTCCCCGCGAACTGGATGACGCAGCACGGCTGGACGGCTGCGGCCACGTCGGGATCTTCCGCCGGATCATCCTGCCGCTGTCCATCCCGGCGCTCGGCACGACGGCGCTGTTCACGTTCATCAATACCTGGAACGACTTCCTCGGCCCGCTGCTCTACCTCAACCGCCCGGAGCTCTGGACGGTCACCCAGGGCCTCAACAGCTTCCTGGACGCGACCGGGCAGTCCTCGTTCGGACCCCTCTTCGCCATGGCGACGCTCTCACTGGCGCCCGTTGTCGGCTTCTTCTTCGCCGCACAGCGACTGCTCATCGAGGGCATCGCCACCAGCGGACTCAAATAGCACCGCCGGCCCGTCCCATTTTCGCCGGAACCACCGATCACCCGACACAACCATGGAGGAAACAATGACGATTCAATCTTCAGCCACACGACGCCGGCACCGCACGGTCGCGGCCACGGCAGCACTGGGAGCACTGCTGGCAGTGTCCGCGTGTGCAGGCGGCACCAGCGTAGGAGAGGCTCCCGGCGGCGACGAGGTCGTGGACGGACAGGGCGAGGTCACGGGCTCCGCCCGGCTCGCCTGGTGGGGGGCCGGCCAGCGCAACGAGGTGACCAACGCCGTCGCGGACATGTTCGAGGAGGAGCACGAGGGCGTCACCATCGAGCGCGAGTTCGCCGATTTCGGTGCCTACTTCCAGCGGCTCAACGTGCAGGGAACAAGCGGCAACCTGCCCTGCCTCACCCAGATGCAGGGCCGGCAGCTGAACGACTACACGTCCCGCAACCTGTTCCTCCCCCTCGATCCGATGATCGAATCCGGTGCGATCGACGTCAGCGACATCCCCGAGGAGGTCCTCGACACGGGCCGCGGGACCGACGGCAACCTGTACGTCGTCCCCTACGGTGCCGCCTACGACGCCCTCGTCGTCAACGAGACCCTCGTGGAGCAGGCCGGCAGCGAGATGCTGCCCGAGGGCTACACCTGGGAGGACCTGCAGAGCTGGGCCATGGAGATGCAGCCGAACCTGCCGGAGGGAGTCTCCGCACTCTCGCTGAGCGGTGGTCGCCCGAACTTCCTCATCAGCTACATGGCGGCGAAGGGCGAGACCCTCTTCAAGGACGGCAAGCTCGGCTTCTCCGAAGAGGCACTGGCCGAGTACTGGACCATGTGGGAGGAGATGCGCAAAGCCGGAGCGACGGCAACGCCGGCGCAGATGAGCGAGCAGCCCGAGCAGCCCGAGCAGAGCTACGTCTCCCGCGGAGTGACGGTCGCCGACACCGCACCGGGCAACTCGATCATCAACTCGCAGGCCACCCTGGACGGGCTCGGGAACGGACAGACACTGACCTCCCTTCCCCTTCCTGCGGGAGAGGCCGGGCCCGGCAACGTGCTGTTCACGTCCGGCTTCGCCATTCCCGTCAACTGCGACAACGTCCCGACGGCGGCAGCCTTCATCGACTTCTGGGCGAACGACGACGAAGCGGCGGCCGTGTTCGCGTCGTCGAACGGTGCTGTCACCAACTCCCGCCACCTCGAGGCGCAGCTGGAGAACCCCGAACTGCCGGAGCTCCGCAAGCACGACCTCGAGCTCTACCAGCAGATTGCCGAGTCCGAGCCGCCCACGGTCGTCTACCCTCCCGGCTACCAGGCCACCTTCGAGGAGTCCTACACCCGTGCCTACGAGCGCGTGAGCTTCGGCGAGGTCTCCATCGAGCAGGCCGTGTCCGAATTCTTCACCGAGGTCAACGCAGGGCTCGGCGCTACGGGATAACGCACCCGGGGCAGGGGCGGCCCGCTGCCGCCCCTGCCCGTCCGATCACCCGATCCCCGTACCGACCTGACAGAGGAGAGCCCCGTGCCCCCATCACCACCGCCGCCCGCAGGGCCACCTGCCGCCCAGGCACTCACCGGCATGACCGTCCTCGACCTCACCCAGGTCATGGCGGGACCGTTCTGCACCATGGTGCTCGCCGATCTGGGCGCCGACGTCATCAAAGTGGAGAACCCCCAGGACGGAGACCAGACGCGGCGCTCCTGGGGAACCTCCGGCAAGGGGGAGGACAGCCGGGCCTTCCTCAGCCTCAACCGGAACAAGCGCAGTATCACCCTCGACCTCAAGACCCAGGAGGGGCGCGACTCCTTCTACCGCCTCGTACGGACCGCCGATGTCGTGATCGAGAACTGGAGGCCGGGCGTCGCGGAACGGCTCGGACTCGACTTCGACACCCTCAGCGCCATCAATCCCCGCCTGGTCGTCGCGAGCATCTCCGGGTTCGGGAAGACCGGCCCCTACGCGACGCGGCCCGGGTACGACCTCATCGCGCAGGCCATGGCCGGCGTCATGAGCATCACCGGGGAACCCGACGGCCGCCCCGTGAAGAGCGGCATCCCGGTCGCTGATCTGGGCGCGGGCCTGTTCTGTGCTGTCGGGATCCTCGCCGCCTGGAGTTCGAGCAAGGAGACCGGGCAGGGGCAATACCTCGAGACCTCCCTCTTCGAATCGACCCTCGCCCTCTCCGTCTGGGAGTCCACGGAGTTCTGGACGACGGGCGATGCGCCGCTGGCCCTGGGATCCGCGAACCGCATGTCGGCGCCGTACCAGGCCCTCGCCACGAAGGACGGGTACGTCACGATCGGAGCTAACAACGACCGGCTGTGGAACCGTCTCTGCGAGTGCACCGAGCTCACCCGGCTCCTCTCGGACACGCGCTTCATCGACAACCCCAGCCGGATGGCCAACAGGGCAGCGCTCGTCGAGGAGCTGGAGGCGGTCTTCACCGGGAGGACGACGGCGGAGTGGGTCGACGTGCTCCTGGGCGCGGGCATTCCCGCAGGTCCCATCCAGAACTACCAGCAGGTCCTCGAGGAGGACCCTCACGTGAAGGAACGGGACATGATCAAGTTCATGGACCATCCCGTCGAAGGGCGCGTCGAGGTCATCGGATCCCCCATCCGGCTCAGCAGGACTCCTCCCACCATCCGCCGGCACCCACCGCTGCTTGGGGAGCACAACGACGAGGTGCTGGGAAGATGAGGGCCACTGCTGCTGACGAGGGGCGGATCCTGCTCGAGAGGAGAGGGCCCATCCTCCAGGTGGTCCTGTCCCATCCTGGGCGCCACAACGCCCTCACCTGGCGCATGTACGACGAGCTCGCTGAAGCCCTCGCGCAGACGGCGGCGGACCCGTCGGTCAGGGTCCTGGTCATCCGGGGCCAGGGCGGGGCCTTCGCCGCCGGCACCGACATCACGCAGTTCTCGTCCTTCACGACCGGCGAGCAGGGGCTCGAGTACGAGCAGCGGGTCGGCGCCATCCTCGACTCGCTGCTGAAGCTCGGCATCCCGGTCATCGCCGCCGTCGATGGTCCCGCCGTCGGCGCCGGACTGGCGATCGCCGCCTGCTCCGACGTCGTCATCGCCAGCGAGTCCTCGACGTTCGGGGTGCCGATCGCCCGGACGGTCGGCAACTGCATTCCTCCCGTGGTGCTGAGGCGACTCCAGGCCCGCATGGGCCAGGGACGCACCATGGCCATGCTCCTCGCCGCAGCACTCCTGCCCGCCGGGGAAGCACAGAAGGCAGGCTTCGTGTACAAGGTGGTGGCGCACGAGGAGTTCGAGGCCACGCTGTCCAAGCTCAGCACCAGGATGAGCCAGACGGCCCCTGTCACCATCGCCGCGCTCAAGGAGATGGACCGGCGCCTGCAGGAGGATCCAGCCGCGAACGGCGACGACCTCCTGCTCGAGTGCTACGGCAGCGCAGATTTCCAGGAGGGCGTCGCAGCCTTCACCGAGCACCGCACACCCCGATGGAAGGGACACTGATGGAGCAGGCACAGGAGCATGCACCCCGCGTCGTCGACGCGCACCACCACTACTGGAAGCTCGAGGCCCAGGAGCAGGCCTGGCGCACGTCCGACCACAGCCACATCGCGCGGGACTACGAACCCGCCGACCTGGCCTCGGAGCTCGTCGACTCCGGAGTAGATGCGACGGTGCTCATCCAGTCGGTCGACAGCAGCGACGAGAACGACCGGCTCGCGGCCTACGCCTCCTCGTGCGGCACGGTGGCCGGCGTCGTCGGCTGGCTCCCGCTCGAGCAGCCCGACGCGGCCAGGGCCGAGCTGGCACGCGCGGACACGACGGCGTGGGCAGGGGTCCGCTGCCTCGTGGGGAAGCGTTCGCTCGAATGGCTGGGCAATCCCGACGTCATCTCCCTGTTCGCGGACCTCGCCGAGCGGGGACTGTCCTGGGACATCGTGCCCGTCACTCCCGACCAGGTGTCGGCGGTCGGCGCCCTGACCCGCGCCGTCCCCGACCTCCGGGTCGTGCTCGACCACCTCGCGCGTCCGCCGGTGGATTCCGCCGGCTGGGAGCCGTGGGCGGGGCAGATCGCCGAACTGGCGACGTCGCCCTCCGTCTCCATCAAGATCTCCGTCGGGATCGACGTCCTGACCGCGTGGTCCCAGTGGCGGCCCGACGAACTCGCCCGCTATGTCGACTGGGCGCTCGCCAAGTTCGGCCCGCAGCGGTCGATGCTGGCCAGCAACTGGCCCGTCATCCTGCTCCAGCGCAGCTACCGGGAAGCGTGGCAGGACCTCTCCGCGCTCGTGGCCGCCACCGGCCTGTCGGCCTCCGACCTGGCAGCCGTGCGCGGCGGGGCCGCGATCAACGCCTACCGGCTGCACGAATCCATTCCCGCCGCGTGAGGAACCACGCGAGCACGAGCTCCTGAAAGAAGCCGATGCACCTTCTCGAAAACCACGCCGATGTCCTGCCGGTCGACGCAGACGCAGCAACCCTCGTGGGCCGGGTCCTCGATCCCGAGGTCGACGGGCCGTGCGTCGTCGTCGTACGCGACCGCCGCGTCCACGACATCACGGACGCCTTCCCCACCATGAGCGACCTGCTCGAATCCGCGAACCCGGCGGCACAGGTCGCTGCGGCGGAAGGAACCCGCAGCTGGGACCTCGACGACGTCCTGCGCAACTCGCTCGACGAGCGCCACACCGGCGTCCGCCTCCTCGCTCCCGTCGACCTGTCCGTGCTGAAAGCCGCCGGAGTGACATTCGCGAACTCGCTCATGGAACGCTTGATCGAGGAACGCGCCGGCGGCGACAAGCACGCCGCCACCTCCTTCCGCGCCGAACTGGAGCAGCTCGTCGGAGCCGACCTCACGACGGTCCGGCCCGGCAGCGCCGACGCGGACGCCCTGAAGGCCGAACTGTCGGCCAAGGGCCTGTGGTCGCAGTACCTGGAGGTGGGACTGGGCCCGGACCCGGAGGTGTTCACCAAGGCACCCGTCCTCTCGGCGGTGGGCTGCGGCCAGGACATCGGTGTCGCGTCCGTCTCCACTTGGAACAACCCCGAACCGGAGGTCGCGATCCTCGTGACGTCCACGGGGCAGGTGGTCGGCGCGACCCTGGGGAACGACGTCAACCTGCGGGACGTCGAAGGCCGGTCGGCGCTGCTGCTGCCGAAGGCGAAGGACAACAACGCCTCCGCCGCCGTCGGCCCGTTCATCCGCCTGTTCGACGACGCATTCAGCCTCGACGACGTCCGGGCCGCCGAGGTCCGGCTCGAGGTACTCGGCGAGGACGACGGCTTCGTCCTCGACGGAGCCAGCTCCATGCCCCTCATCTCGCGGGACCCGGAGGCGCTGGCCCGCTATACGGTCGGGGACTCCCACCAGTACCCCGACGGCATCCTGCTCTACCTCGGAACGCTCTTCGCCCCGACCGCCGACCGGGACGGCGCGGACATGGGATTCACCCACCATCCGCGCGACATCGTCAGGATCTCCAGCCCTCAGCTCGGCACCCTCGTCAACCGCGTCACCTCCTCGGAGGCGGCACAGCCCTGGGAATTCGGCATCCGCGACCTCATCCGCAGCCTCTCCGAGCGCGGCCTGGCCGCAACGGTGGGGGTGCGGTGATGCGCATCGTCGTCACGGACCACAACTTCCGGGGACTCGAGGACGAGCGCGCGGCTGCCGAGGCGCTCAGCGCCGGCTTCGAGGTGTATCAGGCCACCACGGAAGAGGCCGCACGCGAGGCGGTCCGCGGGGCCGACGTCGTCCTGGTGAACTTCGCACCCATCACGGCCGCAGTTCTCGACGAGCTGCCGGCCGGCGCGGTCGTCATCCGGTACGGCATCGGCTACGACAACGTCGACCTCCAGGCGGCGAACGAGCGGGGGATCTCGGTCTGCAACGTCCCCGACTACGGCGCCGACACCGTGGCCGACCATACGCTGAGCCTGATCCTCGTCCTCGTGCGCAAGCTCGTGCAGTTCGATCGGGTGCTCAGTGGGGGAGGCTGGATCTCGCCGCCCTCTTTGGCCCCTATCCGTGCTTCCGCAGACACCACGGTCGGGCTGATCGGGCTGGGCCGCATAGGGCTCGGCGTCGTCGGCCGGCTCAAGCCCTTCGGGTTCCCCGTCCTGGCTTTCGACCCCTTCCTCGATCCGTCGGTCGCGGCCGACCACGGCATCGAGCTCGTGGACCTGGACACCCTCTTCCGCAGGGCGAACGTCGTCTCACTCCACGCACCTGCGACTCCGGACACCTACAAGGTCGTGAACGCGGAGAACCTGCGGAAGATGCAGCCGGGGTCCTTCGTCGTCAACACGGCGCGCGGGACTTTGGTCGACCAGGACGCCGTCCTGGCCGCCCTCGACGCCGGACAGCTCGCAGGAGCCGCCCTGGATGTCTTCGACCCGGAGCCCCTGCCCGCGGACCACGGATTGAGGCGACATGCCAACGCGGTCCTGACACCGCACGCAGCCTTCTACTCCGAGGCGTCACTGGCCGCGCTGCAACGGCTCGCCGCCGAGGAGGCGTACCGTGCAGGTCGGGGCGAGCCGCTACGCTGCCTCGTGAACCAGCCGGAGACAGCACAGACAGCATGAGCAGCATCGGAGAGGACTGACGGGCCATGAACAGCACGATTGAGGACACCCGGACCGAGGAACTCGAGCAGGTCCTGTCCGCGGCAGCGACTGCCGCGGATCCGTGGGCCGCGACGCCCGCCCGGAACCGGGCTGCGGCGCTTCGCGCCATTGCGGACCACCTGGACGGGGCGGCGGACACTCTCGTCGACCTGGGGACCAAGGAGACCTTCCTTCCCGAGGCCCGCCTGCGCGGCGAGCTGAAGAGGACGACGTTCCAGCTCCGGCTCTTCGCCGAGGTGCTCGACGACGGCTCCTACCAGGACATCCGCATCGACACCGCGGACGAGCAGTGGCCCATGGGGGCTCCGCGCCCGGACCTGCGCCGGGTGCTGGAACCCGTGGGCCCCGTCCTGGTCTTCGCGGCCAGCAACTTCCCGTTCGCCTTCAGCGGGGCCGGCGGCGACACGGCTGCCGCCCTCGCGGCCGGGTGCCCGGTCATCCTCAAGGCCCACCCCGGGCATCCCGAGCTGTCGGTCGCGACAGCGGACGTCATCCAGGCCGCCCTGCGTGACGCCGACGCCCCGACCGGGCTGTACTCGGTCATCTTCGGCCTCGACGCCGGGCGCACAGCCCTGGTGGACCCTAGGGTGCAGGCCGGATCCTTCACCGGATCGATCGCGGCAGGGCGGGCGCTCTTCGATCTGGCCAACGCCCGCGAGACGCCCATCCCCTTCTTCGCGGAGATGGGCAGCGTGAACCCGACCTTCGTCACCAGGGCGGCCGCCCACGCAAGGGGCGCAGACATCGCCTCGGCCTTCTTCGCCTCCATGACGGCCAGTTCCGGGCAGCTCTGCACCAAGCCGGGCGTGCTCGTCGTCCCCGAGGACATGCTGGTCCACCTGCGCTCGCAGACGCCCCCGCCGCCGTCGCCACTGCTCAACGAAGGGATCCAGGAGGGGTACGTCCGTTCCCTGCAGGAGCTCGTGTCCCACCCGGGAGTCGCGCCCCTGCTGGGAAGCGAGAAGGCCTTCTCGGATCCACCGGAAGCAACGCTCCTGGTGACGAGCATCGGGGATGTGCTGGGCGATCCTTCCGGTCTGCTCGCCGAGCGGTTCGGCCCGGCCGCGCTGGTCGTCACCTACCAGGACGAGGGCGATCTGGTGCGCCTGGCCCGCGTGCTGGAGGGTCAGCTGACCGCGAGCATCCACGGCGAGGACGACGACGACGTGCAGGACCTCATCCGCGAACTCGCCAAGCGGGCCGGGCGCCTCCTCTGGAACCAGTGGCCCACCGGCGTGTCCGTCACATATGCGCAGCACCACGGCGGACCCTACCCCGCAACCACCCAGGCCGGCACGACGTCCGTCGGAACCGCCGCCATCCTCCGGTTCCTCCGGCCCGTCGCCTACCAGGGCTTCCCGCAGTCCCGGCTGCCGGGGGTGCTGCGCGACGACGCACCCACGCCGGTCCAGCGCATGCTCAACGGGAAGCTGGTGTCGGCGTGAGCATCATCCCGTTCCGCGGGCATGTACCCGCAGTCCATGACACGGGGTTCGTCGCGTCGACGGCGTCACTGATCGGCGACGTCGTCCTCGGCCCGGGAGCGAGCGTCTTCTACGGCGTCACCGTCCGTGCCGACACGGCGCCCATACGCGTGGGGGAGGGGTCCAACCTGCAGGACAACGTCGTCGTCCATGCTGACCCCGGGTTCCCCGCGACCATCGGTGACCGGGTCAGCGTGGGCCACAGTGCAGTGGTGCACGGCTGCACCATCGAGGACGACTGCCTGATCGGCATGAGCGCGACCGTCATGAACGGCGCGGTCATCGGCAGCGGATCGCTGGTCGCAGCCGGCGCCGTGGTCCTGGAGGGCACATCGGTGCCGCCGCGATCGCTCGTGGCGGGGGTTCCCGCGAAGGTGCGACGGCAACTGAGCGACGACGAGGTAGCCGGCGTGAAGGCGAACGCGGAGCGATACAGGAGTCTGGCCGAGGAGCACCGGGCGGCGCAGGGAGCCTGAGTCGGCGCAGCTTCCGGCTGTCGCCCTCGCGTGCTCGCGCTTCACGCCGAGGTGAGGGCGGTACTGAGTGCGACGCGGTCGATCGTGGCGCCCCACCCGTCACGGGTACCGCCCTCGATCAGGCTTCGCACTTCCTCGTCGTCGAGATGGTCGGAGAACGCGACCCCCAGCTCCAGCCGCGTTCCCTCCGGGGTGTCCCGTAGCTCCAAGGTCACGACGGGTGCTTCCTGCTCGCGGGGGCCCGAGAGGTCGGGCCATCCTCCGGCTGCTCCCCACCGGAAGACCAGCCTCTCGTCGGGCACGATCTCGAGGTACACCCCGCCGGTCGGGTACTGGAGGTCCTCGGTGACCACCATCTGCTGGCGCCACGTCCCGCCTACCCGGAGGTCGACCTCGATGGGAGTCGTCGGCATGGGCATCGCCGGGTTGTAGAACCACGCGAGGTGCTCCGGCTCGGTCCAGGCCCTGAACACCTGGTGACGGGGCGCGCGCAGATCGCGGGTCAGCGTGAAACCGCGGGGAGTGCCGGCGCTGCTCATCGTGCGCCCTCTTCCGGCTGGGACTGGTCCGGCTGGGTCTGGTCCGGCTGGGTCTGGTCCGGCTCGTAGCCGACGAGCCAGTGCACTCCGTGGCGGTCGATCACCTGACCATCCGACGCACCCCACGGCTTGGGCGCGAGCGGGTCGACGACCGTTCCACCGGCAGCAAGCCTGTCGAACCACTCGTGCAGGACCGGTGGTTCGGCCGTGCCGAGCAGCGAGAGCATCATCCCCTTGCAGCGCATCGTCGCCTCCCCAGCTGCCGCGTCCGCTCCCGCGAGGGAGACGACGCCCTCGAGCACCCCGTGGGCGACGGCGGCGGGCGGACCGTCCGTCCTGCCGAAGTCCTCGTACGTGAAGAGCGTTGCGGTACCGCCGAAGACCTCAGCGTAGAACCCGAGCGCTTCCCGCGCGGTCCCTGGAAAACTGATGTAGATCTGGGGTGACGACATGCTGCGCTCCTCGTGCCACGTTTGTGGCGTTGCTCTGACCCTATGTCCGTCCGGCAACAGATAGACGGAAGCCGTCGGGCGAATTCATCGGCGCAGAGGAAAGTCCTGTTCATCTGGTGGTTGATCCACCGTGCAGGGAGCTTAACCGGCGAACCCTAGTGTCGGGATGCCACCGACCCCCAGCGAAGGACCACCCCATGAGAGCCTCCCGTCCCACCGTGCTGATCACGGCCGTTCTGGTCCTTGCCGCGACAACGCTCGGAACAGCTCCTGCCAACGCGGAGCGGCCGGACGACCGGTTCGACCTTCAGGCGCACCGGGGCGGCACGGGGCTCTTCACCGAGAGCACCCTCGCGAGTTTCGGGAACGCCCTGGAACTCGGGGTCACCACCCTGGAACTGGACACGCAGGTCACGGCCGACGGCGCCGTCGTGGTCACCCATGATCGCCAGATCAGCGCAGCGAAGTGCCGCGACACAGCTCCGGCCACCCCCGGCGACCCGGTGTTCCCCTATGTGGGGAAATACATTACCAACCTCACGCTCGAGCAGGTGAAGACGGTGGAGTGCGGGCATCGGCAACTGCCTCAGTTCCCTGACCAGCAGCTGGCGACCGGTCCGATGATCGAACTGGCCGACGTGTTCACGCTGGTCAGGCAGTACCGGGCGAACACCGTGATGCTGAACATCGAGACCAAGGTCGAGGCCGGCGCCCCCCACGAGACCGCGCCACGCGAGAAGTTCGTCGCCGCGGTGCTCGAGGAGATCCACGAGCACCGCATGGACCGCCAGGTGAGCATCCAGAGCTTCGACTGGGGGTCCCTGCGCCTGGTGGAGGAGCTCGACCCGTCGCTGCCCCGTGTTGCCCTGACCAACGGCAGCTTCCTCCAGGTCGGCCAGCCGGGGGCCTCGCCATGGCTCGGAGGGCTCGACGCCGACGACTTCGACGGGGACCTCGTCGCGCTGGCGCGTGAACTGGGCGTGGACGCCATCTCACCCGTGCACGGCAACCCACAGGGCGGGACGATCGGTGACGCCGGCTACCAGCCCTACGTCACCGCGGAGATGGTTTCCGCCGCACATGGTGCCGGCATGGAGGTGATCCCGTGGACCGTCGACGACCCCGCCACGATGCGCTACCTCATGGGTCTCGGGATCGACGGGCTCATCACGGACCGTCCCGATCGCCTGCGGGACGCTATGGCGGAGCGGGGGATGAAGCTGCCGAAGCAGTTCTCCATTCCCGGGGCCAAGGGCTGACCGACCGACGCCGTACACGGGCGGGCTGAGCCGGGGCTGCCGGGCTAGCCCGCCGACGGGTGGACGACCGCCAGCGGCAAGGTGCCGCAGGGCCGCACCAGAAGCCGCTCCCCGGCGTGCAGGGGAGTGCGTGGCTGGACGAACCGCGGGGCTTCCAGTTCGCCGCGGCTGGGCATGGCGGCGTCATCCTCTGCGCTGATGTCCGAGGTGCGGGGTACCGCGCCGGGCGCCAGGAGGGTCCCGGCCGCTACCTGTACCTCGGCGGAGACGATGACGCGCCCCGCGTGGTTCACGAGCGCGGCGGCGGGGTGCAGCTTCCGGAGCGCGGGAAGCAGGAGCGGCTCCAGCGATTCGACGAAGACATCGGCGCCCGCTACTCCGACGCGCCTGCCACCCGCGAGGACGGGAACCGTCATGGTCATCGTGTATTCGTCGGTGCAGAGGAAATCGACGTACGGTCCGGTGACATGGGCGTACCCGGTATCCATCGGCCTGGTGAACCACTCCCGCCGCGTGTAGGCGGCCGACGCGGAGGCCACGGCCGGCAGTACCAGGCGCTCCATCGCCTCACCCTGCCACCACGCCATATGCCAGACGGCGTCGGCTATAGCATGCTCGGCCGCCACGAACCCCGCACCGACCACCGGCCACTGCCCGCTGTTGATCAAGCCGGCGGCCAAAGGTTGGGTGACGGCGTTGACCGCCTTGGTGGACGGAGGCCTCAGCGGGTCGTCGAAGAGGGCCCCGAGTGCCGGCACCCAGGTCGAGACCTGCGCGAGGATCCCGTCGAAGAAGCTGCCTACCTCGTCGAGGGGATGCGTACCGCGTGCCACGTAGCGGTCAGTCGTCGAACTCATCCCGTCCTCCTCTGGGCGTTTGCCGGCGTCGTCCCCGGCGTAGCGGTAAGCCGTGCGTGTTCATCGATCAGGGCGACCAGTCCAGTGGAGATCTGCTCCACCACGGTCGTGCGGGCCTCGGCGGCATCGCCCGCAGCGACGGCGTCTGCAATGCGCTCGCACAACCGCACCATCCCGGCGTCGAACTCCTCGTCCTCGTGGAGCAGCGACAGCAGTGGGCCGAACGCCTTGTAGAGCCGGACGAATTCCCGGGTCAATCGGGCGGACTGGCTCAGCGCCGCCAACTCGAGCAGGAACTCGCCCACGAGCGATCCGCTCAGCCCGGACCGGCCGGAGCCGCGCAGGATGCGTCGCAGGGCCTCCGCCTCGTCGGGGCCCGCGAAGTCGGCGGCGAGCTCCGCTGCGGTGGCCGCGATGGCACGGTAGTGGATCGCGAGGTCGCGCAGCTCTACGCGACTCATTCCGCTCAGGCGGTCACGGATGAGTTCACCACGACGACCCAGGGGAACCGTGATGAAGGTTCCGCCGTCGCGGCCGCGGCGCGTGGCGACCAGGCCGCGTGACCGGAGACCCACCAGAGCCTCCCTGACCGTCACCGTCGCCACGCCCATGGACGAGGCGAGCTCGGCCTCACTGGGGAGCCGGTCGCCGTCCGCGAGCACACCGGCAGAGATCCCCTCGATGATCCGGTCCTCCACGCGTTGCGCTTTCCCGCCCTCGCCGAGCGGGGCGAAGACAGCGGCGAGCAGCCGCTGGCGGGGCGACGCGTCGTGAGGCATGCGCTTCATCCTTCCAGACCGCTGTTCAGGGGATCGGCAGTCCCTCCTGCCATGTTGAGCGCCGGGCCTTCCGTAACAAGAAATTTACCTGACGTGACCAACTTAACATCTAACATCTGCTTTCATAGGTAAAGAACGACCTGTAGTCCACGTCACACTCGTACTCCGAAAGGCCAGAGCCCGTGCAAGCAACAGCCGCTTCCGGCGCCGCTTCCCTCGACAGCGCGGCAGCTGCCGTCACTCCTGCCATCTCCCTGCAGAACGTCGTCAAGACCTTCGGCGAGTTCACCGCCGTCAAGGGTCTGGACCTCGACATCCGGCAGGGCGAATTCTTCTCATTGCTGGGGCCGTCGGGGTCCGGCAAGACCACGGTGCTGCGCATGATCGCCGGCTTCGAACTGCCGTCGTCGGGCCGCCTCGACTTGGCCGGCCGCGACGTGACGCGCAAGGCGCCCTTCGAGCGGGACGTGAACACCGTCTTCCAGGACTATGCGCTGTTCCCGCACCTCAGCGTCGCCGAGAACGTCGGGTACGGGCTCAAGCTCCGCAGGACCAGCCGCGGGGACCGGCGTCGGCTGGTGGCCGAAGCGCTGGAGATGATCCGCCTGCCCCACGTCGCGGACCGGTTGCCGTCCCAGCTGTCCGGAGGGCAGCGCCAGCGCGTAGCCCTGGCCCGCGCGTTGGTGTTGCGCCCCCAGGTGCTGCTGCTCGACGAACCACTCGGAGCCCTGGACAAGCAGCTGCGCGAGCAGATGCAGGTCGAGCTGAAGCAGATACAGCGCACGGTCGGCATCACCTTCGTCTTCGTGACGCACGACCAGGAGGAAGCACTCACCCTCTCCGATCGCGTCGCCGTCTTCAACGAGGGCCTGGTTGAACAGGTAGGCACGCCGGAGGACCTGTACGAGAGGCCGAGCAGTCGGTTCGTGGCCTCGTTCCTGGGCAACACAAACCTCGTCGAGGGCGAGCTCGCCCGAGGGCTCACCGGATCGGACGCACTGCTGAGCATCAGGCCCGAGCGGATCCAGATCCGGCAGCCGGATGAGCCGCTCGAATCCGCCGGGATGTCCAGCGTCGAAGCGGTGATCGAAGAGGTCGTCTACACCGGCCCGAGCACCCGCTTCGTAGCGCGGACCTCGGCCGGTCAGAAACTCATCGTGCAGGAGCAGAACGACTCGCGCGCCTCGAGTGCGCGACGCGGCGACCGCGTGCGGCTCGAGTGGTCCTCCAGGTTCAACTACACCGTCTAGTTCCCGATACTTCCAACCCACGACGCACCCTCAAGGAAAGGCACACCCCCATGAAGATCACGAAGGCACTGCCACTGGCAGTGCTCGCCTCACTCTCGCTGGCACTGACCGCCTGCGGCGGTTCCGCTCCCACACCCGCTGCGTCCGGCGGCATCGAAGTCCCCGACATCCCCGCCGCCACCGAGGTCGGAGAGGGCGAGGGTGAAGTCAACATCATCGCGTGGGCCGGGTTCGTCGAGGACGGCTCCACCAATCCCGAGGCCGACTGGGTCAGCGAGTTCGAGGACCAGACCGGCTGCGTCGTGAACCGCAAGGTCGGCGCCACTAGCGACGAGATGGTCCAGCTGATGCGCACGGGTGAGTACGATCTCGTCTCGGCATCCGGCGACGCATCCCTCCGCCTGATCGCAGGCGGCGACGTCGCTCCGATCAACACCGACCTGATCCCCAACTTCGGCAACATCGTCGACGGGCTGAAGGGCCAGATCTACGACACGCTCAACGGCAAGAGCTACGGTGTACCGATCGGCCGCGGCGCGAACGTCCTCATGTACAACACCGAAGCCGTTCCCGAGGCGCCGGATTCCTGGGAGGCCACCTGGGACCCGAGCAGCGAGTACGCCGGCGAGATCATGGCCTACGATTCGCCGATCTTCATCGCCGACGCAGCCGTCTACTTGATGGCCACGCAGCCCGAGCTCGGCATCACCAACCCCTATGCCCTCGACAAGGAGCAGCTCGCTGCAGCCGTCGAACTCCTGAAGGGGCAGAACGAGATCGCCGGCGAGTACTGGAACGACGCGCTGAAGGCGGTCTCCTCCATCTCCTCGGGCACCGCAGCGTTGGGCACCGGCTGGCAGGTCATCGTCAACATCGCGCAGGCCGACGGCGGCACCGTGGAATCGGTCCTGCCGAAGGAGGGGGCCACGGGCTGGTCGGACACGTGGATGCTCGCGGCCGAGACGGAGAACCCGAACTGCGCCTACAAGTGGATGGACTGGGCGTCCTCGGCGGAGGTGAATGCGCAGATCGCGCAGAACTTTGGAATGGCGCCGGCGAATGCCCTGGCCTGTGAGGGCTCGACGAAGAACGAGGAACACTGCGCCACCTTCCACGCCACGGACGAGGAGTACTACAAGCAGGTGTGGATGTGGACGACGCCCGTCGAGGAGTGCATCGACGGCCGCACCGACGCCACCTGCACCAACTACCAGGAGTGGACCAAGGCCTGGACCGAGATCAAGGGCTGAGCCTGCCGTTACCGGCAACCAGGACAGCAGGGGTGCGGCGTGTGGTGACCGCCGGCGTCGCACCCCTGCCCTGGTTCCCCTCTGCTCCACCTCACGAGGCCGGCTACGCGAATCCCGTGCACCGTCACCAGCACCACACCCGAAGGAGAGCGGCGGGGACCACCGCCGAAAAACCGCCATGGCAACACCAACCATCAAGCCGGATATCACCTCCGACAGCACGCCGGCGCCTGTCGCGGCCCGCAGCGGCACCGGCGACACCATCTCGCGAGTGCTGCACGCGCGGCCGAAACTGAGGCTGGCCGGACTCCTGGCCCTGCCGCTGGCGTGGCTCGGCGTGCTCTACATCGGCTCGCTGATCCTGCTGTTCGTCACGGCGTTCTGGACGACGGATACCTTCACGTCGAAGGTCGTTCCTGCGTTCACGCTCGAGAACTTCGTCGAGATCGTGACCGTCCCGGCCTACCAGCTGACGGCGCTGCGCACCATCGGCATCGCGCTGGCGGTCACGGTGTTGTGCGCGGTCCTGGCCCTTCCGCTGGGGCTGTACATGGCGAAGGTGGCCTCACCGCGCATGCGGGCGGTGCTGGCCATCGGCATCACGCTGCCGCTGTGGGCAGGCTATCTCGTGAAGGTGTTCTCCTGGCGGATCACGTTCATGAGCGGTGGGCCCCTGGACTGGCTGCTGGCACCGCTCGGCCTGACCGGGCCGGGATACGGGACTGCTGCGCTGGTCATCACCCTGGCCTACCTCTGGTTCCCGTACATGGCGGTCCCGGTGTACTCGGCCTTCCGCCAGATCCCCGACAACCTCTTCGATGCCTCGTCCGACCTCGGCGCGAAACCCTGGGCCACCGTCCGCACCGTGGCGGTGCCGCTGCTCAAACCCGCCTTCATCGCGGGCTCCATCTTCACCTTCTCGCTGAGCCTCGGAGACTACATCGCCGCGCAGTTCGTCGGTGGCAAGACGCAGGTGATCGGCACCGTGATCGCCTCCAACATCAACCTGAACCCGCCCCTGGCCGCCGCCTTCGGCACCGTCCCGATCGTCGTCGTCGTCCTGTACCTCTTCCTGGCCCGTAAATCCGGCGCCCTCAAGCAGCTCTAGGAGCCATCCCGATGAGACTCTCCCGCTCTGCGAAGATCACGCTGCGGATCTTCGCCGCCGCCGTGATGGCTGCCATCTACCTGCCGCTGCTGCTGGTGATCGTGAACTCGTTCAACGCCACCACCTCCGGGGCGTTCCCGATCACCGACTTCACCACGCGGTGGTGGGAAGCGGCCTTCACCAACGAGGGAGTGCGCGAGGCGCTGTGGACCTCGCTGCGCGTCGCCACGGTCGCCACGGTGATCGCCCTGCTCCTCGGCGCGATGATCGCCTTCGCCTTGTCGCGCTACGAGTTCTTCGGGAAGAACACCGTCAACCTGCTCGTCGTGCTGCCCATCGCACTCCCCGGCATCGTCACCGGCGTGGCGCTGAACAACACGTTCAAGACCGTCCTGGAGCCCCTGGGTATCGGGCTCGGCCTGTTCTCCGTGATCGTCGGCCATGCCACCTTCTGCATCGTCATGGTCTTCAACAACGTGCAGGCGCGGCTGGGCCGGATGAACAGGGGCCTCGAGGAGGCGGCCATGGACATGGGCGCGAACGTGATCAGGACGTTCTTCACCGTGACCCTGCCCGGCTTCAAGTCCGCCTTCCTGGCCGGCGGGCTCCTGGCCTTCGCGCTGAGCTTCGACGAGATCGTCGTGACGACGTTCACGGCCCCACCGGGAACCGAGACCCTGCCGATCTGGATCTTCAACAACATGGCACGCCCCAACCAGGCTCCGGTCGTCAACGTCATCGCCGCCGTCTTGGTGCTGCTGTCGATGATCCCGGTCTACCTGAGCCAGAGGATGACCGGGGACGACAGGAAATAGGTCGCGGCGATCGGCCCTGGGCATGGCGCCGACCGCCGGATGAAAGGTGGCCGGGCCGCTCAGGTGCCGCAGTATGTCGTATACGCCCCGAAGTCGTCCGGGGCTCCAGCGGCGTAGCGCTCCAGCCCCGGGCGCTCGTCGAACGGCCTGGTGACGACGTCGACCAGCCGCGTCATCGGATCGGGGTTGCCCGCGGTCGCGGCTTCGAGCGCCTCCTCCACGAGGTGATTCCGCGGGATGTAGACCGGATTCACGCGGTCCATCGCGTCGGCGTCCGGCCCCAAGGCCAGCCACCGCTCGGCCCAGGCGTCGAAGGCGGCGACGTCGAGCACCCGGTCCCGCGCCGGTCGGGCGTCGCCGCGCACCGCGGAACCCAGTCCGCGGAAGAATGCCGTGTAGTCGACGTGGTTCTCCTGCAGGAGCGCGAGCACGTCGTTCGCGAGCGGCGATGCGACCTCGTCCGCGACGCCGTCGGGCAGCCCCAGCTTGGCCTTCATGCCCGCGAGCCAGGCGCTGCTGTACTGCGGGCGGAACGCTTCGAGCGCCCCGACGGCGAGCTTGACGCCCTGCTCCTGGTCGTCGTCGATGAGCTGCAGGAGCGCTTCGGCGAGGCGAGCCAAGTTCCATTCGGCGACCAGCGGCTGGTTGGCATAGGCGTAGCGGCCGCCGTGGTCGATGGAGCTGTAGACCGTGGAGTAGTCGAATACGTCCATGAAGGCGCAGGGCCCGTAGTCGATGGTCTCACCGGAGATGGTCATGTTGTCCGTGTTCATGACGCCGTGGATGAACCCGACGAGCATCCACTGCGCCACGAGCGAGGCCTGCGCGGCGATGACGGACTCGAAGAGTGCCAGGTAGGGGCGCTCGGCGGAGGCCGCGGCCGGGTAGTGGCGACTGATCGCGTGATCGGCGAGGCGCTTCAGGAGGTCGAGGTTTCCCGTGGCCGCCGCGTACTGGAAGCTCCCGACGCGCAGGTGGCTGCCCGCCACGCGCGTCAGGACGGCGCCCGGAAGCATCGTCTCGCGGCGCACCTCGCGTCCGGTGGCCACGACGGCGAGCGATCGCGTGGTCGGGATGGCGAGCGCCTGCATCGCTTCGCTCACGATGTACTCGCGGAGCATGGGGCCGACGGCGGCGAGGCCGTCGCCGCCACGGGCGAAGGGCGTGCGGCCGGACCCCTTCAGGTGGATGTCGCGGAGCCGGCCCTCGACGTCGGTCACCTCACCGAGAAGCAGTGCGCGTCCGTCGCCGAGACGCGGATTGAAACTGCCGAACTGGTGGCCGGAGTAGGCCTGCGCCACCGGCGTCGCGCCCTCGGGGACCGAGGTGCCGATCAGCAGTGCGAGTCCGTCGGGGGAGCGGAGGAACTCCGGATCGAAGCCGAGTTCTGCGGCGAGCTGCTCATTGAGGGCGAGGAGGCGGGGCTCGGGCGCCTTATCGGCTCCCCATGAGACCGCCATCTCGGGCAGTTCGCGGGCGAAGCGCCCGCCGAAGGTCACCGTGGAATCTGTAGGCACGCTCATTCCACCACCGTACGCCCGCGCGCAGAAGGCCCGCCCGGCTTACCGGATGCTGGCCGGAATGCCCGTGCGGTCGTAAACTGCTAAGCACCCTGATTTTCCGGGGTTTGCAGGCGGAAATCAAAGGAGATCGTCATGGGCATCAGCAACATGGTCAAGAACGCGGCGGGGCGCTACCTCGGAAGGTCCGGCACCGGCACGACGCCGACCACCGGGCGGACCAGGGGCGGCGGGCTGGGTGCAGGTGGCCTCGGCTCCGGCGGTCGCGGCACGCCCGTTCCGTCGGGCAAGGTCGGCGGCATCCTCCGCAACCTGCTCAACCGCCGCTAGCACGACGCTCGGGCCCGCCCATCAGGGAATAGGGCCCGAGCGCCCCGCGGTTGTACCGGACATGCACATCGAAATCTGGTCCGACGTCAAGTGTCCGTGGTGCTACGTGGGCAAGCGCCGGTTCGAGAAGGCGCTCGCCGACTTCCCGCACCGTGACAGCGTAGAGGTCACCTGGAAGAGCTACCAGCTGGATCCCACGCTGCCCGACCACTACGACGGCACCGAACAGCAGTACCTTGCAGAGCGCAAGGGCATCGCCCCCGAGCAGGTGCGGCAGATGTGGCAGCACCTCGCCCAGCAGGCGGAGGGCGAGGGCCTGCACTTCGACTTCGACCGCATCGTGGTGGGCAACAGCTTCACAGCGCACCGCTTCCTGCACCTTGCGAAGTCCCACGGGCTCGGCGACGCCGCCAAGGAGGCCATCATGTCGGCGCACTTCGAGCGGGGCCTGGACACGTCCGACGTCGAGGTCCTCGTCGCCCTCGGCACGGTCATCGGGCTCGATGAGGACGAGATCCGCGAGACCGTCGCCGGTGGCCGCTTCACCGACGAAGTGCGCCGCGACATCGAGGAGGCCCGGACCCTCGGGGTCCAGGGCGTGCCGTTCTTCGTCGTCGACCGCAAGTACGGGATCTCCGGGGCGCAGCCGACGGAGCTGTTCCGTCAGGCGCTCGACCAGGCGTGGCAGGAATCGCACCCGCTCGTGTCACTGACGCCGTCGGCCGACGGCCCTGCCTGCGGCCCGGACGGCTGCTAGCGTTCCACGACAGGACGACGACGGCGGCCGCGTGGTCCGCCGTCGCCCGCAGGTCCGAAGCCCTGCGCCATTCTCCGCAACTCCTCCTGCACCCGCGCCAACTCCCGCTGGCGCTGTGCCTGCAACTCCTCGGCGTCCAGCCGTCGGTTGCGCCCCGGCTCGGGCGCACCGTTTTCGGCGCGCGGCGCGCCCGACCCTTCCTGCAGCGGATCGAAGAACAACCCTTCGCGATGCATTGAACCCCCTCAGCCTCCGGTTTCTGCTCCGACACTAGCGCGGCCGTGTTTCCGGTTCCTTTCGTGGTGCGTGGGCCCTTGGTCAGCCGAGCCCGGACAGGCGCGCGACCACTGTGGCTCCGTCGTCGATCCTGGCGATGGCCCACCCGACGCCGCCGACCGCATAGAGCGAGACAGGTACCAGCAGGCACCACTCCCGCACGGAGCCCGCATTTCCGAGTACCGGCACCGCGATGTTGCCGTTGGGCCGCCACACCTGCGCAACAACCGGGAGGTGTGCGAGGCTCCGCGGCCGTCGCAGCCGGAAGGGGTAGACGGGGTTGCACCCGCCGGTCGTCAGCATGTCGCCGAGGATATGGACGACGACCCCGATGCCCACTGCCAGCGGGAACCAGAACTGCTCCTCGGGTGCGAAGGCCGTGACGAAGGCCCCGGCGGTCAGGCCCACGGCCCAGGGAGACCTCCGCATGCTGTCCGGGATGATCTTCAGGGCCTTCGCCGCGAAGGAGACGAGCAGCACCGTCAGGAGGCCCGCACCCGGATAGACGGTGCCGAAGTCCACCGTCTCGACGGTCCAGAGCCCGGCCACGAAGGCGACGGCGACAAACGCGGCGACGCCGAGGAGCGAGTGGGTGCCGCGGCGGTGACCGCCGGAGATGGCGCCGATCCCCGCGCACAGCAGGTTGGACAGCGGCGGCAGGGAGTGGGCGATCGTGGCGCTGTGGTGATCGGCGTCGGGCAGGAGCGCCGCACCCGCGGTGACGAGCGCACCGGTGACCACGCCGACCGGACTGACGTCCAGCGCGCCGAACCCGAGGGTGACGGACTCCGGAAGGATCGGCAGGAACCGCCCGGCGTGGACCTCGATCTGGGTGGTGGCGGCAACCCAGGCGGCGGCGCCGCAGGCAGCATGGTGGGCGCCCATCATGGCGGGAGTCCTTTCGGTGAGACCGCGCTGGCTGCGGAATCGGCCGGCGCAAAGTCCCATCCTGACGCGTGCCACCGTCATTCTCGGAACACGCCGGACAGCTGCGAGGGCTGTCCCTGCCTAGAGGTAGGGCAGAACGTGCTCCGCGTACCGTGTCTTCACGATCTCCACCACCTCGGCGGGCGGCGCGTCCCAGATCTCCCGGTTGAAGATCTCCACCTCGACGGGGCCGGTGTACCCGGCGTCCGCCACCCAAGGTCCGATACTCCCGAAATCGATATAGCCGTCACCCATGTAGCCCCGGGACAGCAGGGCGTCGGACGCGATGGGGAGGTTCCAGTCGCACACCTGGTAGGACGCGAGACGCCCTTCCTCACCGGCGCGCCGGATCTGGTCCTCGAGCTGCGGATCCCACCAGACGTGGAAGGTGTCGACGACGACACCGACGTTCTCCTTCGCGAAAGGTGCCGCGAGGTCCAGTGCCTGGCCAAGGGTGGACAGCAGGGCCCGGTCGGCCGCGTACATGGGGTGCAGCGCTTCGAGCACCAGCCGGACGTCGTGTTCGGCGGCTACGGGAACCAGTTCGGCGAGGCGGTCCGCGATCCGCGCTCGCGCTCCCACCACGTCCTTGCCTCCACGCGGATCGGTTCCGGCCGAACCCCCGATGAGCGCACCGGCTGCGGGAAGGCCTCCGACCACCATGATGAGTTCCCGCGTGCCGAGCGTTGCTGCTTCCTCGATGGCGCGGGTGTTGTCGTCCAGGGCCTCGCGCTGGCCGGCTGTGTCCGCGGCCGTCAGGAACCCGCCCCGGCACAGGCTGGACACCGTGAGGCCCGCATCCGAGATCAGCCGGGCTGCCTTGTCCAGGCCCGCTTCCTCCACGCGGTCCCGCCAGACTCCGATGTGTGCCAGGCCGGCGTCGGAGTAGAGGCGCACGGCGTCGGCAAGGGAGATGTTCTTGGTCGTCGCCGTATTGATCGACAACCGGCTGAAATCCGTCATACGCCCACTCCGTAGGTGCCGAGGAGCTGCCCGAACCGGTGTGCGGCCTCCTCCGGGTCCTCGAGAAGGCCGGCCGCGTCGGCCAACTCGAAGGTCCTCGAAAGATGAAGGATCGACCGCCCTGCCTGCAGGCCGCCCACCATCTGGAAGCCAGGCTGCCGTCCGTTGATCCAGGACAGGAAGGCCACACCCGTCTTGTAGTAGAAGGTCGGTGCGCTGAAGATGTGCAGCCCGAGATCGCGCGTTGAGTCCAGGATCGCCCGCCCGGCGTCGGGGTTACCGGCGTCGTATTCCTGGATCGCGGCGGACGCGGCAGGGTAGATGGCGGCGAAGATCCCCAGCAGGGCGTCCGAGTGGTGGGTGCCGTCGCCGTGGATCAGTTCGGGGTAGTTGTAGTCGTCGCCCGTGTAGAGGCGGACGCTCGCCGGGAGGGCAGCCCGCAGGGACACCTCGTGCGAGGCATCGAGGAGTGAGACCTTCACTCCGTCCACCGCGCTCGCGTTGTCCATGATGAGGCCGAGGAACACCTCGGTGGCCCGGGCGACGTCGGTACTGCCCCAGTAGCCCGCCAGTGCGGGATCGAACATCGTGCCGAGCCAATGCAGGACGACCGGCTGGTCCACCTCGGCCAGCAGCGTGCCGTAGACGTAGAGGTAGTCCTCCGGGCCCTCCGCGATGGCGGCCAGGGCCCTGGACGCCATCAGGATCACCTTCGCGCCGGCACCGGACACCACGGAGATCTGCTCGCGGTACGCCTCGAGGACGACGTCGAGCCCGGCCCTGCCCGAGGGCAGCGCGGTCAGGTCGAGCTGATCGGTACCCGCACCGCATGCGAGCAGGTCACGCACCGACTTGCCCGCGGTCGCCGCGGCACCGGATCCGGCGACGGCTGCCGCTTCGGCACCCGAGCGCTTGATCAGTTCTTGGGTCGCAGCCCAGTCGAGTCCCATGCCGCGCTGGGCGGTGTCCATCGCGTCGGCGACACCGAGCCCGTACGACCACAGCTCGCTGCGGTAGGCGAGCGTGCTGTCCCAGTCCAGGACGGCGGGAGCGCCGGGCGTATTGTCCGCACCGACCTCGGGAATCACGTGCGCGGCCGCGTAGACCGTGCGGGACGTCAGGGGAGCGGCCGGACGCGCCCACGAAGTGCCACCCCTGAGCGAGTAGCGCTTCATCCCTCCGTCAGCGGCGGGCAGGTCGAGGAAGCTCACAGGACGATCTCCGGGATGTCGATGGTGCGGCGCTCGGCCGAGGACTGCAGGCCGAGTTCCGCGAGCTGCACGCCGCGGGCGGCAGAGAGGAGCCCGAAGCGGTGTTCACGGCCGGCGACGACGTCGCGGAGGAACTCCTCCCACTGCAGCTTGAAGCCGTTGTCCAGTTCAGCGTTGGCGGGCACTTCCTGCCACTGGTCACGGAAGGATTCCGTGACCGGCAGGTCCGGGTTCCAGACCGGCTTCGGCGTATGGGCACGCTGCTGGGCGACGCACTTGTTGAGTCCTGCGACGGCGGACCCATGGGTGCCGTCGATCTGGAACTCGACCAGTTCGTCACGGTAGACGCGCACGGCCCAGGAGGAGTTGATCTGGCCGATCACCGGATCGCCGGCCGGCGTCTCCAGTTCGAAGATGCCGTAGGAGGCGTCGTCGGCCGTTGCCTTGTATTCCTTGCCCTGCTCGTCCCAGCGGGTGGGGATGTGGGTGGCGGTCTTCGCGTTGACGCTGTTGACCTTGCCGATGATGCCCTCGAGGACGTAGTTCCAGTGGCAGAACATGTCGGTCGTCATTCCGCCGCCGTCCTCCTTGCGGTAGTTCCAGGACGGGCGCTGGGCAGCCTGGACGTCACCTTCGAAGACCCAGTAGCCGAACTCCCCGCGGATGGAGAGGATGCGGCCGAAGAATCCCTCGTCGACGAGCCGGCGGAGCTTGACGAGTCCCGGGAGGTAGAGCTTGTCGTGGACGACTCCTGCGGTGACGCCGGTCTGCTGGGCCAGGCGGGCCAGGTCCACGGCCTCGTCGAGTGTTTCGGCGGTCGGCTTCTCGGTGAAGATGTGCTTGCCCGCGGCCATGGCCTTGCGGAGCGTCGCTGCGCGTAGCGACGTCATGGATGCGTCGAACACGACGTCGACGGTGGGATCGGCGATGATCCCGTCGAGGTCCGTGGTCCAGCGTTCGACCTTGTGCTGCTCTGCGAGTTCCCGGAGTTTCGCTTCATTGCGACCGACCAGGATCGGCTCCACCTGGACGCGCGTGCCGTCCTCGAGGGAGAAGCCGCCGGCCTCGCGGATGGGAAGGATGGAGCGCAGCAGATGCTGGCGGTATCCCATGCGCCCGGTGATGCCATTCATTGCGATGCGGATGGTTCGGATTTCGGTCATGTCAGCTCCTGCTGCGGCTCAAGTGGAAAGCGTTTTCCAGACTAGGTGCAGATGAAGCCCGTCGTCAATGCCGTTCCCGCCGATTGCACAGCGATTCCATCAGGGACGCGATCGCGCAGGACGGGTGCCGACCCGTGCTGCGCGCACACTCGCTCGGTATACGAGGTGGACGAAACGTCCCATCCGGTCATTCGGTCAGAGCGGCGCCAGGCGGATCCGGGTGTTCGAGAGGTGGGTGCGCATTGCCGCGGCGGCTCCTGGCGCATCGCGGTGGGCGATCGCGTCGTATACGGAGCGATGTTCATCGAGGACGCGGTTGTAGTGCTTGTCCTGCGCGTCCTGGTCCGCTTGCAGAAGCCGTGTTTGCGGCATGGAGATCATCGTCGGCCCGAGGGACTGGAGCAGGTCGAGGTAGAGCCGGTTGTTCGCGGCGACGGTGATGGAGCGGTGGAAGTCGAAGTCGGAGCTCACAGCGGCGGACGGCTTCTGACTTGCATGCTCGAAGGCGTCAAGGGCCTTGCTGATCGCGGTGAGCTGCGTATTCGTCCGCCGCTGGGCGGCCAGTGCCGCAGCCTCGACCTCGATGCCCATGCGGAAGTCGAGGAGGTCGAGTCGGTCCTGATGGCTGCGGACTTCCTGCGATGGCGCCGTGAAGGAGTGGTCGGTGGGTCGCGTGAGGACAAAGGTGCCCTTACCGCGGTATTTCTCGACGAGCCCTGAGGCCTGCAGACGCGACAGCGCTTCGCGGACGACTGTGCGACTCACTCCGAACTCGTTTTCGAGCGCGCTTTCGGCCGGCAGTTTGTCCCCCGGGCGCAGGTGCCCCTCGACGATCTGTTGCCGTATGGTGTCGACGATGGTGGTGCTGAGGTTGCTCATCTCCTCCCGAACTCTACGGTGTCCGAGACCCAGGCGTGGGCCTGGTCGCTGAGGGTGAAGCCGAGGCCGGGCCGGTCAGGGACAATCATCCGACCGTCGCGGGTCTCGAGCCGCTCGTTGAACAGCGGGTTGAGCCATTCGAAGTGTTCCACCCACGGCTCGCGCGGGTAGGCGGCCGCCAGGTGCAGGTGGATCTCCATGGCGAAGTGCGGCGCCAGCTGGAGCCCGGCCTGATCGGCGAGCGCCGCAAGCCGGAGGAACGGTGTGATGCCTCCGATGCGGGGGGCGTCGGGCTGGATGATGTCGGCGGACCTGTTGTCGATGAGGTTGATGTGTTCGCTCACGCTGGAGAGCATCTCTCCGGTGGCGATCGAGGTGTCGAGGGCTTGTGCGAGCTGGGCGTGGCCTTCTGCGTCGTAGGCATCGAGGGGTTCTTCGATCCAGACCAGGTTGAACTGCTCGAGCGTCCGGCCCATGCGCATGGCTGTCGGCCGGTCCCACTGCTGGTTCGCGTCGACCATGAGGGGTATCTCAACCCCGAGGTGCTCCCGGACCGCCGACACGCGGGCGAGATCGACGCGGGAGTCGGGGTGGCCGACCTTGATCTTGATGCCACCGATGCCCTCGAGGAGTGAATGGGTGGCGCGCTCCTTCACTTCCTCGATGGGTGCCTGGAGGAATCCGCCCGAGGTGTTGTACGTCTGGACCGAGTCACGGTAGGCGCCCAGCAGCTTGGCCAGGGGCAGGTCGGCGCGCTTGGCCTTCAGGTCGTACAGGGCGATGTCGAGGGCGGCGATCGCCTGGGTGGCCACTCCGCTGCGGCCGACGGAGGCTCCGGCCCAGAGCAGCTTCTGGTAGAGCCGGCCGATGTCGCTTGGGTCCTCGCCGAGGAGGTTGTCCGCCACCTCCCTGGCGTGGGCGTACTGCGCGGGCCCGCCGGCGCGCTTGGAGTAGCTGAAGCCGATGCCTCGGTGGTCGTTCTCCGTCGTGATCTCCGCGAAGAGGAACACGATCTCGGTCATGGGCTTCTGCCGCCCGGTCAGCACCTTCGCGTCGCTGATGGGGGTGGGGAGTGGAAGCGTCAGGGTCGAGAGCTTGACGTGCCGGATGCGGTCCGTGGTGGCGGCCCCTCCGGACAGTGCGGCGAGGGGGTTGGAGAATCCGGTCTGACTGGTCATATTGCTCATCTTCCGTGGCGAGGTGGTCTACTCATACTACAGGTTTGTAACCTGTAGTATGAGTTGCTATGCCAGGAACGCAGCGGCGACGAGGAGGACAGGCACGGCGGCAGCGGAGGACAGGACCACGACGTCCCGGGCTGTCGGAACGCCCTGGCCGTAGCGGCTGGCGAACATGAAGACGTTCTGGGCAGCGGGCAGGGCGGCCATGAGAACGGCGCCGAAGACGAGTTGATCGTCGAGGTGGAAGACATGAGCCGCACACACGTAGGCGATCACCGGCATGACGACTGATTTCAGGACTGTCGCGGTCATGACGTCCACCCGGTTCGCCCGACTTGCGAGGGGCGCATTCCCACGAAGCGACATGCCGAAAGCGAGCAGGACCAGGGGTACCGCGGCTCCTCCGAGCAGGAGCAACGGCTCCCACAAAACGGCAGGCACCGTCACGCCGCTCCAGGACAGGGCCACACCAAGGAAGCTGGCGATGATCATGGGGTTCCGCACGGGCTGGCTGATGATGCGCCCCACCGATGGTGGATGCCCCGACGTGAGGTCGAAAAGCGCCAGATAGGCAGGGGCGAGGACGAGCAGTTGCAGGAGCAGGACCGGCACGACGGGCGTCGCGTCGCCGAGGGCGTAGACGGCGATGGGGAGACCGATGTTGTTGGCGTTGACGTAGGAACTCGACATCGCCCCGATGGCCGTCTCCGGTGCCGGCCGCCGGAAGAAGAGCCTGCTCGCCAGGATGAACAGCGCTGCCGTGCCGAGCGCGGAGATGACGGCGACGGGCACGTACGCGGAAAAGATATCCGTCAGGTCCGCTTCGGCGACGACGGTCAGCAGCAGTGCAGGATTGGTGAGGAAGAACGCGGTACCAGTGAGCGCCTGCGGTGCCGCCGGACCGCCGATCTGCAGGCGCCCGGCGATGTAGCCGACGAGGATGACGATGCCGATGACGGTGAACCCGGCGAGCACCCCGATCACGACGGGGTGCTGCGGCGAGGAGTGACCGCCCCGGCCCTGGGATCGATGGGGGGCCGGAGCGGCACGGACAGGCGCGTCCCGGTCGTGGCGATCAACGAACGAGGCAGGGTTTCTTCGGGTCGAATCGCCAGTCCGGAACGAGGTACTGCATGGCGGCGGCGTCATTCCGGGAGCCCAGGCCATGCTCGAGGTAGAGCTCGTGCGCTGCCTTGAGAGCGTCGCGGTCCAGCTCGATACCCAGGCCCGGCCGCTCGGGAACGGTGATGTACCCGTCCCGAATGGTGAGGGGTTCCTTCGTGAGGGGCTGGCCGTCCTGCCAGATCCAGTGCGTGTCCAGAGCAGTGATGCTTCCGGGGGCCGCGGCACCAGCGTGGGTGAACATGGCCAGTGAGATGTCGAAGTGGTTGTTGGAGTGTGATCCCCAGGTGAGGCCGAAGTCGTTGCAGAGCTGCGCGACGCGGACCGAACCCTGCAGGGTCCAGAAATGGGGGTCGGCGAGGGGGATGTCGACAGCATTCGAGCGGATGGCGTGTGCCATCTGGCGCCAGTCAGTGGCGATCATGTTGGTCGCGGTCTGCAGACCGGTCGCTCGCTTGAACTCCGCCATCGTCTCCCGACCGGAGAACCCGCCTTCTGCTCCCACGGGGTCTTCGGCATAGGCGAGGACCGAGTGCAGGTCGGAACACAGCTCGATGGCGTCCTTGAGCAGCCATCCTCCGTTGGGATCGAGGGTGATGCGGGCGTCGGGGAAACGCTTTGCCAGCGCCCTGACCGCTTCCACCTCCTCCGCGCCGGACAGCACTCCGCCCTTGAGCTTGAAGTCCTGGAACCCGTACCGGTCGTGCGCCGCCTCGGCGAGCGCGACGATCGCCTCCGGGGTCACGGCCTCCTCGCGCCGCAACCGACCCCAGGCGTCCGAGGTGTCATCTCCGCTGAGGTACGGCAGGTCGGTCCTGGTGCGGTCGGCGATGTAGAAGAGATAACCGAGCATCTGCACACGGTCGCGCTGCTGGCCCTCGCCGAGGAGCTCCGCCACCGGAACCTCGAGGTGCTGACCCACGAGGTCCAGGAGCGCGGACTCGATAGCAGTGACGGCGTGGATGGTGGTCCGCAGATCGAAAGTCTGCGCACCGCGGCCGCCGGCATCACGGTCGGCGAAGCGTTCGGACACCTGGCGCAGCAGCTGCCGGTAGAGCGCGATCGACTGGCCGACCAGTAGCTCGCCGGATTCCTCGATCGTCGTGCGGATAGCCTCGCCGCCGGGCACCTCGCCGAGACCGGTGCGACCGGAGGTGTCGGTGATGATGGCGATATTGCGCGTAAAGTACGGCCCGTGCGCGCCGCTGAGGTTCAGCAGCATGCTGTCGTGGCCAGCGACGGGAACGACCTCGATCGAAGCGATGGTCGGTGTGGACGAAGTCACTGGGCCTCCTCCGCGCTGACGACGGTGCCATCGATGCGGCGGTTGAGTTCCCAGGGGTTGGCGTTCTGGAGCGCTGCCGGCAGCAGTTCGTCCGGGATGTTCTGGTAGCTGACCGGCCGTTGGAAGCGCATGATCGCCAGTGAGCCGACGGACGTGGAGCGTGGGTCCGAGGTTGCCGGGTACGGCCCCCCGTGAACCATGGCATGTCCGACCTCCACGCCGGTGGGCCAGCTGTTGAAGAGGATCCGGCCGACCCTGCGCTCGAGCACGGGCAGCAGCGGTGCGATTGCGGTGTTGTCCGACGAGGCCGCGTGGATTGTGGCCGTCAGCTGACCCTCGAGCGCCTCGGCGGAGGCAAGGAGCTCGTCATCGCTGCTGTAGCGGATGAAGATCCCGGCGGCGCCGAAGACTTCTTCCTGGAGCTGCACATTGTCCTTGAAGGTGTCCGTGGTGGTGCTGAACAGGACCGCGCCTGGCGCGTTCGCCGTGGGGCCGGGTCGGCCCTCGGCGACGACGTCGACGTCGGCTTCGTCGCGGAGCCTCGCCACCCCTTCCGAGCAGGCCTCGGCGATGCCGCGGGTGAGCATCGTGGAGCCCTGCGTCTCGCGAAGTGCCTCGGACGCCGCCGCAACCAACCGGTCGCCCTGGGCGCCGGCGGGGACGAAGATCAGGCCGGGGTTGGTGCAGAACTGGCCGGCCCCCATGGTCAGCGAGCCGACGAGCCCGGACGCGAGTGCGTCGACGTCGTCCTCGATCGCTCCCGGGAAGACGAAGACCGGGTTGATCGACGACATTTCCGCGTAGACGGGGATCGGTTCGGGACGCGCGGCGGCGGTCGCCATGATGGCGGTTCCACCTCCACGGGAGCCCGTGAAGCCGACGGCCTTGATGTTCGAGTCCGCCACGAGTGCCTGTCCGACGGAGGTGCCGGCGCCGAAGATCAGGGAGAAGACGCCGGCGGGAAGCCCGGATTCCTCGACGGCCCGAGTGATCGCGTGACCGACGAGTTCTGCGGTGCCGGGGTGGGCGTTGTGCGCCTTGACGATGACGGGGCACCCCGCGGCGAGGGCCGATGCGGTGTCGCCTCCACCCGTGGAGAAGGCGAGCGGGAAGTTGCTGGCTCCGAAGACCGCGACAGGCCCGAGCCCGATATGGCGCTGGCGGATGTCCAGTCGAGGGAGCGGGGCACGGGCGGGCAGTGCCGGATCGATCCGCGCCTGCACGTGATCGCCCTGGCGTACGACGCCGGCGAACAGGCGCATCTGTCCGACGGTTCGGGCTCGTTCCCCTTCGATGCGTGCGGCGGGAAGGCCGGTCTCGAGCACGGCGCGCTCGGTCAGCTCGTCACCCAGGGCGTCGATGTTGTCGGCGATGCGCTCGAGGAAGGCGGCTCGCTCTGCAGGGCTCGTGGCACGGTAGGTGTCGAACGCGGCAGCCGCGGCTGCGGTGGCTTCGGCCAGCTCCGACCCGTCGATCAGGGTGATGGCGGGTTCGAGTTGCTCGTTGGTGGCCGGGTTGATGGCCCGCGCGGTGCCTGCGGATCCGCTGACCGGTCGGCCGGCAATGAGGGACTGGCCCGTGATGGACGGGCTGGAGGTGGTGGTCATATGGAGCTCCTAGCTGATCTTCTTGATCAGGGTGGACAGTTCGAACTGGTCGGCCTCGGTGAGGTTCTGCAGAGGCGGACGAACGGGACCGCCGTTTCGGCCCACCGCGTCGAGGCCTCCCTTGATAATGCTGACGCCGTATCCCTTCACGCGGTCGCGGATGTCCAGGTAGGGAATGACGAAGTCGTTGAGTTTCTCGTAGACGGCTGTCCTGTCCTGTGCGATGACGTCGCGGTAGAACCCGAGGGCGAACTCGGGAACGAAGTTGAACATGGCGGAGGAGTAGGTGCTCACGCCCAGCTGCAGCAAGGGCAGCGCGAAGGTCTCGGCGGTAGGCAGGCCACCGATGTAGGTCAGTCGTTCACCGACCCGGGCGTAGATGCGTGTCATCTGTTCGATGTTGCCGATGCCGTCCTTGAATCCGATGAGGTTCGGGTTGCGGTCGGCGAGGATCGCGACCGACCGGTCGTTGAGCACCGCGTTCGCCCGGCTGTAGACGATCACGCCCAGGGACGTTGCTGCACAGACAGCGCTGACGTGCTCGATGAGTCCCTCCTGGTCGGCTTCGGTGAGGTAGGGGGGCATGAGCAGGATCCCGTCGGCCCCTGCCTGTTCAGCGGCGCGGACATGCTCGATCGCCGAGAACGTGCCCCCCGTGGCCGGGGCGATGACCGGCACCTTACCTCCGATCTCGTCGACGGCGACGCGGACCACCCGGTCCATCTCGGCGGTCGTGAGCGAGAAGCCCTCGCCTGTGCCGCCGGCAGCGAAGAGGCCTGCGACGTCGAAGTCGGACTGCCATGTCAGGTGCTCCCTGTACCTGGCCTCGTCGAACTGCAACTGCTGGTCGAAGTGAGTGACGGGAAACGAGAGCAGACCCGACTTGATGCGTTGCGCCAGCTCGGAGGGATTCAGGTGAGCCACGGGGAGACCCTTCGGTAGAGGTGGCGCGACCGTCGGGAGCGCCAGGGAAGTTCGATAGGTCCCAGAGTATGAACAGCAGCGATACGTGTCTAAGACTGTTTTAGAATGGCTTGATACCTTAGCGGTATCGCCGCCCTAGCCGTGGCTTTCTGTGATGACGTCGAGAACGCGATGCAGGGCGGGATTCTTGGATTCCTTGAGCCAGATGGCGAAGAGCTCGATGGGATCTGACCCGAAGCCGTCGAGGTCGCAGTACTGCACGCCGTCGATGCCGAGAACAGTGGTCGAGTGCGGCACGAGGGCGATGCCGCGGTGGGCAGCGACAAGGGACACCATCGTGAGGATCTGGGCCACCGTATGGACGGGCTGCAGCTGAGCGGCAGGGGCCAGACGGACGATGAGATCATAGAAATACTTCGCCTGGGTCGGGGAGTGCATGATGAGCGCCTCGCTCCTCAGGTCCTCGATCGTCACGGGCCGGCCCAGAGCGGCGAGGCGGTGACCTTCCGGGACTGCAGCGACGAGGGGTTCGCGGTACAGCAACCGGGAACCGAAGACCTGTTCGTCGAAAGGGGGACGGGCGAGGCCCAGATCGATGTCCCCGTCCCGGAGCGACTCGATCTGCTCGCTCGTGACCATTTCACGCAGTTCGACGTCCACCTCGGGCAACTCACCGGAGATCTCGTTGAGGAGGGCGCCGAGGATGCCGAAGGTCGACGCTGCGGTGAATCCGAGCCGGACTGATCCGGCAGATCCCTTCGAGATGCGTCTGGCCAGATCCGGAGCGCTCTCGGCAAGTGCCAGGAGCCGCTGCGCCTCGCCGAGGAAGGCGGTGCCGGCGGCCGTGAGGGTGACGCCCCGGCTGTCGCGCTCGAACAGCTGGACGGCGATTGCCTTCTCCAGCTTCTGAATCTGCCGACTAAGTGGTGGCTGCGTCATGCGCAGGCGTTCGGCCGCTCTGCCGAAGTGAAGTTCTTCGGCGACCGCGACGAATCCGCGTAACTGATCGAGTGAGTACATGATGCACAGAGGGTATCAGCTCATACTTTATTGGGCTTAGACATGCATGATGCTGGTTTCTAAGCTTTCGGTACAGGCTCAGGGTGACTGCCATCACAGGTGGTCACTCCTAGACCTCCATCAAAGGAGATTTTCATGTTTCACTCGAAGTTCGCCCGTCGCTCAGCGTCGACCATGGGTGCAGCAGCTGTCCTGGCACTGACTCTCTCCGCCTGCGGTGGCAATGTCGCCACTTCCGGTGGCGGAAGCGAGCAGGCAAGCGAGTTCCCCTCCGGCCCCGTCACCCTGACCATCGGGCAGGATCCGGGTGGCAGCACCGACCTCATCGGCCGCGCCATCGCGGAAAACGCATCGGATGCCCTTGGAGCGCCGATGCCGGTCGTGAACAAGCCCGGCGCAAACGGCGCCCTGGCGACCCAGGAGGTCGCCAACGCGGCACCGGACGGGCAGACCCTCATTCTTCTGAACGCCTCACTGATCGCGATCACGCCCCTGGCGGTCAGCGAGGATGAAGCTGTGACTCTCGACGACCTCGAGATCATCAGCGGCATTTCCCAGGACGACTATGTGCTGGTTGCCAATGCGGAGTCCGAGTACAAGACGGTCGAGGACATCGTCGCCGCAGACAAGGCGTTCAACTTCGCGACAACCGGTGTCGGCACGGGGAGCCAGTTGGCACAGGCGCTGCTGTTCAAGCAGGCCGGTGTCGAAGGAACGGATGTGCCCTTCGACGGCGGGTCTCCAGCCATGACGGCCATCCTCGGGAACCAGGTCGACTTCGCAACCATCCAGCTCGGCGAGGCGATGCCGCAAATCGAAGCCGGCACCCTTACTCCGATCGTGACGTTCTCCGAGGAGCGGAACCAGTACCTCCCCGACGTGCCTACCGCCCTCGAGGCAGGCTACGACGTGCCCGTGTCGCAGTACCGCGCGATCGCCGCACCGAAAGACACCCCGGAACCCGCTCTCGAGAAGCTGCGCGAAGCCGTCTCGGCTGCGTTCGAGAGCGAGGAGTACAAGACCTTCAACGAGGAGAACCTCTTCACCCCTCATGAGGTCGACGGTGCACAGGTTACGGAGGAGTGGACGGCCAACGCCGCCAAGTACAAGGAACTGGTGGAGAAGTACGACATCAACCTCGGCGGCAAGTAACCGTGTCCGTCCCTGACGCGGGCCGCCGGGCAACCGGCGGTTCGCACCCTCTCCAAAAGGAGCCCGAACACCAGGTTCCTGACCATCAGGCGTCCAGCCATGGGCACCACCTGGTCGACGACCTGACCCCTGAGGATCTCGCCGCGCAGTGGGAGCAGGAGAAACCTCCCGCAGCCGGTCCGCTCGCGAATGTCGCCTCGGCGATCGTCGTCGTGGCGATCGGGGTTGCTGGCACCATCGGTTCGATGCGGCTCGGCCTCGGAGCGCCTGCGGATCCCGAGCCAGGGCTGTGGCCATTCATCATCAGCGTCCTCCTGATAGTTCTCGGCGTAGCCCTTGCCCTGTTCGGGCGGAATATCCTCGACGCAGAGAGGTTCTCACGCTCCAGCCTCCAGGTCGCGGCGGGACTGGTCAGTCTCATCGTCTTCACCCTCCTCATCGGACGGATCGGGTTCGAGATACCGGCGCTGCTCCTGAACGTGATCTGGCTCCGATTCCTCGGCAGGGAAACCTGGAGGATGACCGCCCTGCTCAGCGTCGGGATCACTGTGGCGTTCTACCTGCTCTTCGTCCTCGCCCTCAACGTGCCCATCCCGCATCTGTTCTAGGGAACCCCCATGGAATTTTTTGAACCGGTACTGAACGGTTTCGGTGTCGTCCTCGAGCCGACCAACCTCCTGTACTGCCTGCTCGGCGTCGTCATCGGCATGCTGATCGGCGTTCTGCCCGGCCTCGGCCCGGCGGCAACCATCGCGATCCTGCTGCCCCTGACCTACGGCATCGAACCTGTCACCGCCATCATCATGCTCTCGGGCATCTTCTACGGCGCCCAGTACGGGGGGACAATCACTTCCGTTCTTCTCCGGCTCCCTGGTGAGGCTTCCTCGGTCGTCACCGTCTTCGACGGCTATGCCCTGACGAAACAGGGCCGAGCGGGTACCGCCCTCGGTATCGCAGCGATCGGTTCCTTCGTCGGTGGCACGGTCGCGATCATCGGGCTCACCTTCCTGGCCCCCCTCGTCGCCGGCTTCGCCCTCGACTTCGGCCCGCCCGAATACACGGCCCTGGCGCTGCTCGGCATCCTCCTGGTCGCCACCGTCAGCAACGGCGGACGCCTCAAGTCGCTGATCGCGGCGGCCATCGGGCTCCTGCTCGCCACCGTGGGCAGGGACGGGTTCACCGGCGAATCACGGTTCACACTCGGGAGTTTGTCTCTTGCCGACGGGCTGGATTTCGTGCCGATCGCCATGGGGATCTTCGGTCTCGGCGAGATCCTCTACAACCTCGAAGAGCGCCACAACAAGGTCCAGGCGCCTGCGAAGGTAGCGAACGTGTGGCCCTCGCGCAAGGACCTCAAACAGGCATCCGGCTCCATCGGTCGCGGATCCGTGCTCGGATTCTTCCTCGGCATCCTGCCCGGTGGAGGGGCAACACTGTCCTCCCTGGCCGCCTACGCAATGGAGAAGAAGCGTGCGAAGGACCCCTCCCGCTTCGGCCGCGGCGCCATCGAGGGCGTCGCAGGACCCGAAACGGCGAACAATGCAGCCGCCACCTCGTCCTTCATCCCGCTGCTCACCCTCGGCATCCCTGCAAATGCGACGATGGCCATCATCTTCGGCGCGCTACTGATCCAGGGAGTGACACCCGGTCCACAACTCGTCCAGAACGACCCGGAGCTGTTCTGGGGCGTCGTGAACTCGATGTACATCGGCAACATCCTGCTGCTGATCATGAGCATTCCCCTGGTCGGGATCTTCGTGCGGATCCTCCGCGTACGTCCGGCGATCCTCGCCCCGGTGACGGTGCTCATCACCCTCATCGGCGTCTACACGATCAACAACAGCATCTTCGACATCTGGCTCGTGATCTTCTTCGGGATCGTCGGTTACCTGATGAAGAAGTTCGGGTTCGAACCCGGGCCGCTCGTGCTGGCATTCGTCCTCGGAGCGCTGCTCGAGGAAAGCCTGCGGCGGTCACTGCTGTTGTTCGGCGGTGACGCGACACAGTTCGCCGGCCGACCCATCACGGCCGTCCTGCTCTTCGTCTTCATCCTCGTGATCCTCCTGCCCTTCCTTCAAAAAGCCCTGAGGCACCGGGGAACTCGGGACGAGCTTCTCACCAACGACCACAAGGAATCAGTATGAGCATCCTCATTGGCTATGTACCGACCCCCGAAGGGGAAGCAGCGCTCGAAGCGGGGCTGCAGGAAGCGCAACTGCGCCAGACGAACGCTGTCATCCTCAACTCGCCGCGTAAGGGAGCTCCTGTCGATGCGTCCCTGATCCCGGAGGAGCAGGTCGCGGAGCTCATCAGGCGGGCGAAGGCGAGAGGTGTTGATGCCGTCGTCCGCCAACCAGGTCACGCAGACGACCTCACCGAGGAGTTCATCGAACTCGCGGAGGAGGTGGACGCCTCCCTGATCGTCATCGGTCTGCGGAAACGGAGCCAGGTCGGCAAGTTCATCATGGGCAGCCATGCCCAACGCATCCTGCTCCAGGTGGACCGGCCTGTCCTGGCCGTCAAGGCGACGGACGGATTCAGCATCGATCATTAGACTCTTGTGCCGGCGAACGACCGGCACGTAGGAGTTCCGGGGCCATCCTGAAAACCGTAGCGCGGCAGGATGGTCCCGGTTCATGTCCCGCCCATGTGGCACGGACGGCGGGGCGGAGCGACCAAGAGGCCTCCGCCTGGACGGACCTGACCGAACGCAGAGCATGCGGCGGCCGGCCCGGAATGACCCGGACCCGCCATGGGTTCCAGTTGATATGCCCCTTCCCTTCGACGGTGTCTCCATCCTCGACCGCGCGCAGTCACGATCCGGTTCCTCCGAGGCGGACACCCTGAAGGGAGTCGGCGAGCGGGCCCGACGAGCCGAAGAGCTGGGCTACAGCCGATTCTGGGTGGCCGAGCATCACGGCGTCCCCGGCATCGCCGGCGCGGCCCCCGCGGTGCTGGCTGCCGCCATCGCGTCGCGCACGACGACGATCCGCATCGGCACGGGCGGGATCATGTTGCCGAACCACCAGCCCCTCGTGGTCGCGGAGCAGGCAGCAACACTTGCCGCCCTCTCCGACAACCGATTCGACCTCGGCGTCGGACGCTCGCTCGGTTTCACCCAGGCGGTGCGGGCCGCGCTCAGGACGGGCAAGGAAGGCGCCGACCGGTTCGAGGAGGACGTCGCCGAACTGCTCGCGTTCCTCTCCGGCGGTGCCTCGGTCACCGCCCGCCCGCAGGATGGCGGCCGCACGCCCGTCTTCGTCCTCGCAACGGGGCAGGGCGTGGACATCGCCGCGCGGGCCGGCCTCGCCGTCGTGCTCGGTGGACCCGCGCTCTTTCGCGACCCCAATCCTGCGCTCGAGCGCTACCGTGCCTCCTTCCGCCCGTCCCGCTGGTGGCACCGGCCGCACGTGGTGGTGTCGCTGAACGTCGCGGTGGCGGGAACGACGGCGGGAGCCCGGCAGCTCCTCGAGCCGGAGGCCCGCGCGCTCGCCGTCTCGCGGACCAAGGGGTACTTCCCGCCCCTCGAGCCCTCGGCGGCGGAGCCGCTCGGCCCACGGGTCGAGGCACGGATCGAGGCCCTGGTCGAGGAGTCCCTGGCCACCGCGGTGTACGGGACGCCGGACGAGGTGAAGCGGCAACTGACGGATCTGCAGGGACGCACGGGCGCCGACGAGCTGCTGGTCAGCGGCGGCATGTTCGACCTCGACGGGCAGGCGCGGTCGGACGAGCTGGTCGCGGAGCTGTCCGCGGCCTAGCGGTCGGCGCGACCGCGGCAGTCGATGTGCCACATCGCGCGGCGCTTCGGCGGCGGTGCCGCGGACCCCTGGGCTCGCCTAGCCGTCCCGAAGGTCCATACGCATCACCACACGCGGGAAGCCTCCGGCGATCGCGGTGGTGTCAGCTGCCTTCGCGAAACCGGCGTTCTCGAAGAGCCGCCTGGTTCCCACGAACGCCATCGTCGTGTCCACCTTCTCGTCGCCGTTGTCGGCCGGATACCCCTCGATGGCCGGCGCGCCGTTACGCCGGGCGTGCTGGACGGCGCCCTTCAGCAACGCTTGCGCGACGCCCCGACCACGGTGCCCACCCCGCACGCGGAAACACCACACGGTCCACACCGGCAGAGCGTCTAGATGGGGGATCTTCCGGCTGTTGGCGAAGGAGTGGAGTTCGGAGCGCGGAGCCACGCCGCACCATCCGACCACCACGTCATCCTCATAGGCGAGGATCCCGGGCGGTATGTCCCGTCCGCACAGCTCCCGGACCTTCTCGGGACGTTCCCGCGCGGTCAGCGCGCGATTCTCCCTGGACGGCAGGCGGTACGTGAGGCACCAGCAGGTGGGGGAGTCCGGATTGCGGGGACCGAGCAGCGTGGCGACGTGGTCGAACCGGTGGGCGGTGGCGGGGTGGATCACGAAATCCACTGCGGTCTCCCTCTCCTGGGTGGATGTCGGCGCGCCATGACGGCGTCGGCCGACCTCATGGATAAAGCCTAGCGAGCTGCGGTGCCGCCCGGCGGGGGTGGCGCTGGGAAACCCGGCTCATCCTCCAGGGGGCACCGTGCCCCCGGCGTCTGCGGTGGACTCCGAGGGTGCCGCCGAGCGGACCGTGGGCGAAAATGGGGGAGGCCATCGATCGCGTGCGGGTGCCGCCCCGGCGGACGGTGCAGACCCACGACGTGATGCGGCGAACCGATCGATGTGCCCCCTTGGGGCAGAGCGAACCATGGAGGATGACATGACCCGTCCGCAGGTGCAGCACGCAGGGACGCCCACACGGGCGCGGCTGGGCTCCTGGCCCACACCACTCGAGCCCGCTCCACGCCTTGCCGCGGCGCTCGGCCTCGGTCCCGCCGACCTGTGGGTCAAGCATGACGACCTGACCGGCCTCGGCGGAGGGGGGAACAAGGTGCGCAAGCTCGAGTGGACGGCGGGCACGGCGCTGGCCGGCGGCGCCGACGTGCTGGTCACCAGCGGGGCAGCGCAGAGCAACCACGCCCGGCTGACGGCCGCTGCCGGCGCGCGGCTGGGGGTCGACGTCGTACTCGTCCTCACGGGGTCGCGCCAGCCCCTCGGCAACGTCGCCCTGGATACGTTGCTCGGCGCCACGGTGCACTGGTGTGGCGACGTCTCCGAGGAGGAACTCGCCGCTCGGGTGCAGGAGGTGGCGGAAGAGCTGGCGGTGCACCGGCGGCCGGCCGTCATCCCTTTCGGCGGTTCGAATGCGCTGGGAGCCATCGGGTATCGCGATGCCGGGGAGGAACTCCTGCAGCAGGACCCCGACGTGCAGCAGGTCGTGGTTGCTGTCGGTTCCGGTGGAACCATGGCCGGGCTCGTCGCCTCGCTCGGCGCAGCGCGCGTCCTCGGGGTGGACACCGGGGCGATGCCCGAACCGTCGTCCGCGATCTCCCGGATGGTGGCGGAACTGACCGGCCGGGCGCAGGAGGCGGCGGCACTCCGCATCGATGGCGGGCTGCTGGGTCCCGGGTACGGCTCGGTCACCGAGGAGGTCCTGGCCGCCATGCACCTCGCGGCACGCACCGAGGGCCTCGTCCTCGATCCCACCTACACGGCCAGGGCCATGGCCGGCCTGATCGGCGCGGTCCGGCGCGGCGAGCTAGTGAGCGGCCGGCGCATCGTCTTCTGGCACACCGGCGGACTTCCCGGTCTACTGGGGCACACCGACGCCCTGACGAGGATCATGGACTAGATGACGCAGACCGAGCACGACGACGCCGCCGCCTTCGCCGCCTACCAGGCTTCCTTCTCGGAGGTTCCCGGGTACCTCAACTTCGCGAGCTACGGGCCGCCGTCGAGCAGGGTCCACGATCGGATCGAGCACCTCGTGAGGCTGGCCGGTGAGGGTGCCGTGGGTGCCACGGAGCGACTGGAGGGCGAGAACCTGCGCGCCCGGGAGTCCTTCTCCCGCCTCAGCGGTTTCCCGCTCGATCGCGTCGGGATGACGGGAAGCACGTCGCTGGGACTGTTCCAGGTGGCCTTCGGTCTGCCCGGCGGCTCGGTGCTGGTCAGTGCGGGCGAGTTCCCCTCCAACATCTACCCCTGGCTGCGCACGGGCGGCATCGGCCGAGCCCGTGTCGATCTCGTCGGCGCTCCCGGCACCCGCATGACGCCCGACGTCGTTGCCCGCAGCCTGACGAGCGACACTGTGGCGGTGAGCGTGAGCGCCGTCGACTTCCGCACCGGCTACCGGGCGGACCTCGCGGGCATTCGCGACGTGATCGGGCCGGACCGCCTCCTCGTGGTGGACGGCATCCAGGGCTTCGGTGTCGCCGATCTCGAGTGGACGCTCGCCGACGTGCTGATCACCGGCGCCCAGAAGTGGGTGCGCGGCACCTGGGGCGTGGCTGCACTCGCCTTCTCGCCGCAGGGGCTGGAGCGGGTCGAACCGGTGCTGACCGGCTGGACAGGCGTGACGGATTCCAGACGGTACGACGGCGTGGAGCACCGGCCGCTGCCCGGCGCCGAGCGTTTCTCCGTCTCCAACCTGTCGCCCTACGCGACCGGTGCCTTCGCGGAAGCCCTCGAGCTCATGGAGTCGGTGGGAGCCCGAGCGATCGACGGCATCGTCTCGACGCATGCCGCCGCCCTGATCGAGGAACTCGACGCTGCCGGCGTGCCGGTTCTCTCGCCGCGGGACAGGGAGCAACGCGCGGGCATCGTGGTGGCCGGGGTGTCCGGACGGGCTGCCGATGCCCATGCGGCGCTCGCCGCCGCTGGCATCTCCGCCACCCGGCACGGCGAGGACCGTATTCGACTCTCCGTCCACGCGACAACGCGGTCCGAGGTGTTCAGCGAGGCGGCGAAGGTGCTGGCGGACTTCGCCTAGCGGGCTCCGTCCTAGCGATCGCCGCACTATAGGGCTCGCTTCCCGGTTGCACCAGAGTCGCTGCAAGGGTTGGCCCATGGAAGGGGGCCGGTCCTCGGAAGTGTCCGCGACCGGTGCTAACGTCCCGTCAGAACGTGTGACTTAGGCAACATGTTCGTAACCTCAGGCACCTAACCTGGGTGTGCTCCTCATCAGCTGGGACATTTCACTAAGGAGAACCCTTGAATCTCACCACTCGTACCCGGGGGCTGCGGTGCGCGATGGCGCTCGCCGTGACCAGCGCCGTCGTGCTTGCTCCTGTCAGCGCGCAGGCCACCACCGGCAGCGCGGCGGGCTCAACCGCCGCCACCTCGTCCTTCGCGTCCTCGCCCAGTGCCGATGGTGCGGCCGGGAAGCTCGACGACCGCGCCGATCCCGCGGCAGAAGAACGCCGCCGGCTCAACCAGCAGGGACTGGCGAAGGTCATCTCCGGCGAGGCCACGGTGGAGGACCGCGGCGGCTCCAAGGCCGTCAAGGTAGCCCCCGGCCAGTGGGCGCAGTACGGACTGCAGGAGAGCGATCAGATCCTGTCCTTCCTCGTCGATTTCGGGGACATGGTCGATCCGCGCTTCCCCACCTCGACGGCGGGCCCAACGCACAACACCATCAAGGAGCCGGACCGCACGGTGGACAACTCCACCTACTGGTCGGACACCTTCGACCGCGAGCACTACCTCGACATGTTCTTCAGCAACGAGGGTGAATCCCTCAAGGGCGTCTACGAGGAGATGTCGAGCGGCCGTTACACGGTCGACGGCGACGTCAGCGACTGGGTCACCGTGCCCTACAACTCGGCGAGCTATGGCGAGACCGAGAGCCAGGCGGACATGACCCGCTTCGTGCAGGACACGGCGGATGCCTGGTACGACTCGCAGATCGCCGCAGGCAGGACGCCTGCCGGGATCGACGCGTACCTCGCGACCTTCGACCAGTGGGACCGCTACGACTTCGACAAGGACGGCGACTTCGACGAGGCGGACGGCTACATCGACCACTTCCAGGCCATCCACGCGGGCGAGGGCGAGGAGGCCGGCGCGGCGTCGTCGGCCATCTGGTCGCACCGCTGGGCCGTGGGCCAGGCAGGCCGAGGCACGTCCGGCCCAGCAGCCAACCCGTACGGCGGCATCAGGATCGGCGACTCGAACGTCTGGATCCGTGACTACACCACCGAGCCGGAGAACGGCGGTCTCGGAGTCTTCGCGCACGAGTACGGACACGACCTCGGCCTGCCCGACCTGTACGACACCAGCGGCGGCGAGAACGGAACCGGGTTCTGGACGCTCATGAGCTCCGGGTCATGGCTCGGCCACGGCGAGGGAGCCATCGGGACCACGCCGAACCACATGGGCGCCTGGGAAAAGCTGCAGCTCGGCTGGCTGGACTACGACGTCGCAACCGCCGGCCAGAAGTCGACCCACAAGATCGGCCCGTCGTTCCACGCCACGAAGGCTCCGCAGGCCGTCGTCGTGAACCTGCCGAAGGACGCCGCCGGCAAGGACCGTTTCTACATCGCGGAGAACCGCGTGTACGGAGGCTACGACGCAACGCTCGCCACCGGTCCGTACAACTTCGGCTGGGGCCTCACCGCGCCTGACACCGTGGAGCACTACGCCTACCAGGACGGCCTGAGCATCACCTACTGGAACACTGCACAGAGCAACAACAACACGCGCCAGCACCCCGGTGCAGGCCTCGCCCTGCCCGTGGACGCCCACCCGAAGGCCCTGACCTGGTCCGACGGCACGGTGGTGCGTAACCGCATCCAGAGCTTCGACGCCACCTTCGGCAAGCAGGCCACCGATGCGCTGAACCTGCACCGCGAGACCTCGGCGGGCATGACGACCCTCCGGGCGCCGTCGCAGGCAGGCGTCGCCGTCTTCGACGACACCGATCCCACCGCCTACTACGACGCCGCGAACCCGCAGGGCTCCGTCGTGGTCGCAGGTACGGGAACCAAGATCGAGGTCATCCAGTCCAATCCGACCGGGATGATGACCCTGCAGGTGCGCTAGCAGGCAGTCCGGAGACGTAGGAAGCCGGGAGGTGACTCCCGGCTTCCTCCGTCCGGTGTCCTAGTGGGCGCGCCGCCGGCGCCGCGGTTGCGAGACCACGGCGATCGCGAGGGCCAGGACAGCTGCAACGATGCTCAGGATCCCTGCTGCCAGGTACCGCAGCGGGGGGCCGGCGCTGATCTGCGCCTCGGTCACGATCGATTCAGCCTGTGGCAGCAGGGTCGGTGTGGCCGGGGGAGACACCCGGGCCGCTCGCGACGACGGGCTCGGGATGCCGGGGAGCGATGCGGGAGCTGGGAAGGCTCCTGCCCCGACGGCGGCCCCGCCCGGCTGCTGCGGGGGCGGAGGAGCCAGGAGGGCAGGGGGAGCGGCAGGCTCTACAGGTGAGGGCGGCGGGGGCTCGGCGGACGGCTCGGACTCTTCCGGCGAGGGAGGCCCGGCGGACGGCGAGGGAACAGCCGGGGTCGGGGCGGGTTCCCGCGCGACGGCGGGCAGATCGATCGGGGTGGGCGCCCCACCACTGGGGGTAGCGACCGGTTGCCCGCTCGCCGAGGGGGTTGCGGACGGATCCACCGCGGGCTCGGTTGGCTCCGGTACCGGCGGGGACTCGGATGGCGGTCCGGTCAGTGCTGCATCACCGGGCGGGCTGGTCGCTTCCCGCTGAGGGGGAGCAGTGACCGTGCCCGCCTGTGCAACCATCCGATTCGATGGTGGTGATTGCGACACTGCGGACGCCAGCGGGGGTGCGGCCAGGAGGAAGGCGCTACTGAGCGCCAGGGCGGGGATCGTCGTGCGGACGCGCATGGCAGGGTCTTCTCACAGGGGGACGGGGCCGGCAGATGAAGTGCGAAGCATGCTGATGGTTCGGGTTCATGCTACGCCGTGACGGTTCCTGTTCCTATCCATCACCGACATCGCAGCGCCCCCTTGCTGTGGACGTCAGGGCCTGTGGTGGAGCGAGGTGCCGGCTGTGCCGACAGGTGCCGGTGCCTGTGCCGCTGGTCGGAACACGAAGAAGCGGTAGGCGATGTAGCGGAACACATTGCCGAGCAGGACCCCGACGACATTCGCGGAGATGTTGTCCGCGAGAGGGCTGGTGAGTCCGCAGACGTAGTGGGAGACGGCGAGGCATGCCGCTGCGATGCCGAGCCCGGCGAGGTTCGTGAGTCCGAAAAGCAGTGCTTCCTGGCGCTTAGGGCGGCCGGCGAACTCCCGGAAGGTGACGTAATGGCTGCCCAGCCACGAGACGGCCGTGGCCAGGACCACCGAGATGACCTTCGCAGTGATCGGCCCGACGCCGACACCGGACGCCAGGATGTTGAAGGCCGAGATGTCGACGACGAAGGCGACGGTGCCCACGGCGGTGAAGGAACCGAGGCGCTGCAACGCTCCGCTCACACCCGCTCCCTCTCCCGACAACCCTCCAAACTACTACTTAGGCAACCTAAGTTACTAATCGTCAATGAGAGAGCCGGAGGCGCCGTGGCCAGCGGAGCGCTCCGCGACGAGTGGAGCCACCACCTGCTCGCCTTCCTCGCCAGGTAGTCCTGGCGCACGCAGAAAAGGAAGGGCCACACCTATGGGGTGCGGCCCTTCCTGAAGGTGTTGCTGT
>NZ_SZWI01000019.1:0-1579 GCF_005281365.1 Arthrobacter sp. NamB2 | reverse complement strand
GGCGCAGTCGGTGTCGGTCTGGGTGTTACCCGTCTCATCCGTCAGGGTTGCCGCATTGTTCAGGCCCTGCTCGAGCGTGTTCGATCCGCTGCCGACGGTGCAGGCAGGTGAGCCGGTTCCGTCGTCGCTGATGTCCTCGTCCGAGAAGTGCAGGGGCACGTTCGCGAGCACGGTCACCCGGTAGACATGGGGAGCGTACCCGTCCTCGTCCATCCCGGTGATCGCGGCGTCGGTGACGATGCGCTGGTGCGTATCACCGTCGAAGCCCGCGTCGGTGGTGATGCCGGCCGGGCCGGTGACCTCCACGGAGTCGACGCTGATACTCGGGGCGAAGAGCAGCTCGTCGTCCAGGTCGTACGTGGTGGCCTCGGTGCTGAGGTTCTCGACGGTGAGGTCGTAGGCGACCTCCCACGTGCCGTCACCGACCGGTTCCGCGGAAACGAGCGCCTTGTCCAGGGTGATCAGCGGAAGCGAAGCGCACGCCTGGTCGATGGCAATGGCGCCGTTGTGGTTCAGTGACGCCGCATTGGACAGAGCGCCGGCGGCACCGGATCCCGGGGCCGGGCAGGCCAGCACAGCCGGGTCGATGGTCGCCTCGTCGAACTCGACGACGGTGCGCACCTGGTAGCGGTGCTCACCCGACGCCGCGAGGGTGACATCCCCTGCAATCAGGTTCTCGGGAGCATTGAACTCCGCGCCTTCACCTGTCCAGGTGTCCTCACTGCTGACCCCTGCCGGAGTGGTGATGACCTCGGCGGACACGATGTCGATGCCCGTGCCGTAGCGCAGCTGGTCACGCAGGTCGTAGTCACCTGCTGCCGTGCCGATGTTCTCGGCCAGCAGATCGTAGGTGATCGACCAGGTCCCGTCACCATTGGAGGTGGGTCCTGCGCTGATCGTCTTGTCCAGGGTGATGAACGCGACCTCGATGCAGGCCGCGGCGCTGTCCGTCAGGTCGTTGTGCTCGATCTGTGCGGTGTTGGACAGGCCTCCGTTCTCGCCGGGCTCGGTCGAGCACTCGGTGATCACCGGTGCTCCGCCTGTCGCGTCGATGCCGACGACGACCTCGACCTGGTAGGTGTGGGTACCACCGGCAGGCAGGATGATGCCCGACGCGATGACGTTCTCGGGGCTGCCTTCAGCGCCCAGGCCCGTCCAGGTCGGGGAAGCCGTGACGCCCTGCGGTGCACTCGTCACGTCGCCGGAGACCACGGTCATGTCGCCGTCAGCAGTCATCCGGTCCGTGACCTCGTACGCGCCCTCGAAGGAGCCCGTGTTCGTGGCCACGACGTCGTACGTGACAGTCCATGTGCCATCCCCGTTGGGAACCGGACCCGCGGAGACAGTCTTGTCGATGTCGATCGAGGGGATCGGCGCGCACGCCTTGTCCTCCTCCACGTCACCGGTCGGACCGGTCAGGGACGAGGTGTTGCTGAACGCGCGGGCTGTGTCATCGCCCTCGGTCCCGCACTGGGTGGGATCGTCAGCACCGGATCCGGCGCCGTCGAACTGCAGCGGCACGGTCGCCACGACGGTGACCTCGTAGCGGTGCGGTGCGTACCCGGCATCATCCGAACCT
>NZ_SZWI01000018.1:0-1709 GCF_005281365.1 Arthrobacter sp. NamB2 | reverse complement strand
ATCACCACAGCGCCCGGAGTCGGGAACACCCCCGGCCCGGGCGCTGTTGCATGCCAGCACCCTTATCCAGCCCACATATAGTTGATTCAGAACACCTACGAACTTCGTGACAGTCGATGTCCGGCCCCCTCCCGGGGCGGGTTCCCGAATGGTCACGGCATGTGCTCCCCTCCCGGCTCTTACCCCTTGTCGGGCGGGGACTTCAGCGACACCCGGTCAGGCGGACCCCCAGTAACCATGCCTGGCTGGGTGTCGTTGTTATTGCCAGCATGATCACCACCGTGACGGTGGTTAGCTCGGGAAGTTGCATACTTCGCTTCTTCTTCGGCATTTCTTGAGGAAGCATCCGAACTTGCTTCAAAGAGGTGTGACTCCTGCTTCGAACTTCGGTGTCTTGGGATCGAACCGTTATCCCATGTTCATTTCGAGACCCGGATATCACCGGGTTCGCTTCATAGTGTTGGTGGTCGGGCCTGGGGCCCGACCACAACTAAATGAGGGGAAGAATGAAGTACACGTCAATGCGTGCTGCCCGGAAGAGCTTGAGCTTACTCGCCACCGGAGCACTCGCAGCAGGAATGCTCACCATCGGCAGCCTGAGCCCGTCGGTCTCAACACCGGCTCAGGCCGCTCCCGCCCTGGACTGCGGAGCGATCTACTCGATCCAGGGTGCGGGAGCCCGCAACCTCTGGCAGGTCGACACAGGCACAGGTGCACAGACATCCGTCGGTACCGCCACCATCCCGAACACGACCCAGAACCTCAACGGCCTGGGTATCTCCCGCGACGGGAACTCGGCCTTCGGCGTCCTGCCGGACAGCACCGGCACCGGCCGTACGATTTACCGCATCGACCGGGCGACGGAGCAGACAGTGGCTCTCGGCGCCGGCGAAAACGGAACGCCCGTCACCCACGGCGCCATCAACCCGGCCACCGGGCTCTACTACTACGGCGGATTCAACTCGGTCACCGACGCGCTCGAGGTCTACGGCTTCGATGTCACCACCGGTACGTCCCTGGGCCTCGTGGCTACGGGCAGCATCCCGCAGGCCGGCCGTAACGGCGACTGGGTCTTCGACCAGCAGGGCAACCTGTACGTCATCGGCGGCGGCGGAGCGGAGAGCATCCTGTCCGTCGTCGACCAGGCCATCCCCGCCACCGGCGGTGCTCCTGTCACCATCACGGGTACGCAGCTGGCTGACATCGCCACGCCAGATCCCGTCAACGGCATCGCGATCTCCAGCGACGGACTGCTCTACCTCGGCAGCGGAGGCACCCTTCGCGCGGTCGATCCCGTGACCGGCGACGTCGTCCGGACCGCTCCCCTGACGCAGGCCGGGTCCGTCGACTTCGCCTCCTGCGCGACCCCCAGCACCGTCACCCTTCAGAAGAACTTCCCGCTCGGCCGGGCTGTCGAGGGCGAGCAGGTAACCCTGACCCTGGCCGGCGGCGGACTGCCGGCCGGACTGCAGGACACCACCTCGGGCAACGAGGTCGGCATCCAGGGCGATCCGTCCGAGGTTGTCGGCCCGGTCTTCGGCCGCACCGGCGCGACCTACACCATCACCGAAACCGGTGCAGGTGCCCGCCCGAGCAGCCCCACGGCCGCCGGATACACCTCCACCTGGAGCTGCATCGACCAGAACACCAATACCGTCATCGCCAGCGGAACCGGTACCACCGGATCCTTCACGATGCCCAACGGCGGG
>NZ_SZWI01000017.1:0-1834 GCF_005281365.1 Arthrobacter sp. NamB2 | reverse complement strand
TTCGAACAGCCCCGTGGACAATGTCACCTTCACGACCACGGCGACGAACGGCCGGATCTCTTCGATTCCCGACCTGTGCCTCACGACAGGCGTTGTGCCGCAGTCGGGTATCTCTGCTGACGGGCGCACCCTTACCTGTAACGTCGGGACGAAGGACCAAGGCACCGCCGTTGTAGTCATGGTGCCGGTTACCGTAGATGGCCCAACTGGTGGCGCAGTGTCACTCGCGGGTCAGATCAACGGCCAACCGGCCAGTGTTCCCGAGATCCCGATTCAGAATGCGTTCGGCATGGACATGCGCTGGGGCGTCGGGTCCGCAAATTTCGCTTCGAACGCGGATTCGTTCTCGGTCGATTACGAATGGACCCTGAGCAAGGACGCCGGGAGTGAAGCCGGCCCCGACAGCGTCAGCTATGACCTGTCCATCGTCTCGCCGCAGGGCAGCGCGATTTCGCTCGCGCAATCTCCGGCCTGTACCCCGTACACCATCCCCTCAGCAGCGGATGGCCACCCCTGGTCCGGCGGGGATCACCCTGAGAACCAGATGGCGAACTTCGTCGACAGCTGCACGCTCACCCAGACCGGCCCGAACACGTTCAGGCTGACGTTGACAGGTATCGACTACGATCCGGTGAGCGCGCCGACCCTCGATTCGGCGGGCAAACGGCTGCCGACCGACCAGGTCGCCCTCGCGTCGGGTTCCATCTGGATCCGGATCGCGACGACAGCGGAGGGGTCGGCGGAGCTAACCTCGAGCGCACCGACCTATGCAGCTGCGGGCGGACAGGCGACGGCCGTCGATGACCCGTCGAACAACACCGAATCGAAGTCGTGGACCACGCCGGGCACCTACTCGTCCGGCTGGGGTCGCGGATACACGAAAAGCGGCGGCACCACGTGGGACAAGACATATCAGGTGGCTGCCGGCACCACGATCGGGCAGTACATGGACACCGCGTTCCAGTTGCATACGCACCGCGCCGACACCAAGCAGATCGGCATGTGTTCTGCACTCGACACCCGCTACGTGACGTACGAGCGGTTCCAGTGGGACACTCCGGTGGCCGGATCGACGGTGGAGTACTACACAGGGTCCGCCGCGACAGTCGACCCGTCCAGCGCCTCGTACGACCCGAATACGTTCGACTGCGGAACGACGACGGGGTGGATCGCGGCGGAGCCGGGCGACCCGGCGACCGTGAAGGCGGTCCGTGTCCTCATTCCGCAGGGCAACGCCGAACAGACCGGTCTCTCGCACATCACCCCGGTGGTCTACCAGACGATCAGGCCGGAAACCCCGGCCGGCACGGACGTCTGGAGCTTCTTCTCGGGGATCGTGGACTTCGACGCCACCACGAGCGACTGGTGGAACGGCACCGGCTGCATCGCGACCACTCCCGGCCTGCGGTACCCCTGCACAACCGGCTTCCGTGATCTCGTCCGGGTCATCAGTGCGACTCCGTCGATCAAGAAGTCGGTCGATCGATCCGTCATCACCCCCGGAATTCCCGCGACCTACACGTTGACCTATTCGGCGAACGGTGCGGGCGCTATCCCGGCAACGGTCGATGACTTCGGCATCGCGGACACGCTACCGGCCGGGATGACGTACGTGGCGGGATCGGCGACGCCTGAACCTGCCGTGAGCACGAACGGATCGGGTCAGCAGGTACTGACCTGGTCACTCGATGCAGTCCCGACGAACGCTGACCACGCCCTGACCTACCGGGCCGTCGTCGACGACTCCGCGACGCCGGGGCAAGCACTGACGAATTCGGCCACCGCCACCCTCGGCGGGGTGTCCAACGGCCCCGCTACCGCTCAGGTGACTGTC
>NZ_SZWI01000016.1:0-1849 GCF_005281365.1 Arthrobacter sp. NamB2 | reverse complement strand
CTCGAACAGCCCCGTGGACAATGTCACCTTCACGACCACGGCAACGAACGGCCGGATCTCTTCGATTCCCGACCTGTGCCTCACGACAGGCGTTGTGCCGCAGTCGGGTATCTCTGCTGACGGGCGCACCCTCACCTGTAACGTCGGAACGAAGGACCAAGGCACCGCCGTTGTAGTCATGGTGCCGGTTACCGTCGACGGCCCAACTGGTGGCGCAGTGTCACTCGCGGGTCAGATCAACGACCAACCGGCCAGTGTTCCCGAGATCCCGATCCGGAATGCGTTCGGCATGGACATCCGCTGGGTGCAGGGCTCGTCCTCGGTCGAGCAGGGGAATGGCTACTTCGAGACGGACTACGAGTGGACGGTGAGCCGGCTCGTCGGCAGTGATCCAGGACAGCAGACCCTCACGTATGACTTGACCATCCAGTCCCCGCAGGGCGGCGCAATAAGCTTGGCTCCTCAGGGTTGCACTCCCTTCACCGGTGGTCTCGCCGCGAACGGTCACCCGTGGTCGGGCGGAAATCATCCTGCTGAGCAGACGTCGAACTTCGTCGACAACTGCACGATCACCCAGACAGGCCCGACGACCTTTCAGCTGACGCTCACGGGAATCGACTACGAGCCCGTGGCACCCCCGACCCTCGACTCGGCCGGCAACCGTCTGCCCGTTAATGAGGTCGCGCTTGCCTCCGGATCCATCTGGGTACGGATCGCGACCACCCAGGCCGGCTCGGCGACGTTGACCTCGAACGCCCCGACCTACACCTCCCTTACGGGTGAGACCGCGCAGGACGATCCGTCGAACAACTCCGAGACCAAGACCTGGACGCTTTTGGGAACCTATTCCTCAGGATGGGAAAGGCCCTTCACTGGCAGCGGAGGTAGCGCTTGGGACGACACGTACCAGGTGGCTTCAGGTACGGAGGTGCGCCAGTTCATGGACAACGGATGGCAGCGCTGGCCCGACCGTCCCGACACGAGCATGGTCGGTAACTGCTCGGCGCTGGATACCCGATTCGTCACCTTCGACCGCGTCGAGTGGACTTATCCCGCCGGCGGCGTCAACGGCGCGGTGATCGAGTACTACACCGGCTCTGACCCGTCTCTTGATCCCGCAAGCCCGGGCTACAACCCGGATGCTTTTTCCTGCACCGGCGCTGCCGGTTGGAGCACCACGCTGCCAGCGAACCCGATGGCTGATGTCCGAGCAGTACGAGTGACGATGACGCAGGGCCAGGCCGAGGCCTACGCTCAGGCACCCTCTATCCAGCCTGCCGTGTACATGGACATCAGGCCCGAGACTCCCGCTGGCACCGACATCTGGAGCTTCTTCAGCGCGATCCTCGATGACGCTAACGGTGCTGGCTACTGGACTGATGCTTCGGAGATCCTGCCCCCAGTGACGATGACTCCGGGCGCACGGTACCCCTACACCTACGGGTTCCGCGACGTGCTCCACACGGTCACCGCTACGCCGTGGATCGGGAAGTCAGTTGACCGCTCGGTGGTTTCTCCCGGGGTCCCCGCGACCTACACGCTGACCTACTCGGCCAACGGCGCCGGCTCCATTCCGGCCACGATCGATGGATTCACCATCGTGGATACACTGCCTGCCGGAACAGCCTACGTTCCGGGCTCGGCGTCGCCCGAGCCTGCCGTGAGCAGGAACGGATCAGGCCAGCAGGTCCTGACCTGGGTGTTGGACGGGGTGCGTACCAACATGAACCACCCCCTGACCTATCAGGCCGTCATCGATGGCACCACCTCTCCCGGCCAGGCACTGACGAACACGGTGCAGGCCAGTTACGGTGGCCAGACCCGCAATGCAGCTGCTCAGGTGACTGTA
>NZ_SZWI01000015.1:0-1888 GCF_005281365.1 Arthrobacter sp. NamB2 | reverse complement strand
GGACGCGGCCGGTGCCAATGAAGCGGCAGCCTCAGGGCAGATGACCGGCGACAGGTCGCCGAAGCCGGTGAACTGGGCCTCGTCGTCGATCGCGGTGACGTTCTCGAGGGTGACGTTGCCGGTGTTGGTCAGCTCGAACGAGTACTCGATCTGCTGGCCGGCACGGGTGACCTCGCTGACCGAGGCGCTCTTCACGAGTGAGAGCGCAGGAGCTGCCGGTGCAGTGACCTTGGCCGCCGACTCGTTCGAGGGAGGGAGGGTGCCGCGGGTCGGGGTGCCGGTCGCGGTAGCGACGTTGGTGATCACGCCCTTGTCGACGTCGGCCTGGGTGGCCGTATAGGTCGCGAAGCAGGTCACTGTTGCGCCGGGCGCGAGCGAGTCAGCAGGTTCGGGGCAGGTGATCGTGGACAGTTCCCCGGTGCCGGAGAACTAGGCTCTGTCATCGACGGCCGTGACGTCCGTGAGCGTGACGTTGCCGGTGTTCTCGATCAGGAACGAGTACGTGATCTCCTGGCCGGCCTCGGTGATCGTCTCGGTCGACGCGGATTTCATGACCGAGAGCGAGGGTGATGCCGGTGCGGTGACTGTTGCGTCCGAGGGCTTCGATACCGGGGACGATCCACGAAGCGGGGTGCCGGTCGCGGTAGCGACGTTGGTGATGACACCGGCGTCGACGTCGGCCTGGGTAGCCGTGTAGCTGGCGAAGCAGATCACTGTTGCGCCAGGTGCCAGCGAGGAAGCGCCATCAGGGCAGGTGACGTCAGAGAGTTTCCCGGAGCCGGAGAACTGTTCTACGTCGTCGATGACCTTCACGTTCTTCAAGGTCATGTTGCCGGTGTTCTTCACCACGAACGAGTATGTGATCTCCTGACCGGCCCTGGTGATCGTCTCGGTCGACGCTGACTTCTCCAGATCGATCGAAGGTGCGGCTTCCGACGGGATCGTGACGTCGGAGGGGCTGGTCGTGACGGGTGTCCTGGTCCTGTCGATTGCCGTGGCGGTTGCCGTGTTCTTCACGGTGCCGCGGTCGACGTCGGCCTGGGTGACCTTGTAGGTGGCGATGCAGGTCACGGACTCGTTCGGGGCCAGTGAGGCAGCCGATTCCGGGCAGGTGATGTCGGAGAGCTGTGTCGGATCACCTGTGAACTTCGCTCTGTCATCGGTGACGGTGACATTCTCGAGGGTGACGTTGCCGGTGTTGCTCACGGCGAAGGAGTACCTGACCTTCTGGCCTACTGCGATGTTCTCCATGGCCGCGGCATCTGCGCTCTTCACCATGGCAAGGGCAGGCTTTTGTTCCGTCGGGATCGTGACCTCGGAGGGCTCGGTTCCGACTGTGGTGCGCCTGGGGTCCGTGGCGGTGCCGGTGGCGACGTTCTTCAGCTCGGCGGAGTCGAGATCTGCCTGGGTGACCGTGTAGGTGGCGGAGCAGGTCACCGACTTACCCGGTGCGAGCGAACGCGCAGCCTCAGGGCAAAGGACCGGGGAGAGTTCACCTGAGCCGGTGAACCGGGCCTTGTCGTCGACGGCGGTGACGTCGCTGAGGGTGACGTTGCCGGTGTTGGTCAGCTCGAACGAGTACTCGATGTTCTGGCCGACGCGCGTGATCTTGTCGGCCGAGGCGCTCTTGATGATTTCCAGCTTCGGTGCGCCCGTGATCGTGGTGGTTTCCGTGTCCTCGTCCGTTGCCGGGGGGAGGTTCGGCGTGGTTCCGGTGGCGACGGCGTTGTTGATGACCTGGCCGGCGTCCACGTCGGCCTGGGTCAGGACGTAGGGTGCTGCCTCGCAGGTGACGTACGCGCCGACGGCCAGGGGGCCGGCCGGGCAGGTGACCGGTCCGGTGAGCTTGTTGTCAGCGACGGTGACTGTCTCGAGCGGCACCGTTCCT
>NZ_SZWI01000014.1:0-2692 GCF_005281365.1 Arthrobacter sp. NamB2 | reverse complement strand
ACACCCGCAGCAGCTGCACGCACGCGGCACACCCCTCCACCGGAGCGAGAGGCTCCGCCTCATGGCGATCAATTCACGTGCTCATCGGTCGAATGAGGACAGAAGATCCTGTTCGGTGGTCCGTCGTCAGATCCATTCGCGACGCCGCAGTGGTGGTTTCCGCCCTCCTGGCCGCTGAACCAGCACCTGGTTTACGCCGTTCAGGCCCCGCTCGAACCCGAGTGCGCTGGACGCCATGTACAAGCGCCATACTCAAGCCCGGCCCTCGCTCGTCACGCGTACTGCCTCATCCCAATTTGCTTCGAGATTGTGCACCCAGGCACGGAGGGTCAGTGCGTAGTGCAGTCGGAGTGCTTCAACGTCGAGAACTTCCAGCCCAGCAGCTTCCAGTGCCCCCATCACGACGGTCAGACTGAGCATCTCACCATCAGGAAAAACATAGCGGGGGATGAAGGAGTCCGGGTCCGCTGGCATCTCGCCGGCATTCCATGAGATCGCATGGTTGAGAATCCGGCCGCCAGGACTCAGGAGACCGTGCAGGTGGGATGCGTAGTCACCTATCTGCTCGCGGCCGACGTGTTCGGACATGCCGATCGAGCTGATGGCATCGAAGGGTCCGTCGTCGAGGTCGCGGTAATCCTGAACGCGGATCTCGATCCTCTCGGAGAGTCCCGCGTCGGCCGTACGCGCACGCCCGAGGGTCGCCTGCTCGTGGGAGAGGGTGACACCGACGACGTCCACTCCGTAGCGCCGTGCGGCATGCAGTGCGAAGCTGCCCCAACCGCAGCCCACATCCAGCACGCGCATGCCGGGGCGGAGATCGAGCTTACGGCAGACGAGATCGAGCTTTGCTTCCTGAGCTGCGTCCAGGCCGGTGTTCTCGTCGTCCCAGACGGCGCAGGAATAGACCATCGTCTGTCCGAGGACAAGCGCGTAGAACTCGTTGCCGACGTCGTAGTGGTGCGAGATCGCGGCCGCATCGCGCTGCTTCGAGTGCTTCCGTCCCGACCGTACGACGTTCATCTCCTCCGGCGGCGGAGCCGGCGGAGCCGGCGGAAGTCCCAAGGCACCAACGCGTAGCGCGGTCCGCATCAGTCTCAGGCGCTCACCCGCGGTTGGGGGACGAAAAGCCTTCAACTCCGTGAACTTGCCCACCGAGCTGAGCGCGGAGAAGCTCTCGAAGAGGTCGCCTGGACCGTCGATGTCACCGGCGACGTAGGCACGGCTCAATCCGAGCTGGTTGGGCGACCACAGCATCCGCCGCAATCCCAACGGGGATCGGAACTCCAGCACCGGGGCGTCAGGGGGCCCGGCTTCCGAGCCGTCCCACGCGCGCAGGCGCAGCGGTATCTGCTCGGTGCCAAGAATGATGCCCAAAGCTTCGGCAAGTCGTGGAGCTACTCCCGCTTTCCTGCTCATGCCCCCTGTCTACTATGACTCGTTCGCAGGGGCCAGAGGCAGTCGGCGCCTGGTGACCGGCAATATCGGCGAATGGGTGCGCTGGGCGTCTGCCTCGAGATGCTGGGAGAAGGCATGGCAACTGCCGGGTTCAGACTCCGATCGTTGCCGTTGCAGAACGGCGTGGACTTCGAGTACGTCGAACTGTTGCCGCGTAATGCTGCCTGTCTGGTTCGACCTGCTGCTATTCAGCTGTCTGGTTCGACCTGCTGCCGTGCCGCTTACCGGTTCCTCCGCGAGCTGGAAACCACAAGGCAGCGCAGCCACGGCAGGACGGCGGGTCCGCGGCAAACCCTTTGTGAGTGCCGTTTTGACGCCCGAGCCGTCGTCCACTCGCCGACGTTCTGATCGAGGCCGGGCCCTTGCACCCGTGCTCCCGAAGCGGGTGCGCAGTGGCGACTTCTCCGGGTTCCTCCCGTGAACTGTTGCCACGCCCTCCAAGAGGAACCAGGCGAGATCTCTAGCCGGGCGTCTCTACCGCCAGATCCCGGGGGCGGACAGCGCACTACCCCCACCGAGGCCGCAGGGGATGGAAGAGGAAGGTCCAACGATCAGCAGTAGGCTCGCTCACAGGAGAGCGGGGCCGGCGAACGGAGCCGGCTGATCGCAGGTGAGGAGCGGCTCGGGCGCCGGACGGGGGAAGCGAAAGCATTTCAACCGAATTCCATCAGCCCGATCCGCCACCTGTGCCCTGCGGGGCGGGTTCGGGTGCTGCAGTCCGAAGCGGCCGGGTGGTGCGCGGTGGAGTTCGCTCTAACGAGCGAGCCCGGTTTGCCGCGGCGCAGCCGGGGACACGCGCGCCACGACGCCGACCCGTGGCAGCACGTCGGGTTGTCCGTTGATTCCTTGCACCTGTTAGATCGTTGACCGAACCGGGGCGATGGTGCGTCGTCGGGTCAGCTGGTCCTGGTTCCGCTGTCGGCTGGCCGTGGGCCTCACTCGTTCTCGGGCCGGCGCGTGCGTAGGAAGGGGGTCGGCCTGGGCTGTTCGCCGGTGGTGGTGGGTGGATTTGTGTTGGGGGCGTGGTGGTCGTATAGTTATGGAGTTGCCCCGGTGAGGGTGACGGCCCCCCTTACAAATTTGAAGTTGTTCTGACGTGTGCTGTGCACGTGTCGGGATTGGCTTCCTGTTTGTTGTCGGTTGTGTGGGTCTGCTGGTTGGCTGTGGTGCCGGGTTTCGCCTGGTGATGCTGCTGGGAGCGGATTTGCGGGATCGGGTTGGTGCGGGTAAGCTC
>NZ_SZWI01000013.1:0-5864 GCF_005281365.1 Arthrobacter sp. NamB2 | reverse complement strand
TTTGTTGATACCGATTGTTTTTTGATTGGTTGAATTTGCTGGTTGCCGCGCCTTTTGTGTGGTGGCTGGTTTTTTTGGCTGGTTTCGAATTTTGTGCAGCAGTGTTGCCCGTTTTCCCGGGTTTCGTTGTTGTGTCTGTAATGCATTTACGGAGAGTTTGATCCTGGCTCAGGATGAACGCTGGCGGCGTGCTTAACACATGCAAGTCGAACGATGAACCTCACTTGTGGGGGGATTAGTGGCGAACGGGTGAGTAACACGTGAGTAACCTGCCCTTGACTCTGGGATAAGCCTGGGAAACCGGGTCTAATACTGGATACGACCTTCTGGCGCATGCCATGTTGGTGGAAAGCTTTTGTGGTTTTGGATGGACTCGCGGCCTATCAGCTTGTTGGTGGGGTAATGGCCTACCAAGGCGACGACGGGTAGCCGGCCTGAGAGGGTGACCGGCCACACTGGGACTGAGACACGGCCCAGACTCCTACGGGAGGCAGCAGTGGGGAATATTGCACAATGGGCGCAAGCCTGATGCAGCGACGCCGCGTGAGGGATGAAGGCCTTCGGGTTGTAAACCTCTTTCAGTAGGGAAGAAGCTGGCCTTTGGGTTGGTGACGGTACCTGCAGAAGAAGCGCCGGCTAACTACGTGCCAGCAGCCGCGGTAATACGTAGGGCGCAAGCGTTATCCGGAATTATTGGGCGTAAAGAGCTCGTAGGCGGTTTGTCGCGTCTGCCGTGAAAGTCCGGGGCTTAACTCCGGATCTGCGGTGGGTACGGGCAGACTAGAGTGCAGTAGGGGAGACTGGAATTCCTGGTGTAGCGGTGAAATGCGCAGATATCAGGAGGAACACCGATGGCGAAGGCAGGTCTCTGGGCTGTAACTGACGCTGAGGAGCGAAAGCATGGGGAGCGAACAGGATTAGATACCCTGGTAGTCCATGCCGTAAACGTTGGGCACTAGGTGTGGGGGACATTCCACGTTTTCCGCGCCGTAGCTAACGCATTAAGTGCCCCGCCTGGGGAGTACGGCCGCAAGGCTAAAACTCAAAGGAATTGACGGGGGCCCGCACAAGCGGCGGAGCATGCGGATTAATTCGATGCAACGCGAAGAACCTTACCAAGGCTTGACATGAACCGGAATGATGCAGAGATGTGTCAGCCACTTGTGGCCGGTTTACAGGTGGTGCATGGTTGTCGTCAGCTCGTGTCGTGAGATGTTGGGTTAAGTCCCGCAACGAGCGCAACCCTCGTTCCATGTTGCCAGCGGGTTATGCCGGGGACTCATGGGAGACTGCCGGGGTCAACTCGGAGGAAGGTGGGGACGACGTCAAATCATCATGCCCCTTATGTCTTGGGCTTCACGCATGCTACAATGGCCGGTACAAAGGGTTGCGATACTGTGAGGTGGAGCTAATCCCAAAAAGCCGGTCTCAGTTCGGATTGAGGTCTGCAACTCGACCTCATGAAGTTGGAGTCGCTAGTAATCGCAGATCAGCAACGCTGCGGTGAATACGTTCCCGGGCCTTGTACACACCGCCCGTCAAGTCACGAAAGTTGGTAACACCCGAAGCCGGTGGCCTAACCCCTTGTGGGAGGGAGCCGTCGAAGGTGGGACCGGCGATTGGGACTAAGTCGTAACAAGGTAGCCGTACCGGAAGGTGCGGCTGGATCACCTCCTTTCTAAGGAGCGCCTCAGGTTCATGTGTCCGCCCTCAGTGGTGGGTGTGTGGCTTGCAGGAGTTAGCCCATAGCGCGGGCGTTTGTTCCGCGGTGGGTGCTCATGGGTGGAATATCAATGGATAGGTGCCTGTCGGTGTCTGATGGTGTGTGAGTACGTTGCGTGTCCTGGTTCTCCTGTGAGGGGGTTCCGGGGTGTGTTTCTGGAAAGCGTGGTGTTGGGTGTTGGTGGGTGATCGTTTGGCACACTGTTGGGTCCTGAGATAACAGGGCCTTGTTCTGTCTGGGTTGTGGTCCTGGTGTTGTTTGCCGGGGGTGTGGTCCGGGTGGGGTGGGGTTTGGTTGTTTCTGGTTTTTTCCTGCGCATGCTGCGCGCACCGTGTTTGTTGGTGTGTGTGGGTGTGTTGGGGTTGTTGGTTGAGAACTGCATAGTGGACGCGAGCATCTTAAAAAGAAGCAATTTCTATAGAATCTGGTTCCGGACTTCGTGTTCGGGCCTGGTTCTCTCGATATGTTTTTGATCTTAGTGGTCAAGTTTTTAAGGGCACACGGTGGATGCCTTGGCATCAGGAGCCGAAGAAGGACGTGGGAATCTGCGATAAGCCTGGGGGAGTTGATAACCGAACTTTGATCCCAGGATGTCCGAATGGGGAAACCCCGCCCGGCGCGCGAGTGACCGGGTGACCCGTATCTGAACACATAGGGTACGTGGAGGGAACGTGGGGAAGTGAAACATCTCAGTACCCACAGGAAGAGAAAACAATAGTGATTCCGTCAGTAGTGGCGAGCGAACGCGGATCAGGCTAAACCAGTGGTGTGTGATAGCCGGCGGGCGTTGCATCACTGGGGTTGTGGGACTTTCCGTTCCAGTTCTGCCGGACTGGTGAAATGAGTGCGTGCGTATAGGTGAACGGGTTTGAAAGCCCGGCCGGAGAGGGTGTTAGTCCCGTAACCGTAATGCGTGACGCCGTTTGGAGAGGATCCCAAGTAGCACGGGGCCCGAGAAATCCCGTGCGAATCTGCCAGGACCACCTGGTAAGCCTAAATACTCCCTGATGACCGATAGCGGACCAGTACCGTGAGGGAAAGGTGAAAAGTACCCCGGGAGGGGAGTGAAATAGTACCTGAAACCGTGTGCCTACAAACCGTCGGAGCAGCCTTGTAGTTGTGACGGCGTGCCTTTTGAAGAATGAGCCTGCGAGTTAGTGTTACGTCGCGAGGTTAACCCGTGTGGGGAAGCCGTAGCGAAAGCGAGTCTGAATAGGGCGAACGGAGTGGCGTGATCTAGACCCGAAGCGAAGTGATCTACCCATGGCCAGGTTGAAGCGACGGTAAGACGTCGTGGAGGACCGAACCCACTTCAGTTGAAAATGGAGGGGATGAGCTGTGGGTAGGGGTGAAAGGCCAATCAAACTTCGTGATAGCTGGTTCTCCCCGAAATGCATTTAGGTGCAGCGTTGCGTGTTTCTTATCGGAGGTAGAGCTACTGGATGGCTAATGGGCCCTACAAGGTTACTGACGTCAGCCAAACTCCGAATGCCGGTAAGTGAGAGCGCAGCAGTGAGACTGTGGGGGATAAGCTTCATAGTCGAGAGGGAAACAGCCCAGACCACCAACTAAGGCCCCTAAGCGTGTGCTAAGTGGGAAAGGATGTGGAGTTGCCCAGACAACCAGGAGGTTGGCTTAGAAGCAGCCACCCTTGAAAGAGTGCGTAATAGCTCACTGGTCAAGTGATTCCGCGCCGACAATGTAGCGGGGCTCAAGTACACCGCCGAAGTTGTGGCATTCACATATATCCCAAGCCGGAGACTTGTTCTCTTGGTTCAAGGGTGTGGATGGGTAGGGGAGCGTCGTGTGGGCAGTGAAGTCGCGGTGTAAACCAGCGGTGGAGCCTACACGAGTGAGAATGCAGGCATGAGTAGCGAAAGACGGGTGAGAAACCCGTCCGCCGAATGATCAAGGGTTCCAGGGTCAAGCTAATCTGCCCTGGGTAAGTCGGGACCTAAGGCGAGGCCGACAGGCGTAGTCGATGGACAACGGGTTGATATTCCCGTACCGGCGAAAAACCGCCAATACTGATCGAGGGATACTAACCGCCAGAAGCATGACCGCCCACCCTTGTGGTGACGTGGTTTTTTGTGGATCGCGGGACCTGATCTCGGGAGGTAAGCGTATTAACAGGTGTGACGCAGGAAGGTAGCCAAGCCGGGCGATGGTTGTCCCGGTCTAAGGATGTAGGGCAGAACGTAGGCAAATCCGCGTTCTTGTGTTCGATCACGGGCCTGAGATCTGATGGGACCCCCGTATGGGGGAATTTGGTGATCCTATGCTGCCGAGAAAAGCATCGGCGCGAGGTTTTAGCCGCCCGTACCCCAAACCGACACAGGTGATCAGGTAGAGAATACTAAGGCGATCGAGAGAATTATGGTTAAGGAACTCGGCAAAATGCCCCCGTAACTTCGGGAGAAGGGGGGCCCCAACTGTGATGGTGACTTGCTCACCGGAGCGGATCAGGGCCGCAGAGACCAGGGGGAAGCGACTGTTTACTAAAAACACAGGTCCGTGCGAAGTCGCAAGACGATGTATACGGACTGACTCCTGCCCGGTGCTGGAAGGTTAAGAGGACCGGTTAGTTTCACGCTTGCGTGGGACGAAGCTGGGAATTTAAGCCCCAGTAAACGGCGGTGGTAACTATAACCATCCTAAGGTAGCGAAATTCCTTGTCGGGTAAGTTCCGACCTGCACGAATGGAGTAACGACTTCCCCGCTGTCTCAACCATAAACTCGGCGAAATTGCAGTACGAGTAAAGATGCTCGTTACGCGCAGCAGGACGGAAAGACCCCGAGACCTTCACTATAGTTTGGTATTGGTGTTCGGTGTGGCTTGTGTAGGATAGGTGGGAGACTGTGAAGCGTGGACGCCAGTTCACGTGGAGTCATCGTTGAAATACCACTCTGGTCACTCTGGATATCTAACTTCGGCCCGTAATCCGGGTCAGGGACAGTGCCTGATGGGTAGTTTAACTGGGGCGGTTGCCTCCTAAAAAGTAACGGAGGCGCCCAAAGGTTCCCTCAGCCTGGTTGGCAATCAGGTGGCGAGTGTAAGTGCACAAGGGAGCTTGACTGTGAGAGAGACATCTCGAGCAGGGACGAAAGTCGGGACTAGTGATCCGGCGGTACATTGTGGAATGGCCGTCGCTCAACGGATAAAAGGTACCTCGGGGATAACAGGCTGATCTTGCCCAAGAGTCCATATCGACGGCATGGTTTGGCACCTCGATGTCGGCTCGTCGCATCCTGGGGCTGGAGTAGGTCCCAAGGGTTGGGCTGTTCGCCCATTAAAGCGGTACGCGAGCTGGGTTTAGAACGTCGTGAGACAGTTCGGTCCCTATCCGCTGCGCGCGCAGGAAATTTGAGAAGGGCTGTCCTTAGTACGAGAGGACCGGGACGGACGAACCTCTGGTGTGTCAGTTGTACTGCCAAGTGCACCGCTGATTAGCTACGTTCGGATGGGATAACCGCTGAAAGCATCTAAGCGGGAAGCCTGCTTCAAGATGAGATTTCCATACACCTCGTGTGTGAGAGGCCCCCAGCCAGACCACTGGGTTGATAGGCCGGATGTGGAAGCAGGGACTAAAGACCTGTGAAGCTGACCGGTACTAATAAGCCGATAACTTACACCACACACCCACCCCCACCAGGGACCACGTGGAACCCCCCAGCGGCCGGCAACGGAACCGCCCAAGGGAACCACCAAACCCCCGGCTGGAAACCACGGGAGGGTGAAGATCAAACATGCTACGCGTCCACTATGCGGTTCCCAACCAACAACCGCCGAACCCCCCTACAACCCCCACCACAAGTGGGCGGGACACGAGGGCATAACTGAATACACGACACACACCCACCCACCACCCGGGCACAACCCAGGCGGCGGCGTGGATGATGTAACCACAGATTTACCAGCACACCCCCCCGCCAGCCGGGATAGGGCACACCTGGTAGCAAGAGTTACGGCGGTCATAGCGTGGGGGAAACGCCCGGTCCCATTCCGAACCCGGAAGCTAAGACCCACAGCGCCGATGGTACTGCACCCGAGAGAGTGTGGGAGAGTAGGACACCGCCGGACAACCATTACAGTGAAGGCCCCACACCACCAGGTGCGGGGCCTTCACCCCTTTAACCACCC
>NZ_SZWI01000012.1:0-8337 GCF_005281365.1 Arthrobacter sp. NamB2 | reverse complement strand
ACGTCCGATTACTTGCAAACCCAGCGCTTCCGCGCCTTCCCGGCTTGTTTTCCCTCGTCGTTATGTTCACAGCTTATTTCACTTCGATTTCCCTTGTCAAATCCGCTGCTTTGGCTTAAAGCCTGCAGAATACAAATTCGACAAAGCAATCCCATCACAAATAAAGGTCAATTCCTGGCCCGTTTCAGAGCGCACAGACTGACCGCTAAATTTCGAAGGGGTTGGTCACCCTCACCGGGGCAACTCATGAAACATTACACGGTGTGCGGGGCACGGGCAAACCGATACGGCGTTGCCTGCATCACTCGCTTCGACGGACTGGCGAGGGCAGGAATGGTCGTGCGAAAAGCTCGCCCTGCTCGGAGCCGCAGCAGGAATCTTCTGCCCGGCGCCGTGGGCCACTTCAGTCGTGCAAAGGATTGGAAGTCCTCAGCGGAGCACTCCTGGCGCTGATGGGGAGGCTCATGCGGTAAGGACGGCAGTACCCTCGACGACGTCCCGCGTGATCCGCAAAGCGTCAAGCAGATCCTGCTGCAGGTCCGGGAGGTCCTCGACGCCCACGGACAACCGCACCAGATCGGTGGGTGCCGCGAGCGCGGTTCCGCGCACCGAGGCGTGCGTCATCTCCGAGCAGTAACAGATCAGCGATTCCACCCCGCCGAGGCTCACCGAGAGTGCGAACAGGCGGGTCGATTCGGCGAACTGACGTGCAGCGGCTTCGCCGGCGCAGAACCGCACCGAGACGATGCCACCGAACCCGGACATCTGCTGGGCCGCGAGGGCGTGGCCCGGGTGCTCGGGCAGGCCGGGGTACAGCACCTCGGCCACACCGGGCTGGTCCCGGAGCCATTCGGCGAGCGCCTGGGTGTTCGCGTTGTGCCGCTCCATCCGCAACCCGAGGGTCTTGAGCCCGCGGGCGGCCAGGAAGCAATCCTGCGGGCCCGCCACCGCGCCGCCGGCGAACTGCTGGTAGCCGATGGCCTCCGCCAGCATCTTGCCGCGGAACGCTCGGTCGGCCACCACAACTGCCCCACCGAGCACATCCGAGTGCCCACCAATGTATTTGGTGGTCGAGTGGACCACCACGTCCGCGCCGAGCTCCAGGGGTCGCTGCAGGTAGGGCGAGGCGAAGGTGTTGTCCACCACCAGCAGCGCCCCCGAGTCATGGGCGATCTTGGCCCAGCCGGCCAGGTCCGCGATGCTCAGTAGTGGGTTCGATGGAGTCTCGACCCACAGCAGTGCCGTCGAGCCAGGGTGGACGGCCGCGGCCACCGCGCGCAGGTCAGTGATGTCCACTGCCGTATTGGTGACACCCCATGGTCCCAGCAACCCGTTGATGAGTCGGTTGGTGCCACCGTAGCCGTCGCCGCCGAGCACGATGTGGTCGCCGGGCCTGAGCAGGGCGCGTAGCAGCGCGTCCTCGGCAGCCAACCCCGAGGCGAACGCGAAGGCCGCGTCACCGCGCTCCACCGCGGCCAGTTGTGCTTCGAACCCATTGCGCGTGGGGTTCGAACCGCGACTGTACTCGTGACCCGCCCGCAGCACGTTGATGCCGTCCTGGACGAAGGTCGAGGTCTGGTAGATCGGCGGGATCACGGCCCCGGTGAGAGGGTCCGGCTCCTGCCCGGCGTGGACCGCCGTGGTGTTGAATCCAGAGTACTGCGGCATATCAGGCTCCCGTTCCTGCAGGGGCGACGGCTCCGACGGCACGGGCGTCCGCTCGAGCGGACGCGATCAACGGAGCGAGGGCCAGATCCAGGTCTGCAACGAGGTCCCCCGCGGTCTCCAGCCCTATCGAGAGCCTGATCGTGGTGTCCGCGATTCCGCTCGCGAACCGATGCTCCGGACTCAGCCGGCAGTGGGTCATCGCCGCGGGATGGGCCACCAGGGATCGCGTGTCTCCCACGTTGGCCACCAGCTTGAACAACCGCAACCTGTCGATGAACCCTTCTACCTGGCCAGGATCGGCGGCCAGGTCGAAGGAGAACACGCTTCCGGCACCCCGGGGGAAGTCCCTGGCCGCCAGCTCGGCCTGCGGGTGATCCTGGACCGACGGGTGGTGTACCGCTGCGACAGCGGGGTGCCCGGTCAGGAATCGCACCACCTCCCGGGTGTTCTGCCCATGACGGGCAACGCGGATGTCCAGGGTCTCGAGCCCCTGCAGGATATGCGCGGCGCTCGTAGGCGAGAGGGAGGGGCCGAGATCATGAAGGTACTTGCTGCGTGCCAGTGCAAGATAGGCGCCGTGACCGTGGCGTTCCCAGAGGACATCCCCGCCGTACCGACGCTTGGGACGGGTGATCTGCGGCCACTTGTCCGGATATCTGGAGAAGTCGAAGCGCCCGCCGTCGACCACGGCGCCGGCGAGTGTTGTCCCGTGCCCGCCGAGGAACTTGGTCGCGGAGTAGACGACGATGTCGGCTCCGAGGTCCAGCGGCCGGTACAGCGCCGGAGTCGCCAGGGTGTTGTCCACCACCAGTGGGACCCCGGCGTCGTGCGCGACCGTGGCGATCGCCGGAAGGTCCTGCAGCGTGGCCAGAGGATTGCCGATCGATTCGGTCAGGAAGGCCCTTGTCGTAGGACGCACCGCTGCCCGCCAGACCTCGGGGTGCAGCGGATCGGCGAAGCTGACCTCGATCCCGAAATCAGCGAAGGTGTCCGTGAGCAGATCAACTGTTCCCCCGTAGAGCTTCGAGGAGGCGACGATGTGCTGACCTCCTCGTGCCAGCGACAACAGGGCGACGGCGACTGCAGCTTGCCCTGTTGCCGTTGCCAGCGCCGCCACACCGCCGTCGAGCGCTGCGATCCGCTGCTCGAACGCCGCCACGGTCGGGTTGCCGGTGCGGGTGTAGGTGAAGCCTGGTTCCCTGAGCGCGAACATGCTGCGTGCTGACGCGTAGTCCGGGAACTCGTAGGCGGCCGTCTGGTAGATGGGAACAGCCACCGACCGGTAGGGGGCCTGCGGTTCGTAGCCTGCATGGATCTGGGAGGTGGCTGTGAAGCCAGGATCACCGGTGCTCATCGAGGGGCTCCTTCGTCAGCGGTCGTCACGTACGTGGATTCGGATTGCCGGGCAGGACCGCGGGCGGCCCTGCCCCGTGACACTGGAGCGGAGCAGGACCGCCGCGTGCGGTCAGGAGTGCGCCAGTGCGTGTCCAGTCGTCGTGAGATCGGCGCTCTCCCGCACCGTTCTGGCCGCAGCGACGAGGTTGCGCAGCGACAGGACGGTCTCGTCATACCCCCGGGTCTTGAGTCCACAATCCGGATTGACCCACAGCTGCTGCGCGGGAAGGGCCTCGAGCGCTGTCGCGATGAGGGCGGAGAGCTCCTCCTCGGAGGGCACGCGCGGCGAATGGATGTCGTAGACCCCCGGGCCGATCCCGCGGGAGTAACCGAAGCCGGCCAGGTCGGCGACGACCTCGAGGCGCGATCGTGCGGCCTCGATGCTGGTGACATCCGCGTCGAGCCCATCGATCGCCGAGATCACCTCACCGAATTCCGAATAGCACAGGTGCGTGTGGATCTGTGTCCGATCACCGGCACCGGCAGTAGCCAGCCGGAACGCCTGTACCGACCAGTCCAGGTACGGCTGGTGATCCGCCGAACGCAGCGGCAGCAGCTCGCGCAGGGCGGGCTCGTCCACCTGCACGATCGCGATGCCTGCAGCCTCGAGGTCGGCGATCTCATCCCGGAGCGCCAGCGCCACCTGATGGGCTGTATCTCCCAACGGTTGGTCATCACGGACGAAGGACCAGGCCAGGATGGTCACCGGGCCGGTGAGCATGCCCTTGAGCGGCCGCTCGGTGAGCGACTGCGCAAAACTGATCCATGGAACCGTGAATGCCTGCGGCCTGGACACATCACCCCACAGGATGGACGGACGGGTGCAGCGCGAGCCATAGGACTGCACCCAGCCGTGATCCGTGGCCGCGAAGCCGTCGAAGTTCTCCGCGAAATACTGGACCATGTCGTTGCGCTCCGGCTCACCGTGTACGAGCACGTCCAGCCCGAGGCCCTCCTGCAACCGCACCACGCGGGCAATCTCCTGCCGGAGGAACTGCTCATACTCCGCCGGTGAGATGCTGCCATTGCGGACCGCGGCCCGGGCGCTGCGTACCTCTCCGGTCTGGGGGAACGACCCGATGGTGGTGGTCGGCAGCACCGGCAGTCCCAACCGTTGCTGCTGTACCTCGGCCCTGCGTTCGGCAGGGCCGCGGGTGAAGGCCTCGGCGGTCAGGTCGCGTATGCGCTTGCGTACCCGGTCCACGACCACGCCGTCGAAGCGTGCCCGCTGCTGCAGCGCAGCCTCCGTCTCCTCGAGGTGCGTGGCCACAGTCGACCGGCCATCAGCCAGTCCCCCAGCCAGCACGACCACCTCACGTACTTTCTGGTCGGCGAAGGCCAACCACGCCGGCAGGTGCTCCGGCAGTGCCGTCTCGGCCCGCACATCATGCGGCACATGCAGCAACGACGTCGACGTCGCCGTCGTGACCGTGGCGCCTGTTCCGGCCTGCAACTGCTCCAGCACGCTCAGCGATGCCTGCAGGTCGTTCCGCCATACATTCCTGCCGTCGACGATGCCGGCGACCAGGCGCGTCGCGCCCAAACCCTGCAGCACCTCGTCGGAGGGCCTGGAACCCCTGACCAGATCTGCATGAACGGCCTCGACGCCGGCTGCTGACAGCACAGCGAGCGCCTGACCGGGCGCCGTCGGGTTGCCCGCGGTGCCATAACCGGTCGTGACCAGCAGGGCCGGGCGCTCGGCATGACCGGCCAGCCGCCGGTACACACGCTCGACCAACCCACCCGGTGCTGCCAACTCACCGCCGCGGTCGCTGACCAGACCCGGTTCATCCAGCTGCACCCACTCGGCTCCTGCCTCGGCGAGTGACGCCAGGATGCCCTCGTACGCAGAGACGACGTCGTCGATGCGGGACAGCGGGTCGAATCCTGTGGGCGCACCCTCTTCCGCTTTGGCGAGCAGCAGGTAGGTCACCGGGCCCACCAGCACCGGGCGCAGCACCGCTCCTCGCTCACGCTGCCGCCGGACGATTGCCGTCAGGCGGTGGGCCACGGCAGTGAACGTCGTCGCGACGCCGATTTCCGGAACCAGGTAGTGGTAGTTGGAATCGAACCACTTGGTCAGTTCCAGTGGCGCCCGCTCGCCGTCGCCCCGAGCAAGCGTGAAATAGGCAGCGGTGCCGATGGAACCGTCCTGGTCGGCCAGATCAGCGAAGCGGGTCGGTAGGGCCCCGAGCGCAGCGGTGACATCCAGCACCTGGTCGTAGAGGGCGAAGTCCGCGGGGATCGAGGAATCCTCGCCGCCCAGACCAAGCTCGATAAGGCGGGAGACCGTGCGGTCCTGGAGTTCCTCGGCTGCGCGCTGAAGTCCGGACTCGTCGATGATTCCCGCCCAATAGGATTCCACCGCCTTCTTGAGCTCCCGACCCGGTCCGATTCGTGGGTAGCCGAGGATTGTGGCGGTGGGGAAAGCTTTAGGGGTGCTCATTGGGATCTCCTTTGGAAGTGATGTGATGTTCTGCTGAGAGGGACGGCTCATGCGGGGACAGCGAGTGAGCGTGCAGCCGGCAGGTCCAGTTGATCGATGACCTCGACCGATGCGCGGTGGTCATTGAACGTGTACAGATGCAGGCCGGGAGCTCCTGCGTCGAAGGCCGCCCGGGCCAGCACTGCTGCCGCCCGCACACCGATCCGCCGTCGCTCGCCGTCATCGGATGCGGTCTCCAGTCGGTGCAGCAAGGCAGCGTCCGGACGAACGCCCGTCATCATGGCCAGCCGTTCGAGCCGACGGACGTTCGCCATCGGCATCACGCCCGGGATGATCGGTATGGTGACGCCTGCGGCTCGGGCTGCCACTACCAGAGCGGCGTAGTGCGCGGGATCGAAGTACACCTGAGTGATCGCGAAATCGGCGCCGGCACGCTGTTTTGAGACCAGTACCTCGACGTCGTGCAGGAACGACGGCGACTCGGGATGCCGATTGGGGTACGCCGCGACACCTACTGCCAGCTTGCCGCCCGCCAGTGTCGCCCCGTGACGGGCCTCGACGTCCCGGATCAGCTCCACCAGCTGGTGCGCGAACGACACCTCACCGGAGGGAACCTCAGGATCTCGCGGAAGGTCCCCGCGCAGTGCCAGCAGGCCCCTGACTCCCAGCCCGAGAAACTCCCGCACCAAGCGGTCGAGACTCTCTCGCGTCTCACCGACGCAGGTCAGATGAGCAAGCGGACGAAGCCTGGTGTTGCGAACGAGGTGCTTGATCAGCCCGACGGAGGCCCGACGACGACCAGGTGTGCCGCTGAAAGTCACCGACACATAATCCGGAGTGGTCGCTGAGAGCTCGTCGATCGTGTGAAACAGGCTGTCGCCGGCTTCCGGAGTCGCCGGCGGGTACAGCTCGTAGGACAAGGATGGCGGTATTGCTGCCCGGTCGTGCGGTGTCATTCCACTCCTCGAAACGGCCGAGGGAGTAGATCAACGATCGGATCGAGGTGCAGCGGTACCCGTCTGCGAGCACGCTGGGACCTCAGGTACGTTCACTGATGTGTCTCCATCGGTTCTGGCAGGAGCACCGCTTCCACTGCTCTCCCTGGCGGGAGGGCAATCGAATGGTTGCTGCGGCGTCAACAAGCCAGATCTCTCGGCCGCTCTTGATGGTTTGTAGGACCACTGTAAGCAGCACCGCCGCCACCGGCACAAACCTGCAATGAGATGGCGTCGGATGACGTTTTCTGACTCGTGCCTTGTCACACTGCGCCTCCACGGCGTCATAAATTCAGCGCCTAGAACACTGGATTGGCGGTGCCCGGCTCGTGCCGTCACGCGAGATGTCAGAAGCAGATTGGAGCTCGTAGGAGGGGCAGGCAGGCCACGCCGAGGAGAAGGTTCCAGCGCTCAATCGGTCCTCATCACGTGTGGAAGTGCCACACGTAGGGAAGTGTCACGCGTCGACCTCGCGGTCCTCGCCGCGGGCAGTCACTGCAGCCAGCAGCGCGACGTCGCCACCACGTCGGTGGTGCAGTCAGGTGTCCGTGCATCCTGAGGCGCAGCCCTTAGCGCTGTCGCGGGCACAGTTCGTCCGTGCTGTCGCGGCCACAGTTCGTCCGTGCTGTCGTCCGTGCAGTTGTCCGTGCTGTCGCGGCCACAGTTCGTCCGTGCTGTCGTCCGTGCAGTTGTCCGCTTCGATCGAGGGATTACCGGTCCGGTGGGCCGCCGGCGCGACCGTCAGTGCAGAGTCACTGAGGTCGGGGCATCCGTTTCCCAGGGATTGATCACTGGGACGGCCAACCTGCGGTAGGTCTCCACGTTTCCCGACACGACGGAGAGATGCTGCTGAACGGCGGTTGCAGCAATGAGGGATTCAACTGCCGGCACACCGTCACCGCCCGCTATCGGACCCCATGCGATGGCCACATCAACGTCGATGGGCAGGATATTCGAGCCGTAGAGTTCCTTGAATTCGCGAAGCCATGGTTCTAGTTCTATACCGTGGAAACTCCCGTCCTGTCGGCTCAGGGAATGCAGTTCGCCGATCGTGATGGCCGAGACGAAGATGCGGAAATGCCTCCGGCGATGGAGGAATTCCACCACGGCAGGATCGGGAGTGCGTCTGCGCAATTCGGCGACGACGTCCGTGTCGAGGAGGAGACCTCCCGACGGTGCCACGGCTCAGAGCCCTGATGGGCGAACGTTGTTGGCCGGAGCACGATCATTCGCATGCGGCCTGAGTAGGAAGTTCACGAAGGCTTCACGCGGAGCCGTCAGCACTTCGTAGTCCTGAATGCTCATCGCCACGAGCTGAATCTGAGGTCGTGTGCCTGTGTCTGACGAGTTGGTCATGAGCGGACGGCGCTTGGCCGCGTCCTTTCGCGAGCTCTTGCCTGCACCGGGTGCTCACTTAGAGCGAATACAGGCCACTTCCTCATCCGAACCACCCTACGAGCGCGGGGTTGGTATGTGACCAAGTCGGAGCTTGGCGGCCACAATTCTTGAAGCTCCAGCAAGTATAGCCACGTAGCGCAGTTCCGCTCCGGGTCTTCCGGTCATCGTTCGTAACAGCGTCCATCGAACCAATCGAAAACGTACCAGGAGATGGGACCCGGATCCGTTCTCCAACTGCGGCTTGGCAGTGCACATTGCTGCTGAGCGTTCTAAACCGCATGAGTGCCGTGCCGAGGAACGGCTGCCGGCAAGGAAGCAACGCCCCGGCGTAGGCAGGCGACCAGAAGACGGCGGGGGCGCCGGTCATCACAACTGGCAGTGGTTCCGGTTGCCCTGCTCCGGTCTGCCAGCCCTAGCGAACGCGCGGCGTTTGGA
>NZ_SZWI01000011.1:0-28755 GCF_005281365.1 Arthrobacter sp. NamB2 | reverse complement strand
GAGACCGGATGCCAGATGGCTACCCCCAGTGAGATTAGCTTACGAGTGCCACACATCCTGTCAATCAACTCCGAGCGACCATTCGAATAATTCGGGCGACTTCCGCTACTTCGTCGGGGTGCGGACGTAGCGGGTTCGAGGATCCAACGGTGACATCGAGGGTGCTGGGGAAACCGTTCACAAGCATGTTTGGAGTGAGTGATAACGCATGCCGCCGAACAAGGGTTACACCGCCCAGGACGCGCGTGCCGATGAGGGGCGGGGGACCCACCCGGTCGTTATCGACGAGGACCGGGAAGGAAAGGTGCAGCCGGGGCGTCTGTGCGTGCGGCTCACGCCGGTTCACCCCTGGATCGACCGAAGGGGCTTCCGCTCCCTAGAGTTGGGGTATGACCCGCTCTCCTGAGACCTCGTCCGACTGCGATAGACCCGGTGCCCGGCGGAGGCCGGGCCGGACAGCTCTTTTCGAGGTGGCCCGATGAACGGTGAACTGGGGTTGAACATCGCACTGGTCGTGGTGTTCGTCCTCATCGGTGGTGTGTTCGCCGCGACTGAGATGGCGTTGGTGACCCTCCGCGACAGTCAGGTGAACGCGATAGCCCAGCGTGGGAAGCGGGGCGAGAAGGTTGCCGCGCTGGCTCGTAATCCGAACACGTTCCTGTCCGCGGTGCAGATCGGCGTGACCGTTGCCGGGTTCGCATCAGCGGCGTACGGGGCTTCGTCGATCGCTCCGGCCGTCGCACCTGTGTTGGTGTCGCTCGGGTTGGCTGAGCCGGCCGCCCTCACCCTTGCCACGATTCTGCTCACTCTGGTTGTTGCCTACCTCTCTCTCGTTCTGGGTGAGCTGGCGCCGAAACGCCTGGCGATTCAACGCAACGCCCAGTTTGCCTACGCGGTGGCGCCGGTACTCAGCGGTTTCGCGGTCCTCATGCGGCCGGTGATCTGGTTGCTGTCGGTGTCGACGAATGCGGTCGTACGTCTTCTTGGTGGTGACCCGCACCGCACGAGCGAGGAGATGACGGAGGAGGAACTCCGGGACATCGTAACCAGCCATGAAGGGCTGCCCGAGGACGAGCGCCGCATCTTGGACGATGTGCTCTCGTTGCGTGATCGGCAAATCAGCGAAGTCATGCGTCCGCGGCCCGAAGTCGTCGCCATACCGAGTAGTGACACCGTCAGCGAGGCCATCACCCGTATTCAGGAACTGCCGTTCTCCCGGTACCCCGTGGTGGACCAGTCCATCGACGACATCACTGGCTTCGTGCATGTGCGTGATGTGTACGACGCGGCTGCCCACGATCCGAGTGCGCCACTCGAACAGGTTCTCAGGCCGATCCCGTACCTGCCCGCCACCGCCCGTGTCCTGCCCACACTCACGAAACTTCGTGCTCGGAACACGCACATCGCCGTCGTCATCGACGAATACGGCGGCACAGACGGCATCGTCACCCTGGAGGATCTCGTGGAGGAAGTCGTCGGCGAGATCTTCGACGAGTACGATACCGACGCCGCACCCGTAAGGCTCGCTGACGGTGGAGGTCTCGTGGACGGGCGACTGAACTTGCAGGATTTCGCCGAGACCACGGGCATCGAGCTTCCCCGCGGCACTTGGGACACCGTAGCCGGTTTCGTCCTCGACCGACTCGGCCGACTCGCGACTCCCGGGGACACCGTTGTGGTAGACGGCGCGACCCTTCAAGTCACCAGCATCGATCGACGACGCATCGCCGAGCTCCTCGTCCTCCCGGTTGAAACACAACCTCACGACGAGCAGAAAGTCACCTGAGCGTTCGAAGGCGAGGTTGCGAACACGATGCGCGTCGTCACGGCCGCGCACGATGAACGTGCCGATCCTGATCCACTGTCCAGCGATACGATTGCGGCATGAAGACGGACGAAAAGACCCTGGCCCGGGTCCACCGGATGCCGTTCTCTGCGGTGTATCCCCACTACGTCACGAAAGTGGAGAAAAAGGGCCGCACGAAAGCGGAGCTGCACCAGGTCATCACGTGGTTGACCTGCTTCGATGACACCGATGTCGAGCGCCATCTGAAGCAGGAAACCCCGTTCGAGGCCTTCTTCGCCGATGCGCGCCTGAACTCCAAAGCACCGCTGATTACCGGCGTCGTGTGCGGGGTGCGGGTCGAGGACATCGAAGACCCTGTGATGCAAAAAGTTCGCTATCTCGACAAGCTGGTCGATGAGCTGGCCCGAGGCAAGAGCATCGAGAAGGTCCTGCGATCCTGAAACCCGAGGAGAACCTCCGTTGAGTCGTCCCTGAGTGACACGCGGTTGCTGACCAGGTCGATGCCACCTGATCAGCGTCTCATCGCCGGGCATCTTCTCGGGCGATTCCTACGGGATCAGTCTCGTCAGGCGTCCAGCAGGGCTGCCATTTCCTGACTCATACCGGCGGAAGGTGTCCCAGCGGAGGACCCGTGCGAGACGGTCCCTCGGAGGCATGAGCGTGGAACGCGCCGGGAGCAATGGCCGCACAGAAGCATGAGCTGTGGTCATGATTGAGCGTGAAGACACTCATCGTTACCGCCCACCCCGATCGGGACTCGCTGACCCATGACATTGCTCGTCGCCTCGAGCGAGCGCTGCCACCCGGGACTGTGGAGACTGCTGATCTGGCAGCAGAAGGCTTCGATCCAAGGTTCACCCTCGCCGACCGGCACACCTACCAGGTAGGCGGCGACTTCGCCCCCGAGATCGCCGCCGAGCAACTCAGGCTCAACCGGACCGCCCACCTCGTGCTGGTGTTCCCCGTCTACTGGTGGTCTATGCCGGCCTTGCTCAAAGGATGGGTCGACCGCGTGTTCGTCAACGGCTGGGCGTTCGACATCGCCGCAGAGGGGGGCATGAACCGCAACCTCGGGCATCTGACAACACACCTGGTGCCTATCGCCGGGGACGATGCCGGAGTGTACGACCGGCACGGGTACGAGCATGCGCTGCGTACACAGATTGAACACGGCATCATCGACTACTGCGGCAGCCACCGCGGCGTCACCGCGTTCGTGTACGAGTCCGAGCGGGACGACGCCGGCGCCCGGGAGCAAGTCGTCCTCAACGCCATCAATGCAGTCAGCGTGGCCATCAACAGGTAGCAACGCGAACCTCGAGACCCGCTGAAGGATCGGCATCCAGGCGGAGGTGAAGGAACTGTATTACTCACGATGAGGTTGCAGTCCGCGTGCGAAGCTCAGGCTTCGCGAAACTCAGTGTCTTCCTCGGCTTCGGCCCGCTTGCCAGCTTCGGCTTCGGCGTCGGATTCGGCGTCTACACCAAGTCCGGTGGTGGCTGATTCGTCACGGATCGCCTGGCGGCGATCCAACTCTTCCCGCAACTCGTGGTGCTGACCGTCCGTCTCGGCATCCACCTCACCGTCGCGGATGTACTGCAAGTCCCGTGCCCGGTGGTTCCTGCTGTTGAGGATGTCCAGGTCATCCCGGTCCACGAGTGTCAGATCCTCGGGGAAGTCTTTGCCCGGGTCCAGCCTGCTGCTATCGCTCACGAACCGCCTCAATCACGTGCTAATAACTGGAGAGCCCCGCTTCTAGAGGCAGAACCGACAATACCGCAGCAGCTCCTCGAACTTCTTCGCTCCTTGGCTTTCCCTTTCCTGCTCGAAGGCACCGTTTGCTTCGCCGGCTGACTGCCTCTACTACGTCGCCGCATCGACGAGTAGACATTTATACCGGCGCGAGCCCGGTCGACCGTGGAGTCAGGCGGACGCTCTGAAGTGCTTGGGTATTCTGCTCTTTCGAGGTCCGAATCAGGGCGTCAGCCCGACTTGAATATGTCGAACGGCTGTATCGTGACTTACTCCTCTGAGTCACTTGTCCCCTGACTGGTGCCGTGTCCAGCGTCGGGTACGTCGTCGACAGTCCGGCAGGGACGTTCGAGCCGTCCCAGCATCCGCGCTCAGCCGCTCCGTATCGGGCAGGCCAAGGGAATCCTGATGGGACGGGCAGGGCCTGAACCCCACCGAGGCTTTCGATCACATCCCCTGAACGGGCCGGCGTGAACGTGACAGCGACTCGAGCCCTGGCCCTCATCGTCGAAGCGGACGCAAAATCATCTCCAACGCACCCAGCAGGGCAGCTGGATACATGACCGACTCCGGAAGAATCTCGAGACATCGGTTGACACCGGTCCGGGCTCCTTGACCCATGGGGAGCACCATGCCTTACGCGAAGGGCTGACCGCCCTCGCCGACCTCTGACCCGGCCGGCACCCTCGGCCCGATCTGGCAACTCGAGGCCAGAATGCGTATCACTAGTTCTCCTCGGAGTCCCGCGTCGACAGTCGACCAGGTCGCCCGGATACCGGCCTCATAGTCTGTCCGGTCAAAGGGTCCTTCAGTAGGACGGCATGCGACGGCTGCAGCGCCTTATCTGCACGGCGGCCGTATTCAGGCCATCAGTGGCCGACGTCGTAGACAGCTTTGACCACACCGTTGGGGTAACTTTCTGATTCGCGCAGGCGTAACTGCCGCCGATCCTTGTCCTCCTGACTGAAGAGCCTCTTGCCGGCGCCAAGGAGGACGGGAAAGATCAGGAGGTTGTACCGGTCGATGAGGTCCGCGTCGGCGAGGGTCCGCGCGAGCTCGGCGCTGCCGTGAATGAAGATCGCACCACCATCCTCCTGCTTCAGCGCTGCTACGTCTTCGACTGATCGCAGGATCTGCGAGGGACCCCATCCGTCGATGAGCGCGCCCTCATCAAGGTGCGAAGAAATGACGTACTTGGGAAGGTCCTTGTACGCTGCGTGATCCTCTGACCCGACCCAGACCGGGGCGAACGCCTCGTAACTTCGTCGCCCGAACATCAGCGCCGTCGTCTCCTCCAATTCGTCTTCTTTCAATGCGAACGCCTCCGGCAGGAACTCAGTGCTGAGCACCCATCCACCACCGCGGTGACCCTCCTCCACGCCACCAGGGGAATCCACGACACCATCCAGCGACATGAAACCCGTCCACACCAGTTCCCGTGACATCAGATACCTCCATTGCTCCATCCATTGGCTTACACGTTCAAGATAGACGCGACAGGCAGCAAGAAGTCATCGGTTGCCTGAATACCCGGGCCGACCGTCCTGTTGGCGTCGTTGGTACTCCCGCCGACTGTACGTAGCTTCACGGATTGCGTCGTCGCTGTCGAAGTTCGATCCTAATGCTCCCGCCGTGATGCCCAATGAGGCGGCCAGCCAGGACAGGCGCGCGTAATCGACCAGAGTGACGGGGTGTCCGAGTTGAGTCTGGAGGTACCCGGAGTCAATGATCGCTAACGCCCCCAACAACAAAAGGGTGTGGAGCACCATGTACATCAGAGCGACGCTGAGCCCGACAGTGATCACGGTTGCTGCATTGTCCAGCGAGGCCCGCCCGTGAAACGCCGCGTTGCGTGGTGTGGTCCATAAGCCATTGCGCAGGATAAGCCACCCGCTGAGCGCAGTGATTGCTACCAGGCTGATCAGGGCCAACCGTATCGGGTGCAGCGCATCGGCCATCGACCAGATGGAGGTGTAGAAGATACCGAAAGCCCCGGTCGCCGCGGCGGCGGCCACACAACTGGATAGCGCCGACAAGAGGCGCCCGGGCCGGTTGTTGCGCACCATCCCGGCCAATAGCCTTCCCCGGTTCACCCTCCCAGGGCGGGTGATGTAGGAGATGTCGTCGGGCTCGGATGGACCCAGTCGATGCAGCGCCCCGAATCCGACCGCGTTGCGGGCAGCCGTGAGGGAAGGGAATTCCTTGGATCCCTCCCGGAGGGAGGAGATCACCGTCGTCAGTAGTTGACGGGCCTTGGTCGTGAGTCGAGATGCCCCGAGTGCAGGAAGGGAAATCAGTGCTGCGCGGGCGGTGGAGCTCAGTTCACACAGCATCGGTTCCTGAGCTTGAGTGCGGGGCAGGTCGGTGAGGTACACGACGTAATCCCACTCATGGACTCTCCGCAGGCGTCCAGCTTGGTCCATCAGCGATATGTTTCCGTCGCTGGTGAGCGGCAATGTCTGTCGGCTCACCTCTACGTCCCACCGCACCTCAGTATCGACATCTCGGGCAAGCTGTTCACCGAGGTCCCCTGTGAGGGCCTCGGCAACTTTCTCCGGCAGCCCGGGGTCGGCCATCAATCCGATCCTTACCGTCTGGGAGTCCATCTATCCATCATCGGGCATTGGAATCGATGACGGCCCTGACCAACAAGGCTGGTCGAGTGGCGCACCTCACTCACGAGCAGCAGGTTCTCGTCTCGGAATCACCTGTATGCGTTGGCGCAGCAAAGTCCTCGACATAACGATTCACGCACATGTCCAGAGCCTTGGGCTGCGCGGCCTACGCCGCTCGTGATCGTTGTCCTGACAAGGGATCGCGAGGGTTGCCAACGAATCGAGGGAGGCTTCCGGCAGTGTGCAGACGGCCGCCGGCACCACTTTGTGCTCCTTGTCGTGAACGCCCGCTCGCTACGCTGGATGGCAGCCCGAATGCGATTACCGGCACTGATGACGCTTCACCCGGATCGCCGAGACCACGTCAGAAGGAGCATGATCGTGAGCAGCAAGCCGCGGAAAGGGGCTACCACCAGCGCCCCCCAGCCTGCGAGCAGGGCAGCGGGAGTCACCGCTGCAGGGAAGTCACGGCTCGCGCTGCCGGTATTCATTCCAGCGTCGGCGCTGATCGTTGTTTTCGTCGCTTTTGCCCTCATCGCACCCGACACGGCTTCCTCACTTTTCGCAGGCATCCAGGACAACGTCATCGGCGCCTTCGGCTGGTACTACGTGGCCTTGGTGGCCTTCTTCGTCGTGTTCTCCCTCTGGGTCGGATTCAGCCGTTACGGTGACATACGGCTCGGCAAGGACGAAGACAAACCCGAGTTCTCCACTATGTCCTGGTTCGCGCTCCTGTTCGCGGCAGGCATGGGTATCGGCCTGGTGTTCTGGGGGGTGGCCGAACCACTGAATCACTTCGCCAGCCCTCGTCCTGGAGTCACCGGTTCCGACATCCAGTTGGGGCAGCAGGCCATCACGCAGACTTTCCTCCACTGGGGACTTCACGCGTGGAGCATCTACGTCGTCGTTGGCCTCTCCATCGCCTACGCGGTGCACCGGCGTGCCCGGCCCATATCGATCCGTTGGACCCTCGAACCACTCCTGGGTGATCGCGTCAAGGGTGGTTGGGGCCACGCGATCGACGTCGTCGCGCTTGTCGGAACCCTGTTCGGAGTCGCGACGTCCCTCGGACTCGGTGTCCTCCAGATTTCCTCCGGCTTGGAGAGCGCCAACATTCTCGCAGCGACCGAGGCGACGCAGGTGGGGCTGATCATATGTATCACCACCCTGACCATCGTGTCGGTCGTTTCCGGCGTCGGGAAGGGGATGAAATGGCTTTCGAACATCAACCTCGTGCTCGCAGCGCTCCTGCTGCTCGTGGTGCTCTTCGCCGGCCCCACCCTCTTCCTCCTGCGTGAGTTCGTCCAGTCGATCGGCAACTATCTGCAGAACGTCGTTGGCCTTACCTTCAATACGCTGGCGTTCTCCGGCGAGGAGGGTGAGGCCTGGCAGGCGTCCTGGACCACCTTCTATTGGGGTTGGTGGATGTCGTGGGCGCCATTCGTCGGAATCTTCATCGCCCGCATCTCCAAGGGGCGGACGGTACGCGAGTTCGTCGCCGGTGTCCTCCTCGTCCCCACGACGCTCGGATTCCTATGGTTCTCCGTCATGGGTGGGTCCGCGATCTACCGCGAGATTTTCGGGCAGGGCGGCCTGATTGCCGATGACGGCTCCGTGGACACCGAGAACGCGCTGTTCGGGCTTCTCGGAGACCTTCCAGGCGGTCCGGCGTTGCTGATCGGCGCCATCCTCCTTATCGCCATCTTCTTCATCACCTCGGCGGACTCGGGAGCCCTGGTGATGAGCATGATCTCCACGGGCGGTGATTCGAACCCGCGGAACTGGATCCGCGTCTTCTGGGCAGTCCTTTCAGCGCTGGTCGCCATCGCCCTGCTGTTGGTGGGCACCACCGGACTCAGTTCCATCCAGACCGCGGCTATCCTCACCGCCCTGCCATTCAGCGTCGTCATGCTCCTCATGTGCGTCGCTACCGCCAGAGCATTCCATGGCGAACACCGGGCCTGGCAGACCGCGCAGCGCAAGGCCGCTGCCGCGGCAATGGCGGACCGCGTCAGCGATCAGATCAACGAGTCGATGTCGGATCAGGTCGAACGGCAGGTCCAGGAACACCTCGCGGACTACTCCCGTGAGAACGAACCCATAGATGTGCCCAGCAACGCCGACACGAGATGAAGGACATGACGCGTGACCCGCGAGCTACACCATGACTCTGCCCAGTGTGCCTATCCAGGGGAGGGCAACCTCGTTGCGGGAAGTTCGATCGCCCTGGAGCCGCGACGACCTCGATGGTTGCGGCTCGTAGCCATCGCAGCCATCACCGCAGTGACCGGGGTTGTCGTGTTCGCCGGCTACTGGGCCATCCGGTTGATCACCAACGTCGATTCCTTCGACCTCAGCGCCGGCGGCCATCGCTCCGAGGTGACGGCGGATGATCGGACGGACCGCCTGCAGTTCCTGGTACTGGGATCCGATACCAGGAGCGGACCGAACAGTGACCACGGCTCCGAGGACGACTCCGAGGGGTACGGTCAATCGGACGTCATGATGCTGGTCGACATCTCCGAGGACAATACCGATGTGAACGTCCTGAGCTTCCCGCGCGACCTACTCGTGGACATACCGCCCTGCACGGACATGCAGAGCGGCCAACACTTCGATGCACGCTCCGACGCGATGATCAATAGCGCAATGCGGGACGCCGGGCCAGGGTGCGCCGTCGACACGGTGAACGCCCTGACCGGGCTCGAAGTGGATCACTTCATGCTGGCGGATTTTCACGCCGTGACAGAGCTTTCCAATGCTGTGGGAGGCGTTGAAGTGTGCGTCACTAAGGCCATCGACGAACCTAAATCCGGACTGAAATTGCCTGCGGGAACGTCCAGTGTGCAGGGTGAGCAGGCGCTGGCCTTCCTTCGTGCCCGAGCAGCCTTCGGTGACGGAGGCGATCTAGGCAGGATTCAGGCCCAGCAGGCCTTCCTCGGTTCGCTGGCTCGGAAGATGAATGACGAGGGAACGCTGCGCAATCCTCAGCGAGTCCTTGCGATCGCAGACGCAGTGACCCGCAACCTCACTGTGGACAAGGGCCTCGCATCCGTTCCCGCTCTCGTCACGATCGCCGACCGACTCAAGGACATCGACCCCGCGGACGTGAAATTCATTTCTGTCCCCACAGCTCCAGCTGCAGACCCCAACCGCCTGGTTCTCGACGGCGTGTCCGCGCCCCAGCTCTTCAGTGCGCTGCGCGCGAGTGCTGACCTCACTGCTCCGGCCTCGGCCTCGGCATCGGTGGGTGACACCGAGGATGACCTACCCGACGTAGAGGAGCGGGCACCTCGTGGGGCCACCGACTCCGTCATCGCCTCAGCTCCCGTGACGCTCGCCGATGGCACCGCCGGCGGAGACGTACCTCCTATGCTGGTCGAGACCCTGCGCGACGCCGGCTTCGACGGCACACAGTACCTACCCGCGCCGTCGACGCCCATCACAGCGATCTACTACAGTGCAGGGTTCGCCGACACCGCAACAACTGTCGCAGCAACACTGGGGATCCCCATCACAACCCTGGCCGCCGATGACTCGATCTACGGGGTGCAGGTCTACCTCGGTATGGACGCCCGAGGCGGCGTGGAGACGCTGAACAGCCGGGACATGACCGCAGCCATCGACCAGACAGCGGATCAGGTGTCCTGCCAGGACACGAACCCTTTCGGTTAAGCGAAGAAGGAGGTCTCGGCTGGGCTGGGACGGGAGGCCGGCGCAGCACAGGACGCTGCCGTGACGGCGGTTTTCTTCCTAGCGCTGCACCCGGGAACGGACACGCTGGAGCACAAGCAGAGCGGCAGAGGCGACGAGGACGACGAGTCCTACGTAGAGCAGGAACTTCAGGGTCTCTACGGCAATTCCCACAACCAGCAGAACGAGAGCGACGAGGGCCAGGACGATCAACAGAGGTTTCATACGTCCAGTATGTCCATGCTGCCGGGCCTTTCCCGAATCCTGGTTTCGTGCCGACCTCCTCGAGAAGGTCGCGTCCGACGCATGAACCCATGCCCCTCACCCATGCGGGCCTCTGTCGTATCCGGTCGGAGCAGCAGCGTGGCCGGCAGGAATCGTGCGAGATCGCAGCAATCCTGTCAAGGGTGCCGGTCCGTCGAATCTGCTCTTCGACACCTGGCCCTCGGCCCGCGCCGCAATAGCACTGCTGGATGATGCGCTGGCCGGCACTGGTCTTGATGCCGAGGACCTCGCCGTCTATTCCCTCCTGCGTCAGGCCGGCGAGATCAGCCCGGTCGATCTCGCTCGATGGATGTCCACCCCGGCAACAACCGTGTCCAGCTACGTCAAGCGACTGGTCGCGCGTGGTCACGTCCAGCAGGTTCCACACCCGAGGGATGGTAGGTCCTACCGCATCACGCTCACCGAAGCAGGACAGGACGCTCACACCACGGCAGGCCGTCACTTCCTGCCCGCCTTGACCGCTGTAGAGGCAGCCCTCCCCGAATCCGTTGGCGATGTACAGCAGGCACTACGGAACCTACACACCGCGATCGCCGCGGCCACCGAAAGGGCTCTCTGACGCAATCCGCAACGCCGAGCGACCTGCCGGATTACGCTCCACCCTCAGTGCTGCGGCGCGAGGGTGGAGAGCTGAGCAACTAGTCGACTGGAGCGGACAACTCACGCGAATCTCACACGCCAGCGGCTGGTGCTGCAGAGCCACTGGCAACGCGCAGGCGATCATCGACCCGCTGCCGTGAACGATTGTCCTTCAGCCGGCACCTGCCCGGTACTTCCCCGCGCGCCGCTCCAACCGGTCGGCTGTGGGCAGATCGTTCACCCGCGCCAGCTCGTACTCGATGGCGGCAGCCATGCGCTCACAGAACGCCCGCCCTTCGTCCGCGGCGTCGGGCCGTTCGTCGACGAGGTGGTCCACGACACCTCGCTCGAGGAGCACGCCGACTTTCACACCCTGACTCTCGGCCATGTCAGCAGCCCTGTCCAGGGTTCGGTACATTATGGCGCTCGCGCCCTCGGGCGGAAGCGGCGAAAGCCATGCGTGCTGGGCTGCGATGGTGCTGTCTGCCGGCAGCAGTGCGAGCGCACCACCACCCGCGCCCTGCCCGAGCAGCACCGAGACGGACGGTGAGGCGAGGCCGATGAGGTCGTGCAGGGAGCGGGCGATCTCCCCGGCCAGCCCACCCTCCTCCGCTTCCTTGGACAGGTCCGCGCCGGCGGTGTCGATGACCGTGAGCAGGGGCAACCCGAGCTCCTCCGCGAGCTTCATGCCGCGGCGGGCTTCCCGGAGGGACGCCGGGCCCATGACCGAGTCACCCGGATGGCGCGGCCGCTGGTGACCCAGGACCACACAGGGCTGGTTCCCGAACCGCGCCAGCGCCAGGAGGAGGCCTGGATCCTTCTCGCCCTGCCCCGTCCCGTTGAGTGGCAGGACGTCGCGGGCACCATGAGCGAGCAGGCGGCGGAGGTCGGGCCGACGGCGATTGCGGGAGATGAGGATCGACTCCCATGCTGTATGTGCACCAGGCCGGACAGTGACCGTCGACGGTGGCTCGGGCGGCTCCGAAGCATCCGCGAGGAGGATGGTGAGCGCTTTGTCCACGACGCCCGCGAGCTGTTCGGGCGGGACCACGGCGTCGATGAGTCCTTTGTCGAACAGGTTCTCGGCGGTCTGCACACCAGACGAGAACGGCTCTCCGTACAGCGCCTCGTAGACACGGGGACCCAGGAACCCGAGCAGGGCTCCGGGCTCGGCGACCGTGACATGACCGAGCGACCCCCAGGACGCCATGACCCCTCCCGTCGTCGGGTGACGCAGGTACACCAAATAGGGCAGTCCCGCTTGCCGATGCCCGCGTACGGCCCCGGTGATGTCCACCATCGAGAGGAAAGCGGGAGTCCCCTCCTGCATCCGGGTGCCACCCGACGCGGGACCGGCCAGCAGGGGCAGTCTCTCCGCCGTAGCCCTGCGGATCGCGGCAGCGATGCGGTGCGCGGCGACATTGCCGATGGACCCTGCCAGGAAGGTGAACTCCGAGACGATCACAGCGACCCGGCGCCCGTGAATGAGACCCTCCCCCGTCAGCACCGACTCGTCCACCCCGCTCTTCTCCCGGGCGTGCCGCAATTCGTCCTCGTACGCGGGGCTCGCACCGGGGTACGACTTCGGTCCGGGATCGTCCCACGAGGTGAAGGACCCTGCATCGAGCACGGCGCTGATGAGCTCGCCGGCCGAGAGATGGCGCACCCGGCTGTCCGCGCTCAAGCCTCCGCACCCCCGGGGGTCGGCCGAGCGAGCCAAGCGCGAATGGCGTCGCCGTCGCCGTCGAGCAGGGGTGGTGAGGTGTGGCTGGTGAGCGTGGTCTCGGCCGCACCGTCGAAGAAGCGCAGCGGCGGCCCGGGCAGGGCGATGTCCCCGAGGACGGGGTGCTGCACGGTGACCAGAAGGCCCTGCGAGCGGACCTGGTCCCACGCGTACACCTCATCCAGTGTCCGGACCTTACCGGCGGGGATTCCGGCGTCATTGAGCTTCGCGAGCAGCGGCTCGGCCTCGAAAGCCGAGAAGGCGTCCTCGACGACGCCGATCAGCAGGTCGCGGTTCCGCACCCGGTCGGCATTCGTCGCGAACTCCGGCCTGCCTGCATCGACGCCGAACGCTTCTGCGAAGGTTGCCCACAGTCTCTCGCTGCCCACGCTGATCTGGACTTTGCCACCACGGCAGGTGAAGAGCCCGTACGGGGCGATGGAGGGGTGGTGGTTGCCCTGCGCCTGCGGCACCTCGCCGGCGACCGTGGTGCGCGTCCCCTGGAAGGCATGGACGCCGATGATCGCGGCGAGCAACGACGTGCGCACCACCTGCCCGCGGCCCGTCCGCTCGCGCTCGAGCAGGGCGGCGACTGCTCCGTACGCGCCGTACATGCCGGACAGCAGGTCCGCGATGGGCACGCCGACCCGCTGCGGATTGTCGGGATCGGGCCCGGTGACGGACATGAGCCCGGCCTCACCCTGGACGATCTGGTCGTACCCGCTGCGCTTGGCCTCCGGGCCGTCATGTCCGAAGCCGGTGATGGAGAGGATGACCAGCCCAGGGTTGAGCTCGAGCATGGCGTCCGTGGAGAACCCGAGACGGTCGAGGACCCCGGGTCGGAAGTTCTCGACGACGACGTCCGCTCGACGCAGCAACTCGGTCAGGACGGACCTCCCGTCGTCGCTCTTCAGGTCGAGGGCGATGGACTCCTTGTTCCTGTTGCAGGACAGGAAATAGGTGGCCTGCCGATCGTCGTCCGGCCCCACGAAGGGCGGACCCCACCCGCGGGTGTCGTCCCCGGTGCCCGGGGTCTCGACCTTGATCACGCGCGCTCCCAGATCACCGAGCATCATGCCCGCGTGCGGGCCGGCGAGGGCCCGACTGAGGTCGACGACGAGCCGTCCTGCCAGCGGGCCCCCGCCTGTGCCCTCGGTGGCGTCGGGTGCGGTTCTCTCGGTGGTCATGCTTCCTCCGGGGATCAGTCGAATAGGTGTGTGACAGGTCGGCTCACAGCCAGCCCGGCACCACGAGGATGAGCCAGGCGATGATCGGACCGGCGACCACGACGATGGCACCGTAGCCGAGGATCTGCTTGTAGAAGCGGTCCTTGTCCGTGCCCTCGGGCGCGTTGGCCAGCACGAGTGCCCCGTTGGTGGAGAACGGGGACACGTCCACGATCGTGGAGGACACCGCGAGGGCGCAGACCACGCCGACGGCGCCCACGGCACCGGTCTCGAGGAACGGAATGGCCAGCGGGATAAGTGCCGCGAGGATGGCCGTCGAGGACGCGAAAGCGGAGACGACGGCTCCGATGTAGCAGATCAGCAGCGCCGCGAGCAGGGGCATGCCGAGGCCGGCGACGCCGTCGGACACGTACTCGATGGTGCCCGCGGCCTCCAGGACGCCGACGAAGGTGAGCATGCCGCAGATGAGCAGGACGGTGGACCAGGCGATCTTGTTGACGGCGCCGCTCTGGGCCTTGGGGGAGATCAGCGCGAGGATGACCGCGACGGTGATGGCGACGAAGCCGACGTCGACCTTGAAGCCGAGGGCGATGACGGCGAGGGCGATGAGGCCGAGCACGGTGGCCGTCTGCGAGATGCGGTCCTCGCGTGTTCTGGTGGCGACGACGCCATCGCCTGCGGGATCGCGTGGACCGTAGGTTCCGCTGCCGGAGCCCTTGTAGGCGACGTCGGCCCTGCGGGCGCCGGGGCTCGCCTTGAGCCGTGCCTCGGCTGCTTCCTCGACGAACTGGGAGATCCGCGACGACATGAGCTTGCGTCCACCGAGGACGGTGAAGAGTACGACGGCGATGAGTACGTTGAAGATGAAACTCGACAGGAACACGGCCAGCGGGCTCGACTCGAAGCCCGACTCACCGACGATGTCGTTGACGATCACGCCGTACACCGCAATGGGCGAGAACCCGCCGGCCTGGGCGCCGTGGACCACCATCATGCCCATGAGTAGCGGCGAGATCTTGTGGCGGGCAGCGAATCCGAGCGCGACGGGCGCCATGATGGCGACGGCTGCGGGGCCTAGGGCACCGACAGCGGTGATGACGGCCGTGATGAAGAACATGACCCAGGGAATGAGGGCCACACGGTTGCGGACGAGTTTCACCGCTCCCTGGACGAGCAGATCGATGGTGCCGTTGTTCTGCGCGATGGCGAACAGGTAGGTCACCCCGACGAGGGTGAGGAACAGCCCGCCGGGGAACTCCGCGATGATGTCGTCGGTCTCCATGCCCAGGAAGACAGCACCGAGCAGGAACGCCCCGACGAAGGCGAGGGCTCCCATGTTGATGGGCAGCAGGGTGGCTATCAGGAACATCGCCGCGAGGATGATGATCGATAGGAGGGGAGCGGACATCGTTATCCTTCGGCAGCGGGGGTCATGTCGGTCCTGTGATGTGTGGCACAGGTTCAGTGGCCTAGCCTGTAGGAGAGCAGGCGCGCTTGTCAATCCGCTGCTAGTACTATTGGCCCACTATCGAATCGGGGAGATCCAGGATGACCGATGCCACTGGCCCTCAGCTGCTGGGGCGCCTCGCCCGCCCGCGGCTCTACGAGCAGCTCGTCGAACAGCTCCTGGGTTACATCGAGTCGGCCAAGCTACGGCCCGGAGACCTCCTTCCCGCCGAGCGCGAACTCGCCGAGCGGCTCGGCGTCTCTCGAGCCACGCTTGCACAGGCACTGGTAGCCCTGGAAGTCCTCGGCGTCATCGATGTGCAGCACGGTACCGGAGCCGTGCTGCGCCACCGCGCCAGCGTCGCGAGCGTCATCAAGGGACTGCGTGAGCACCGCAGCCGCCTCCCCGACATCGTCGAGGCGCGCAGCACCCTCGAAGTGAGGCTTGCGGCACTCGCGGCAGAGCGGCGGACCGACGAGGACCTCGCCGCGATCGGCCAGGCGCTCGACACGATGCAGGCGGAAATCGACGACGGTGACCGCGGCGCCCACGGCGACGAACTGTTCCACCAGGCCGTCACCGGCGCGGCCCACTCCCCCGTCATAGCTCAACTGATGGCGTTCATCGGGGAGATGGTGCTCGAGACGCGTCTCGAATCCCTCGCACAGCCCGGCCGGCCCGAGCAGTCCCTGACATCGCACCGCGACATCGCCGAGGCCATCCGGGTTCAGGACGCGACAGCCGCGGCAGCAGCGATGCAACGCCACATCGAGCTCGTGTCCGATGTCGCACTGCTCGAATAGCCCGAAGGTCGGCACGGACCGATTCCTACGCGACCCCTCCGCGAGGAAAGACTTGGTCCAGGTAGGCGCCGAGCAGCCGCGGGCTGAAGGGCTTCGGCATGAAGTGGTTCGATCCCGCAGCAAGGCATTGGTCAGCGGTGAGCAACGGCGGCCGGGCGGAGATGGTGAGGATATGTGCGTCCGTCCGGGCCCTGAGGATGGAACACAGGTCGATGCCATCCATGTCGGGCAGGTTGAGGTCCAGCGTGATCAGCTGCGGATCCGCCTCGGCGAGGAGCCGCTGCCCCTCCGCACCGGTGATGGCCTCGTGCACCGTGAACCCGCGCGAGGACAGGACGATGACGAGCAGTTGACGGATATCGGCGTCGTCCTCGATCACGAGGACGGTCCGTTGCCGCCCGTCTGCCTCAGCGCTCAGCCTTATCGACAACGTTTCCCCCGATCAGCAGCAACCTTACCGTCCGGTGCCTGCCCGCTCCACCCCGCCAGCACGCGGTCCGCTAGAGGTGACGAAGGTAGCGGTCCGGGGAGTCGAGGAAGGCTTGCCAGTTCCTGACGAGGTCCAGGTCCTCCCACTCCACGCTGCGGAAACCCCATGGCCCGACGTCGAGGATGCGGGCGCCGGGCAGCCGCGCGAGGAGTGGCGAATGGGTGGACATGACCACCTGGGACGTACCCGACGCAAGGAGCTCCTGCAGCGCGGCAAGGAGTGCGAGGCAGCCGGAGAAGGAGAGGGCGGACTCGGGCTCGTCGAGCAGCCACAGGCCGGGTCCGTTGAAGCGATCCCCGATCAGGGACAGGAAGGATTCGCCGTGCGACATCTCGTGGAAGGGTACGTCCATCCGGCTCATACTCGGGTTCGCCTCCAGGTAGCTGTAGAACCCGTGCATCGTCTCGGCGCGGAGGAAGTAGCCCCGGCGGGACGTACCCGGGTTGCGGACCAGCTGCAGGTGATCAGCTAGCGGAGATTCGGTGATCCGGGTGCTGTGCCTGGCACCGGTCGACCCGCCTTCGGGCGACAGGCCGTAGGCGAGGGCCAGGGCCTCGACGATGGTCGACTTCCCCGACCCGTTCTCGCCCACGAGGACCGTGGCCGGGCCGAGGTCCAGTCCCTCGTCCAGCAGTTGACGGACGGGCTGCAGGGTCGCGGGCCACGCGTCGCGGCGCGCCGCGTGGAGGGGATGCTCGACGACCCGTCGGACGGGGAAGCGCTTCAGCTGCACCCGCCCAGTCTGGCAGGCGCCGGCCACATTGATGGGCGACAGGAAGGGTGACTCAGGGCACCCCGTCCGCTTCCTGTCCGGCGTGGCCGCCGTTCCGCTACTGGTGCGCGGCCGGGCCATGATCGACCGCCGCCCGGGCGACGACGTCGTCCAGCTCGTCGAGCGTCAGCAGGTCCCTGCGAAGATGCCGCGTCCGATATCCTGCGCGGCCCACCATGTGCGCCGACACCGGACTCGTCAGCAGTTGGAACACCCAGCACAGCACCAGCAACGGCACCAGCAGCCAGCTCTCGAACTCGACGGCGAGTGCAAGGAGGAGAAGGAGCAGACCGAGGACCTGCGGTTTGGTCGCGGCGTGCATGCGGGAGAGGAGGTCGGGGAAGCGCACGAGTCCGACGGCGGCGGCGAGGGACAGGAGTGCTCCGCTGATGAGGAGGGCGGATACGACGACGTCGTTGACCACGGTGCTACTTCCTGTCCGTCACGAAGCGGGCCACGGTGACCGACCCGATGAATCCGATCACCGAGACCGTGACGAGCAGGATCAGGTTGTCGAGGTGCCGGTTCACGATCATGTTCAGCACGAGGGCCGCACCGATGATCGCGAGGACGACGTCGAGCGCGAGCACACGATCGAGGATCGAGGGACCACGCACCGCCCGGTACAGCGCCAGGGTGGCCGCGAGAGACAATATTCCTCCTGCTACATATGCCGCGATCGTCACTGTTCCGCCCTCTCTCTCCGAAGCGCCGCCAGGTCCGGGCCACTTCCCATGATGCGGATGAGCCATGCCTCCGTCGCGCGCACGTCGCGGCGGACGGCGTCGGCGTCCGCAGCCGAGGCGACATTGAGGCAGTGGAGGTAGAGCGTCGACGTCGAGCGGTCCACCTCGAGCACGAGCGAGCCCGGGATGAGCGAGATCGCGTGGCCCGTCGCCGTGACGAGGAAGTCCGAGTGGCTGCGTAGCTGAACGGCGACGACGGCGTTCCGGAGCGTCGGTCCCTTGCTCACGGCGAGCCAGAAGACCTCCAGGCTCGCGGTCACCAGCTTGACGAGGAATCGCCCGAGGAACGGCACCACCCACAGGACGTTGAACCGGCCCGTCAGCTCGACGGGCGGGAGGTAGAAGAAGTTCACGACGGCATACGCGATGATCGCGCCGAAGACCAGGGTGCCCGGGCCGAAGTCCTGCCAGAGCGCGCCCCAGACGAGGACGAGCCAGATGACGAGCGGCAGTTCGGTGATGAGCGGAATGCGCTGACGGCTCATTCGTCCGCCCCCGCTCCGAGGACCGCCTCGATGTACGGTGTGCGGTCCAGCATCTCCTGCGCTGCGTCGTCGCTCAGGGCGAACAGCGGTCCTGCGAGGAACGTCAGGGCCAGCCCGAGTGCCACGAGCCCGATGGTGGGGCCGATCATGGTGCCCGGCAGCAGCGTCACGGGATCCTTGCCCGCGAATCGTCCGGTGCCCTCGCCCGTGACATGCCGCGAAGTACCCACACTGGAGCCGTCCGCCTTGCTGGCCAGCAGGATCGGATCGGGGTCCTCCGCGTCGGCCGGGTTGCGCCAGAACGCACGGTTCCACACGCGCGCCATGACCAGGAGCGTCAGCAGGCTGGTGAGCACTCCCCCGGCGACCAGCACATAGGCGAGTGGCGTGCCGAGGTCCACGCCCGCCTGGATGAGCCCGAGCTTCCCGAGGAATCCGGAGAACGGCGGAATTCCGGCGAGGTTCATGGCCGGCAGGAAGAACAGGATGCCCAGGAGGGGCGACAGTTTCGCGAGCCCTCCGAGGCGGTCGACGTTCGCGGTGCCTCCACGGCGCTCGATGAGTCCCGTGACGAGGAAGAGGCTCGTCTGCACGGTGATGTGGTGGGCCACGTAGTAGACCGCCGCGCCGAGACCGATGCGCGAGGAGATCGCCAGTCCGAAGACCATGTAGCCGATGTGGCTGACGAGCGTGAAGGACAGGAGCCGCTTGATGTCCGACTGGGCGAGGGCGCCGAGGATCCCCACCACCATCGTGAGCAGCGCGACCACCATCAGGAGGGAGTTGATGCGGTCACCCGGGAACAGCAGGGTCTCGACGCGCACCATCGCGTAGACGCCCACCTTGGTCAGCAGCCCTGCGAACACCGCCGTGACGGGTGCGGGCGCCGTGGGGTAGGAGTCCGGGAGCCAGAAGGACAGCGGGAAGACGGCGGCCTTGATGCCGAAGGCCACCAGCAGCATCAGGTGCAGCACCATCTGAGTGGCGGGGTCGACGTCCTCGAGCTTCACGGCGAGGTCCGCCATGGAGATGGTGCCAGTCGCACCGTAGATCATCCCGATGGCGATCAGGAACAGCATCGAGGACACCACGCTGACGACGACGTACGTGACGCCCGCCCGGATGCGCGGCGCCGTCCCGCCCAGCGTCATGAGGACGTAGCTCGCGGTCAGGAGGATCTCGAAGCCGACGTACAGGTTGAAGAGGTCACCCGTGAGGAACGCGTTCGACACCCCGGCCACGAGGATGAGGTACGTGGGATGGAAGATCGACACCGGCCCGTCCTCGTCGCCGTCGGCCATGCCCTGGCCCGCCGCGTAGATCAGCACGGACAGGCTGACCGCGGACGAGACCACGAGCATGAGCGCCGAGAACTGGTCCACCACGAGCACGATGCCGAACGGCGGCTCCCAGCCGCCGAGCTTCACGGCATGCGTTCCCGCGCCGGGCGCGGCCAGGAGCATCACGACCTCGATGAGCAGCGTCACGCTGAGTGTCGTGATGCTCACGGCCCGCTGCGCACGCGAGTGCCGGATCAGGATGAAGGTGACCGCCGCTCCGAGGAACGGCAGGACGACGGCGAGCGGCGCGAGGTCGGCGGCGATCATCGGACTCCCCGTTCCGCCGGCCCCGTGCCGGCATCACGGCCCGGGCGCGCGGAGGCATCCTCGTCGTCGTTGAATTCGGTCGTGTCGGCTGCGATGTCGGCGTCGTCCTCGTAGTCGTAGCTGTTCTGGTCGGCGACGCGGCGATCCTCGGGATCGTCCTGTACGTCGTCCTGCCGGCCGAGCACCCACGAGCGGTAGATGATGCCGAGCATGAACGCCGTGACGGCGAACGTGATGACGATCGCCGTCAGGATCAGGGCCTGGGGCAGGCTGTCGGTGTACTCCTCGGGGGCCGTTCCCGCGACGTAGAGCGGCGACTTCCCGCCGTCTCCGCTCATGGCGAGAATGAGGATGTTCGCTCCGTTGCCCATGAGGATCAGGCCGAGCAGCACCCGTGTCAGGCTGCGCTCGAGCAGCAGGTAGATCCCGGCGGCGAAGAAGGCGGCCATGAGCACGATCAGGGTGATGTCGACGGTCACCGCATTCATGGCCGGACTCCTTCGACGGCGGGCGGCACGAGTGCATCCGGCCCGGGGGCCTCCTCGACCGGCCCCTGGGACTCGCTGCGCTCGTCGATCTCGGACCCGAGGCTGCGCAGGACGTCCAGGACGAGCCCGACGACGATGACGTAGACGCCGATGTCGAAGGTGGTCGAGGTAACGAACTTCACGTCGCCGAAGACCGGCAGCCAGAACTCCAGGATGTAGCTCTCGAGGACCGCTCCGCCCACCAGGAGGGGCGCGGCGGCCGTGAGCGAGACGATCGCGAGCCCGATGCCCAGCAGCGCACCCGCGCTGACGGGACTTGCCTCGGCGAGTTCGAACCGGCCGCCGGCCAGGTAGCGGATGGCCAGAGCGAGGCCCGCCATGAGCCCGCCCGCGAATCCGCCGCCGGGCAAATTGTGACCGGCGACCAGGAGGTAGATCGACAGGACGATGATGGTGTGGAACAGCAGGCGCGTGACGACCTCGAAGACGATCGACCGCCGTTCGGGTGCAAGGGTCCTCCCGGCCACGAGCCAGGGGTCGCGTGAGACGTCGGCGAACCGGGCTGCGAGGTCGCGCGCGGCACGCTCCCGCCCCCCGGCGTTCAGCGGCTCCTGCCCCCGGTCCACCGAACCGTCCTCCACGCCGTCGGCCCTGCGCCGCTTGTCACCCCGGCCACGAATGAAGATCAGGCTCGCTATACCGGTGGCGGCGATGGCCAGGACGGTGATCTCACCGAACGTGTCCCACGCGCGGATGTCCACCAGCAGGACGTTGACGGCATTGGCACCGCCGCCGTCGTCATAGGCCATCCCGGGGTATGCGACCGAGATGGGTGCTGCGTTCCGGGATGCCATGGCCGACATCGCGATGATCGCCATGATGCCGCCGAATGCGATCCCGAGGCTCGCGCGGAGCAGCCTGTGGCGGCTCTCGGCGCGGTTCCAGAGGCGGGCCGGCAACGACCGCAGGGCGAGGACGAAGGCCACCAGCACGATGGTCTCCACGAGCATCTGGGTGAGGGCGAGATCGGGCGCCCCGTGAAGGGCGTAGATGATGGCCATGCCGTAGCCCGTGATGCCGACCATGAGGACCGCCATGAAGCGCTTGTTCGAGCGCAGCGCCGCGAGGATGCCCACGAGGATGACACCCGCGACGACGACCTGCGCCGGGGACTGCGCCACCCGGAAGTCGGAGGGTAGCGGCGCGTCGAAGATGATCAGGGCCGTCAGGGGCGTGACGACCGCCGTCGTCAGGATCACGAAGAGGTAGAAGGACAGCGAGCCGCGCTGCGTGCGGCCGGTGATCCAGACGGCGACGTCGTCGAGGACACCGATCACGGAGCGGTACACCACCTCCGCCTCACGCGCAGCCGGCAGGCCACCCTGCAGCCGTTCGAACGGTGCGCGCACCAGGTACAGGGCGGTGCCCGCACCGATGGTGAGTACGGAGAGCAGCAGCGGGAGGCCGATCCCGTGCCACAGGGCGAGGTGCGGGGCAACACCGCCCGATGGGAAGAGCATGGCGTAGGGCTGGATCACGGCATCGAGCGGCACGGGCCACAGGCCGAAGACCACCGAGGCGACGGCGAGCACGGCGGGCGCGAGCAGGAACGTCGTCCGCACGCGTTCGAACGGCGTCTGCGGCCTTCCGTGCTTCAGCGCGAAGGCACCCCAGACGAAGCGGGCGCTGTAGGCGAAGGTGAGGATGGACCCGATCACGATTCCGCCCAGCAGCAGAGTGCCTGCGACACCGTCCTCGGCGCGATGCGCGAACGCCTCGAACACCGATTCCTTGGCCACGAAACCCAGCAGGGGCGGGACACCCGCCATGGAGCCGGCGGCGACGACGGCCACCGCGAAGAGGACCGGCGAGGCGGCGCCCACTCCTGACAGCACCCGGAGATCGCGCGTCCCGGACTGGTGGTCGATGATGCCGACCACCAGGAAGAGCGTGGCCTTGAAGAAGCCGTGGGCCAGCAGGAGCCCGAGCCCGGCCACGGCGCCGTCGGGCCCGCCCAGCCCGACGACCATCGTCAGGAAGCCGAGCTGGCTCACAGTCCCGTACGCGAGGACGAGTTTCAGGTCGAACTGGCGCAGCGCACGCCATCCGCCGAGCAGCATCGTAGCCATGCCGAGCACGAGGATCACGGGGTGCCACAGCGCCGTCTCACTGAAGCCCGGGGCGAAGCGGGCCACGAGGAACACTCCGGCCTTCACCATGGCGGCGGCGTGGAGGTACGCGCTGACGGGTGTGGGTGCCGCCATGGCGCCGGGCAGCCAGAAGTGGAACGGCACGAGCGCGGACTTGGTGATCGCCCCCACCAGGACCAGGGCTATGGCGACGTCGACCAGGGTTCCACGCGCGGTGAGCGCCTCGGCGTCGGCCATGATCTCCGAGATGCGGTACGTCCCGGCCTCCTCACCGAGCATCACGAGGCCCACGAGCATGGCAAGGCCGCCGAAGGTCGTGATGATCAGGGCCTGGAGGGCCGAGCGCCTGGCCGAGAGACGGTGCCGCGAATAGCCGATGAGGAGGTAGGACAGGATCGTGGTGAGTTCCCAGAAGATGAACATCAGGATCAGGTCATCCGCCGTGACCAGCCCGACCATGGACGCCGCGAAGGCGAGCAGTTGAGCCCCGAAGGCGCCGACATCGGGGTCGTCGCTCTTGAAGTAGCGCGCGCAGTAGAAGAGCACCAGGGCCCCGACGCCGAGAATCAGGATGCACAGCACGGCGGCGAGGGCGTCGAGCCGGAAGGCGAGCTCGAGCTGCAGGCTCGGAATCCAGGGAACCACGATCGACGGTGGCGCACCGGGCCGGCCGTGGAGCGCGCCCTGGTCCGCAGCGAGGACCCGCGGCAGTTGCACCATCAGCCAGGCGAAACCGGCGGCGGGCGCTGCGGCGAGGACGAAGAAGGCGGACCTGCCGAGCCGGGAGAAGATGACGGGCGCCCCGAGTGCCAGCGCGAACATCGCTATCAGCACGGTGAGCATCGGAGTCTCGATCTTCCACTGGGGGTCGGTCGGGCTACCACCAGTCTATCGAAGCAAGAGGTTCGACCTTCCACCTCCCGCTCCGGACGGCCCTCACGTGACGCAGGACATACGGCGCTAGCATTCACCGTATGAGCACCCACCAGCACCTTCCGCACCCCGCGGAAGCGCCCGCACCGCTTCCCACCGGCGCCGGGCGGATCTTCAGCAAGCCCGTCCTCGCGTGGGCATCCTGGGACTGGGGATCGGCCGCGTTCAACGCCGTCATGACGACGTTCGTCTTCACCGTCTACCTCACCTCCGAAGCCTTCGGCGGAGAGGAACGCGCCTCGCAGGTACTCGGCTGGGGGCTCGCGGTGGCCGGTCTGCTGATCGCCCTCCTCGCGCCGGTGACCGGCCAGCGCTCGGACAGCGGCGGTCGCCGGAAACGGTGGCTCGGCGTGAACACGCTGATCGTCGTGGTGCTGACGGCGCTGTGCTTCTTCGTGTTCCCGAGCCCGGAGATGCTGATCCTGGGGGTCGCACTCATCGCCGCAGCCAACATCTTCTTCGAGTTCGCAGGCGTCAACTACAACGCGATGCTGACCCAGATCTCGACCCCGTCGACGATCGGCCGCGTCAGCGGGTTCGGGTGGGCCATGGGCTATGTGGGCGGCATCGTCGCCCTCGTGCTGGTCCTCGTGCTGTTCATCCAGCCGGTGGTGGACTGGCAGGGCGCCTCGAGCGACGACGGCCTGAACATCCGGCTGGTGGCCGTCTTCTCGGCCCTGTGGTTCGCCGCATTCGCCCTGCCGGTGCTGCTGGCCGTTCCCGAGGTGCCGCGCAGGGCGAGGGCCGCCCAGCTCGGGTTCCTTGCCTCCTACGGCCTCCTCGTCCGGCGAGTGAGGGCGATCTATCGGGAAAGCCCCCACACGATCTTCTTCCTGCTGGCCAGTGCCATCTTCAGGGACGGCCTCGCGGCGGTCTTCACGTTCGGGGGAATCCTCGCGGCCGGGGCCTTCGGGTTCTCCGCGAGCATGGTGATCGTCTTCGCGATCGCCGCGAACGTCATCGCTGCTGCAGGGGCCGTGATCGGCGGTTTCCTCGATGACCGCATCGGCCCCAAGCGGGTCATCATCGGCGCCTTGGTCGGCCTGCTCGTCGCCGGTACGGCCATCCTCCTGCTCGGGACGGAGACCCACTCCTTCTTCGGGACGCAGTGGACGTCCGATACGACGTTCTGGGTGTTCGGGCTGCTGCTCACCCTGTTCGTCGGGCCGGCACAGGCATCCTCGCGTGCCTATCTTGCACGACTGGCACCTGTCGGTGACGAGGGCGAGCTCTTCGGCCTCTACGCCACGACGGGCCGCGCGGTGAGCTTCCTGGCTCCGACCCTCTTCGCACTCAGCATCGGGATCTTCGGCTCGCAACTGTACGGAGTGATCGGCATCCTCGCGGTCCTGCTCGCCGGGTTGCTCGTCCTGCTGCCGGTCAAGCCGCCGGCCCGCGTGGTGCGCGCCGTCGTCCCCGAGGCCTAGGTCCTCGCACCGAGCAGGTCGGTGTGGCCCGTCCGGGTCAGATGCTCGTCCGGTGGAAGTTGAGGTGGCTGCGTGACGCCGTCGGTCCGCGCTGGCCCTGGTACCGGTTGCCGTACTCCCCGGACCCGTAGGGGTACTCCGCCGGCGACGTGAGCTTGAAGAAGCACAGCTGCCCGATCTTCGAGCCCGGCCACAACTTGATCGGCAGGGTCGCCATGTTCGACAACTCGAGGGTCACGTGGCCGGAGAAGCCGGGGTCGATGAACCCTGCCGTGGAGTGCGTCAGCAGGCCGAGGCGACCGAGGGACGACTTCCCCTCGAGGCGCGCGGCGATGTCGTCGGGTAGCGTCACGGTCTCGTACGTGGAACCCAGCACGAACTCACCGGGATGGAGGATGAACGGCTCCCCGGGGGCTACCTCGACCAGGCGCGTGAGGTCCGGCTGGTCCTCGGCGGGGTCGATGTAGGCGTACTTGTGGTTGTCGAAGAGCCGGAAGTACCGGTCGATGCGGACGTCGACACTCGAGGGCTGCACCATCGCGGGATCGTGCGGTTCGAGGACGATCCGTTGGGCGGCCAGTTCTGCTCGGATGTCGCGGTCTGAGATCAGCACCGTCCAAAACTACCAGCCCGCCAGACGGCTCCGGAGCTGCCGGTCAGCGCCCGATCTCGGTGCGCACGGCGAAGAGTTCGGGAAAGAAGGTGAGCTCGAGCGCGCGCTGCAGGAAGCCGACGCCGGAGGAACCACCCGTGCCCGCCTTGAAGCCGATCGTCCGCGCCACGGTCTTAAGGTGACGGAACCGCCAGAGCTGGAAGTTGTCCTCGAGGTCCACCAGTTCCTCGCACGCCTCGTAGATGTCCCAGTGGCCGGCGGCATCCTCGTACACCTGCTTGTAGACGGCGACGAGCGCAGGGGTGAACTCGTGGGCGGCACTCACGTCACGGTGCAGCAGGTTCTCCGGAACGGCGTAACCACGACGTGCCAGGAGCGCGATGAACTCGTCGTACACGCTGCTCTCACCCAGGAGCTCCGTGAGCAGCGCCTGCGCCGCCGGATCCGCGTCGAACACCTGGATCATGGCCGCGTTTTTGTTGCCCAGCAGGAACTCGACGGCGCGGTACTGGTAGGACTGGAAGCCGCTCGAGGAACCGAGATCGCCGCGGAACTGCGCGTACTCGGAGGGCGTGAGCGTCGCCAGCACGGACCATTGCTCCGTCAGGGAGCGCTGGATGTGCTTGATCCGGGCGATCCCCTTCATCGCCGCGCGCAGGTCGTCGACCCGGAGGTGGACGCGCACGGCGCGGAGTTCGTGCAGCACGAGCTTGAGCCACAGCTCAGACGTCTGGTGCTGGATGATGAACAGCATCTCGTCGTGATGCTGGGGAGAACTCACGGGATGCTGCGCGTCGAGCAGCTTGTCCAGTTCGAGGTAGGAGCCGTAGCTCATCTTGTCCGAGAAGTCCCGCTCGATGCCCTGCTCCAGGCCGCGGGTGTTCCGCTCAACACTCATGCGGCCAAGACTACGTGCCGCCAAATGTCGGTTCGCGGGTCTACCTTGGGACCAATCCAAGGAGGTCTCCATGCAGCGCATCCACTGCAGCATCGTCCCACCGCACCTGCTCACCCGTCTCGCCGCCCTCAGGGATCCGCGCCTCTCGGCGGCGGCCAGGGCGGCACGACACGCGCTGCAGGAACTCGATCCCCTCCTGCAGGTCCGCTCGGAGGCACTCCGGGCTCCCGTCCGTCGGGGATCGGCGATCGTCGGGACGCTCACCCGGAGGATCTACGACGCCGGCGGCCAGGAGGAGCTACCCGGGCGGCTCGTACGGGGCGAGGGCGCGTCCGTGACCGGTGATCCCGCGGCAGACGAGGCCTACGACGGGCTCGGGTCGACGTACCATCTCTTCAGCGAGGAGTACGGCCGCTCGTCGATCGACGGAGCGGGCAAGCCGCTCGAGGCCACGGTCCACTACGGGACCAACTACGACAATGCCTTCTGGGACGGCGAGCGCATGGTCTTCGGGGACGGGGACGGCGAGATTTTCGGCCGGTTCACCGCGTCGCTGACCGTGATCAGCCACGAGCTCACCCATGGCTTCACGCAGTACTCCACCAATCTCGTCTACCAGGGCCAGTCCGGCGCGCTCAACGAGTCGCTCTCCGACGTCTTCGGGGTCCTCGTGGAGCAGCGGAACCTCGGGCAGGACGCCGACACAGCGTCCTGGCTGGTCGGAGCCGGGATCTTCACGCAGCAGGTGGAGGGCACGGCACTGCGGTCACTCAAGGCGCCGGGTACGGCCTACGACGACGACGTCCTCGGCAAGGATCCCCAGCCCGCAGTCATGGCGGACTATGTGCACACCGCGTCGGACAACGGCGGAGTCCACATCAACTCCGGCATCCCGAACCATGCCTTCTACCTCGCGGCGACCGCGCTGGGGGGACGCGCCTGGGAGGGAGCGGGCCGCGTCTGGTACGACGCCGTGCTGAGCGGCAGCATCCCGCCCGACTGCGATTTCCCGATCTTCGCGACAGCCACGACCGAGGCCGCTGCCAGGCGCTTCGGAACCGGGAGCCGCGAGGCCGACGCCGTGTCCGGAGCATGGTCGCAGGTAGGGGTGCTGGGGTGAGGATCGAGATCACACGGACTGGCGGATTCGCCGGGCTCTCCCGCACCTGGAGCCTCGAGGTGAGCCGGACGGAGGCGGAGCAGCGGTGGCTGCCACTGGCGGAGGCCGAAGCTGGCGGAACTGCACCAGGCGGAGCTGCAGCGGACGAACCCGCGGCTCACCCGGGCCCGGCCGACGTTCCCGGGCCACCGGCGCCCGGTCAGCAGCGCGACCGCTTCACCTACCGGATCGCTATCGGCTACACGGAAGTCCATCTTCCGGAGAGCCGACTCGAGGAGCCGTGGCGCGAACTGATAGAGCGCGCCAGGGGCGCCGGGACGGCGGACTCGCGGTCGAAGGACGCCGAATCCGGGAAGCCCGGAGAACTGTTGTAAGGTGATGGAGCGGTTTCAACTGCCGCGCGGGCGTAGCTCAATGGTAGAGCGCTAGCTTCCCAAGCTCGATACGCGGGTTCGATTCCCGTCGCCCGCTCCAGCACTCGCCTGGGGTGTTCCCCACCGCCTCGGTGTGCCCAAGGACACCTCCCGCACCGGGTACGCGCCCCGTGATCGGCAGTATCCTTGAGGCGATGATTCGCACAATGTTCACTTCGAAGATCCACCGCGCCACGGTGACGCATGCCGACCTGCATTACGTCGGCTCCGTCACCGTCGATCTCGATCTGCTCGAAGCCGCGGACATCCTGCCCGGCGAACTCGTCTCGATCGTGGACATCACCAACGGGGCCCGGCTCGAGACCTACACCATCGCCGGCGAGCGGGGAACCGGTGTCATCGGCATCAACGGAGCGGCCGCGCACCTCGTGCAGCGCGGCGACCTCGTCATCCTGATCGCCTACGCCCAGATGACGACGGAAGAGGCGCGTGCCTTCGTGCCCACCATCGTCCATGTCGACGCCCACAACCGGATCGTCGAACTCGGCTCCGATCCCGCCGAGGCCGTCACCGGCGACATCGAACGCCCTCCCTTCGCGCTGGACAACTCCGCCGTCTCCGCCTGAGGCGCGTCTCCGCCCGACGCATCCGCGCCTGCATCCGCGCCTCGCCACCCCGCCCGGGCCGCGCCTGCCTCCGCTTCCCCTCCGCAGTTCCCCCCCCCCCCCCCCCCCCCCCCCCCGCCCCCCCCCCCCCCCCCC
>NZ_SZWI01000010.1:0-50758 GCF_005281365.1 Arthrobacter sp. NamB2 | reverse complement strand
TTCACCACAGCGCCCGGAGCCGGGAACACCCCCGGCCCGGGCGCTGCTTCGCGCCAGCACACATCTACAACCCGCCCGTAGGTGATCCAGAACACCTGCTGACCGTGGCGGGCGATGTCCGGTCCCTCTACCGGGGCTGGCTACCGCACACCTCCGCTTCTTCGTGCTCACGGCAGATGCCGGCGGTAGTGCGGCCGCGCTGCCGCCTGAGTTGGATGCCGGCCTAGGCTGCAATGACGGAGGCTCTCGGGCACGGTGGAGAGCCGGGCCGGACCTTCCTCAGTGGATGCGACGCCGCCAGTCAGCAGGAACTCGGCCCGCCGGGCCCGGCACGGTCTGGTCCAACGGCCGACTGGTGGGCTCGGCGAGGGGCGGGCCGTCGAGGAATTCCCCGCTCCGATAGTTCCAGAACCAGTCCTCGCCCGGTTCGAAGGACATGGCGATCGGGTGGCCGCTGCCGGCGGCGTGGCCCGAGGCGTGCTGCGCGGGCGAGCTGTCGCAGCACCCCACGTGACCGCAGGCTGCGCAGCGGCGGAGGTGCAGCCACCAGCCGCCGGAGTCCTCGCACTCGGCACATCCGGTACCCGATGGAGCCGCGCTCGTATCGATGGCGTCGTTCGTCATTCCCGTCGTCCTTCCTGGTGGTCCTTCGCAAAAGCTACTCCTGCCAACGCGGCGAACCGATCAACCGCGTCCTCGGGCAGCGACGCGGCGGCCACGAAGCCGTCGGGCCGGACGAGGTAGAGGGTACCGGGCTCGAGAGCGGTCCGACCCGTGGTCGCGAACGCGTGCAGTGCAAGGCCGAGGTGGCGGGCGACGCCGTCCGCCTCGTGGATGCGCCCTCCATCCGCCGCATAGACGTGCACCTGCCATCGGGCAGATCGAAGCACCCCGAAGTTCGCGCCGGTCCATGGCAGACGGCGCCCGACGACGGGGTGGCGGCGCCCTCGACGCGCATTCTCGTCCATCGGGTAGCGGATGCGGATCTGCCCGAGATACCCGGCGAGGCGGCGCCCGATCGGCAGATGGGGAAGGACAGCGACGCCGATGGGCAGCGCCACGCGCGGCGCGAACCTCCGGACCGCGGTCATCACCACGGAACGGGATACGACGCCGCGGAACAGCCTGTCCGTGGTGCTCAGGAGATGCAGGGCGACGGGCCTGCGTTCTGCTGCGTAGCGGTCCAGCGATGCCGGGGATGCGCGGGCGGCGACGACATCCGCGAGCTTGAACGCGAGGTTGTGTGCGTCCTGGAGGCCGGTGTTCATGCCCTGTGCCCCGACGGGCGAATGGACATGGGCTGCATCACCGGCGAGGAAGATCGGTCCGGCGCGGAAGCGTGCGGCAATGCGGTAATGCAACCGGTAGGTGGAGAACCAGCGGTAGTCCTCGTAGGTCACGCCGAACGCTTCAGCCAATCGGTACCGGGCGAACTCTTCAGTGACGGCGGCGACGTCGTCGTCGCTCGCTACCCCGATGAGGCGCTGGCCGCTCCTGCCGGCGTCGTCCGGCTTCATGGGGAAGGCCAGCAGGAATTCGGCCGCTCCCTGGCGGATGTTCACGGAAGCGGGGGCGAGACCGCTGACCCCGACCGCGTCGACGAGGTAGAACGTCTGTCGGCTGGTCCTGCCCTCGAAGGGGATGCCGCACAGCGAGCGGACGGCGGATGACGCGCCGTCGCACCCGACGGCGAACCGCGCGCTGATGGTCCGCAGTCCCTCCGCGCTCTCGACGACCGCGCGCACGGCGGACTCCGACCGATGAAGGTCCACAAGCCGGTGCCGCCAACGGACCCAACCACCCAACGCCTGCAGGTTGTCGGCGAGAATCCGCTCGTTGGCGCTTTGCTCCAGTACGTACATCCCGGGGTACGGCGTGATCCCCCTGCCGAGGTCGGTCAGCGGGACCGGCGCGAAGGCGACGCGCCCGAAGCCCTGGCGCATCGACTCCACCCGGACAACCTGCCCCAGCACGAGGTCGGCGACGCCGAGCTGGTCGTAGATCTCCATGGAGCGGGAGTGCACGCCGAGCGCCCGCGACTCCACCGTGGGCCCGTCCTTGCCGTCGATGATCCCGACGCGCACTCCGGACTTCACGAGCCAGTTCGCCAGCATCAGTCCCGTCGGTCCGGCTCCGACCACGAGGACCTCGACGTCGTCGTTCCGGTGGTCCGCGCCCTCCGCCTCAGGCACCGGACGGGGATTCTCAGCGCTCAAGGATGGTGCAGACGCAGGCCCGGTTGCCCTCGGGATCGGCCAGGACGGTGAAGGCGGGTGCCTGGGCTGCGTCGACGACGGTGCCGCCGGCGGCGACGGCGGCCGCTATGCGTGCCTCAGCGGCGTCGTGCGGGACCCAGACGTCGAGGTGGAAGCGCTGCCGTGGGGTCTCGTGCGCATCGGTGTGCTGGAACCACAGCAGGGGGACGCGGCCGGTCGGGTCGGCGACGTCGTCCCCGTCCACCGCGCGTGCGTCCCCTGTCAGGAGTGCGGCCCAGAACGGGCCGGCTGCCGCTACGTCCGCGGTGTCGAGGGCGAGTTCGACGACGACGGCGGCCGAAGGGTCGGCCGGAATGCCGCGCTCGCTAGCCAGGGTGCTGATGCCGCGGGCCAGGTCGACGTCGCGCTCCGTCACCCCTGATGCGTCGTGGCTGATGAGCTTCACGTCCACGTGTGTATACGTCAGCACGATGTCCGGATGGTGGTTCGCCTCCTCGGCCAGTTCACCGATGGCCGAGACGAAGGCCAGGCCCGCGGAGAAGTCGCGCGTCAGGAAGCGGGCGTGCAGCGCCTGCGCCAGTTTGCGCCAATCGTCGAGGCCGGCGTCGAGGATCTGCGCTGTGTCGAGGATGCTCATGCCGTCAGTATGTCGTCCTCACTACGGCATGAGAAGGCCCGGCGGAGCCCAGTGCCTGCCCGTCCCGGCCCGAGGTGCAGTGCGGGCACCCCTGTGATTTGACTCCAGACCACACACCGTTCAGGGTTCTATGTCTGTCACATTCATCCAGCCCGCGCACCTTCAGCCAGTCCGTGTGACTGCGCGTGGGGAAGGAAAATTTGCCCACATGTCTGATCCCGCACTCTCCGTGCATACTTCCGCTGCATCCGGCGCAGGAGACCATAGTCGATCCCCGCAGCTGACGCGTGCGCTCAGCAACCGGCACATCCAGCTGCTGGCCATCGGCGGTGCCATCGGCACGGGTCTCTTCATGGGCTCCGGCAAGACCATCTCGCTCGCGGGGCCGTCCGTGATCTTCGTGTACATGATCATCGGCTTCATGCTGTTCTTCGTCATGCGCGCCATGGGAGAGATCCTGCTTTCGAACCTCGAGTACAAGTCCTTCAGCGACTTCGCCGGGGATCTGCTCGGTCCCTGGGCCGGTTTCTTCACCGGATGGTCCTACTACACCTCTGGGTCGTCACGGGTGTCGCCGACATCGTGGCCATTGCGGGCTACGTCGACATCCTCGCCCCGGGCACTCCGCTGTGGATACCGGCGCTGGCCACCCCCGTGGTGCTGCTGCTCCTGAACCTGCCGACGGTGAAGGCCTTCGGCGAGGCAGAGTTCTGGTTCGCCATCATCAAGGTGGTGGCGATCCTCGCGCTGATCGTCACCGGGATCGTCATGATCGCCACGCATTTCACCTCGCCCGGTGGGCAGGTCGCCGCACTCGCGAACATCTGGAACGACGGCGGAATGTTCCCGCACGGGCTGTTCGGTTTCATTCTCGGATTCCAGATCGCGATCTTCGCCTTCGCCGGTATCGAACTGGTCGGCACGGCTGCGGCCGAGACCAAGGATCCCGAGAAGACACTGCCCCGCGCCGTGAACTCGATTCCCGTGCGCGTACTGCTGTTCTACGTAGGTGCTCTCATCGTCATCATGGCGGTCAACCCGTGGCGCACCATCGACGCCTCCACCAGCCCTTTCATCGGCATGTTCACCCTCGCGGGGCTCGGAATCGCCGCCGTCGTCGTCAACCTCGTCGTCCTGACCTCCGCGGCTTCAAGCGCGAACTCGGGCATCTACTCCACGTCGCGCATGGTGTACGGGCTCGCACACGACGGCAACGCCCCTCGGTCCTTCGGGAGGCTGAGCTCGCGGAAGGTTCCGCAGAATGCGCTGCTGTTCTCCTGCATCTTCCTGCTGGCCGGGCTCATCCTGCTGTACTCGGGCGACTCCGTGATCGGTGCGTTCACGATCGTCACCTCCGTCGCCTCGGTCCTGACGATGTTCGTCTGGTCGATGATCCTCATCAGCTACCTGGCTTTCCTACGCCGCCACCCTGAGCGTCACGAGCAGTCCGCGTTCAAGATGCCGGGCTCTGCCTTCATGCCCTACGTGGTGCTGGCGTTCTTCCTGTTCATGCTCGTGGCCCTCGCGCAGGCCGACGACACCCGGCTGGCCCTCGTCGTGGCTCCGCTGTGGTTCCTCCTTCTCGGTGGCGCATGGTTCGTGAATAGGAAGACTCCGCTGCAGCAGGCGCGCATCGAGAGGCACAGGGCAGCGGTAGAGGCAGAGAAGCCTGCAGTGGTCGCCGGCTAGCGGCGTGCTGCATCCCCACGAAGGACTGCTCCCGCAGGAAGCGGTCCTTCCGTTCTCCGGCTCCGGTCGAACGGCTCGAGTGAGTTGGTTGGTTGCTTCCGCCCGATGAGCGAAGCGTTCAGGGCGCCGATTGCCGTTGCGCTGTCGGCCATCAAGTGCCCCGAGGGCGCAGCAGCGCTCATCCCGGGCCAGTCGGTCACGTGCACCGCGACCTACACGACGACCGCAGCCGACCTTGCTGCCGGTGCGGTCATCTTCGGTGGTCTCTCGGCCCTGCTCCTCGGAGCCGGCGCACTGGACGTGGCCAGGACACGCCGCAAGGACCAGTAGGTCCGATACACCCCTGGTATGGTCCTCCCTGGTGAGGGAGGGACACACCAGGACATGAAAAAACAGCAGCGCCCGGCGTCGGGGGGTACCCCGATACCGGGCGCTGCTGCACGTCAGTGAACATCCAGACTTCATAGCGCCGATGTCCGCCTGCTGAATCCGCAGGTTCCTTCGGCATGTCCGTTGGGCCAAGCCGAGTCGTGATGCAGCGTTCCGTTCGGCAGCCAGCGCTCGGTCACGCAGAACACCGCGCCATCTATAGCGGCCTCAAGGGGTCCTGTGGTGATGAATGGCAAGGCGCGTGCAGGACACACGTAACACCGGCGAGGGCATAGAGTCGATGGCAGGCTCGATCCCCGATGAATCTTCGCCGGGCGACGCGAAGTAAAACCCGTCTCCCACAATCCGAAGGAGCACGCGCTCGATGAACGACACACGTATCTCTGCAAGCCGCACGATCGATGCACCGGCCGACGCCATCTTCACCTTCCTTTCGAATCCGGCGCACCACGCTGCCTTGGACGGCTCCGGAATGGTGCAGTCGGACAGCAAGTCCGACCGCATCACCGCCGTGGGCCAGATGTTCACCATGAACCAGAACTGGGACAAGATGGGCGGTGACTATCAGACGGACAACCATGTGGTGGGCTATGACGAGAACAAGCTACTCGCATGGAAAACTGCGCCGGCGGGGGAGGAGCCTCCGGGGTGGGAGTGGGTGTGGCGGTTCGAGACAGCCGGTCCCGGTTCCACCGAGGTGTCCGTCACCTACGACTGGTCCGGCGTTACTGACAGGGAAACCCTGAAGAAGCTGAGTTTCCCTGAGGTGTCGCAGGACGCGCTGGACTCGACGCTGGCCAATCTTGCAGCGCAGGTGTCCGAAGCTTAGGTCCGTTTCCTAAGAGCAGGACGACGACGGCCGGTTCCCTCCTGCCCAGGGGCCGGCCGCCGTCGTCCTTGCACGTGGCCGCGACCGGAATCCAGAGGCCCGGCAGCCACCTACTCGGAGCCCTTCTTCTATCCGTAGACTCGGCTCAGCGCGGCATGGAGCTAGGGGCACACAAACAATCACGATCCCGAAAACATCTAATGGCAGGGCCCGCCCCGGCATGATCGCCCTTGGCATGGCCCCCCTGACCTGGGCGCAGGGCACGACAGTCCGTGCGGGCATGTGGCCGATGTTCTCGAGCGCGCTGCTGACCTGGTCGCAGGAGCTCCCTACGCCATCCTGATGGATCTTCGGGCCCATGGAACGGATGCTTTCGGCCGGCTCTGAACAGGCCAGTCATCCCGCGCGATACTTCCTCTCGTCATTCCTGCTTCCGCGTTGCGGCAGTCCACGGGCTACGGGCGGGCGGGCTGCTTCCGGCCCAGGAGCGAGGCGTTCAGGCTCCCGATGGCCGCTGCCGTCACGACGCTGTACAGGACCGCGGACTGCAGCGCCCGGCCGGTCTCGGTGTGTGCTGCGACGAGGATCGGGGTCACGACAAGGATGGTGGCAAGGAACCAGAGGGCCCTGCTGTGGACGAACCGCATGTCTCCTCCTTCTTCCGACCCTTCAACGCTAGGCCGATGGCGCGGCCGGCGCGTCATCCCTGAGTAGGAACGGCAGGCGAACGGTGTCATCCCTGCGAGCGCACTGCCCGTACGGGAGCAGGACGACCCACTACCCCTCACCGGTCCACTGCGCGCTCGAGGGGGTTGTCGGCGACCCGAAGGGCTGCCATGGCAGTCCGAGAAGGAGGCATGAAAAGGGAGGAGAGGCACGACGGCTCGTGCCCCTCCTCCCGATGATGCGTATCAGGTAAGGTCGCGGGTCTTCGCGAATCGCTCGATCGCCCTCTGCGTGGAGCGGTTGGTCAGCACCTGGATGGTGGTGCTGACGGCTCCGGAGATGATGGCGAAGACCAGGGCGGAGCGCAGGGTGTTTTCCAGCCCGTCCTTGCTCTTGGGGGGCGCCTCGCCCGTGATCTTCTCCCAGAGGAAGTCCACGAGCTTCGTCCCCACGTATCCGGCACCGACGCTCATGCCTACACCGAGCAATTTGAACACTACTTGCATGGTTTCTCCTTTTGATCCGATAGTCCTGCGCCTAGCCTAACCGCGGCTCAGGAGCCATGCAGGGAGTAGGCAGCAGGTGTAGGATCGGTAGCGCTCAACCAACAAACGACAGGGGAGCGCCGATCCGCAGCTGGCTGCGGAACGGGCGCTGAGAGTGCGGACCGCCGCAGACCCTCGAACCTGATCCGGCTAGTACCGGCGAAGGGAGTCGAGTTCTCAGAGTGCTGTGCGCTGCCTCCGCTGCAGCCCCGCGCTATCCCCTCCTGTACCTCAGGAGGAATCATCATGGCTTCACCAACAGCCCTCAAGGGCACCACCCCGCGCTCAAGCCAGTGGCGCGTCGTCGACATCGTGGTGGCCTCGGTCATCGCGGTCGCCGTCGGCGTCCTCTTCTTCGCCTGGTCCGCGGGCTACTCCGGCATCAGCCTGCTCACCGCAGGGTTCCCGCCCCTGGCGGGCCTGTACTCCGGCGGATGGCTCATCGCCGGTGTGCTGGGCGGACTCATCATCCGCAAGCCCGGAGCCGCGCTCTACTGCGAAGTGCTGGCAGCGGCGGTATCGGCCCTCATCGGCACGCAGTTCGGCATCCTCGTCCTGGTGTCCGGCCTCATCCAGGGACTCGGGGCAGAACTGGTCTTCCTGCTGTTCCTGTACCGGAAGTGGAACCTGCCCGTGGCGTTGCTCGCCGGCCTCGTCGCAGGCCTCGCCCTCGCGATCAGCGAGAACATCATGTACAACGCGCTCTGGACGATCGAGTTCAAGCTCATATACACGCTTTTCGCCGCGATCTCGGGAGTCGTCATCGCAGGGCTGCTGTCCTGGCTGGCGATGCGCGGACTCGCGAAGACCGGGGTGCTGTCCTCGTTCGCGGCCGGCCGCACGGCGGACGTGTGACACCAGCGCACGCTCCGGCCCCGGGAGCAGTGCACGTCCGTGCCCGGGGCTGGGGCTGGCGCCATGCCGGCCGCAGAGCTTTCGCGGCTCGCCACCTCGACCTCGACATCCAGGCGGGGGAGCGGGTGCTGCTTCTCGGCGCGTCCGGTGCCGGCAAGTCCACCGTGCTGCACGGGCTGGCAGGGGTGCTGGGATCCAGCGACGAAGGCGAGCAGGAGGGCGAGCTGCTGCTCGACGACGCCGCGCCCGCCGCCGCACGGGGACGTGCAGGGCTGGTGCTGCAGGACCCTGAGACGCAGGTGGTCCTGGCACGGGTGGGTGACGAGGTCGCTTTCGCCGCCGAGAATCTCGCCGTGCCCCGCGACGAGATCTGGCAGCGCGTGGGACGCGCGCTCGACGACGTCGGGCTGGACCTTCCACTCGATCACCCGACCACTGCGCTGTCCGGCGGGCAGAAGCAGCGCCTGGCGCTCGCTGCCGTCCTCGCGATGGAACCGGGGCTGCTCCTGCTCGATGAACCCACCGCGAACCTCGACCCCGACGGCGTGCTGGAGGTGCGCGACGCCGTCGTCCGTGTCCTCGAACGCACCGGGGCGACGCTCGTCGTCGTGGAGCACCGGGTCGCGGTGTGGGCAGACGTCGTCGACCGCGTGATCGTGCTCGACGCCGGGGGAGGGGTCCTCGCGGACGGCGCGCCCGCAGCGGTGCTGGGTCAGGAACGCACGCGCGACCGCCTGGCCGCGGCGGGCGTGTGGGTCCCGGGTTGGCAGCCTCCCGTCGGCGGCCCCCTGCCGGGCACAGGCGGGGAGGTACTGCTGTCGAGCCGCGACCTGACCGTCGCTCGGACGAAGCGGGGGCCAGCCGCCGTCGAGGGCCTCCGGCTCGAGGTGCGGACTGCGGAAGCCCTGAGCATCACCGGGCCGAACGGTGCCGGGAAGTCCACGGCGGCCCTCACCCTCGGCGGTCTGCTCCGCCCGCGTTCGGGAAGGCTCGACGCGTCGGAAACCCTCGCCGGCACGGCCGGCACCGACCCCTTCCGGTGGCGCTCGTCGCAGCTCGTGCAGCGCATCGGGACCGTCTTCCAGGAGCCGGAGCACCAGTTCCTCACCGCGACGGTGTCCGAGGAACTCGAGTTCGGCCCGCGGAGGGTCGGCGGGAACGACGACCCACGACGCACCGCCGACATCGCCGAGCGTCTTCGCCTCACCCACCTGCTGGAGGCCAATCCCTTCACGCTGTCCGGTGGGGAGAAGCGCCGGCTGTCCGTGGCGACGATGCTCGCCACGGCACCGCGGATCCTGATCCTCGACGAACCGACCTTCGGGCAGGACGCCGGAACCTGGGCAGAGCTCGTCACCCTGCTGCGGGAACTGATCCACGACGGCGTCGCCGTCCTCTCGGTGACCCACGACACCGAGTACATCGCGGAGCTCGGCGGCGCGACCCTGCGCATCGCGGATGGCGCGGGACGGCTGGTGGCGCAGTGAGCAACGACTACCTGACACCCGTTCTGACCGGGAGGACGCTGGTGCGGGCCAACCCCGTCTCCAAGCTGTTCGCCGCCGTCGCCATCACCCTTGCCCTCCTCGTGAGCATCGACTGGGTGAGCGCGGCGGTGGTCCTGGCCTGCGAACTCGCGCTCATGCCGATGCTGGGCATCAGTGTGTGGGGCCTGGCACGGAGGATCTGGCCCCTGCTGGTCGCCGCGGTGATCGGCGCCTACGGCACGGCACTGCTCGCCGAGAAGACCGGAAATGTCCTGCTCGACGTCGGCCCGTTCCTCTTCACCGAGGGGTCCGTCACCGCCGGAATCGCCGTCGGGCTGAGGGCATTGGCACTCGCGCTGCCGGGGATCTTCATCCTCCTCACCACGGACCCCACCGACCTCGCCGACGCACTGGCCCAGAAGCTCCACCTGCCCCACCGCTTCGTCCTGGGCGGCCTGGCATCGCTACGGCTCGCGGGCCTGCTCGTGGAGCAGTGGGAGACGCTGGGGCTGGCCCGCCACGCCCGCGGCATCGGGTCGGACGGCTCGATCGTCGCCCGGACGCGCAACCTGCTGGGACAGTCCTTCGGGCTGATCGTGCAGGCGATCCGTAGGGCCACCCGCCTCGCGACGGCGATGGAGGCACGCGGGTTTGGTGGCGGGACGCGCACCTGGGCACGCGAGAGTACCTACGCCCGGCTTGACGCGGTCGTCGCCGTCGTCGGGCTTTTGATCGCTGCGGGCGCGGTGACGGCGGCCGTCCTGGCCGGGACGTGGAACTTCATCCTGTCCTGACCGGGTCGACCGCCGTCCTTCGATGGGGTGCGCGATGATCCGCCGTGGTGCCTAGAGGACGTCCGAGAGGAACGACTTCAGGCGGGGTGTCTGCGGATTGTCGAAGATCGCGGCCGGAGGGCCGGACTCCACGACGACGCCGCCATCCATGAAGGTGACCGTGTCCGAGACGTTGCGGGAAAAGCCCATCTCGTGGGTCACCACGACCATGGTCATTCCGGCCGCGGCGAGGTCCGCCATGAGGGCCAGGACTCCCTTGACCAGCTCCGGGTCGAGAGCGGAGGTCGCCTCGTCGAAGAACATGACCTCCGGGTCCATCGCCAGTGCGCGCGCGATCGCGACGCGCTGCTGCTGTCCACCGGACAGGTTGCCCGGCCGGACGTCGGCCTTGTGCTTGAGTCCCACGAGGTCCAGCTGCGCAAGTGCCTTGTCCCGCGCTTCGTCCGCCGGCATCTTCCGGAGCTTGCGCAACGCCAGCGAGACGTTGTCCACCACGGTCTTGTGGGGAAAGAGGTTGAACTGCTGGAAGACCATCCCGATGCGCCGGCGCAGCTCGTCCGGGTTGTCCTTGAGGACGGACCGGCCGCCGAGCAGGATGTCGCCCTGGTCGGGTTCGATCAGCCGGTTCAGGACGCGCAGGAGTGTCGACTTGCCGGAGCCGGACGGGCCGATCACCGACGCCGTCGTGCCGCGCTCCACATGCAGGTCGATGCCGCGCAGGACATGGTTGGACCCGAAGGACAGGTGCAGGTTCTTCCCCGTCAGGGTTCCCGATTCGATCGTCTTCACGCCTTCGCTCCTTCGCCGATCCTCGCGGCCAGTTCGTCCGGTTCCGGCTTCTCCTTCTTGCCCATGCGCAGCCGGTGGTCGATGAAGTTGACCAGGTGCGTCAGCGGGATCGTCAGGCACAGGTACAGGACGGCGGCCGCGATGAGCGGCGACAAATTGCCCGTGGTGCTCGCCGCGTCATTGCCCACCCGGAAGAGTTCGCGTTCACTGGCGACGAGGCCGAGGAAGTAGATGAGCGAGGACTCCTTGATGAGGGCGATGAACTGGTTCACCAGGGCGGGCAACACGCGCCGCACGCCCTGGGGAACCACCACGAGCTGCATCGAGGAACGGTAGCTGAAACCGAGCGCACGGGATGCCTCCAGCTGACCCTTCTCGACGCTCTGGATACCGGAGCGGAAGATCTCCCCGATGTAGGCCGCGGCCATGAGCGACAGGGCGAGGATGCCCATGGGGAACGGGCTGGTGCTGCCCGTGAGCTGCCGGAAGATCGGCCCGAGCCCGATGCCGATGAGCAGGATGATCACCACGGCCGGCACGCCACGGAAGATGTCCGTGTAGACGCGGGCCGCCCAGCGCAGGGCCCGGTTGCGGGAGATCCCCATGATGGCGAGGACCATTCCGAGGACCGTTCCGATGATGCCGGAGGCTAGGGCGAGGATCAGGGTGTTCGGCAGTCCGACCGTCAGGAGGTTCGGCAGGACGGCGGCCATCGCCTCCCAGTCGAAGAAGGTCTGCGCAAGCTGTTCAAAGGCATTCATGCAGGGTCAGCTACTTTACTTCCACGGCTTTGCTGCCGGGCTTCCAGTCCGAAGGCATCTCGCGGTCCGGGTACCACTCCTTGGTCAGCTCGGTCCAGGTACCGTCCTCGATCACGGCGTCGAGGCCGGCGTTGAGCGCGTCGATGAGGGGCTGGTTCTCGCTGTTCACCGCGTAGGCGGTGAAGTTCTCGGTGTTGATGATGGTCTCGGCGATGGTGGTGTCGTCGCCCTCCTTCACCTGGCCGGTGGCCTGCTGCGACGGCGCTACCCACGCGTCGACCTGCCCGTTCTTCACGCTGGCGTACACCGTGTTGTAGTCCGCGAACCGCACGGGCTCGAGCCCGAGCGTGTTGGTGACGTAGTCGTCCTGCACGGTGCCCTGGACGACGCCGATGCGCGTGCCGTCGGACAGCGAGTCGAAGCCCGTCACGGAGGAGCCGTTCTTGGTCACGACGGCCATGTAGCCGAAGTCGTAGCCGTTGGTGAAGCCGACGTTCTCGCGGCGGGCGGCCGTCGTGGAGATCGACGACGATCCGACGTCGAACTGCTTGTTCTGCACCTGGGCCAGCAGGGCGGAGAAGTCGGTGGACGCGAACTCGACCTCGAGGCCCAGCTTGTCGCCGATCGCACGCAACAGCTCGTTGTCGTAGCCCGTGAACACGCCGTTCTCGATGAAGATGTTGGGCGGTGCGTCCGAGAGGGTGCCGACCCGCAGGGTGCCATCGGTGATGAGTCCGAGCTCGGAGGTGTCGATCTCGTCGATCGGCGTGGTGTCGGCGGTCGTGTACTGGTCCAGCGACTGCTGGTCGCTACCGGCCAGGGCGTCGGTGGTCTCGGCGGGCTCGCTGCTGGTGCTGCCGCAGGAGACGGTCAGGGCGAGAAGGGGGACGGCGAGAGCCGCGAGAACCTTGCGGGAGATGTTCATGATGTCCTTCGTGAAAGCCGGCCCGTTGTACGGGCGCTGATGGTGATGCGGGGTGCCGGGTGACGGCAGGGAGGAAGACGGCTGGCTGCTGGGTGACACGCTCGCTGTTCTGGGCTGTGCGCGCTGTGGCGGCACCGGCCGGAGGAATTCCGGGTGGGACCGCACGACGCCGTACTTGCCGACCGGGGGACTTGGCCCGGCGGCCGAATCTTCACCTGGAGCACCCCACTACGGGAGAGGGTTGCTGTCCAGCCGGCCAGGGCCTATGGCTGGATCTCTTGATTGCATGAAAAACGCTAGGGCAGCACGAAGGCCCGGGTCAAAACGCAGGAGGCACGAAACCCGCCGTTGACGCCGGAATAGTGCCCGCAAGGGCACTTTTGTGGTGGAAATTACACGAAACGGTCCACGAGCTCGGTGAGTTCAGCGGTCAGGGACGGCGAGGTGCGGAGCTCCTGGCCGTCGAGGGAGAGGACAGGGGCGAGCAGGCGGATGCTCGAGATCAGCCAGACGGCGTCGGCCTCGAGGAGGTCGTGCGGCTCCAGCGGTCCGTAGCCGAGCTCCCACCCCTGCTCCTTCGCCGCGGCGAACAGTGCGCTCTGCGAGGTCCCCGCCAGGATTCCGCTCTCGAGCTGGGGAGTGAGGAGGGTCTTCTGCCCGTCGCGGTCGTAGGCGAGCAGCACCGTGGAGGTGGGCCCCTCGAGGACCTTTCCGTCGGAGGACGTGAAGATGACGTCGTCGGCACCGTGCGCCCTGGCGTACCTGACCGCGGCCATGTTGACGGCGTACGAGAGCGTCTTCGCTCCCATCAGCAGCCAGGGAGCGCGCTGGGCGACGGTGCTGTCGTACCCCCGCTCGAGGAAGAGGACCTTCAGGCCCGCCTCGCGCTGCGCCACCGTCGACGCAGGGACCGGCGCGACCTGCACCCATGCCGTCGCGCGCCCGGCACCCTCCACCCCGCGCGTCGCGAGGAGCTTCACGACGGCGCTGTCCTCGTCGGGCTCCGCCGCAGCGAACTCGCGCAGGCCCGTGCGGATCGCGCGGCTCCAGGCGGCGGCGTCAGGCACCACGAGGTCCAGGGCGGCAGCCGACGACGCCAGCCGGGCCAGATGTGCCTGCTCCTTGCGAGGTGTGCCGCCGACGGCGAGGAGGGACTCGAAGATCCCGTCCCCGCGGGTTGCTCCGAGGTCGGTGGCCATCAACTGCGGCTGCGACGCGTCGACGACCTTGCCGTCGTCGTACGCCGGGTCCAGGAACACGAGAACAGTCATGGCGGACATCGTATCGGCTGGGCTCGCGCTTCCCCGTGCCACCCGGCGTGGCACACCGGGTCGTAGGCCTACCCGGCGTTCGGCTGCGCTTCGGCAGCTGCGATCGCTCTGTTGGTGAGGATGGGCATCATCCCGAGCAACGCGAGCGTGAGCAACCCCATGATCCCGAACATCGCCTGCAGGCCCAGCCATTGGGCCAGAAGGCCTCCCGTTGCCGCTCCGAGCGGCATGGTGCCCCAGGCCAGCAGGCGGTAGGCGCTGTTGACCCGGCCGAGCAGGCGGTCGGGCGTGATGCGCTGGCGTAGCGACACGGTGATGACGTTCCACAGCACGATGAGGAGGCCGCCCAGGAGGAAGATCGGGCCGAGGACGAAGGGGCTGCTGGTCAGGGCGGGTGCGCCCACGAACAGCGCACAGCCCACGATCGTGAGCATCAGCGACACAGCGCGGCCCAGTCCCGCCTCGATCCGCTCTGCGGTCAGCGACCCGATGAAGGAACCGACGGCCGACGTCGTCAGGAGCACCCCGAATCCCACCTCGGACAACCTCATCTCCGACGACGGGCCCACGGCGAACAGAACGAGGACCGCGAAGGCCGCGCTGGAGGCGAAGTTCAGCACTCCGGTCATCGCTGCCAGCGTCCGGAGGACTTTCTGGTTCCACAGGAATCCCAGGCCTTCCCTGATGTCGGATCTCAACGTCGTCCTCCCCTCCCGCTCCACACGGAATGTGCCCGGAAGCAGGAGCAGGCCACCGACGGCCGCGCACCACAGCGCTGCAGGCACGACGAGGCCCGCAATAACGCCGATGCCCACCAGCAGCCCGCCCAACGGGGGGCCGACGAACTGATTGGTGGTGAGCTCGACGGTGTAGAGGCGGCCGTTGGCGCGCGAGAGCTGGTCCCGGTGCACCACCTGGGGCAGGATCGACTGCGCTGACGTGTCGTACAGAGTCTCCGCCACCCCCACTATCAGGGCGACGACGTAGAGAGCCCAGATGGAGCCCAGATCCAGCAGCAGCACCGTGACCAGCAGCGCGGGAAGTACTGCGCGGCTGAGGTTGGCCCACGCCATCAGTCTGCGCCGATCCATCCGGTCCGCCAGAGCCCCGGCAGTCAGGGCGAAGAAAAGCCAGGGGAGCGTTGCCGCGACCGTGAGTCCGGCGATCAGCGTCGGAGACTGGGTGAGCTGGATGGCCAGCAGGGGAAGCGCGATCTTGAAGACGCCGTCCGCGAGGTTGGACAGCCCGGAGGAAACCCACAACTTCCAGTAGGACGCGCCGAGCGGCGTCCGATTCCCCTGGTCGGTCCCCACTGAAGGATCAGTCATGGGGTGAACCATGCCATAGAGACGGAAGCCTGGGTCCCTGAAGCACAGTGCCCGGGTGGGCAATAGTCAACTTTTTTCACTATTCCCCTCAAATTGCGCTAAAAGTGTTGAATGACGCTTAAAACCTCGTCGTCGAGGCGCTCCCCGTACGGGCTCTTCCACGTCCCGTTCGCGGTCGCGGCTTCCTTTGCCCTACTGACCGGCTTCACGGCGATGGTTTTCGGTCTGCCACTGCGCGACCCCGACGGTTTCCTCGGTCCCAGCTATATCCGCCTGCCGTTGCTGCTGGTCGCGATGATCCTGGCTGACGTCCTCCCCCGGACCCTGTGGAGGAAGCCCACCCTGCGGACCGCGCATCGTGTGGCGCTGGTCGAGTTCCGGCGTCGCTGGCCCGGGCCACGGCTCGTGCTGACGTCCGTGGGCCTCGCGACCTTCTACCTGGCGTATGTCTCGTACCGCAACATGAAGAGTTTCCTCCCGTTCGTCCGCGACAGGGTCGTTGATCCCTTCCTGCAGGAGACCGACCGGTGGCTCATGGGTGGCGACCACCCAGGTGACGCGCTCCAGCAGATGCTGGGTACCGGAGTGAGCGCGCATGTGCTGTCCGCCGTGTACCTGTCCTACCTGGTCTTCGTGCCCCTGTCGGTCGCCGCCGCGCTCGTGTGGTCCCGCACGATCTCCCACGGAGTCTGGTACGTCAGCGCGTTGTCCTTCAACTGGATACTGGGCGCTGCAAGCTATTACGTACTACCGTCCCTGGGCCCGATCTACATCGAACCGAAGCACTTCACGGACCTGGCCGACACGGGGGTCACCAGCCTGCAGGAGTCCCTGTACCGCAACCGGGTGCGGGTGCTCGCGGACCCGCATGCCACGGAGTCGGTGCACGGCATCGCGGCGTTCGCTTCCCTTCACGTATCCGTCGTCTTCACTGCGGCCCTCGTGGCTCACCTCATCCGCCTTCCGCTCGTGGTCCGGGCGGTCCTGTGGGCCTACGTCGTGCTGACGGCCCTTGCCACCGTCTACTTCGGCTGGCATTACGTCGTCGACGTCCTCGCAGGCGCGGCCCTGGGTGCGCTCGCCACCTGGCTCGCGGCGAAGGCCACCCGGTCCAACGACCTTCCGATCCGGATTCCGGCCGCCCAGGCAAGCAGGGTCACCGCACCGAGCCAGTAGCGGACAGGGTCACGGCTCGACGGTCCTGACTCTCCCTGCGGCGCTTCCATCGGGGAATACCGAACGGAGGGCCGACAGGACCCCGCGTGCCTTCGTCCGCACCTCGTCCCACTCCTCGGCCGGATCCGAATCGGCCGTGATCGCGCCGCCGACTCCGAGCGTGAGCCGGGCTCCGCCGTCGTCCTCCTGCACCACGAGTGTGCGGATGACGACGGCGAGATCAGTCGCCCCCGTGAGGCTGAAGTACCCTGCTGCTCCCGAGTACGGTCCGCGGGGCGTCCGCTCCAGCCGGTCGAGGATGTCCATCGTGCTGATCTTGGGTGCTCCGGTCATCGACCCGGCGGGGAACGCGGAGGCGACGACGCCGGCCCTCGCGCTGCCCGGCCGTAACCGGGCATCGATGGTGCTGACCATCTGGTGCACGGTGGCGTAGGTCTCGATGTCGCAGAGCCGGCTGACCGTGACGGACCCGGGCATCGCATGGTGGGAGAGGTCGTTGCGGAGGAGGTCCACGATCATGATGTTCTCCGCGCGGTCCTTCGCGGAGGCCCGGAGGTCCTCGAGGAGTGCGGCGTCGGCGGCGGGATCCATGGACCGGCCCCGGGTCCCCTTGATGGGCTCCGCCCGCATGAGGCCTCCGGCCGTGAGCTTCAGGAAGCGTTCCGGCGAGGTACTCGCGACGGCGAGACCGGGGAAGCGGAGGAAATGCGCGAAGGGGGCAGGGCTGACCTCACGCAGCCGAAGGTAGGCCTGCAGGGCGTCGAAGCTCTCCGCGTGGGCGGTCAGCGACGTCGTCAGGCACACCTCGTAGGTGTTTCCGTCCGCGATCTCGGTCTTGGCCAGGTCGATCTTCGCGAGGTATTCCTCGCGGCTGTCACGGGTTCGGAAGGATGGCACCGGTCGCGGCACCGGTGGCCGGTTCGTCGCAGGGGCCGTCGCTTCGACCGCGGCCCGTGCATGTTCGAGCCAGTCGTCGCGCTCGGGATCGGGCCGCCCGTCGGACAGGAACAGCAGGAAGACGGAGCCCTCGAGATGGTCGACGACGACGGCCCGCCCGGCGAAGACGAGGGCGGCATCGGGCAGCGCGCCGTCGGGCGTCGAGGTGTCCGAACCGCCTGTCTCCCGCTTCAACTCGTACCCGAGGTACCCCAGCCAGCCCAGCCCGAACTCACAGGCGAAGCCCTCGGGCACACGCACGGCCCGGCGCCCCCAGACGTCGTCGAGCCAGCGGAAGAAGGGTGCCCGGACACGGGCGGTGACCGCGCCGGCGCTGATCTCCGTGACGCCGGCACGGTGCAGCGCCTGCTGCCCGAACACCCCGCCGGCATCCGCCAGGATGCTGAACCGGTTACGGTCGGTGGGCGGGCCGGTCGTGGCTGCATCGGAGCTGTCGAGCCAGACCGCTGCGGGCGACAACCCGTACAGCGCGGTGAAGAGTTCGGCGGTGTTCGGGGTGGCGTCGATGCGCTCGTAGTCGAGCGTCAGTCCACGACGGCCCGCGCGCTCCGGAGCCAACAGGACCGCGCACGACGGCAGGCCGGTCAGGGCCAGGCGCACCGCACGGGGCGAAGGCGGGCCCCGGTGGCCCTGCATGATGATGTCCGCTGAGACGGAAGGGTCGTCCTCGCTCAGCCAGGCAACCTCCTGCTCGGCCCACCGCTCCCAGAACGGCGCGTACGTGGCGCCGTCCCGCTCGATCGCCGTCCGGCGCCGGACATCGGGGTCGGCCTCCACCCAGACGACGGCGTCCAGGTAGGGACGGGCCGCCGACGCCCCTGCGCCCACGCCTTCGAGCAGCACGATGTCCGCCCCCGGTGTCACGCGTTCCTCGCCGTCCTCACCGCGGGTCCAGTCCCACGCGTGCCATCGGGCGGTGCGCCCCTCGCCGAGCGGCCGGAGGACGTGCTCCACATAGCGGCTGATCCCGTCGGCGAGCCCGTCCCAGCCGGGATAGATGTCTTCGAGATGGAAGAGGCTGACGCTGTGGTGCTCTCGGAGGAGGGCCGCGAGTTCCACGGCGAGGGTCGTCTTCCCGGCGCCGGACCGGCCGTCGACGGCGATGAGGAGGGGTCGGGTGCCGGGCACGGCTCAGGCCAGCGCGAGGAGCGCGCCGACGCCCACGAAGAGCGACCCGAAGGTGCGGTTCAGGATCACCTGGCCGCGGTCGTCGCGCGTGAAGCGCCGGAACGAGCGTGCGGTGCCTGCGTAGAAGAACCACATCACCAGCAGGTCGATGGCGATGACTGTTGCCGCGAGCACCCCGTACTGGCCGAGCAGGGGCTGATCCGGCCGGATGAACTGGGGGATCAGGGCGAGGAAGAAGACGATGGCCTTCGGATTGAGCAGATTGACCCACACGCCGCGTCGGAACATCGAGAACGGACTCTCACTACTCTGCAGCGCCCGGACGTCACTGGGCTCGGGTCGCTGCAGGAACTTGCGCACGCCGAGGTACACGAGATACGCGGCCCCGGTGTAGCGGATCAGGTTGAAGGCGAGGGGGGAGTTGCTGACGAGGATGCCGACGCCGGCTGCGGCGATCGCGATGTGCACCAGCAGTGCCACCTGCTGGCCGAGGACCCCCCAGATGGCACGCCGGAATCCGACGGTCAACGCATTGCTCATGGTGTTCACGGCGCCGGCACCAGGGACGAAGCTGATGAGTGTCTGGGCGCCGAGCAACGCCAGCCAGAGGGAGGGATTCACCCGTTCATGGTAAGCGCCGCTCGTCAGGCGTCCGAACCGTCGGCATCGAGCTCGTTCCGGACGTACCGGACGACGCCGTCCACTGCGCCGTCGACCATCTTCCACGTGGCCTCGAAGTCGCTGGCATCGCCGTACCAAGGATCGTAGATGCCCAGTTCCTCGAGGTCGGTGTCCGTCGTCGAGGGATCGAACTCGCGCAGGAGATGGATGCGGTCACGCGCGTCGTCGTCGGGCGCCTCCTCGCGCAGCTCCCGGTAGTGGTCGAGGTCGAGGGCGAGGATGAGGTCGCGCTCGCGGTACCAGCCCGGTTCGAACTGGCGCGCCCGGTGCAGGTGGCTCTCGATGCCGAGCTCGGTCAGCTTCGCCGCCGCCCGCTCGTCGATGGGCCTGCCGGCCTCCCAGCCGGTGGTACCCGCGGAGTCGACGGCGACGTCGTTCTCCATGCCGGCCTTCGCGAACGCACGGACCAGCATGAGTTCGGCCATGGGCGAGCGGCAGATGTTCCCGGTGCAGACGGTGACGATGCGGTACATCCGGACAGCCTAGCTGCGGTGGTCGCCGCCGGGGGCCCGCCGCTCAGTCACGGGCCAGGATCTCCACGCTCGGCATCAGGAACACGCCGTCGTCCATGCGGGCCCACCTGCGCCAGCCCGCGGCCAGCCGGTCGAGGGTCTGCTGGTCCGCGATGCCGCGCTCCAGGGTCTGCTCCGCGAAAGCCGAGTGCAGCACGCGCTCCGCCCACGACTCCGCGTGGAAGTTCCGCTCCTCGGGTGTCGCATACACCCAGTTCGACGACGACACCTCGACGACGGCGAACCCGGCTTCGGCCGCCCACCCCGGGAGCCTCCTGCCCGCGTCCGGCTCGCCGCCGTTGCCGCGAGCCAGGTCCCGGTACAGTTCCCGCCACTCCTCGAGCTCGTCGACGGCGGGGTACCAGGTCATCGCGCCGAAGTCCGCGTCGCGGGCGGCGACGATTCCACCGGGACGTACGACGCGCCGCATCTCGCGGAGCGCCGCCACGGGTTCGGCGAGGTGCTGCAGTAGCTGGTGTGCATGGACGACGTCGAAGGACTCGTCCGGGGCGTCGAGGTCGTACACGTTCCCCACGCGGAACTCGACGTTCGCGAGATCGACGTGGGCCTCGGCTGCCTGCGCGATGACGTCCGCCGAGCTGTCGATACCGAGCACTGTCCCCGGCGCCACGATGTCGGCCAGTCCGGCAGTGATACTGCCGGGCCCGCAGCCGATGTCGAGGATGTCCATGCCGGCTTCGAGGAAGGGCTCGAGATAGGCCGCGGATGAAGCGACGGTGCGCGTCGCGTGTGCTGCCGTCACGCTGGGATGGTGACCGTGGGAGTAGACCTCGTCGTTCATGCTTCGAAGGCTAGCGCGCGGCGGGCGAATCAGTCAGCGCCGGCGTCTTCCCGCGCCTCATTCTTGGCGGCAACGGTGGCTTCGGTTATTTTCCGCATCATGTCCCGCAGGAGTTCCAGCTGCTCCTCCGGGTACTGGTCGAGGACGGCTCTGATGTGCCGCGCCAGCGGAGCGAACAGTGACGCGCCGGTGACGCGGGCCTTCTCCGTCATCTCCAGGTGGACCTGCCGCCGGTCGACGTCGCTGCGACGCCTGGTGACGTGCCCCGCGGCGTCGAGGCGGTCGATCAGGGCGGTCGTCGCGGGCGAGCTGAGGTTGAGCTCCTCGCGCAGCAGCCCGGGAGTCACGGTGACCCCTGCGCGTGCCGCCCCGACCATGATGCTGAGGGCCTGGAGATCGGTGCGGTACAGGCTGTCGCGCTCGCCGGCCGCCTCGACGTACCGGTCCGTCTCGATGGTGAACTGCTGCATGAGAGCCATGAGCTCGTCCCGCGTGGCCATGAATCCTCGTCTTTCTTTCTCCAAGTCTAGGCAGACCTCGAATATCTCCATCATGGATATACTCGATGAAAGAGATATCGCGAGGAGAGGGTTGCATACATATGAGGAACCATTCGGTGCGGGTGCTCCTGCCCGTCGTCGTCGTCCTGATCTGGTTGGTGGGCGCAGCCGTGGGCGGCCCGACCTTCGGGCGGCTCGAGGAGGTGTCCAGCAACGACCAGGCATCGTTCCTCCCGGCGAGTGCAGAATCCACCGAGGCCGGCGAACTGCAGCAGCAGTTCAGCGACTCTGACGCCGTTCCGGCGGTCATCATCGCCGAGTCCGACAGCCCGATCGACCTGCGCGACCTCGGCCCCTACGAAGCACTCGGTTCCGCGCTCAGCGGGGTCGAGGGGCTCGATGCCCCGGCCGGGGGGCCGCCGTCCGTCGCAGGCCCCATCCCCTCGGAGGACGGATTCGCGGTGCAGTACGTCGCCTTCGTCTCCGCCGATGCCGAACCCACCGAGGTCGTGGACGGTCTGCGCGCGGTCCTGGCGGACGAGCTGCCCAGCGAGGTCAGGGGATATGTCACAGGACCGGCAGGCTTCACGGCGGACCTGGCGGGCGCCTTCAGCGGCATCGACGGCATCCTGCTCGGCGTCGCACTCGGAGCGGTGTTCATCATTCTCCTCGCCGTCTACCGCTCCATCGTGTTGCCGTTCCTGGTGCTCCTCACCTCGGTGGCCGCACTGGCAACATCGATCCTGCTCGTCTTCGCGATCGCGAAGCTGGACTGGATCCAGCTGAGCGGCCAGAGCCAGGGCATCCTGTCGATCCTCGTGATCGGGGCAGCCACCGACTATGCGCTGCTGCTCGTCGCCCGGTTCCGCGAAGCGCTCGCCGAGAAGGAGACCCCGTGGGAGGCGATGCGCGTTGCCTATCGCAGCTCTGTCGAACCGATCCTGGCCTCCGGCGCTACCGTGATCCTCGGACTGCTGTGCCTCCTGTTCTCGGACCTCAACTCGAACCGGAGCCTTGGCCCCATCGCCGCGATCGGCATCCTCTTCTCACTCGGGGCGGCCCTCACGCTCCTCCCCGCCCTCCTGCTGCTCCTCGGCCGGTCGGCCTTCTGGCCGCTGCGTCCGCGCTACGACGTGGCCAAGAACGCCGCTCGGCACGAGGGCATGCATGCGGCGCCGAGCGAGGCGGGTCCGGAGACGGGACTCGAGCAGCTCAGGGGTGTCTGGAAGCGCGTCGCCCTCCTCGTCGCACGTCGCCCTCGCGTCCTGTGGATCGCCTCGTTGCTCCTCCTCGTCACGGGCGCCCTCGGGTTGACCCAGCTGCAGGCCAGTGGAGTACCGCAATCCGCGCTGATCCTGGCTCCGTCCAACGCCGTGGACGGCCAGGAGGCCCTCGCGCGCCACTTCGACGCCGGCTCCGGCAGCCCCGTCCAGGTCGTCGCTCCGCAGGCCGATCAGGATGCGGTACTCGAGGTGGTCACGTCACAGCCCGGCATCTCGGACGCGGAGGTGACCTCGGATCCGAGCGGTGTGGCTGTCGTCATGAACGGACGCATCCTCGTCAGCGGGACCCTCGCGGACCAGGCGGACTCCGACCAGGCCGAGGACGTGGTGCGCGCCCTGCGGACCGAGCTCGACGACGTCAGCCCGGACGCCCTTGTGGGTGGTGTCACGGCGACGGCCATCGACACGAACGACACGGCACTCGCTGACCTCGTGAAGATCATCCCCCTCGTGCTGCTGGTCATCCTGGTAGTGCTGATCATTCTGTTGCGCTCGATCCTTGCGCCCGTGCTCCTCGTGGCCAGCGTCGCGCTGTCCAACGCGACGGCGCTGGGGATATCGGCCCTGGTGTTCAACGGGATCCTCGGTTTCGAGGGCGCGGACGCCTCCGTGCCGCTTTTCGCCTTCGTCTTCCTGGTGGCGCTCGGCGTGGACTACAACATCTTCCTCATGACCCGCGTGCGTGAGGAGTCACTGCGGATCGGTACGAGGCCCGGCATCCTCCGGGGGCTCGGGATCACGGGAGGGGTGATCACATCCGCCGGCGTCGTCCTCGCCGCGACCTTCGCGGCACTGGGCGTCATCCCGATCCTGTTCCTCGCGCAGATAGCGTTCATCGTTGCGTTCGGTGTCCTGCTGGACACCGTCCTCGTGCGCTCGCTGCTGATCCCCGCGCTCGCCTACGACATCGGACCGAGGATCTGGTGGCCGTCGACGCTGGGCGCTGTGCCGTCGCAGCGGTAGTTTCCGCAGGCGGCACCGGGCTCGGCCTTGCGATCGTCCAGGCTCTCGTCGAGGCCAACGGTCGGGATATCGATGGGACCGGCGTCCCGGCAGAAGGCAGTTCCGGGTCGAGCTGCCGCTCGTGCAGCCGGTCCCACCAGGCCTACCAGAAGCCCGGCCAGGACTGTCATACGCAGAGCTCCTCCATCCTCTGCCTGCCGCGGGGTAAATCCTCCAGCAGAGCGGAAGCGCCGACGGCTGCGTCCTTCCGCAGGCTTTGCGCAAGAACATGCGGCTCCTCCGTCGGTGGCAGCAGGGATCGATACCCTTGTCCCATGTCCAGCCCTCCCATCCCGCCACGTCCTGGCCTGCAGCAGGACGGCGGGCCGGCGACCCTGCCGAAGGACGCCGTCGGCGATCCGGTCGCGGGAGGCAGAGCCGCCCCGTTGATCGATCTCCGCGTCCTTGAGGACATGGAGGACGACTTCTCCGACCCGTCCGTGGTCGGACGGTTCGCGCTGGACTTCTCGGCGACGCTCGACGGGAAGGTCCGCCGACTGGAGCAGCGGCTCCAGGACGGTGACCTGGCAGGAGCCCGGGACGCCGTCCTCAGCCTGACGACGTCGTCGGTGATGGTGGGAGCCCGCCGGCTGGCCCAGGCGGCGCTGGCCGTCCAGCGTTTCCTCTCGGCTGCAGACCTCGACGCCTGCCGGCGCTCGATCACGCTGCTGCGCGCCTGCGCCTCCGACACCGAGCACGAGCTCCGCGCCACCTATCCGAGGCGACCCTGACTGCGACGGCCACCTAGCGGGGATCAACGCTCCGCGGCATGATGCGGAAGCCGACGCCGCGCACTGTGGTGATGAGGTCAGGGTCCGCGTCCGCCCTCGCGAGCTTCTGGCGGAGATTGGCGATGTGCACCTCGATCGCCCGCTCATCCGTGCGGCTGACGAAGTTGTAGCCGCGGTAGTCCGTGCCCCGGGATACCCGGACCAGTTCCTCCTTGGTCCGGACCGCCCCGTTGCTCCTCAGGAGTTCGTGCAACAGGTTGAACTCGGTCTTGGTCAACGGCAGTTCGACGCCGGTGCACGTGACGGTCCGGGCATCGCCGTCGAGTACGAGGGCGCCCCGTGTCAGGAGCTGACCTGCCGGGTCGTTGTCCGTGAGTCCTGCGGTCGTCCCACTCGAAGCGACAGGCGCGGACGACTGGAGCGGCACGTCCCGTGCTTCTTCCACCTGCGACTTCCGTCCGATGCGGGGCCGCCGGAGCATGGCGTCGATACGCGCCCTCAGCTCCCGAGGGCGGAACGGCTTCAGGACGTAGTCGTCCGCTCCCGCCTGCAGTGCCGTCAGGATGTCCATCTCGTCGCTTCGTCCGCTCAGGACGATGACGTAGCAGTCCGTCGTCGAGCGGATCCGCCGCAGGACCTCATGCCCGTCGATATCGGGCAGGCCGACGTCCAGGGTGACCACCGTCGGATGTTCACTGCGCACGACGGCGACCCCGTCCCTGCCGGTCGCCGCACCACTGACCTGGAAGCCACACTGCTCGAGGATGGCGCAGACGAGGTTCCGGATGTCCAGATCGTCCTCGATGACGACGGCCGAGCGGCGGTCCGTGGAGGGGGAGCTACTCATGACCCGGAGCTCCGCGCCGGTTCCGCAGCGCACGACGCCGGCCGGGATCAGGGTATGCAACCGCGGAGGGATCGGCTGCTGCGGGGACCGTATGAAAGTGAGGCGTCCGAGGCATTGTTCGTGGACCTGTTCCCTTCGGCGGCCCGGCTGACCGCGTGGGTCCCGTGGCTTTGCGTCCCCGGCTCGCACCGGGTTTGCCCTTATCGACGAGCGGTTGCCCGCCCTTCGATATTAGCAACCGCCCGGGGCGCTTCCGCGACCGGACACCCCCTGCCCGGCGCGCGGTGCAGTCGTCCCCGCGTCCTCACGGAGCCCCCGTCGCGGGCCGGCGGAGGACGGCGGCGGCCTGCCGCACGGCCTCGCCGACCGTCGCCAGGGCCGTCGAGCCGTGGCGCCACTGCTGCCAGTAGAGGCGGACGTCCACGGGACCGCCGGGTGAAAGCGGCACGAGGTCCTGCGGATCTTCACCCAGTTCCAGTTCGGAGACGAGTCCCCAGCCCATGCCGAGCCTGATGGCATCCTTGAACTCCTGGGCTGCAGGAACGTAGTGGCGCGGAGGGTCGAGGACGCGGCGCGTCCGTGACCGGAGGTACTGGTCCTGAAGGTCGTCCTTCCGATCGAACACGATCACGGGGGCCAGGGCGAGCTGCTCCGCCGTCGCGCCGTCGCGGAACCATGTCTGCCGGAATTCACGCGTGCAGACGGGGATGTAGCGCATGATGCCCAGCGCATGGGAGGAGCAGCCGGGCATGGGCGCGTTGACGGACGTGATGGCCGCGGCCGCGGCGCCGCTGCGCAGTAGTTCGAGGGAGTACTCCTGGTCCTCGCGCAGCATCTCGATCTGCAGCGACTCGGCAACCGGAACCAGGGCGGGAAGCACCCAGGTGTGCAGGGAATCGCCATTGACCACGATCGTTATGCGTTGCCGCGGGCCGTCGTCGGACGCCTCGAGTTCGGAGGCCAGATCTGCGGAGAGCAGATCGAACTGGCGGGCGAACCGGACGATGGCGAGACCGGCTTCCGTCGGCAGGAGTGGCCTGCTCCGCGTGATGACAGGGCGTCCCACGGCGACCTCAAGGGCACGAATGCGCTGACTGACCGCGCTGGGAGTCACCGAGAGGGCGGCGGCCGCGGCTTCGAAACTGCCCCCGCTCACGATGGCTGCAAGAGCATGTGCCTGCGCAGGATCGATCCGCTTCATAAGCAACTCTTACCATGCTGAAGTACGTTTAGCTGGTCTGAACCAGCGAACGACCCTAGATTGAGTCCGTGCTCGCTTCCGCTGCCACCGGCCTCGCTGCCGGCCTCACCCTGATCGTCGCCATCGGTTCCCAGAATGCGTTCGTGCTCCGGCAAGGGCTGCGGCGCTCCCACGTGGTGCTCGTCGTGACCGTCTGTGCGTTCTCGGACCTCGTGCTCATCGCGCTCGGGGTCGGGGGCCTCGGGGTTGTCATCGAGCGGATGCCGATTCTCCTCGAGGCGGTGCGGTGGGCGGGTGCTGCCTTCCTGGCCGGGTACGCCGTGCTGGCCGCGCGACGAGCCGTGACAGGGGAGGAGCTCGACACGTCCGGGGAGCGCAGCGCGATGTCCTGGCGCACCGCTCTCGGGACCTGCCTCGCCCTGACCTGGCTGAACCCGCACGTGTATCTCGACACAGTCCTCCTGCTCGGGTCCCTGGCGAGTACTCACGGTACGCCGGGCAAGTGGTGGTTCGCGGCGGGTGCGGGACTTGGAAGCCTTCTCTGGTTCACCGCACTCGGCGTCGGTGCCCGGTACCTCACGCCACTCTTCGAGCGGCGTTCTGCATGGCGCGTGCTCGACGCGCTGATCGCCGTCGTCATGCTCGCCCTGGCGGTCACGCTGGTCGTCTGAACTGAAGCAGGCCCGATGCCGGTCGGTGCCGGCGCCGCTGACGACGGCTGCCGGTCAGGATTCAGGTGTCCTGGCCGGCCTGGTCCTTGCCGTTGGCTTGCTCCTCGATCCAGTCCATCGCCGCGTCGGAGAGGAAGACACCATCTGGGCCTCGCTGTCCCAGCCACCACGCGTCCGACGCCACGAGGCCGCCGGCCCTGCTGATGTCGGCGACGACCTCGGGCGTCAGCGCCTCGCCGTTGTGGGCAGCCAGCCACTCGCGCGTTACGGGCATCACGCGCGTCCACCACTGTTCAAGGTCCATGTCGGCAGTATGTATCGCTCGGCCACGGACGGGCTAGGGGGGGAGCTGCCAGAACGATTCGTGGACATGCCTGTCGATGTCGTCGCGTACCAGCCGCATGCGCTCGATACCGTCGATGCCGGGTACCGGGTGTCCCACCGCTGCGGCATGTGCTGCAGACGTTGTGACTGGCGAACGCGCAGCGCCGACGTCAGGCCGTGGTGCTGGTCCCGTTGATGGGGAGGAGTTCGCTGATGAGCTGTTCGATGCGGCCTTTGATCTCGTCACGGATCGGGCGGACGGACTCGACGCCCTTGCCGGCGGGGTCTTCCAGGACCCAGTCCTCGTACCTCTTGCCGGGGAAGTACGGGCACTCGTCTCCGCAGCCCATTGTGACGACGACGTCGGAGGCCTTCACGGTTTCGGTAGTGAGGATCTTCGGGGTCTCGGCGGTGATATCGATGCCCTCCTCCTTCATCGCCGCGACGGCTGCAGGGTTGACCTGGTCCGCTGGTTGGGAGCCGGCGGACAGGACCTCGATGCGCCCCTCGGACAGGTGGTTCAGGTAGGCCGCGGCCATCTGCGACCGGCCCGCATTGTGGACGCACACGAACAGGACCGACGGCTTCTTGCGCGCCAGGTCATCAGCCGACTCGTTGGTATCAGGGGTATGTCCTGCTGTCTCGGTGGTCATGGTGATCCTTCGGGTCTGGCTCTGTCCCGGTGCTTCGGACAGGCCTCGTGAATAGTGAAAAACTCCTTGGCGCGTCGATCCCGGCGCTCACTGGGCCACCATACTCAAATGCAGGACCCTGTTCTGCGTCATCGCAGTTCTCTTGACGTTGATCGAGAAGGTGCTCTTCATCACTCACTTCTTCCCGACCAATGCGCTCACCATCCCACTGGGTCCCCGGACCCACCTTTGCATCACCGAGGGCATCATCATCGGCGTCGTCGCGGCACTGACGGGACTCAGCGGAGTCGTACTAATGCTGCACCGTCCAGCGCGAAGACCTGCCGGCGGACAGAACCAAGCCATGAGACATTGGTCCCGGCTCGTCATTGCCGTGACCAACGCCCAGAGGCCTTGTCTTCTCCGTCTCCCGAGTGAGAAAGGGCCGCAGGGCGACGGATGGGTGGGCCCTAGACCGATCTGGTTTCACCGGCCCTGTCCCTGTACGCGTCATCGACATTGCCCCCCAGTGCCAGTTCGACTCGTGCGGCGAGGTCGCGTACCGCGTCACCGTCATAGGGAAGCACCTGTTCGTCCATCGACTCGAGGATCAAATCGACCTGATCCTCGATGTTTCCGCGGTGCGTGTCGTCCCTGGCGTTCACGGCGCAGTCCCTGAGCATGCGCAGCAACGCCGTGAGGACCAGTGGCTCGGAGCATCCGAATCGGCGTATCGGCGCACACACCAGGTCCAGGTAGTACCGGTGGTCCCGGTCCGGTGTCACGACCCGCGGTGTGCCGTGCTCGTCGTTGTGCTGCTGCGGACCGAGCTTGCGCCCCTGTAACTGCACGAGCAGATCAGCGCAGTAGCCCACAGCATGAGCCGCGGTGATCGGGTCATTGATCGACGGTGAGATGGCTTTGACCGCGATGTCGGTGAGCTGGCGCAACCCCAACGCTGCATCCTGCTCCAAGGTTCGCTCGAAACCCAGGTCAACCGCCCGGATCACCGCTTCGCGAACCAGCTCCCCGACCTCCGCTGACGCTGAATCGCCGTCGTCGGCCCAGATGCTGGCCAAAGGCGTACCGACCGTCACATGGTCACCGGGCCGGACGCCGACGAGGATGAACGCGCCGTGCTCGGCTGCTGCCTGGACCAGGTCCTCGGGCCAGACAGCCTTGATGAAGCCGCTGCTCGGCGACACCACCAGAGTTCCCCGCTCGGGTCCGGGGAGACCGGGCCGTGGATTCTTGGAATGATCCGCGTACTCCGGGTAGGACTGCCGTGTCGTCCGCGAGGCTTCCGCATGGACGGAAACCATCATCGTGTCCACCCGCAACGACTTCACGATGTGGCCGACGAAGAACAGCAGCGCCAGCGCGGAACCGATACCCAGGACAAGCACGACGGCGGGCACGAGCACCGGCAACGGACGATCAGCGTCCATTCCCCGTAGTCCGGTCACGGACACCACGAACGTCGACACGAGAATGGCCAGTACCACCTGCGTCACCCGGTCCCGAGCGAACTCACGGAGCAACCGTGGCGAGAACTGCTGGGACGCCAGCTGAAGTGCGACGACCGTCAACGAGAAGATCAGGGTCGTGGCCGTCATGATCGAACTCGCGACCGCCTGCAGCAGCGTCGTCGCCGCGTCCACGCCGCTGGGCCATAACCAGGTCGCCCAGACAGGACCAGGATCCGGACGAACCATCAGAAGCAGGATCGTCACGACCACGGAAACGACGGCCGCGACGAACGGCCAGAACCACAACGTGGCACGCAACGCTCCGTCGAATCGGGACCTCTTACCAGTACTCATATGCTCCTTCAGGTCCAAACAGCCAGGCCTAGTCAGCTATACCCCATCAGATCATCACCGGCCACGTGCGCCGCCAGTCCTGCATCCGAGGTCAGACAAACGCAGGTGACCCGGGGAACGAGTGGGTCCTTGCCCTGCCTGACCTTCCCGCCTTGGTGTTGATCATCGGTTCCTCCTGATGGTGCGCGAGCCTCCCACGTTCCTCGGCGCTACCGGCGACGAGCAGGTGTCATTCGTGGTCGCCGCGATCGCGGGTACCGTGGGCGGATGGCAGCCACAGATTCCCGTCAGCAGCACATCGTCAGCACCCTCGTCGAAGCGCACCAGGACCTCATGAGCGTCGATCCGCTGGCCTTCCGGGCGAGATTCCGCAAAATGGCGGCGGATCCGTACGCCTTCTACCGTGGCAGCGCCTCGCTTCTCTACACCGACATGGCGACGCTCGACGATGCCTGGGCCGACGAGCGCACGGGCCGCGTATGGATCCACGGTGACCTGCACGCGGAGAACTTCGGGACCTACATGAGCAACGAAGGGCGGCTCACGTTCGACGTCAACGATTTCGACGAGGCGTACGTGGGCCATTTCTCCTGGGACCTTCGCCGCTTCGTCGCCTCGCTGACGCTGCTCTGCTGGCAGAAGGCCCTGCCGTCGCAGGCGGTGAGGGACCTCGCGCGCATCTACCTCGAGGCGTACCTGGGGCGCGTCGAGGACTATGTGGACGATGAGCAGTCCGCGTTCGCCTTCGGTCTCGACAACACCGACGGCACTATCCATCACGTCCTGCAGCAGGCCCGGGCGGCACGGCGGACGCGCCTGCTCGACTCGCTCACGCTGATCGAGGACTACGAGCGCCAGTTCCGCGACGACGGCACCATCCGGACGCTGGACGACGGCGAGTACACCGAGGTGGCAGAAGCCTTCGATCGCTATCTCGGCACTATTCCCGACAGCGAGCGCTCGCGCCGGCGTGTGTTCTACCGGGTCAAGGGAATCGTCGGGAAGAAGGGCTTCGGTATCGGCAGCGCCGGTCTGCCGACGTACAACGTGCTGATCGAGGGTTTCGACGAGGCCCAGGAGAACGACATCATCCTGACGATGAAGCAGTCGAACATCGCCGCACCCAGCCGGATCGTCCATGACGAGCGTGTCCGCAGCTACTTCAGGGACGACGGCCACCGCGCGGTCATCAGCCAGCGATCCCTCCAGCCCCACACCGATCCCTTCCTCGGCTACACGACCATCCGCGGCGTCTCGTTCGTGGTCTCGGAGCTGTCGCCCTACAAGCGCGACCTCTCCTGGGAGGACCTGACGGAGCCGGAACAGATGGGGCCCGTACTCGAAGCGCTCGGGCAGGCTACCGCGAAGATCCACTGCTCGACGGACGAGGACAGCGACCACGATCTGGTGCCGTTCCGCACCGAGACCGCGATCATCGCCGCTGTGGACCGCTCCCGTGCCGACTTCATCGAGGACATCATCGCCTTCGGTGAGCGGTACGCCGACACAGTCCGGGAGGACCACGCACTGTTCGTCGACGCCTTCCGCGAAGGGCTCATCACCGCTGTCCCGGCGGCCTGACGAGGAGGAGTTGAGCCAACCACGCTCAACTTCATTTTGAACTCCGGCGGCCCGGCGCTATACTTGAGTGCAGAACGCTCAATCTACGCGCCCGGCGGATGAGCGCCTCGCAAATCCCGGGCAGTCGAAAGGAAATTGCATGTCACGTGCAGTAGGTATTGACCTCGGAACCACCAACTCGGTCGTCTCGGTCCTCGAAGGTGGCGAGCCCACCGTCATCGCGAACGCCGAGGGCGCGCGCACCACGCCGTCGATCGTCGCTTTCTCCAAGTCCGGTGAGGTGCTGGTCGGCGAGATCGCCAAGCGCCAGGCCGTCAACAACATCGATCGCACCATCGCGTCGGTCAAGCGCCACATGGGCACCGACTGGACCGTCGACATCGACGGCAAGAAGTACACCGCGCAGGAGATTTCTGCCCGTACGCTGCAGAAGCTGAAGACGGATGCCGAGAGCTACCTTGGCGAGAAGGTCACGGACGCCGTGATCACCGTGCCCGCGTACTTCAACGACGCCGAGCGCCAGGCCACCAAGGAAGCCGGCGAGATCGCCGGACTGAAGGTGCTGCGCATCGTCAACGAGCCCACCGCGGCAGCGCTCGCCTACGGCCTCGACAAGGGCAAGGAAGACGAGCTCATCCTCGTGTTCGACCTCGGTGGCGGAACGTTCGACGTCTCCCTGCTGGAAGTCGGCAAGGACGAGGACGCGTTCTCCACCATCCAGGTCCGCGCGACCGCCGGTGACAACCGCCTCGGCGGCGACGACTGGGATCAGCGCGTCGTCGACTACCTGCTCTCGCAGGCCAAGGCGAAGGGTGCCGACCTCTCAAAGGACAAGATCGCCCTTCAGCGCCTGAAGGAAGCCGCAGAGCAGGCGAAGAAGGAGCTGTCCTCGGCGACGTCCACCAACATCTCGCTGCAGTACCTCTCCGTCACCGCGGACGGCCCCGTGCACCTCGACGAGCACCTGTCGCGTGCCAAGTTCCAGGACCTGACGAAGGACCTGCTGGACCGCACCAGGAAGCCGTTCAACGACGTCATCGCCGAGGCCGGGATCAAGGTGGCCGACATCGACCACATCGTCCTCGTCGGCGGGTCCACCCGCATGCCCGCCGTCGTCGAACTCGTGAGGGAACTCGCCGGTGGCAAGGAGCCCAACAAGGGCGTCAACCCGGACGAGGTCGTCGCCGTCGGCGCCGCACTGCAGGCCGGTGTCCTCAAGGGTGAGCGCAAGGACGTCCTCCTGATCGACGTCACCCCGCTGTCCCTCGGCATCGAGACCAAGGGCGGCATGATGACCAAGCTCATCGAGCGCAACACGGCCATCCCGACCAAGCGCAGCGAGACCTTCACCACGGCGGACGACAACCAGCCGTCCGTGGCCATCCAGGTCTTCCAGGGCGAACGCGAGTTCACCCGCGACAACAAGCCGCTCGGAACGTTCGAGCTGACCGGCATCGCGCCGGCCCCGCGCGGCGTCCCGCAGGTCGAGGTCACCTTCGACATCGACGCCAACGGCATCGTCCACGTGTCCGCCAAGGACAAGGGCACGGGCACCGAGCAGTCGATGACCATCACCGGTGGGTCCTCCCTCTCCAAGGAGGACATCGACCGCATGGTCCGCGAGGCCGAGGAGCACGCAGCCGAGGACAAGAAGCGCCGCGAGGCCGCCGACACCCGCAACGGTGCCGAGCAACTCGCCTACTCGGTGGACAAGCTGATCGCCGACAACTCGGACAAGCTGCCCGAGGACGTCCGCAACGATGTCCAGGCCGACGTCGACGCCCTCAAGAAAGCGCTCGAGTCGCAGGACAACGACGACGAGGTCAAGTCGGCCTTCGAGAAGCTGCAGGCCTCACAGTCCAAGCTCGGTGAGGCGATCTACGCTTCCGCGCAGCAAGACGCCGGCCAGGCAGGAAGCGCGACCGCTGATGACCAGCCATCCGCCGCAGGCAGCGACGAGGACATCGTCGACGCCGAGGTGGTTGACGAAGACGCCAACGAGAAGAAGTAGCCATGCCGCACCACGGAAATGAAGAAGAGCACCAGTCAGAGCCGGTGAGCTTTACCGACAACCGGAAGATCGACCCTGAGACGGGCGAAGTCCGTGGGCAGCAGAACGATGCCGGCACTCCGGCCGCGGAGGAACCCGCGGCCGGAGGGCAGGCCGGTCCCGCTGATGACGCCATCGACGGGGACGCCCTGGCCCAGGCGGAGGCGATCCTCAACGAGGCCGGCGCCGAGGGGGACAGCAATCCTGCGGTGGATGTCGTCGCCGAGCTCCGCGATGATCTGCTCCGCCTGCAGGCCGAGTACGTCAACTACCGGCGCCGCGTCGAGCGAGATCGTGACGTCGCCCGGGACCAGGCGGTCATCGGCGTCATCAACTCGCTGATGCCCGTCCTCGACGACATCGACGCCGCGCGTCAGCACGGCGACCTCGCCGAGGGACCGTTCGCGGCGATCGCGGGCAAGCTCGAGAACGTCCTCAAGACGTACGAGCTCACCCGGATCGACGAGGTGGGCGTCGCATTCGACCCGAACATCCACGAGGCACTCATGCAGCAGCCGAGCGCGGATGTCCAGGTGGACAGCGTCAGCCAGATCCTTCGTGCGGGCTACCGCAAGGGCGAGCGCGTTCTCAGGGCCGCGCAGGTCATCGTGGCGGTACCGGAGTAGGTTGTTCGTCGCTGGGCGGATGCCGAACGGCGGCAACGAAATTTCCCGGCTCGCAGAGCTCGCTGGGAAATATTGAAGCCGCCTTCCTCGGCACTCCGCTCAGCTCTCCCGGGTTGCGTGGTCCTTCGGGATCACGCAACCTGACCACACTCAATCGTTCTAGGAAAGGAGACGCCAATTGGCTAGTCAGGATTGGGTCGACAAGGATTTCTACAAAATCCTGGGTGTCTCCAAAGATGCGTCCGACGACGACATCAAGAAGGCGTACCGGAAGCTTGCGCGCAAGCACCACCCTGACCAGAACCAGGGCGACGCCGGTTCCGAGCGGATGTTCAAGGACGTGTCGGAGGCGTATTCCGTCCTGTCCGATTCCGAGCAGCGCCAGCAGTACGATGCCATTCGAGCGATGGGCGGCGGAGCGCGTTTCTCGGCCGGCGGTGCCGGTGGGAACGCCGGTGGCAGCGCCGGTTTCGAGGACGTGTTCGGCAATCTCTTCGGTCAGGGCGGCGCAGGCACGCGCCAGCGCACGGGATTCTCGAACGGCAACCTCCCTCCGGAATTCGCCGACCTGTTCGGCGGCGGCATGGGCGGCAACGGCTTCCCGGGCGGATTTCAGTCGACGCGCCCGCAGAAGGGCGCCGACCGCACCGCCAGCACGTCCATTTCGTTCGCGGGATCGATCAACGGGACGACGATCGGCCTGCGAGAGCCCTCGGGCGAGCAGATCGACGTGCGCATCCCGGCGGGCATCCGGGACGGGCAGAAGGTCCGCGTCAAAGCGAAAGGGCAGCCCGGCCAGGCCGGTCCGGGTGATCTCATGGTCACCGTCCACGTGAAAGAGCACCCGGTGTTCACACGCGACGGGGACAACATCCGCATCCATGTGCCCGTCACCTTTCCCGAGGCGGTCCTCGGTGCGCAGATCGAGGTGCCGACGCTCACCGGGGAGATGGTGAAGATGCGCGTTCCGGCCGGAACGCCGTCGGGCAGGACGCTGCGGCTCAAGGGCAGGGGCGTGAAGACATCGAAGGCAACGGGCGACCTGCTGGTGACCGTCGACGTCGTCGTTCCACAGAACCTCTCGAAAGAGGCCGAGGCCGCCGTCGAGGCGTTCCGGGATGCGACGAAGGATGCCGATCCGCGGGCGGGTCTGGCCGCGAAGGCCCGCCTGTAACAGTACATTTGAGCGATCGCCGGGCACACCGGCAACGGAAGGAGGCACGCAATGGACTACACAATGCCCATCTATGTCATCTCCGTGGCCGCCGAGCTCGCCGACATGCACCCGCAGACCCTGCGCCAGTACGACCGGCTCGGCCTCGTGACGCCGAGCCGGGCGCCCGGCCGTGCGCGTCGATACTCGCAGAAGGACGTCAGCACGCTGCGGGAGATCCAGAGGCTCTCGCAGGAGGGAGTGTCCCTCGAGGGCATCCGGCGTATCCTCGAACTCGAGAACCAGGTGTCGGCGCTGCAGTCGCGCGTCAGCGAGCTCTCGTCGGAGTTGGCCAGCCGCCGTGTCCAGGCCGAGTCGAGCAGGATTTTCGCGGCGGGCCTGGCGGGCGACGTCGTCACGCTGTCGCGGGGGCAGCGCCCGCGCCCGCGCAGCCAGGCGCTCGTCGTCTGGCGACCGGAGTCCGCCCGGACGGATACTGCCCGGGCGAATTAGGCGGGTCGGGTTACTGCCCGCCGGTGGGCGACGCGTCCGTCTCCTGTACCGGTGCCGGGCTGTCGGGGAGCATCAGCCAGCCGCACTTCCTGGCGTCGCGCGTCGACCGACGAGGACACCGCTGCGCCGAGGAGCAGCAGCCGCATGGTGCGCTCCGTCGCTTCGATCAGGAGCTGCTCGCCGTTCGCGACGGCATCCTCGAGATTCATGGGAACGGTCATGATGGAGGCGATGGCGTCGATGCCGACGTCGTGCACGTCCGGTGCCCCCTTGCCGAGGGAACCCGCCAGAGCCAGGACCGGCACTCCCGCAAGTTGCGCCCTGCACGCCACGACGGCGGGCACCTTGCCGTTCGGCGTCTGGAAATCGATGGCGCCCTCGGCCGTGATGACCAGATCAGCCTTCTGCATGAGGGCGTCGAGATCGATGCCCGCGAGCCCACTGTCGATCAGGGCCTCGAAGCGCGGAAGGAGATGCGCGCCGATGGCCGCGAGCCCGGCGCCCAGGCCCCCGGACGCCCCCGTGCCCGGCCCGGTGCGATAGTCCACACCGACGGCGAGACCGTCGCGTTCGAGCACCCGCGCCCACTGCCGCATGGCCTTCGCGAGTTCCTCCACCTGTTTCGGTGACGCCCCCTTCTGCGGTCCGAAGACGCGCGCCACACCCTTCTTCCCGCAGAGGACGTTGTGCTGGTTGCAGGCGAGGACGATCCTGGCCTCACGCACGGCCGGGTGGAGTCCGGACAGATCGAGGCGGTCGGCGCGAAGGAGGTTGGCGCCGCCGAACGGGATGTCGTGTCCCTTGCTGTCCAGCACTCGGGCTCCGAGCGCCTGCAGGGCGCCGGCGCCGCCGTCGCTCGTCCCGGAATCGCCGCAACCGACCACGATCGTCCGGATGCCCTCGTCGAGGGCGGCGCGGATCAGTTCTCCCACGCCATACGTCGTGGTGGCTCCGGGGTTGCGCAGCTTGCGGGGAACGAGGCGGAGACCGGCCGCAGCGGCCATCTCGACGACGGCCGTCCCGGTTGCGGCCCCGCCGAGCCTCGCGAAGTGGGATTCCACCGGTTCCCCGACCGGACCCGTCACGTTGACGGGCACGAGGACGCCACCGGTCGCCGCGGCGAGTGTCGCCGCCGTGCCCTCGCCGCCGTCGGCGATCGGTACCGCCGTGATCTGCACTCCAGGCAGGACGCGCCGGACGCCAGCGGCGATCGATCGGGCCACCGTCTCGGCGTCGAGGGATTCCTTGAAGCCGCTGGGGGCGATGAGGATGCGCTGGGGTACTGCCATGGTGGTTCTCCTTCGATAGGGGTATCGCGGGGGGAGGAGGGAATCAGGGGAAGAGAGGTAGGCCGAAGAGCGGCCAGACCAGGAAGCTGAAGAGCAGCACCAGGGCCACGTTGACCGGTGCGAGGAGGGTGGACAGCCGCAGGAGGTCCTTGGGCGAGTAGGTTTCGACGCCGTCCACCGCCGCGAACATCGCCACCGGTTTGGCGGAACTCGTCAGGGTGTGGCAGAAACCGGCCGCCGCCGTCGAAGCGAATGCTGCGGCCATCGGGTCCACTCCGGCAGCGGGTGAGAAGGCGATCACGATAGGGATCAGGACGGCGGAGCGCGCCGACCTGCTCTGGATGACGAGGTGCGCGACGGTGGAGAGCAGCACCACGAGCACCACGAAAAGGGGAGCGGCCGCGGATCCCAATGACCGGATGGGTTCCAGGGCCCCGCCCGCCAGCCACTCCGCCGTGCCGGTCTGGACGAGTGCGTTGCCCAGCGCCAGGGTTGCTGCCATGAAGAGCAGCAGGGACCACGGCACCGACTTCAGCCCTTTCGCGAGGTCCACCGATCCGTAGCTCGGTGATGCCGCCACCAGGGCGCCGATCAGCGCTACGAGTGCCGGGTGGAGGCCGTGGAGGGGTTCGGTGCACCACAGCACGACGACGGCACCCAGCAGGAGGGCCGCGCGCGATTCCGCCACGGACAGGGGACCCGTGACCGGAGTCTCGGAATGGTGTTCGAGGTCATCCGCACTGATGCGAAGGCGCTCGTTCCTGTCGGCCGGGGTCGTGAACATCCACAGCACGATTTCGGCACATCCATGGGACGCCACGAGCGCCAGCGGTAGACCGAGGAGGAGCCAGGTCGCGAAGTCGAAGCCATTGCCGGTCGCCGTCTCGAGGATCTGGCTCGTGATGAGGTGTGCGCCTGCTCCCAGGAAGGACCCGACAGCCGAGAGCAGGATCACGGACGGGAAGAGGATTGCGAGAGCCTTCACCAGCGCGGGGCGCGCCCCGAGCGCCTGCCGCAGGGCCAGGAAGACCGGCAGCGCCAGCGCAGCGCGTCCGGAGGTCGAGGGGACCGCGAACGTCGTGACCACGAGGGCGAGGGTGGTGAGATGGGCGAGCTGCCGCGGGGTAGTTGCGCCGGTGATGATGAAGGCCGCACCACGGTTGGCGAGGCCCGAGGCACGCACGCCGGCCGCTATCACGAACGCAGCGAGGAGGAGCCAGATGGTTTCCTCGCCCAGGGTCGAGAAGAGGGACCGGGTGTCCATGGTCCCCGTGAGGATCAGCACGGTGGCTGCTCCGAGCGCGACGTAGGTGTCATCGATCGAGGTGAAGATCCAGAGCCACACCGCGAGGACGAAGACCATCAGCGTGACAGCACCCTGCGGCGACAACCCGGCGTCGGGCTGTCGGGCGGCGACGATCACGGCGGCGGCGATGGAGAGTTCGACGACGGCGGCCATGGACCGGACGACGAGGGACCGGCGAGCAGCGGCCCGGGCTCCCGCCGTTGGGGCGGGAGTGGTTCCGGTTGTCCGTGCGGGCCGCGGTGGGGTGGTGGCGTGTTCGACGAGATTCATGGCAGCCGGTACCCCGCACCCCTGATGGTCTCGATGCGCTCGGCGCCGATCTTCGCGCGGAGGGCGCGGACGTAGACGTCCACGACGTTGGAGCCCGGATCGAAGTCGTAGCCCCAGACCTGGTTGAGGAGCTGCTCGCGGGAGATGACGCGGTCGGGGTGGCGCAGGAAGACCTCGAGGATGGCGAACTCGCGCGCCGTGAGTTCCACGGCGTCGTCACCGACGCGCACTCGCCGTGAGTGGAGATCGAGGGCCAGGCCCCTGTGCTCGATGAGGTTGCCGGCCGCTACGGGTACCCGGTCGGCGAGGCGCAAGCGGATGCGCGCCAGGAGTTCGGCGACGTGGAACGGCTTGGTCATGTAGTCGTTGGCGCCTCCTTCGAGTCCGGCCACGGTGTCGGGGACACTGTCCCGGGCCGTCAGGACGATCACGGGTGTAGGCACTCCTTCGCCCCGGATTTGGGCGAGGACCTCGAAGCCGTCCAGGAGCGGGAGGCCGATGTCGAGGATGATGAGGTCGAATCCGGCGGCGCGCGCAAGGAAGAGCGCGGTCTCCCCGTCGGCTGCATGTTCGGTGGAGTAGCCCGCCGCCTGCAGGCCCTTCTGGACGAAGGAGGCGACATGGGGATCGTCCTCCGCGATGAGGATGCGGCTCATGGGGTTCCCTTCTGCGTGGGCTGCTCGATGACGGGCAGGACGTCGGTGATCGGGCGGGCGATGGCGAGTGCGTCCTGCCCTCCCTTCGGAAGAACCAGCGCTCTCGTGCTCTGTGGGGGGCGCGCGGGCGGTGGTGCGGCGGGGTAGGCGGCGATGCGTTCGGGCACGGGCAGCAGGAGCCCGAAGGTCGAACCGCGCCCGGGTTCGCTGCGCACCCACGCCGAACCACCGTGGCCGTCCGCGATCGCCCGCACGATCGAGAGCCCGAGGCCCGCCCCACCGCGCTGGCCGCTGTTGTGCAGGCGATCGGCGGGCAGGGCGTTCGCGGAACCATGCTCGAAGCGTTCGAAGATCACGGCGGCCTCCTCCTTCGTGACCCCGGGACCGGAGTCCTGCACCCAGATCCGCAGCTGCCGGTCGTCGCCCGTGCCCTCGAAGGCGGACCCGAGCTTGATGTCGGACTTCTCGGGCGTGTACTGCACCGCGTTGGCGCCCAGCTGGAGCACCGCCTGCGTGATGCGCTGGCTGTCGACGGCGACGACGCCCTCGGCAACCTCCATCAGAAGCCAGCGGCGGTCGCCGAGAGCCTGCATCTTGGCTTCGAGGTCGAGCATCAGTACGGCGATGTCCACGGGTGCCGGCTGGACGAAGTCCGCGCGTTCGGCCTTGACCAGCAGCAGGAGGTCGGAGACGATCCGAGCCATGCGGGACAGCTCGCCGTCGACGAGGGACAGCGTGGCTGCCCGGCTCGCTGGATCGTCGTCGATCAGTTCGAGGTGCCCGCGGATCACGGTGATGGGGGTGCGCAGTTCGTGGCTGGCATCGTCGATGAAACGGCGTTGCGTGACGTACGCCTGCTCGAGGCGGTCCAGCATGTCGTTGAACGTGACAGCGAGGGCCGCGACATCATCGCGCCCCTGCACGGGGACACGTGCCGTGAGATCGGATTCCGAGATCTCGGCGGCCACCCGGCGCACGTCCCTGATGGGGCGCAGTATCTGGCCGGCCACGAGCCAGGCGATCCCGGCGGTGAACAGCAACCCGCCGAGAGCCACGAAGAAGATGACGGTGATCGTTTCCTGGACCTGCTCATAGCCGGTGCGGGTGAACTCGGCAATCACGAGTGTCCCGCTCTCGCTGCCGGCCTCGACATCGACCTTCCCCCAGCGCATGGCGCCCGCAGCGGTCTCGCGGACACCGGAAGCGGCCGGATCATCGCGTAACTCCTGCAGCAGTGCCGTGTCGGTGGACAGACGGTACTCGTCATTGCTGCCCTGCCCGTAGGCCCCCAGGTAGAGCACTTCGCTGTCGGTCACGCCGAGGATCACCTCACCCGCTGCGGAGTTCTGGCGCGACAGATAGCGCTCGAGCAGCTCGCTCACCGACGTGTATCTCCGTGCCGTCTGCGGGTCCACCGCCTCTCCCGCGAAGGTCGTGAACTCCTGTACCTCCTGCACGACATCCTCATTGGCGTCCTGGTCGACCCCGGCGATCAGGAGCGAGCGGACGGTGACGAGCAGGGCCAGGAGTGCGAGGGCGGTGGTGAGGACGATCCAGCCCACGATGCGCCAGCGTGCGGAGACCGGGGACCCGACCGAGGGCTTGGCGGACCGTCCGGTCGTGGGCTCGTCGGCAGGCAGGGCCGTGCCGGTGGAGCGCGACTCGGGTGCCATCAGTCGTCCCCGTCCGGCGCCGCGGCATCGTCGTCGATGCCATCTGTTCCGTCGTCGTCCATGTCGTCGCCGAGGACCTCCCGCTCCACGAGCCCGGGCGTCCCCTGACCGGCAGGAGGAGCAGGAGAAGTAGGAGGAGCGGGAGCAGGCTGTGCAGGTGCAGCCGGGGGTGCCGGGGCGGGGGTGCTCGGCGGTGCTACCGGAACGTCATCGGGCCGTGGAGGCGCGGGGGCATCGGTCGCGGTGTCCCCGGTGGCTCCGCCGTCAGCGGCCCCGGCCGGAGCAAGGTCCACCTCCACTGTCTGCGTATCGACGAGCGGAACCTCCGCGGGGCGGCTCAGTGCCTGACTCCCCACCGCAAGGAGCGCTGGGACGGCGAGCAGGCACGCCGCAGCGATGATGCGTGGAGCGAGGGACATGACGGTCTCCTAGTGGTCGGTCGGAGCGGGCGGAAGCGGAGGTGCAGGAGCCCTCCCGATCGCTGTATTCGTTGCTACACCTACTGTGGCCTACTCGCGTGAGCCTCCTATGAAGCCCACATGAGGACTTCTTCATCCAGCAGCCCTGGGGGTGTCCTCCAGCCGCACGCGCTCGTGCGCACGGTGGGAGGAGCGGTGGGAGGAGCGGTGGGAGGAGCGGTGGAAGGAGCGGTGGGAGGCGCGGTGGGAGGACCGGTGACGGAACCGGAGGTACGGTGGACTCCGACGCACTTAGCCGGGTCATGGCCGGTGGAAATTGTCAGGGTACGCAGGCAGACTGGAGTGATGGACAACGCTCCGGAGTCACACCATGGTTGAGGAATTCGTCGAGGCCCTCGTGGTCGGACTCGGTGTGTTGACCGCGCTGGGAGCCGGGACCGGTGTGGCCGGGTGGCTGGCGGTACGTAAGATCCGCCGATCGCGGATCATCGAGCGGACCAAGGATCGCGGGATGCTGGCTGCCCGCGCCTACGCGCCGGACAAGCTGACGCGGGAGCCCGCCCGGCTGATCGGCGAACTGAAGCGATCTTCGCACGCCACCCAGCTCGCCCTCGGCGAAGCCACAGCCCAGGGCCGCCCCGTCGGCGACCTGCCCCGGGCCGCCGCGGAGATCGACCAGGCAGCGGCATCGCTGGAGAACCTGTTGAGGGTGGCGGACCGCGAGCCCAACCGGGCCCTGAAGCAGGAATGGACCACGGACCTCGCGGCTCAGGCCCGCGCGCTCGACGAGCTCTCGGCCGATCTGCGCCGCTGCCTCCTGCAGACGTCGCGGTCCATCGATACCCTCCAGCTCGAGCAGGCGACGAAGAGGCTTCGCACGGAGCTATCGGCGATGTCGACGTGGCGGAACTCGTACGGGAACCGGCAGATCTGGTAACCGGTTGAACAGGTAACTCCAACCATCCGCTCCAGCTCCGGGGGTCCGATCGTGTCGATCAAACGCCGTATCACCCGCATCGTGCGGGCGAACCGCACTGCGGCGGCCGAAGCAGGGCAGGACCCTCAGGCCCAGGCGCAGAACGCACAGCAGGTGCAGCGGACGCTGCTCGATCAGGCGCGGCGCGGCGCAGCCGATGTCGCGGCACATCACCACCGCGTGGGCCTCGCCGCCAACGAGGCTGCGGCCTATCTCGACCGCGTGGAGGCCGCCGCGGCTGCGGCCGTACAGAGGGGCGACGACGACACCGCCCGAGGCGCCATCCGTGAGTCGATGGCCGCTCGACGCCGCCTCGATGCCCTGGTCGTCCAGCTGCACGAAGTTGAACGGCAGTCACGGCAGCTCCATGAGGACGTCCAGCGGATCGAGCGCCGTGTGCAGCAGAGCGCCATGGAGTGGGACACCATGCTTGCTCGCCGCGCTGCAGCGCAGGCTGCTATTGGTGTGCACGACGCGCTCGCTTCGTCGGCCGGTGAAGCCACCGCGCTCGACGCTGCACGCCGTGACGCCGAACTCGACGTCAGACGCCTGGAGGCCCAGGCCAGGGGGCGCGAGGAGCTGTCCTGGACCGACCCGTCATCACCGCGCCTGAAGCAGGCTTTCGAGGAGCTGGAAGCTGAGGCAGAGGCGCAGCAGGAGCTCGAGAACCTCAAGCGGAGGAACGCTCGCGGCTATCCTCCAGCGCAACGCTGAGGGCACCGATGAGCGCGTCATCGACGTCGTCCTCGTGCCGTAGCCGGACGCGCCAGGCAAACGGATCGTTGGTGGCGCGCAACGCTTCCAGCGTGGCCAGGTTCGGCACGGCCAGCCTGAAGTGCAGATCGACGGCCGTTTTCGTGGTCGGCGTCAGCTGCGCGAACTTGCGACGCGGAGTCTGGAGCGAGACGTAGTTCTTTCGCATCTGGATGACGACGCCGGGAGTCTCAGCGGCCCACAGGAGGATCCGGTCGGCGATGGGTTTGAGGGCCTGCCGATCGGAGTATTGGCCAGCGTAGCGTTCGTCAGCGGAGTGCAGGAAGAACTCCGGAATCCCGAAGACCTCCCAGTCGACGCTCATGAGGTTATACCCCGTAACCCCTCGGGACCTGAGCCAGCGGGACAGCTCTTCGCGCCCGATGATGCCCGAGGCACGGGCCTCCGCTGCCCACTCTGCCGCTGTCCTGCCGGTCGTCCTGAGTAGCCGTTCCGCGTTGGCGTCCAGCATCGGCTGCCAGCTCTGCATCTCGCCCATCCTCACACTGTAGTAGCGCGTTCAGCGCGTCAGTAGCGCCGGTTCCGCCCCCTCGCCGGCGATCAGCGCAATCCGATCAGCGCAACCCGATCGGCACCCGCGCCCGTGGCTCGCACCGGGAGCTACACTCGCCCCATGGTTGAACTGAGCGGTTCCCACGTCCTCGTCGTCGGTGCTACCGGCGTCCTCGGAGCCGAGCTCTCCCGCCAGCTCGCCGCGCAGGGAGCCGAGCTCACGCTGTCGGGGCGGTCGAGGGAGAAGCTGTCCAAGCTCGCGGACGAGCTCGGCGACGCCGTCGTCGGTCAGGTCGCTGCCGATCTCGGCAAGCCGAGCGGCCCCGCGGACATCGCCGCTGCCGTGTACGGACGCGAATTGAACGGTGTGGTCTTCGCTTCCGGCGTCGTCGCCTTCGGTCCCGCGGTCGAGGTGGACGACGACACCCTGGACGAGCTCATGCTCGTGAATCTTCTCGGATACATGCGACTGATGCGGGATGTCGCCCCACGCCTTCCCAGGGATTCGTTCGTGGCGCAGATCAGTGCCGTCGTCGCGGAGAGCCCGACGGCCGGGATGGCCGCGTACTCGGCCTCGAAGGCCGGCCTCAGCGCCTACGGCGCAGCACTCACGCTGGAACTGCGCCGGCAGGGCGTCCGGGTCCTGGATGCACGTCCGCCGCACACCGAGACCGGGTTGGCCGCCAGACCCATCGCGGGAGAGGCACCCAGGCTGCCGCAGGGCAAGGACCCGGTGGCCGTGGCGGGGCGCATCGTCGCGGCGATCCGCGAGGGTGAACGGGATCTCCCGTCCTCGTCGTTCTGACGCCTGCACCCCGCGTGCCCTGCTATCCCGGTGTGACAGCGCTCCGCGCCGACAGTGTTCCGACCGCCTGCAGGAGCGACCAGCCCAGCAGCACCGCTCCGGAGCCGACGCCCGAGACCGTGGCAACAAGGACGGCGTCGTGCAGCGTGAACGCCAGGAGCAGCCCGACGACTCCGAGGATGGTCATCGCGGTGGCGATGGAGAGCAGTTGGCGCCGCCCCTCGCGCCACAGCCGCGCGAGGGGATAGAAGTGCACGCCTACCACCAGTGCGATCCAGCCGAGTGCCGCAGCGGGTTCGATCGGGCGCAGGACGGCGAGCCCACCGAACAGCGCGACCGCCTCGATCACCACCACCAGCCAGAAGAACCGCGTGAAGCCCACCGGGGGACGGTCACCTGCTGCGCGCAGGACGCGTACGGTGCGGACGAAGGCCACGAGGACGACAGCGAACGCCGCCACCGCGAGGATCCGCAGCGGAACCGCGGTAGCAGCCCCGAGTCCCGCAGCGTTGACGATGACGAAGACCATGCCGAAGGACGCACCGATGAGGTGGCCGACGAAGGTGGGTCTGCCAGTAGTCATGCGAAGTCCTGCACTTTCTTCCAGCCCGGGTCGAGGACGTGGCGTGCCGAGACGGTGGGGTGTTCGCGGGCGGCCGAGTCGAGGACATCGCGGCCGTTCTGGTCCTCGGAGTCGGAGTAGAAGTGGAACGTCCGGATTCCCTTCGAGGTCTCGACGGCGACGAGCATTCCGCGGGTGCCCATGGCGCGCACGAGCGCGTCCTCGAATCCGTCCAGTGCTTCGGACGACTCCGGGGTAGGAAGGCCCTGGGCATCGGCTTCGAAGGAGGCCCGCAGCGCGGTGTGCAGGTCGAAGCGCGGATGATCGATCCAGCGCAGCGGCCGTAGTACGCGGACGAGGATGGTCTCGCCTCCGCCCAGCGTGCCCTGCATCAGGAGCCAGCCGGGCTCGGGCAGGCTCCGGGCGAGGGCCGCCACGCGATCGGGCAACTCTGAGGCGGGGATGCTGTCGACGACGTCGTAGGCGATGCAGTCGATGCGTCTCACCCAACGTTCGACGTCGTCCTCGCCGAGCAGCCATTCGAGCAAGAGGACACAGAGCCCGTACTCGTCGTCCCACTGACCGGTGAATCCAGGATTGTGGACGGACACGATGAACCCGTAGCCGGCGGGGGTCGTGGCGACGTGGACCCGAGTGCGGCTGAGGTCGAAAGTCCTGCCGCGGTAGGTGATGGTGGAGTCCAGCATGTCCGGTTTGGCGCTGCGGGCCGGGATGAATTCCCAGCGCCGGGTCGGCGGTGGTGACGCCCTATACCATCGCTCGGCGATCGGGCGCAGCGACGGGTCGCCGCCGCTCGAGACGCAGAGGGCGTGCTCGGCATCCGTGCCGGCCCGTGTCTCCCACTCCAGACCGCGGGCGATCGCCTTCACCCGTCGGGTGACGACATCGACGTAGGCGTCGAAGTCACCGGCACGCGTGGCGGTCGTCAGCAGGTGCTCGCCGTCGTCGGCCCACCACTGCCAGAACGCCGCGACAGGGTCTTTTCCTGTCGCCCGGCGGGAGGTAGTACGACGCCTGAAAATACCCATGTTTCCTGCGTTCCCCTGGTGCTCGCAGCCGGGATCGTCCGGCCTGCTCCGACTCCAGCGACGGTACACCCTCCATGGCCCCGGCCGTCACCCGCTCGTGCCCCTCCCGCCGATCCCGGCCGGCGGGGCGGTACTCCGGGCGCTGCAGCGCTGAATCTCACTCGGTTCTCGGAGCAGGCGGTCCGCTCCCCGGAGCACCCCGCAGCGCGACGACGGCGAGAAGCCCGGCGGCTGCAGCCAGGGAGCCGCTGAATACAGCCACACCCGCCCAGCCGAACTGCCCGAAGAACAGGCCGCCCAGCCAGCCAAGGACGCTCGACCCGGCGTAGTACGCCACGTTGTACAGCGCCGACGCCTGTGCCCGCCCGTCGGTTGCCAGGACCGTCGTCCATCCCGACGCGACGGCGTGAGCGGCGAAGAAGCCACCGGTGAAGACGACGAGGCCGACGACCACGAGCGGAAGGAACGCCGTGAGGGTGGTCGCGAGCCCGACCATGATCACCGGTATGGCCGTGAGCAGCACCGGAAGGCGGCCGAACCGTGCACTCAGCCCACCGGCGAGGCGCGACGTCGCCGTGCCGGAGAGGTAGGCGAGGAACAACAGGCTGACGAGGGAGGCGGGCAGCACGAAGGGTGGCGCCTCGAGGTGGAAGCCCAGGTAGTTGTAGACCGCGACGAACCCGCCCATGAGCAGGAAACCCTGCGCGTACACGGCCACCAGCCCGGGCGATCGCAGGTTCATGGTGACGCGCCCGACCAGCGAGGGCTCTGCGCCACGGATGACAGGGCGGAAACCGCGGGGCCGCGGGGCGAGCAGGATGAACGCCACTGCGGAACCACCGGCCATGATGCCCACTGCCAGCACGCCGTAGCGCCAGCCGAATGCGTCGCCGACCGGTCCGGCCACGAGACGTCCGGCGAGTCCGCCGAGTGTCGTTCCTGCGACGTAGGTGCCGGCAGCGACGGCGGCGTGCAGCCTCTGCACCTCCTCGTACAGATACACGAGCGCGGTGGCGGGAACCCCGCCGAGGGCCACGCCCTCGAGGAAGCGGAGGATGATCAGCAGCTCGAAGGTGGGCGCCAGCGCCGCGACGGAACCGAGGACGACGGCGCCACTGATGGCCCACGCCATCGTCCGCCTCCGGCCCGCCCGGTCGGCGACGGCGGACCAGGGGATGACGGCGGCGGCGAGTCCCAGGGTGGCGGCGGAGACCGAGAGCGCCGCATCGGCGGGGGACACCCCGAACTCGGCGGCGACACCCGTCAACACTGCCTGCAGTGAGTAGAGCTGCGCGAAGGTGGCCACACCGGCGAACAACAGGGCGGCGAGGATCCTCCTGTAGGCAGGGGAGCCCTGCGGATGGCCCGGCCAGGTCCCTTCCGTCACGTGTGCACTCCCGAAGGCGTACGACCGGTCACGGGTGCTGTCCGGTCAGCGGCGGCGGTAGGCGAGGTCGAAAACCATCCGCCCGGCCTTGATCGCCTTGTTCTCGAAACTCGTGAGGGTCCGGCCGTCGAAGCGTGGCGCCCATCCGCCGACCTCGTCGATGCCCTCGTTGACACCGGTGTTCCCGGTACTGACCGGGTCCCGGCCCTCGCGCACGGGCGCACCGCCGACCACCGACTCCACGCCGCTCTCCCATACCTGGGTGAGAGGGCTCTCGGCACCGGCGCGCTCGCCGTCGTGGAGGTTTTCGAAGTGCCCGCTGGCGTCGAGCACGGCGCGCATCTGCACCGCGTAGCTGGACCAGTCGGTGGCGAGCCGGAAGATCCCGCCAGGCTGGATGACGCGTGCTGCGAGCTCCACGTAATCGTCCTTGACGAGCCTGCGCTTATGGTGGCGCGCCTTGTGCCAGGGATCCGGGAAGAACGTCCACAGTTCGGTGACGGACGACGCCGGGATCATCCCCGCGAAGGCTTCCGCTGCGTTGACCTGGGCGGTCCGTACATTGGTCAGGTCCTTCTGGCTGATGCGCAGCATGGTCTGGGCCAGTCCCGGACGGTATACCTCGAGCGCCAGGTAGTCGCGGTCCGGGTCGAGTTCGGCGGCATGCGTGATGGCCTCGCCGAGTCCCGACCCGACCTCGACGACGAGTGGGGCGGACCGCCCGAAGGTGGCGTCGACGTCGAGCACGAAGCCCGGCGCCACCGAGGTGTCGGCAGTGTCGATGCGCGGCACGTCGATGAGGAAAGCCTCCGCGAGCTCGTCCCAGGCTTCGCGACGCCGGCCCTGCAGGCGCGAGCCCCGTCGGACGAAGGACACGGGCTGCGTGCGGTGCGGCTGGTCGGGGGTCTGTTCTTGTGGCTCCATCACCGTCAAGGCTACCGGCAGCTGCAGCGGGGCGGCCGCGCACGGAACGGGCGGTCGTCGGTGCTGGGGCAACAGGCCGCGGACGCCTGCCGATGCGGGGATCCGGCACCCCTCCTGATAAACTGGCTTTACTTGCCTGCGCACGCCGGATCAGTCCGGCGAGTTCAACGCGCAGCCTGCGTCGATGAACGCATTCTTTTGTCCCGCATCCAGCTCCCAGTTTCGTGAGCGCGGTGGACACTGTCTGACTTTCCTTCGGCGAACCCCTCCGCCAACCGGCGCCGGGGAAGATGAGAAGAAAGTTCGTGCTAACTACATGACTACTTTTGCCGCCCTTGGTGTGCCCAAAGCGCTGGTCGAGAACCTCGCCGCGCAGGGAATCACCGAACCTTTCCCCATCCAGGTCAAGTCCCTTCCTGACTCCCTCGCCGGGCGCGACGTCCTGGGGCGTGGCCGTACCGGCTCGGGCAAGACCCTGGCCTTCACTCTTCCCATGGTTGCGCGCCTTTCCGAGCAGGAAGCGGCCTACCGCCGCAAGCCGGGCCGTCCCCTGGCGCTGATCCTCGCCCCGACGCGCGAGCTCGCGACCCAGATCAACGCCACGGTGGAACCCCTGGCGAAGGAACTCGGCCTGAACACCACCGTGATCTATGGCGGTGTATCGCAGCAGCGCCAGGAGAAGGCCCTGCGCGCAGGCGTGGACATCGTCATCGCCTGCCCCGGACGCCTCGAGGACCTGATGCGCCAGAAGCTGATCACGCTCGAATCCGTGGAGATCACGATCCTCGACGAGGCCGACCACATGGCCGACCTCGGCTTCCTGCCCGTGGTCAAGAAGCTGCTCGACACGACGCCGGCCGACGGTCAGCGCCTGCTGTTCTCGGCGACGCTCGACAACGGCGTGGACAAGGTCGTGAACCGTTACATGACCAACCCGGTCACCCACTCGGTCGACGATCCCCAGGCCGCGGTCACCACGATGGAGCACCACGTGCTCCTGATCGGTGACCAGACGCAGAAGAAGCAGCTGATCGTCCAGCTGGCCTCGGGCACCGGTCGCCGCTTGCTGTTCATGCGCACCAAGCACCACGCGCGGAAGCTCGCCAAGACGCTGACCGACGCCGGCATCCCCGCTGTCGACCTGCACGGCAACCTGTCACAGAACGCCAGGGACCGGAACCTCGCCGAATTCTCCTCGGGCGATGTCCGCGTCCTCGTGGCGACCGACGTCGCCGCTCGCGGCGTGCACGTCGACGACGTGGAGCTCGTGGTCCACGTCGATCCGCCCACCGAGCACAAGGCGTACCTGCACCGCTCAGGCCGCACGGCGCGCGCGGGCTCCTCGGGAACGGTGGTCACGATCACCCTGCCCGAGCAGAAGTCCGAAGTGCAGAAGCTCATGAAGGCTGCCGGCGTCGACGTGGCTTTCGAGAACGTCAAGGCGACCTCGCCGTTGGTCCTGTCCCTGACAGGTGACCTCGCGGACAAGATCGATCCCCGCACCCGCGCAGCTCTCCTCGCGTCCCGCGAGGCCTCGCGCGGTGCGGGTACCTCGACAGGGGCCAACGCGGAGCGCAAGCGTGCGCGTCGTGGTGCTGCTGCTCCCGCCGCAGGCGGACGAGGTGGCAGGGGTGGACGCGGCCGCGTGTCCGCTGACCCGCAGTCCGCGCAGGGCAACCGGGCCGAGCGCCGCAAGGACCAGCCACAGGCGCCTCGCTTCGGCACCGATGCTGGTGCTGCTGCGAAGTCGGGTGGATCGCGCCGTCGGACCGAGGAGCCGCGCACCGCGTCGGAGACGGCGACACGCAGCCGCCGTCCTGCGTCGGGCCAGCGAGTGGGCGACGCCGTGCGTCGCCCGGCCGCGGGTGCACCCGTCGCCGGCGGTCAGCGCAGCCATGCGCCGTCGTCCGCCCCGCGGGCCGAGGGCGGCGCCCGCCGCGCAGGTGGCTCACGCAGGGCCAGCGCTCCGGCATCGAACGACCGCCGCTCGCACTAGCGTTCTCCGAACGACGAGTGCCTGAAGGGCCTCCTACCCGAGGGGTAGGAGGCCCTTTTCGTCCTCGCCGGGTGCGGTGCAGGACCGGGTGCGGAACAATGGGCGCATGAACGCACTCCTGAACGTCATCTGGCTCCTGTTCGGCGGTATCTGGCTCGCGCTCGGTTACTTCGCGGCCGGCATCATCTGCTGCCTCCTCATCGTGACCATCCCGTTCGGGATCGCCTCGTTCAGGATCGGCGTGTATGCGCTGTGGCCCTTTGGACAGACCGTCGTGAACCGGGGCGGCGGGACCGGCGCCTTCTCCGCCATCGGCAATGTCATCTGGCTCCTGGTCGCCGGTATCTGGATCGCCATCGGGCACGTGCTCACGGCCATCCCGATGTTCGTCAGCATCATCGGTATTCCGCTGGGAATCGCCAACCTCAAGCTCATTCCGGTGTCACTCGCGCCCCTCGGCAAGGTCATCGTGCCGTCGTCCGGGACGTACTTGCCGACCTACCGCTGACTCGACGTGGTGCCCTGACGACGACAGCACCTGGGGACGGAATCTCGTCCCCAGGTGCTGTCGTATCTACCAGTCGTGCGTTTCCGGCAGCTCAACCCGTCCTGTTGTGGCCGGGCGAACCGTCAGGGTGATCAGGCGTTTCCGCGGCGTCGCACCCTGGATGCTGCGACGGCGCCTGCTCCGAGAAGCAGGACCGCGAGGCCGCCGAGGGCAATCTGGCCGGCGGTGGAGCCGGTGTACGCCAGCTTGCCCTTCGCCGGAGCTGCCGGCTCCTTCGGAGCGATGACCACAGGTGCC